>NZ_MLCF01000062.1 GCF_001879105.1 Mangrovactinospora gilvigrisea | reverse complement strand
GGCGGGGCGGGGAGCGGAGCGGGGCGGGGAGTGCTACGCCTCGGTGATCCGGTCGATGATCAGGGGGCGGTCGGGCGGTGGGGTGGCGGAGAGCGTGAACGCGGGGCGGAGGGCGGCGAGGGCGTCCTCGAACGCCTCGGGGGTGTCGGTGTGGAGGGTGGCCAGGGGCTGGCCCGCCGTGACGCGGGCGCCGCGGGTCACGGCGAGTTCGATGCCCGCGCCCGCCTGGACGGAGTCCTCCTTGCGGGCCCGTCCCGCGCCCAGCCGCCACGCCGCAACGCCCACGCCGTAGGCGTCCACCTCGGCGAGGCAGCCGTCGCGGTCCGCGCGCAGCACCTCGGTCTCGCGCGCCACCGGGAGCTCCGCGTCCGGGTCGCCGCCCTGTGCGGCGATCATCCGCCGCCACGCGTCCATCGCCGCGCCGGACTTCAGCGCCGCCTCCGGGTCCGCGTCGGCGAGCCCGGCCAGCGCCAGCATCTCCCGCGCCAGCTCCAGCGTCAGCGCCACCACGTCCGCCGGGCCGCCGCCCGCCAGCACCTCCACCGACTCGCGGACCTCCAGCGCGTTGCCGGCGGTCAGCCCGAGCGGCGTGGACATCTCCGTCAGCAGCGCCCGCGTCCGCACCCCGTGCGCCTCGCCGAGCGCGACCATCGTCTCCGCCAGCTCGCGCGCCGACGCCGCGTCCTTCATGAAGGCGCCGGAGCCGACCTTGACGTCCAGGACCAGCGCGCCCGTCCCCTCGGCGATCTTCTTGGACATGATGGAGGAGGCGATCAGCGGGATCGACTCCACCGTCCCCGTCACGTCGCGGAGCGCGTAGAGGCGGCGGTCCGCCGGGGCGAGCCCCTCGCCCGCCGCCGCGACCACCGCGCCCGGCTCGCGCAGCAGTTCGCGCATCCGCTCCGTGGGCACCCGCGGCGACCAGCCGGGGATCGCCTCCAGCTTGTCGAGCGTGCCGCCGGTGTGGCCCAGGCCCCGCCCGGACAGCTGCGGGACGGCCGCCCCGCAGGCGGCCACCACCGGCCCCAGCGGCAGCGTGATCTTGTCGCCGACGCCGCCCGTGGAGTGCTTGTCGACGGTGGGACGGCCCACCTCGCCCAGCTCCAGCCGCTCCCCCGAGGCGATCATCGCCCGCGTCCAGCGGGCGATCTCACGGCCCGTCATGCCGTTCAGCAGGATCGCCATCAGCAGCGCGGACATCTGCTCGTCGGCGACCGCGCCTCCCGTGTAGGCGTCGACGACCCAGTCGATCTGCTCGTCCGTCAGCGCGCCGCCGTCCCGCTTGGCGCGGATCACCGTGATGGCGTCCATCGTCAGCCCTCCAGATTCTCGGGCCCGAACGCGTCGGGCAGCACCTCGCCGAGCGTCCGCCGCCCCGACACCGTCTCCATCTGCAGCCCCGGGCCGCCGTGCTCGTAGAGCAGCTGCCGGCAGCGCCCGCACGGCATCAGCACCTGGCCCTCGCCGTCCACGCAGGTGAAGGCGACCAGCCGGCCGCCGCCGGTGGCGTGCAGCGCGGAGACCAGCCCGCACTCGGCGCACAGGCCGAGCCCGTAGGAGGCGTTCTCGACGTTGCAGCCGCTGACGGTGCGTCCGTCGTCGACGAGCGCCGCGGCGCCCACCGGGAACTTGGAGTAGGGGGCGTAGGCGCGGGTCATCGCCTCGCGCGCGGCCTCCCGCAGCGCGTCCCAGTCAATGCTCACGTGCCCTGTCCTCTGCGGTAGACGAGTCCGTCGGCCTTCGGCATCCGCAGCCGCTGCGATGCCAGGCCCATCACCAGCAGGGTAGTGATGTGCGGGGTGACGACCAGGAACTCGGCCGGGAGGCTCTTGGTCGCGGTGAACCAGACGACCACCAGCGCGCCGATGGCCAGTCCGATGCCGGCGCGCAGATAGCGGCGCCGGTAGCCGTTCCAGAGGGCGAGCCCGATCAGCAGCACCGCGACGATCAGCAGCAGGGCGTGCACCGAGGTGGTGTCGGCGCGGCCCTGGAGGCTGTCGGTGTAGCCGAACAGCCCGGCGCCGGCGGCGAGTCCGCCGATCCGCCAGTTGCCGAAGATCATCGAGGCGAGGCCGATGTAGCCGCGGCCGCCGGTCTGGCCGTCGAGGAAGAAGTTGCTGTTGACCATGGCGATGAAGACGCCGCCGAGGCCGGCGAGGCCGCCGGAGACCAGTACCGCCGCGTACTTGTAGCGGTAGACGTTGACGCCGAGCGACTCGGCCGCCGTCGGGTTCTCGCCGCAGGAGCGCAGCCGGAGCCCGAACGGGGTCCGCCAGAGCACGAAGTAGGAGCCGATCAGCAGGGCCACCGCGAGCACGGTGATGACGGAGAGGCCGGTGACGATGCCGCCGATCAGCCCGGCGAGGTCGGAGACGAGGAACCAGTGGTGCGCGTCGAGGTGCGCGAGCCAGCTGGAGAGCCCGGGGATGGTGATCCGGCTGAAGCCGGGCACCGGCGGGGACTGCTTCTGGCCGCCGCCCTGGGCGGTGGCGGCCGGGGTGGTGAAGGCGAGCTTGGAGAGGTAGGCGGCGAAGCCGGGGGCCAGCAGGTTGATGGCGACGCCGGAGACGATGTGGTCGACGCCGAGCGTCACCGTCAGATAGGCGTGCAGCAGCCCGCCGAGGGCGCCGAGCGCGATGCCGGCGAGCAGCCCGAGCCAGGCGCTGTGGGTGTGCCAGGCGACGTAGCCGCCGCCGAAGGTGCCGAGCACCATCATGCCCTCGAGGCCGATGTTGACCACGCCGGCGCGTTCGGCCCACAGGCCGCCGAGGCCGGCGAGGCCGATGGGCATCGCGAAGGAGAGGGTGCCGCCCCACTGGCCGACGGAGGTGAGGTCGGTGCCGCCGGAGAGCTGCCGGGCGAGGCTGATCACCACGAAGAGCGCGGCGAGGGCGATCATCACCTGCCAGGGGCGCAGCCGACCGACCGCGCGGGGCGCGGCCTTGGCGGTCCGGGGCTGGGGCGCGTCGGCCCCTTCGAGCGAGGTCGCGGCCATCAGGCGGCCACCCCCTTCGCGGTGTCGGTGGCGGTGGGGCCGGTGCGGCCGAGCTGCTCGCCGACGCGGCTCTGCTGGCGGCGCAGGCCGTAGCGGCGGACGACCTCGTAGGTGCCGACGACGCAGACCACGATGGTGCCCTCGATGACGGGGACCAGTTCGACCTGGTAGCCGTTGAACTGCAGGGGGTTGGCGACGGTGTCCAGGAAGGCGAAGAGCAGGGCGGCGAAGGCGATGCCGACCGGGTTGTTGCGGCCGACCAGGGCGATGCCGATGCAGGTGAAGCCGATCCCGGCGGGGAAGTCCACGCTGTACTGGTAGGAGCTGTTGAGCAGTTGGGGCATGCCGATCAGGCCGGCGAGGGCGCCGGAGACCAGCATGGAGACGACCACCATCCGCTTGACGTTGACGCCGCTGGCCAGCGCGGCGCTCTCGGAGCGTCCGGTGGCGCGCAGGTCGAAGCCGAAGCGGGTGCGGTTGAGCAGCAGGTGGAAGCCGATGCCGACCAGCGCCGCGATGATGATGAAGCCCCAGAGCTGGCCGCCGGCGAGGTTGAAGCTGAAGAAGTGGCCGGAGTCGGGGATCTTCGGGGTGCGGACGTCGTTGCCGACCGCCAGGGCCAGCCGCTTGGGGTTGAGCAGGTAGGCGATGACCGAGCCGGCGACCGCGTTGAGCATGATCGAGGTGATCACCTCGCTCACCCCTCGGGTGACCTTCAGCCAGCCGGCGATGCCGGCCCACAGTCCGGCGCAGGCCATCGAGACCACCATGATCATCGGGATCTCGAGCACCGCCGGCAGGTTGACGGCGCCGCCGGCCACCGCGGCGAAGAAGGCGCCGATCCGGTACTGCCCGTCGACGCCGATGTTGAACAGCTTCATCCGGAAGCCGAAGGCGACGGCGAGCGCGCCCAGGTAGTAGGTGGTCGCCTGGTTGAGGGTGTTGACCTGGTAGTCGGAGTAGCCGAGGTAGGTCCCCATCACCCGCAGCGCGCCGAACGGCTCCTTGCCGGAGCAGAGCAGCACGATCGCGGTGATGACCATGGTGGCGATCAGGGCGAGCACCGGGGCGGCCACCGCCAGCAGCAGCTTCTCCCGGTCAATGCCCTTGCCGAGGCCCTTTCCGAGGCCCTTGGCGGGACGCTCGGCGGCGGCGGGTGGCTTGGTGTTGGCGTTCACGGCGTGTCCCCCTCGGGCCGCTCGTTGCCGTTGGCGGCCGCGCCGGTCATGGCGGAGCCCAGCTCCTCCGAGGTGACGGTGGCCGGGTCGGCGTCAGCGACGATCCGTCCCCGGTAGATCACCCGGAGGGTGTCGGAGAGGCCGATCAGCTCGTCGAGGTCGGCGGAGATCAGCAGCACGGCGAGGCCGCGGCGGCGGGCGTCCCTGACGGCGTCCCAGATCTGCGCCTGGGCGCCGACGTCCACGCCCCGGGTGGGGTGCGCGGCGATCAGCAGCGCGGGGTCACCGCTCATCTCCCGTCCGACGATCAGCTTCTGCTGGTTGCCGCCGGAGAGCGAGGCGGCGGTGACCTCGATGCCGGGGGTGCGGACGTCGTACTCCGCGACGATCCGCGCCGTGTCCTGCCGGGCCGCGGACGGATGCAGGATGCCGCGGCGGGAGTTGGGCGCCTCGGTGACGTGCCCGAGGATGCGGTTCTCCCACAGCGGCGCCTCCAGCAGCAGGCCGTGGCGGTGCCGGTCCTCGGGGATGTAGCCGATGCCGGCCTCGCGGCGGGCGCGGGTGAGCAGGCCGGAGATGTCCTTGCCGTCCAGCACCACGCTGCCGGAGTCGGCGGCGCGCATCCCCATGATCGTCTCGACGAGTTCGGCCTGGCCGTTGCCCTCCACCCCGGCGATGCCGAGCACCTCGCCCCGGTGGATGGTGAGCGAGATGCCGTCCAGCACGGTGCGGGCGACGCCGTCCGCGTCCGGCTCGGTGAGGGTCAGGCCGCGGACGGCGAGCACCTCGGTGTCGGTGACGGTGGACTCGCTCGCCTCCGGGGAGGGCAGCTCGCTGCCGACCATCAGCTCGGCGAGCCGGCGGGAGGTGGTCCCGGCCGGGTCGACCTCGGCGACGGTGGTGCCGCGCCGGATCACCGTGATGGCGTCGGCGACCTTGAGCACCTCGTCCAGCTTGTGCGAGATGAACAGGACGGTGAGGCCCTCCTCCTTGAGCCCGCGCAGGTTGTCGAAGAGCGCGTCGACCTCCTGCGGGACGAGCACGGAGGTGGGCTCGTCGAGGATGAGCGTGCGGGCGCCGCGGTAGAGCACCTTGAGGATCTCCACGCGCTGGCGGTCGGCGACGCCGAGGTCCTCCACCAGCGCGTCCGGCCGCACGCCGAGCCCGTAGGCCTGCGAGATCTCCTGGATGCGGGCGCGCGCCCGGCCGCCGATGCCGTGCAGCTTCTCCGCCCCGAGGGTGGTGTTCTCCAGGACGGTGAGGTTGTCGGCGAGCATGAAGTGCTGGTGGACCATGCCGATGCCGCGCGCGATGGCGTCGGCCGGGGAGTGGAGCGCGACCTGCTCGCCGTCGATGGCGATGGTGCCCTCGTCCGGCCGCTGCATGCCGTAGAGGATCTTCATCAGGGTGGACTTGCCGGCGCCGTTCTCGCCGACGACGGCGTGCACGGTGCCGCGTCGGACGGTGAGGGCGATGTCGCGGTTGGCGACGACTCCGGGGAAGCGTTTGGTGATTCCGTGCAGCTCGACGGCCGCGGCACTGGGAGCGTCGATGGCGCACTCCTGTGGGTGTGGTGAGCGGTGCGGCCCGGAGGCGGCTGAGCCTGGCCTCCGGGCCGTGACGGTCCGACGATGACGATCCGTCAGGGAGTGGTCGGGACCGTGATCTTGCCCGAGATGATGTCCTGCTCGGCCGCCTTGAGCTTGGTCTGCACGGCGGAGGTGAGGAAGTTGCCGGACGTGGCGTAGCCGACGCCGTTGTTGGTGAGGTTGAAGCGCTGGGTGCCGGAGAGCGGCTTGCCGTCCTGGACGGACTTCAGGAAGAGGTAGACGGCGGAGTCCACGTTCTTCAGCGCCGAGGTGAGGATCGACGACTTGTCCGCCGCCAGCGCCTTCTGCTGGTACTGGTCGGAGTCGACGCCGATGGCCCACTTGCCCTTGCCTGCGGCGTGCACCGCCTGGATGGCGCCGGTGCCGGAGGAGCCGGCCGCCGAGTAGATGACGTCCGCGCCCTGGCTGAGCATCCCGTTGGCGGTGTTCTTGCCGCCGGTGGGGTTGGCGTAGCCGCTGGTGTCCGGCGGCTCCGAGAGGTACTTCTTGATGACGGTGATCTTCGGGTTGATGTGGTGCACGCCCGCCGTGAACCCGGCGTCGAACTTGTGGATGAGCGCGTTGTCCACACCGCCGATGAAGCCGACCTTGTTGGTCTTGGTGGTGAGCGCGGCGGCCATGCCGACCAGGTACGACGACTGCTGCTCGGTGAACATCAGGTCGGCGACGTTCTTCAGCTGCACCGTGCTGTCGTCGACGATGGCGAACTCGGTGTTGGGGTACTTCTTGGCGACCTTGCCCAGCGCCGGCGCGTAGGTGTAGCCGATCGCGATGACGGGGTTGTAGCCGCCCGCGGCGAGCTGCTCCAGGCGCTGCTCGCGGATCGCGTCGGTCTCGCCGTTCTGCGCGGACTGCTCGCTGACGGTGAAGCCGTACTGGCTCTTGGCCTTGTCGAGGCCGCGGGCTGCGGAGTCGTTGAACGACTGGTCGCCTCGGCCGCCGACGTCGTACGCCATGCCGACCTTGGTGATCTTGCCGCTCTTGCCGGCGCTCGACGAGCTGCCCGACTTGTGCGCTTGGGACGACGTCGACGTGCTGCCGCAGGCGGTGGCTAGGGCCAACCCCCCTACGCACACGACCGCAGCGGCGAATCTGCCTATTCGACGCACGGGGGTCTCCTTCTGAAAGGACTTCGGAAAGGCCCGGCCCCTGGGGCACGGGTCGGTGGGCCGGCGGGAACGGCGTTACCGTAACGCGCGTAGACAGGGCGGCAACCCGTCTTGCCGCGGGTTGTTATCAGATCGTCGCCGGGCCGGCTCCGGGGCGCCATGTCCCGGAAACACGTCCGAAACTGACGCCCCGTCGATGCAGGTCGCCGGGGGTGGCCAGGGGGTCACGCGGGGCGTCGGGCAGGGGGTCGCGCAGGGGTCGGAGAGGGCTCACGCGGGGCTCACGCGGGGGTCGGACAGGGCTCACGCTCGGCTCACGCGGGGCTCAGGGCGGCGGCCGTGAAAAGGCGGACGGCGACGGCGATGGCGCGCTCGTCGACATCGAAGGCACCGGTGTGGATGTCCGGGGCGGAAGCGGTGCCGGCGGGCCGGACGCCGAGGCGGACCATCGCGCCGGGCACCTTCTCCAGGTACCAGGAGAAGTCCTCGCCGCCGAGGCTCTGCGGGGTGTCCTCGACGGTGTCGGCGCCGAACTCCCGCGTCATCGCCTCGCGCAGCAGCATCGCGCTGGTCGCCTCGTTGGAGACCGGCGGCACCCCGCGGTGGTACTCCAGCTCCCACTTGGCGCCGTGCACCGCGGCGACCTGCTCCACCAGCTCGTGGATCAGCTCGGGCGCGTCGTGCCAGGCCTCCGGCTCCAGGCAGCGGACGGTGCCCTCGATCTCGGCGTGCTGCGGGATGGCGTTGCAGGCCTGGCCGGACTCGATGCGGCCCCACACCAGGCTGAGCCCGGAGCGCGGGTCGACGCGGGCGCGCAGCGCGGCGGGCAGGGCGACGGCGAGGCCGGCGGCGGCGCCGATCAGGTCCGTCGTCAGATGGGGGCGGGCGGTGTGGCCGCCGGGGCCGTCGAGCTTGACGACGACGCGGTCGCAGGCGGAGGTGATGGGGCCGATCCGCCAGCCGATCCGGCCCACCTCGACGCGCGGGTCGCAGTGCACCGCGAGGATCCGCGAGACGCCGTCGAGGCCGCCGGCGTCGATGACGTCCAGCGCGCCGCCGGGCAGCCGCTCCTCCGAGGGCTGGAAGACCAGCCGCACCGGGCGCGGCAGACGGCCCTCCGCGTTCAGCTTCTGCAGCACCAGGCCGGCGCCGAGCACGGCGGTGGTGTGCACGTCGTGCCCGCAGGCGTGGGCGCGGCCCTCGTTGCGGGAGCGGTAGGGGACGTCCTTGGCGTCGGGCACCGGGAGCGCGTCGATGTCGGCCCGCAGCGCGAGGAACGGCCTGGCGGCCTGTTCGGGCAGTACGGGGACGATGTCGCAGAGCAGGCCGGTGCCGGCGGGCAGCGGCCGCGGCGCGAGGCCCGCGGCGCGGAGCCGCTCGGCGATGACACGGGTGGTGCGGAACTCCTCGCGGCCCAGCTCGGGATGCATGTGCAGATCGCGGCGGAACGCGATCAGCTCGGCCTCGGGGACGTCTGAAACGGAAGGGCTCACCCCCGCTAGGGTACGTTGCGCGGGCGCCCGACGCGCCGAATACGCCGCACTTGGCCCCCGCATGACGATTACTCACCCGTTCGAGCGGGTATAGCGGCGGCCTTCCCGGCGGGCGGCGGGCGGCGGGCGGCGGGCGCCGGGTGGCGGGCGCCGGGCGGAGTGCCGGGGCGGAGGGGCGGCGCACAGGACACCGAGCGGACCGCCGCTCAGAACACGTCCGTCGGCGCGTACGTCCCCCACACCTCCCGCAGGGCCCCGCACACCTCGCCCACCGTCGCCCGCGCCGCCAGCGCCTCCTTCATCGGATACAGCACGTTCGCGTCGTCCGCATCGGCCGCGCCGGCCGCGCCACGCGCGCCACCCGCGCCGGCCGCACTTGGCGTCTCCGCCGCCTTGCGCAGCGCGGCCAACGCGGCGGCCACCGCCTCCCCGTCCCGCTCCCCCTTGAGCCGCGCCAGCGCGACTCGCTGCCGCTCCTCGATCGCCGGATCGACCCGCAGCGGCTCGTACCGCTCCTCCTCGTCCAGCCGGTAGCGGTTGACCCCCACCACGACCCGCTCCCCCGATTCCTGCTCCTGCGCCACCCGGTACGCGCTCTTCTCGATCTCCCCCTTCTGGAACCCCTGCTCGATCGCACGGGCCGCGCCGCCCATCTCCTCCACCCGCGCCATCAGCGCGAGCGCCTCGTCCTCGACGCGGTCCGTCAGCGCCTCCACCGCGTAGGAGCCGGCGAACGGGTCCACCGTCGCCGTCAGGTCGGTCTCGTGGGCGAGCACCTGCTGGGTGCGCAGCGCCAGCCGCGCCGACTTCTCCGTCGGCAGCGCCAGCGCCTCGTCGAAGGAGTTGGTGTGCAGCGACTGCGTCCCGCCGAGCACCGCGCCCAGCGCCTGCACCGCCACCCGCACCAGGTTCAGCTCCGGCTGCTGCGCCGTCAGCTGGACGCCCGCGGTCTGGGTGTGGAACCGCAGCATCAGCGACTTCGGGTCCCGCGCGCCGAACTCCTCGCGCATCACCCGCGCCCAGATCCGCCGCGCCGCGCGGAACTTGGCGACCTCCTCCAGCAGCGTGGAGCGCGCCACGAAGAAGAAGGAGAGCCGGGGCGCGAAGTCGTCCACCGCCATCCCGGCGGCGATCGCCGCCCGGACGTACTCCACGCCGTCGGCGAGCGTGAACGCCACCTCCTGCACGGGCGTCGCCCCGGCCTCGGCCATGTGGTAGCCGGAGATGGAGATGGTGTTCCACTGCGGCAGCTCGTTCCGGCAGTACCGGAAGACGTCCGACACCAGCCGCAGCGAGGCCCGCGGCGGGAAGATGTAGGTGCCGCGCGCGATGTACTCCTTGAGCACGTCGTTCTGCACGGTGCCGCGCAGCCGCGCCGGGTCGACGCCCTGCTCCTCCGCGACCAGTTGGTAGAGCAGCAGCAGCACCGCCGCCGGCGCGTTGATCGTCATCGAGGTGGACACCTCACCCAGCGGGATGCCGTCGAAGAGCACCCGCATGTCCTCGATCGAGTCGATGGCGACGCCGACCTTCCCGACCTCGCCGTGCGCGAGCTCCGCGTCGGAGTCGTGGCCCATCTGCGTCGGCAGGTCGAAGGCGACGGACAGCCCCGTCGAGCCCCCCTCGATCAGCTGCCGGTACCGCGCGTTGGACTCCGCCGCCGTTCCGAACCCGGCGTACTGCCGCATCGTCCACGGCCGCCCGGTGTACATCGACGGGTACACCCCGCGCGTATAGGGATACTCCCCCGGCCCGGGCTGCTCCCCACCCCCGTAGACCGCCTCGATCGGAAACCCCGACTCCGACTCGTGCCCCATCGCGGCCTCCCGACCACCGGTTCGCTGCTGCTGTTAACAGACGTTAGCGGAAGCCCGCGCCGGGGGCTGCGGCGCGCCCCGACTTACCTGCGTCGGCCAGCATCGATTGCGGCTCGACAACGACGGCCTGCGCCGTGATCGCGGATTGCAGATCAGCGCCCGGGGCGGCGTCAGCCGCCGCTGCCCGAGACCACCGTCTGCACTTCTTGGACGGACATGTCGTGCGGCTGCCGGAACGTACCCGACGGGAGCTGGTGCCGGCCCGCGGCGAGATTGCTGGTCCAGGTGACCTTCCAGGTCAGCGTGGCCGTCATCGTGAACGGTCCGGAGGTGGAGGCGTGCTGGTAGCGGATGCCGCACGGCGGGTCGCCCTTGTCGCCGGGCTTGTACGCCGTGCCGATGGTGCCGTCCGCTTTGGCCGGGCAGTCGCCGGAGGACGGGTACAGCTGGGCGTCCGCGGTGCCCGCGTCAAGGTGCAGGCTGACTGGCGTGGCCGTGGTCGTCGCCGAAATGCCCAGGAGACCGGTGCTGGCCGTCACCGACATCGGGTGGAAGCGGTTCGCCTTCAGCCACACCCAGGTCGGAAGGTTCACCGTCTGCAGCATCGCCGGGTTGAGCGTGACCCTCGTCGGCGGCACCTTCAGGTGGGCGTAGGCAAGCTGGGCGAGTTGCTCCGGGCTCAGGGACTCAGCGGCCTTCGGGGTGACACCCTTGGGCACCCAGAACGGCTTTGCATTGCAATCGCCGATGTTGGGGCTGTTCAGCTGGGACTGGTCGATGTGCCCGTACCACCAGTAGCCCTTGTCCTGCTCCTTGAGGTGATAGGGGTCCTTTCCGTTGCCGTCCTGGATGAGGTCGCTGCCGGCGCCGTGCGGGTCGTTGTGCTCGCCGTTGTAGCTGTCCTCGGCGTACTTCTTGTAGCCCTTGGCGTCCCAGGTGGGGGCGTACCAGCAGGCGGGAGGCGTGTAGTTGGCGACCGGCGTGACCGGGCCGGCCCCGACGCCGGTCTTGTCCTTGGACGTGTCGTAGTTGACGTTCCACGCGTACGCCCCGAGATCCCCGTCGGGTCCGGACGTGCCCTTGGCGCCGGAGGGCGCCGGACTCTGACTGCTGACCGACCCGCGCTTCCCGAATCCGCCCGTGGCCCATGCTGTCGAGGGAACCAGTACCAACAACCCGGCCGCGACTCCGACTACGAATGCGCGGCCAGCCCGCCTCACGGCTTGCATTGCCGCGCCCCCCGCTGCGAGACCATGAAGGTCGTCTGCCACACACCCTGCTTGTTCTTCGTCAGCCGCGTGTTGTAAAGGACGTAGGTCGCCCCGCCGCCGGAAGAGGTGTCGACCTTGCCCGTCTTGGCGTCCTTGATATTCGCCTTGCTCTCGTCCGAGCAGTAGATCACCGATGCGGTTCCGTCGGACATCATCGTCAGCTTGCGGTTGAAGAACCGCACCTTGCCGACCCAGTCTTCGTGGCTGTCGATCCAACCCTTGACGTACTTGTCCGCCCCGACGAGCGCGGATCCCTGGAGGTAATAGTTGAGGGCCGGAGCCTTCAGGCTCTGCTTGAAGATGGCGTCGTCGATCGCCGTCACGGCCTTCGCGTTGTCGGCGAGGACAGCGTCCTTCGTCGCATCCCCGGTCGACTGATCCTCGAAGACATCCTTCGCGGACACAGGCAGCGATGGCGTCGGCGCTCCCGCCGCTGCGGAAGATGACGGCGAGGCCGTGGTGGAGGCCGCAGGCTTGCCGCTCTGCCCAGTATTGATTTTGTCCTTGCCGCCGCCGCTACTCCCGCAAGCGGACAGCAGGCCGAGTGCCGCCCCGACCGCGGCGGCCTGTGCCGCCAGACGTGCCGTTCGTGTTCGCATTCCCCGTGGCCTCTCTGTGTCGCCGACTCGAACGCCGCACGACCAGCCCGCTTCGGCCGGTGCCGACACGTCGAAGCCCCACGCTAGCCACATCGTCACCATCGGACGCAACTATGCACTACAGACCGCAATCGAGCCGTGACCATGACAGGTGGACCAAGGGTAACGACCGATCAAAATATCGAACCACACGCACCTTTGGGATACACCGTCACAGGACGCCTACGACCAGTCACCGCCGATCGCAACGCCCAGTCCGACCTGCAAAGAGCAGGCAAGGCGGCTATTCCCGCCCCTCCGCCTCACCCGTCTGAACGTGGAAGGATCGCCGCGGAGGAGCGCGGACGGGGACTCGAAGGAGCGCGGAACCATGACGGCGAACGGCCAGCAGAGCAACCCCCGGCATGCCCAGCTCCAGGCGCTGCTCAAGCAGGCCGAGACCCGGATCCACGGACCCGGCGGCCTGTACGGGCTGGTCGCCTCCACCGAGAAGGCCATGGCCTCCGGGCGGGTCTGGATCAGTCCCCCCGGTACGGCCGCCGACGACTTCCACCAGGGTGTCCACACCCACCGCCGGACCCTCCAGCAGCAGTTGGACCAGATCATCGCGGATATCCGAGCCGCGCTCGCGCACACCCATGCCACCATCCCCATCCCACCCGGGAACCCCGCCGGCTCTTCGCAGGGCGGCTACACCTGGTCCTCCCCGCGCTCGCCGCTCGACGGCGGCTACGCCGCCAATCCCCTTCCCGGCTCGAACGACGACGCCGGTCTGAAACCCGAGAACCCCGCGCTGCGCCGGGACGGCCTGTAATGGTGCGCTCCGGCCGCGACGGAGGCGACGCCGGCTTCACCGGCCTCGACCCGGAGTTGATGCACCAGATGGTCAACAGCCTGCAAGGGGACACCGACCGGCTCAAACGCGAACTGGGCTGGTTCCGCACCCAGCTCGCCGCCGCCGGCGTCGACTCCGCCGCCCCGGGCAAGCTGTCCGCCGTCATCGCCTGGGCCGAGGGCCAGTTGCCCGATCTGAAGCATCGGCTGAACCTCGTCCACGAGCTGGAGCGCCAGCACCTCTACCTCGGCCTGGACCCGACCCACCCCAAGATGGTGGCCTTCGACGAGCCGGCGCTGAGCGAGGCCCAGGCGCAGCGGGAGGGCCGTCGATTGGCGGCCGACCTGAAGAACCACCTCGGCGACGGCGCCGAGATGCACAGAATCGCCCAACAGCTGAACCAGGCCCCGCCCGATCCCGACGTCGCGGCCGCCTTCTACGCCGCGCTCCCGGCCGGCACCCTCACCCGGCTCCCCTCCTCATTGGCGGATACCGCGAGCAACACCGCCCCGGCCGATCTGCGGGCCTTCAGCAAGACGCTCGGCATCGCGCTCAGCGCAGAGTCCCCGACATCCAGCCTCGCTGCCATCCGCAAGGAGCTGGCCACGCCTGGTCGCGACTCGGACGAGGCATGGAACCGCGCTGCGATGCTGTCAGCGGGCGCTTACTTCCCGCCCCAGCTGCTGTCGTCCGCCGCTCGCGCCAACGGCCTGAACCAGCTCGCCGCCAACCTGTCCAAGAATCCCGATGCCCGCCTGGCGGGGCCGACCTCTTCCGAAGCTCACCTCCTCGGCCTGCCCAATGACCTGGTCGCCCTGGACCTCAAGGGCCTCAGCCAGAATCCTGCCGCCGCCCGGGACGCCATCATCAACATGGGTGCCGGCCATGGCCATGGGCGGCTGGCCGCCAACCTGGTCGATCTGGCGCACTACTGCCGGAACTCCACCGCGATGGCCCCCTATTTCGGCGAGGCAATCGATTCCGCCGGGCTCTCCCTCAACCTCGCTTCCGCGGTGGTGAAGGATGAGGATCCGTCCGCCTGGGAGAGGATCTTCGGTCCAGAGGGCCAGTTCCGCAAGGATCTGGAATCTCCTCATTCCCGCCTCGACGCCTTGGGCGCCGACATCGCCATCCACATGTACATCCAGCGCGCCGAGGGCGGCGAGGCGATGGCCAAGAACGCTCGGGAGCTTGTCGATGAGTTCAAAGCCATGCGCGGACCCCAGATCCGGACGGCGCTCGGCGACGTCTTCGCCGCATACGACAAGCTCGCCCGGGGCGGTCCGGAGGCCCAGGAATTGGATCGCCAACTCGATCTGATGGCCAGGGATTGGAATCTGGATCTGGGCGCAGGAGAAACGATCGTGGCGGAGGACGAGTCGGCGGCTCGCGGACTCGGGTTGGCGCGAGCCGCGTCGGGCGCCATGGGCATCGCCTCGCTGATTCTCGACGGCTATACCCTGATCCGCCCGGAGGACAAGGGCGCGCTCGGCTGGGTCGACCGGGGCGCCGCTGTCACCAACGCCGTCGGGACGGCGGCAGCTTTGACCGAACTCGCCGAACTCAATCTGGGGGCCGACTGGCTCCCCGGAGTGGGGGAGGTCGTCGCCATCGGCTCCGGCTTCTACCTCGGAGTCGACTACCTGTGGCACAACCTGCTCGGTGAGGGCGGCGACAAGAGCGGCGAGTCCACGGACGACAAGAAGTAGTCGAGGGCATCGGATGCAAGGTGCGATCTGGGAGGAGCCCAGCGTCGAGGCGATCGCGGCACGAGTCGATCGGTTCCGGCCGGGGCAGATGCACGGCTTCCTGCTCTTGGCGGCGGCACAGCTGTGCCTGCTCGGCGGGATGAACAACGCCGTCATCGACGAGGACGTGTGGACCTGGTGGCGGATGAAGAGCCGGGCGGACCGTTTTGCGTTGGCTACCGCGGGGTTGAACCAACTCAAGCGAATGAAGCTGGTGGACGAGCATGTCGAAGTGCCGCGCGACGGCAATCTCGTCGGCGCCGGCTCAGTGGGACCGGCCCTGGCAATCATGCTCACGGCCAGGAGCAACCCAGCGTTCGTCGCCCTGTTCCGGGACGCGGACGGAACCTCTGACATGCGGGCCTACGGCGTACCCGACTCGGCGGGGCACACCTCGATGGTCCTTCTGGAGAACCGCGGCAAACCGCGGACCAGTCTTGGTGCGATGTACGGCTACGTGATCTGCAACCGCGAGGGCGGCACGGCAGCGATGGCCAACTGGCTCGACGATGCGCCCGAGGAAGTCGACGGCGACCGACCTGCCGCTCGCACGATCGACCTCTACCTCGCCCGCGCGAGCTCCCCCATGCACCGAGTAACCGCGGCTCGCGCCGCTGCCGACCTGCAGGTCACCCATACTGTCGGGACACGTGAACCGGCCATCCGGCACGGGATGTCCGTCGACACAGTGCGAGCCATCCTCAGGACCGTTCTGTTCGGAGGTTCGGATGACGACTGAGCACCCGCACCCAGCCGAGGGTGGCGTGGACCGCTATCGCGAGGACCGGTCGGCGATCAACTTGCCGCTGCTCTTCCACGGGTTGTTCTGGCCCGCCGGGTTTGTGTTCTTCGTACTCGCGGCGCCGCTCACTGGGACTGTCGCGCTCTTTGTGCCGGCTTTCCTCTTTGGCATGGTCGCGCTGCTGACCTTCGCCCCCTTCGGCCTTCTGCTGTGCTGGTCCACCGACATCCGCCTCACCGCCGATGGCGTGGTCATCGGCGGCATCCGCCGCACCGCGCACAGGAAGGCGAGGGCCGCGTCGACCGGCACCGACCCATGGGTGCCCTACCCAACAACCCAGCGGCGGCTTGTTTTCTCCTGCCCGTGGGACGCCGTCCAGCGGATCGAGGTCGTCACCGAACGAACCGAGCTCAAGCGGCTGCGCAGCGAAGCGCTGGACGTCGGCTTCCGGGCCGGCGGAGCCATCCGCCTCGGACGGCTCTGGGCGCCGTTCATGCGGGCGGCCCTGGTCGTCAACGTGGACGTCGACCGCGCCGAGTTTCCCCGCGTGCTGCGGCAGGGCGAGGCCACCCAGACGCCCTTGGGACGTCGCTCCAACCAGCGTCTCGTCATCGAGTCCCCCGTCTGGTTCGCCCCAACCCGGCACCCTGAGAAGCTCGCCGCCGCGCTGCGCTCGGCCTCCGGTAGCGGGCTGCTCAAGAGCAGCGCCCTCGCTGAGTACCAGTAGAGGCATCCCCGGTTCGGCCACTCCTCTTGCCGCGTTGGGCAGTCGGCGGCTCGACAGGCGTCGGACAACTGGTGACCGCCCAAACGGTCAGTTCTATTGACTGATTGATCGGTCGCTCCTAGATTCCCGCTACCTTCAATGCCAACTCCCGACCACCTAAAGGGCGTTCGCGTGCCGCAGAGCACGTCGCCGACGTCGCCCAGTCGGCATGGGCCGCGGGAGCGCGACGTGCGCGCTCGTCCCCATCGCTGGCTCCATCCGCGCACCGCAGTCGCACCCCACCCCCATCCACGCGTCCCACCTTCCCGGCACCTGTTCCAGAGTTCCAGAAGAAGGGAACCGCTGTGACCGCGCTGTCCCGTCGCACCCTCCTGCGCTCCGCCGGCCTCGCGCTCGCCCCCGGGCTGATCACCGCCTGCGGGGGCTCGCCCAGCTCCGGCAATGTGGCCAACAAGGGGACCAAGCTCGCCCCGTGGCCGACGCTCGTTCCCAGGACCGGTCCCGCGCCCGATCTCAAGGGCGACCCCAGGACCGGGATCCAGGACACCTACCTCACGTACCCGTCCAAGCTCACCAAGGGCCACGACGGCACCCCGGGCGACGGCTCCACCCTCAAGGTCATGTCCGTCACCTACAACCCCCCGCCGCTTCCCGAGGCCGGCAACAAGTACTGGCAGGCCATGGAGAAGGCGCTCGGCGTGAAGATCGAGTTCACGGCGATCCCGGCGGCCGACTACTCCTCCAAGCTGGCCACCGTGATGGCCGGCAGCGACCTCCCGGACGTCCTCAACATCGCCGGCGTCGGCAGCCTCCCCCACGAGGCCGAGTTCGTCCTCAAGACGATGACCGACCTCTCGGAGCACCTCTCGGGCGACGCGGTCAAGGACTACCCCAACCTCGCCAACATCCCCACCGCCTGCTGGAGCGCCATCGGCCGCTTCCACGGCGGCATCTACGGCGTCCCGAACCCGCGTGCCCGGCCGGGCGGACCGCTGTGGATCGACCGCGACAGGTTCGCCAAGCTCGGCTACAAGCCGACCGGCACCTTCTCGGCGGACGAGTACGCCCACTTCACCCAGGAGCTGACGCAGGGCAAGCACTACGGGCTCGGCGGCCTCCCGACCGGCGGCTTCGCCTCCTCCTTCGGCATCCCCAACGGCTGGTCGGTCAAGAACGGCGAGTTCACCTCGGCCTACGAGGACCCCAGATACAAGGACCTGCTTGCCTACGTCCACAACCTGTGGTCGAAGAAGGTGATGTGGCCGACCTCCCCGACGGCCTCCACCGTCGACCTCAAGACGCAGTTCTACAACGGCACCATCGCGTCCTACGTCGACGGCTTCAGCGCCCTGCCGTCCACGCTCACCGACTGCGCCTTCCTCGCGGCGCCGGCGCTCCCCCTCGCCGTCGGCGGCGCCAAGCCCGTCATGTACGCCGGCAACTACACCTTCGGCTACACCGTGCTGAACAAGAACCTCGCCAAGTCGAAGGTCAAGATGGTGCTGCGGCTGCTGGACTGGCTGGCCTCGCCGTTCGGCACCGAGGAGTACCAGCTCCTCAACTACGGCATGGAGGGCGTCACCTTCAAGTTCAACGGCAACGGCGACCCGATCGTCGCCGACCTCACCACCCTCAACCCGCCCTTCGGCTACATGTGCAACGCCCCCCAGGTGATGTACGTGGCGGGAAAGCAGGACGGCGTCAAAGCCGCCTACCAGTGGGAGCAGGAGGTCTGCCCCACCATGCTCGACAATCCCGCCAACGGCCTGCGCTCCGCCACCGCGACCTCGGTCGGCGCCACCATCACCCAGAACATGACGGACACCATCACCGGCATCGTCACCGGCCGCCAGCCCGTCAGCTCCTGGGACGCAGCCGTGAAGAAGTGGAAGTCCGGCGGCGGAGACAGGATCGCCAAGGATTACGCGGAGGAGCACTCCGCGAACACCACGAAGTAGCCGCCGCGCCAGGAGGCGGATCAGGTGCGCGACGACGGCGACCGCCCCGGCATGCCCAGGTCGACGGGGCCGGCCGGGGCGGGGCCGTTCCGCTTGCAGGCGTCGTGGCAGTCCGCCTCCAGGCTGCAGCAGAGCGAGCAGATGGCGCCCTTGTGCACCGGGCACTGCGCCGTGTCCGGCAGCTCGTACGCGCTGCCGCAGCGCACGCACTCCGCCGTCTCCGTCACCGTCGGGTCGGTGGCCGGGTTCGGGCGCGCCAGGTAGTAGCGGCCCTTGGTGGCCCAGGCGATCAGCGGGCTCAGCACCCCCGCCACCACCAGCGCCAGCAGCGGGCTGAACGCCCGCAGATAGGGCCCGAACGCCCCGAAGAACGCGGTGATGGAGAGGATCGAGGCCACCACCATCGCCCCGAACCCGGCCGGGTTGACGCTGTGCAGATACGCGCGCTTGAACTCGATGTAGCGCGGGCTCAGCCCCAGCGGCTTGTTGATCACCAGGTCGGCGCAGACGGCCGCGATCCAGGCGATGCCCACATTGGAGTAGAAGCCCAGCAGCGTGTTGAGCGCCGAGAACATGTTCATCTCCATCAGCACCAGGGAGATGGCCACGTTGAGGAAGATGTACCAGACGCGGCCCGGGTGCCGGTGGGTGAGCCGGGAGAAGAAGTTCGACCAGGAGAGCGATCCCGAGTAGGCATTGGTCGAGTTGATCTTGATCTGCGAGACGACCACGTAGATCGCCGCGAGCGGCAGCGCCGCTCCGCCGAACCACGGGCGCAGCGCGTGCATGTAGGGCTCGATCGGCTCCAGCGCGCGCGTGCTGCCGACGGCGCCGAGCGCCGCGAACGCCAGCAGCGCCCCGCCGAGCTGCTTCAGCGCGCCGATCACCACCCAGCCCGGCCCGGCCGCCATCACCGCCAGGTTCCAGCGCCGCCGGTTCTCGGCGGTCTTGGCCGGCATGAACCGCAGGTAGTCCGCCTGTTCGCCGATCTGCCCGATCAGCGACAGCGCCACGCCCATGCCCATCCCGAACCCGACCGCGCTGAAGCCCTGGTGGGTGCCGTCCGCGCCGCCGAACGAGCCGAACTCGGCGAACGTCGACGGTGAGGTGACGGCGAGGATCACGAACGGCAGCACCATCCCCACCAGCCAGACCGGCTGCGTCCAGGCCTGCATCCGGGCCAGCGCGGCCATGCCCTTGAAGACGAAGGGGATGACGATGAGCGTGGTGATCAGGTAGCCGATCGGCAGCGGGATGTGCAGCGCCTGCCGGAAGGCCTGCGCCATGATCGAGCCCTCGGTGGCGAAGAAGATGAAGGTGAAGCTGGCGTAGATCAGGGACGTGAGCGTCGACCCGAAGTAGCCGAAGCCGGCGCCCCGGGTCAACAGGTCCATGTCCACGCCGTACTTGGCGACCGCCCGGGCGATCGGAATGCCCGTCAGGAAGATCACCACGGCGGCCGCGAGGATCGCCAGCGCCGCGTTGGTGAAGCCGTAGGAGAAGGCGATCGAGGAGCCGATCGCGAAGTCCGCGAGGTAGGCGATCCCGCCCAGCGCGGTCGACGCGACCATCAGCGGCGACCAGCGGCGGAAGGAGTGCGGGGCGTAGCGGAGCGAGTAGTCCTCGCGGCTCTCGTCCGCCACCGCCTTGGCGTAGTCGCGGCGCGGCGGACGGCTGGGGCCGGGCGTGGGGGTGGACGCGGACGGGGATGCAGACGGGGATGCGGATGCGGACGGTGGTGCGACATCGGTCATGCGGCTCGCCTCCAGGGGACGGGGTCCGGTGGAATGAACGGCGACCCTAGGGACGGGAGGTTAAGCGGGCGACTCCCGCGGCGTTACGCGGATGTTGCGGCATACGGCGCGGCGGCGCACGAGTCCGGACCCGTCCTCGGGCGGTCCTCGGACCCGTCCTCGGCCCGGTCGCGAAACGCCGCGGGAACAGCACGGAAACCTGGCCGCAACGCACGTCCGGTAGCTCTGAGCCGATGAACCTAGCCCCCCGCGAACGGGACAAGCTGCAGATCTACGCTGTCGCCGAGCTCGCCCGGCGGCGCCGCGCCCGCGGCACCCGGCTCAACGTCGCCGAGGCCGCCGCGCTGATCAGCGAGGCCATCCTGGAGGCCGCCCGGGACGGTGCGACCGTCGCCGCCTGCATGACGCTCGGCCGCACGGTGGTGGCCGGCGACGAGGTGATGGACGGCGTCCGCGAGCGGCTGAGCATCCTTCAGGTGGAGGCCGCCTTCGTGGACGGCACCAAGCTCGTCACCGTCCACGACCCCGTCCCCGGCCCTGCGGACGGCACCGACGCGGACGGCACCGACGCGGACGGTTCCGACGCGGACGGCGCCCCGACAAGCGGCCACGGCCCCGCCGGCTACCTTCTCGAGGACGGCGAGATCGAGCTCAACGCGGGCCGCCGCACCCTCCCCATGACGGTGGGCAACACCGGCGACCGCGCCGTCCAGGTCGGCTCCCACTACCACTTCGCCGAGGCCAACAGCGCCCTGCGGTTCGACCGCGAGGCCGCCCGCGGCATGCGGCTGGACGTGCCGTCCGGCACCGCCGTCCGCTTCGAGCCCGGCGACACCCGGGAGGTGGTGCTGGTGGAGTTCGGCGGCGAGCGGCGCCTCACCGGCTTCTCCGGGCGCGGCCAGCAGGACGAGCACGCGGACGGAGAGGGTGAGCGCTGATGGCCGTCGTCTCGCGGCGGCAGTACGCCGAGCTGTACGGGCCCACCACCGGCGACCGCGTCCGCCTCGCCGACACCAACCTGGTCGTCGAGGTGACCCACGACCACAACGCCGGCCACTACGGCGAGGAGGCCGTCTACGGCGGAGGCAAGACCATCCGCGACGGGATGGCGCAGGACCCCGCCCGCCGCAGCGCCGACGGCGCCCTCGACCTGGTCGTCACCAACGCCCTCGTCCTCGATCCGGTGCTGGGCGTCGTCAAGGGCGACATCGGGGTGCGGGACGGCCGCATCGTCGCCGTCGGCAAGGCCGGCAACCCCGGCACCCAGGACGGCGTCCACCCCGACCTCGTGATCGGCCCCGGCACCGAGGTGGTCTCCGCCGAGCACCACATCGCCACCCCCGGCGGCGTCGACAGCCACATCCACTTCATCTCCCCGCAGCAGGCCGAGGAGGCGCTCAGCAACGGCATCACCACCTTCTTCGGCGGCGGCACCGGACCCACCGACGGCACCAACGGCACCACCTGCACCCCCGGCCCGTGGAACCTGCACCGGATGCTGCAGGCCGCCGACGAACTCCCCGTCAACGTCGGCCTGCTGGGCAAGGGCAACGCCTCCCTGACGCCCGCGCTGCACGAGCAGATCGAGGCCGGCGCCGCCGGCCTCAAGGTCCACGAGGACTGGGGCGCCACCCCCGCCGCCCTGGACGCGGCGCTGCGCACCGCCGACGCGCACGACGTCCAGCTCGCCGTCCACACCGACACCCTCAACGAGGGCGGCTTCTACGAGGACACCCTCGCCGCCATCGCCGGACGCACCGTCCACACCTTCCACACCGAGGGCGCGGGCGGCGGCCACGCCCCCGACATCCTGCGGATCGCCGGCGAGCCGCACGCCCTGCCGGGCTCCACCAACCCGACGCTGCCCTACTCGGTCAACTCCGTCGACGAGCTGCTCGACATGGTGATGGTCTGCCACCACCTGTCCCGGGACGTGCCGGAGGACGTCTCCTTCGCCGACAGCCGGGTGCGCGCCGAGACCATCGCCGCCGAGACCGTGCTGCACGACCTCGGCGTCATCTCCGTCATGTCCTCGGACTCCCAGGCGATGGGGCGCGTCGGCGAGACCTTCCAGCGCACCTTCCAGACCGCCCACCACTGCAAGGACCAGTTGGGTCCGCTCACCGCGGACGGCGACACCGCCCGCAACGACAACCAGCGGGTGCTGCGCTACCTCGCCAAGGTGACGCTCAACCCGGCGATCGCGGCCGGGGCGTCGCACGTGGTCGGCTCGCTGGAGCCCGGCAAGCTCGCCGACATCGTGCTCTGGCCGATCGACGCGTTCGCCGCCAAGCCGCGGCTGGTGATCAAGGGCGGGATGGTCGGCTGGGCCGCGATGGGCGATCCCAACGCCTCGCTCCCCACCCCCCAACCGGTCTTCTACCGGCCGATGTTCGGACAGCTCGGCGCGGCCAAGCACGCCACCTCGGTGACCTTCACCTCGGCGGCGGCGCTGGCGGCCGGGGTGCCCGAGCGGCTCGGGCTGCGGCGCCGGGTCGAGGCCGTGCGCGGCTGCCGGGACATCGGCAAGGCGGACATGGTGCGCAACGCCGCCCTGCCGCGGATCGCCGTCGACCCGGAGACCTACCGGGTCACGGTCGACGGCGACCCGGTGAGCATCGCCCCGGCGGAACGGCTCCCGCTCAACCAGCTGTTCTACCTCGCATGAGCGGCGTCGACGAACTGCTGGCGGTGCTTCAGCTCACCGACTCGGCGTTCCCGAGCGGGATGTACACGCTCTCCCACTCCCTGGAGGGCTACCAGCAGGCGCGGGCCGTCACCCCGGCGACGCTGCCCGCGCTGCTCGCCGGGATCCTCTCCGCCGGCGCCGGCCCCTCCGACGCCACCGCCGTCGCCCTCGCCCACCGGGCCTGCACGGCCGGCGACTGGCCGGCGGTCGCGGCCGTCGACCGCCGGCTGCACGCGACCAAGCTGGGACGGGAGGCCCGCCAGGCCACCGTCCGCACCGGGCGCCAGCTGCTCGACCTGACCCGCGAGATCCACCGCACCCCCGAACTGGAGACGCTCGCCGGGCTCGACGGCGTGCGGCCCTGCCGCCCCGTCGTCGCCGCCGTGGCGCACGCCGCCCTCGGCGTCCCCGTCGAACACGCCGTCGCCGCCGAGCTCTTCGGCCTCGCCGCGAGCCTCGCCGGCGCCGCGCTGCGGCTGCGCCTCACCGACCACCGCCGCGCCCAGCTGCTGCTGCGCCGGCTCGCCCCCGCCATCGAGCGCGCCACCGCCGACGCGCTCGCCCGCGACCTCGCCGACCTCGGCGGCTGCACGCCGCTCGCCGACCTGATGGGCGCCCGCCATGAGCGCGCCGAGGCGCGGCTCTTCGCTTCCTGACCCCGCGTCCCTTTGGAGCACCCGACCGTGCACGATCCCGCCTACCACCACGACCACGACCACAACGACGACTTCGACCTCGCCCGGCCCGACGACGGCATCCTGCGGGTCGGCGTCGCCGGGCCCGTCGGATCCGGCAAGACGGCTCTCATCGAGGCCCTCGTCCCGCTGCTGGTGGCGCGCGGCCGACGGCCCGCCGTCATCACCAACGACATCTACACCCAGGAGGACGCCCGGCACGTCCGCCGCACCCTGGACGGCATCCTCGACGCCGACCGCATCGTCGGCGTCGAGACCGGCGCCTGCCCGCACACCGCCGTCCGCGACGACCCGACGATGAACCTGGCCGCCGCCGCCGAGCTGGTGGAGCGCCACCCTGACCTGGACACCCTGCTCTTCGAGTCCGGCGGCGACAATCTGACGCTCACCTTCAGCCCGGCGCTGGTCGATCTGTTCCTGTTCGTCCTGGACACCGCCGAGGGCGACAAGATGCCCCGGAAGCGCGGCCCCGGCATCACCGAGTCCGACCTGCTGGTCATCAACAAGACCGACATCGCCCGCTATGTGCGCTGCGACCTCGCGCGGATGGAGGCCGACGCGGTCAAGGTGCGGGACGGCCGGCCCGTCCACCTCACCAACGCCCTGAGCGGCGACGGCATCGCCGGGATCGCCGACTTCCTCGACGGCTACCGCCGGTGACCGCGACGGACGTCGGCCCCGAGCGCGTCCCGGCCGCGGTGCGCGCCGGGGCCGGGCCTCCCGACACCCTCGGCGCGGGCCGCCCCGCCAAGGTCGGCCGGCTGGAGCTGCGCTACGAACGCCGCGGCGCGCGGACCGAGCTGACGCACCGCCACCACACCGCGCCGCTCTCGCTCACCCGCCCCCTCTACATCGACCCGGCGCTGCCCGGCACGCCGGTCAGCTACCTGATGTCGACCGGGGGCGGCGTGGTGCAGGCCGATCGGCTGGCGGTGGACGTCGAGGTCGGCCCCGGGGCCCACGCGCTGGTCACCACCCAGGCCGCGACTCGGCTGCACCGCTGCGACTTCGACCACGCCGCGCAGTCGGTGCGGCTGGCGGCGGAGGACGGCGCCGTCCTGGAGTACCTCCCGGACCCGCTGATCCCCTACGCCGGCAGCCGCTTCCACCAGCAGACCCGGATCACGGTCGCGGAGTCGGCGACGGTGATCGCCGCCGAGACCGTGACGGCGGGCCGGCTGGCCCGCGGCGAGCGGCACGCCTACACCGCGCTGGCGCTGGACCTGGAGATCGTCCGCCCGGACGGGGAGCTGCTCGCCGTCGACACCGTCCGCCTGGTGCCCGGACAGGACGCGGCGGGCGGCTCGGTCGACGGACCGGCGGTGCTCGGCGGGCACGACGTGATGGCCTCGCTCTTCGCCGTCTGCCCGGGGCCCGCCGCCGAGTTGGCGGACGCGCTGCACGCGGCGCTCGACGGCGTGCTCGGCGGGGTGTCCGACGGCGCGTCCGACTGCGCGTCCGACGGGGTGCGGTTCGGCGTCAGCACCCTCCCCGACGACTGCGGCGCCTGGCTGCGCATCCTCGGCGACCACCCCCCGGCCGTCACCCGCGCGCTCCGCGCCGCCTGGGGCGCGGCCCGCCGAGCGACGATCGGCGCCGACGCCCCGGACCTGCGGAAGAACTGACGGGTGGGCCGGGCGGCGGACGTTGCCCCGGCCGTGCCGGCGCCGGACGCGCCGTCAGCCGCACGCCTCCTGGCGCTTGAGGTTGGCGACGGCCGCGTCTCGGGCGTCCTGGGGCGTTCCCGTCCTGGCGGCGGCCTTGGCGGCGGCCCTGGTGGCGGCGCGGCACGCGGCATCGCCGGCGGACGCGGCGGCATGCCTGGCGGCCGTGGTCGCCGGGGTCGACGTGCCGGCCGGCCTGGCCGCCTTCGCCGCCCTGGCGGCAGCGGCGGCCGCGGCCCGGGCCGCCTCGGGGGTCGACGCGCTGGCCGCGGCGGGCGAGGCGGTCGAGTGGGCGGTCCCCGTCTGGGCGTGGGCCGTGGCGGCGGCGCCGAGGCCGGCCAGCAGGGCGGCGGCGGTGACGGCGACGCGGTTGAGGCGGAGGCGTCCGGGGCGCGGGGCGCGGTGTGCGGACATGAAGCGGGCCTTTCTCTCGGGTCGACCGGGTTGACCGGGTCGGTCAGGTCGGTCGGGTCGATCGGGTCGATCGGGTCGATCGGGTCGATCGGGTCGATCGGGTCGATCGGGTCGATCGGGTCGATCGGGTCGATCGGGGTACGCCCGCCGATGCCGCCGCGGTGGCAGCAGCACGCTGTGAGGCATGTCACCGCCCCCACCCGCCACCGCGGCGCCCCGCCGTGCGTATTCATCGAGCGGCCCGACACCGATCCCGGCCCGCGGGCAGGAGTGGATGCGCAGTGCAGGACGAGGAGTTCGACGCCCTCTACACAGCGGCGTTCCCCAGGCTGGTGCGTCAGCTGACCCTGATGACCGGGGACGCCGAGGCCGCCCAGGACGCGGTGCAGGAGGCGTTCGTGCGCGCCTGGTCCCGGCGTTCCGTCCTCGACTCGGCGGAGCTGCCCGAGGCGTGGATCCGGACGACGGCCTGGCGGCTGGCCGTCTCGCGGTTCCGGCGGCTGCGGCGCGGCTGGGAGCTGGCGGTGCGCCACCACCACGGCCCGGCCGAGGTCGCGGCGCCGTCGCCGGACCGGGTGCTGGTGGAGCAGGCCCTCGCCGCCCTGCCGCTGAACCAGCGGCGCGTCCTGGTCCTGCACTACCTGTGCGATCTCGGCGTGGAGCAGATCGCCGGCGAGACCGGCGCCTCCGCGGGGACGGTCAAGAGCTGGCTGGCCCGGGGCCGCAAGGCGCTCGCCCGGGAGCTCCGCCGGGAGGAACGCGACGGCGCGGAAAGGAAGTCGAGCCATGTCTGAGCCGGACGACGACGGCCGGATCCGCGCCGCGCTCGCCGAGCCTGCCCGGCCCCCGCTCCGGCCGGTGCTGACGCCCCGGCAGATCCGGCAGCGCGGCGCCGCCCGGCGCCGGCGCCGCCGCCTGGCCCTCGCGGCGGGCGGGACCGCCGCGAGCGCGGCGGTCGCGCTCCTCGCGGTCTTCGGCGGGCACGCCGGCCCCGCCCCGCACACCGCGGCCACCCCCCGCACCGAGCTGGACGCCGCGCACGCCGCGGTGGCCGACTACTACGCCCGTCTCCCGTCGGCCGCCGCCGCCCGCGCCGACCTCAACGGCCTGGTCCGGGCCCATCTCGCCGCGCCGGCCCTGGCCCGTGCGGCCGCCGTCGCCACGGCGTCGAGCGGGAGGAGCTGGCCGGCCGTCTGCGGGACGCCGCCCGCCGACGCCGCGTTCCACGTCGGCCCGCTGCGGCAGACCGGGCCGAGCCGGGCGACGGCCCTCGTCTCTGGGACGGCCCCGCGCACGGTCGTCACCGTCGCGCCGGCCAGCGGCCGGATCATCGGCTGGAGCTGCGACCGGTGAACCGCAAGGCCGCCGCGGAGATCCGTCAGAAGCGGCCTATCCCAGGCAGCGCCCCGCGAGCGTCCCGAACCCCGCCCACCCCAACCCCGGTGGGTTCACCGGGTTCCACAGGCGTTGGGCGAGGGCCCGCAGCGGCATGCGGACGCCGGCGGCGACCTCGGCCTGCGTCTGCGCCTCGGACTGGTCGCACCAGATGCCGAGGCGGGCGCCGGGGACCAGGGTGGGGCCGGCGAGGCGGGCGGGGACCGGCTGGGTGCCGCGCAGCACGGCCGGGGTCCAGTCCTCGTAGATCTTCTGGCCGGTGGGGTAGGTGTACTGCCGGGGCTCGCCCAGCACGTAGTAGAGGAAGCCGTCGTTCATGTTGAGCAGCGGGCGGCCGGCGGCGAGGAACGGCTCCGGGAGCGGGGAGCCGACCTCGGTGCCCGTCCAGTACTCGACGCGGATGCGGCGGTCGGGCGCCACCTTGCCGCCGACGGCGCTGCCGCCCTGGCCGTCGTTCCAGGCGCGGGGGCGCTTGCCGAGCCGGACGGCGTGCGCGGCGAGGTCGTTGGTCCAGCCGACGGTGGCGTCCACCACCTTGGCGCCGGCGCCGTAGCGCTGCACGGCGTAGGAGGCGAGCTGCGGATAGGCGGTCTCGGGGTGGCTGGAGAGCAGCGCCGCGTACTCGTCGCCGCCGAGGTGGAAGTCGGGGCCGGTGAAGAGCTCGGCGTACTCGTCGACGAGGTCGGTGACGAGGCTCTTGGCGGCCGGCAGGGAGATGTCGACGGCACCGGGCGGGGCGTGCCCGGGGCCGCGCAGCGCCAGCTGCGGATGCGCGGTGAGCGCCTGGCCGAGGTGGCCGGGGCTGTCGATCTCCGGGATGAGGGTGATCTGCCGCTCCGCGGCGAACGCGATCAGCTGCTTGATCTGCTGCTTCGTCAGATGGTCGGAGCTGACGATCTCCGGGTGGCTGCTGCTCTCGATGCGGAAGCCCTGGTCGTCGGAGAAGTGCAGATGCAGCTGGTTGAGCTTGAGCTCGCCCAGCTCGGCGAGGCGGTCGCGGATCCAGGCGAAGGCGAACGGCTTGCGGGCGATGTCGAGGGTGAGGCCGCGCTCGGCGCGGTCCGGCCAGTCGGCGACGGTGCCGGCCGGCACGGTGCGGCGGGCGCGGACGGCGCCGGCCACCGTGCGGGTGCCGTGGTGGACGCCGGCGGCGGCCGGGGCCGTGACGGTGAGCAGCTGGTGGCGGACCGTCAGGCCGTAGGCCTCGCCGCGGGCGGCGGACGGCACGCCGGCGGGGGCGCCGCCGAGGGTGAGCAGCACATCGCCGTCGGCTGGGGCGCCGCGGGCGGTGGCCAGGCCGAGGTCGGCGGCGAGCAGCCGGGCGGAGGCGGCGAGCGGGTCGCCGTCCTTGCCGGCGGGGACGACGACGCGGGCGCCGGGCCGCGGCCACCAGTCCTCGGCGGGCGGGCCGGGCCGGTGGCTGCGGACCGCGGGGACGGCCGGGAAGGCCGGCGTGCCGGCCGGCAGCGCCGGGGCGGCCCTCGGCCGGGGGGTGTCCCGGGCGCCGGCCGGACGGCTCGCGGACGGCTCCGCGGAGGCGTCCGGGCTGGTGCCGGAGCCAAGCCCGCCGCCCAGCACTCCGGGCACGGAGCCGCCGCAGCCCGCGGCGAGGGCCGCGGTGCCCGCGCCCGCCGCGCCGAGGAGGAAGTTGCGTCGCCGGAGGGTGCTCATGGGGTCGGCACGATACCCGCCGCGCCGCGGGCGGCGCGGCCACCTCGCCGCCCCGGCCCGCCGGTGGACCCGGGCGGCCCAGCGAGGCGCCCGTCCGGCGCCCGCACAGCGCACCCCTCGCGTCCGCACAGCACTCGAACGACGTCCGCCCGGCGTCCGAACACCCCCCGATCACCCCCCGCTCGGCGCTCCGGCGCACCGCCGGGAACGTGACACGGACCACCATATGAGTGACAACTCGCCCGTAACCCTCCCGCGCCCCACTACCGTTGCTTTCCCCCGTGCCCGAAACCCGGCGCACGCCCGGCCGAGTCCGCCGCCGCACCGAGGAGAAGGCACCCTGTCCGTCACCGCCCCCGCCGACGCCACCGCCGACGGCGATGTGCTGACCGCCCTCAACCGCGCACCCGCGGAGCAGGCCGTCTCCCTCCTCGCGTCCTGCTGCGGCTGCCGCGCCTGGGCCGAACGGGTCGCCCTGCACCGCCCCTACCCGGACGCGGCGTCCGCGCTCGCCGCCGCCGAGGAGGCGTTCTTCGATCTGACGGAGCAGCAGCTGGACGAGGCCTTCGACGACGAGCGGGCGGCCGTCCCGGTGCCCTCCCCCAGCACGGCCGGCGCGCACGCCGCCGGCATAGCGCTGCGCGCCGCCCAGCAGGAGTACCGCGAGCGCTTCGGCCGCGCCTTCCTGCTCAGCGTCGACGACTTCCCCGTCGAGGAGGTTCTCGACCAGGTGCTCTTCTCGATCCGCGGTCGCCTCGGGCACACCCCCGAGCGGGAGCGGGCGATCGCCGCGGAGGAGCTCCGCAAGCTGCTGCTCGCCCGAATGGCCCGCCTTCTGACGGGTTGACCGCTGCGCGGCCACCCCGTGCGACCGCGAGCTGACAGGCGCTCAAACGATCACGAAGGGGACACGACACCCCCCAGCAGCAGCAGCGGCCCCACCCGTCGTTACCATGGCCAGGGCCGGTGGACCGTACCCGGCCGGGCCGACCGACCGGCCGGACGCCCGCACGGCGCTCCGACCCCGGCCGCGCCCCCCGTCGTCAGGGGACCGAAGAGGGTCCCGTTCCGGAGGATGTTCCGTGCCGGCTGGAACGATGTACCGCGGCCGGGAAGGCATGTGGTCGTGGGTGGCTCACCGAGTCACCGGCGTCCTGATCTTCTTCTTCCTGTTCGTGCATGTGCTCGACACCTCGCTCGTCCGCGTATCGCCCGAGGCGTACGACACGGTCATCGCGACCTACAAGAACCCCGTCGTCAACCTGATGGAGTTCGGGCTGGTCGCGGCGATCCTGTTCCATGCGCTCAACGGGCTCCGCATCATCGCCGTCGACTTCTGGGCCAAGGGCCCGAAGATGCAGCGGACGATGCTGTGGTCCGTGGTCGTGGTCTGGGTCGTGCTGATGCTGGGGTCGATCTACCCCGTGCTGCAGCACACCATCCACCAGCTGTTCGGAAAGGGCTGACGCGCCATGGCCACCACCGAGACGACCCCGGGCGCCCCGGAGAACCCCGGAGCGGTCGCCCCCGTCATCGAGCCCCCGCGCAAGCGGACGGCCCGCACCCCGCGCAGCACCCGCACCAACTTCGAGCTCTTCGCCTGGCTGTTCATGCGGCTCTCCGGCATCGTGCTCGTCATCCTGGTGCTGGGCCACCTGCTGATCCAGCTGTACCTGGACGGCGGCATCACCAAGGTGTCCTTCGCCTTCGTGGCCGGCCGCTGGTCCAACCCCTGGTGGCAGGTGTGGGACCTGGTGATGCTCTGGCTCGCGATGCTGCACGGCGCCAACGGCCTGCGCACCGTGATCAACGACTACGCGGAGCGCGCCGCGACGCGCGCCTGGCTGAAGGCGCTGCTCTACGCGGCCACCGTCTTCACCGTGCTCCTCGGCACGCTGGTCATCTTCACCTTCGACCCCAACATCAGCTAAGCCGCCGCCGAGCCAGAGACAGGTCGCGACCACCATGCAGATCCACAAGTACGACACCGTGATCGTCGGCGCCGGCGGCGCAGGCATGCGCGCGGCCATCGAGGCCTCGCCGCGCAGCCGCACCGCGGTGCTCACCAAGCTGTACCCGACCCGGTCCCACACCGGCGCCGCGCAGGGCGGCATGGCCGCCGCCCTCGCGAACGTCGAGGAGGACAACTGGGAGTGGCACACCTTCGACACCATCAAGGGCGGCGACTACCTCGTCGACCAGGACTCCGCGGAGATCCTGGCCAAGGAGGCCATCGACGCGGTCCTCGACCTGGAGAAGATGGGCCTGCCCTTCAACCGCACCGCCGAGGGCAACATCGACCAGCGGCGGTTCGGCGGCCACACCCGGCAGCACGGCGAGGCCCCGGTCCGCCGCGCCTGCTACGCGGCCGACCGCACCGGCCACATGATCCTCCAGACGCTCTACCAGAACTGCGTCAAGCAGGGCGTGGAGTTCTTCAACGAGTACTACGTGCTCGACCTGCTGCTGGTGGACGACCCCGAGGTCACCCTCGCCAGCGGCGAGCCCGGCAAGCGGGTCGCCGGCGTGGTCTCCTACGAGCTGGCCACCGGCGAGATCCACGTCTTCCAGGCGAAGTCGGTGATCTTCGCGTCCGGCGGCGCCGGCAAGTTCTTCAAGGTGACGTCCAACGCCCACACCCTGACCGGCGACGGCCAGGCGGCGGCGTTCCGGCGCGGCCTGCCGCTGGAGGACATGGAGTTCTTCCAGTTCCACCCGACGGGCATCTGGCGGATGGGCATCCTGCTCACCGAGGGCGCCCGCGGCGAGGGCGGCATCCTGCGCAACAAGGACGGCGAGCGCTTCATGGAGAAGTACGCGCCCGTCATGAAGGACCTCGCCTCCCGCGACGTGGTCTCCCGCGCGATCTACACCGAGATCCGCGAGGGCCGGGGCTGCGGCCCCGAGGGCGACCACGTCTACCTGGACCTGACGCACCTCCCGCCGGAGCAGCTGGACGCCAAGCTCCCGGACATCACCGAGTTCGCCCGCACCTACCTCGGCATCGAGCCCTACACGGACCCGATCCCGATCCAGCCGACCGCGCACTACGCGATGGGCGGCATGCCGACGAACAACGACGGCGAGGTGCTGGCCGACAACGACCACATCGTCCCCGGCCTCTACGCGGCCGGCGAGGTGGCCTGCGTCTCGGTGCACGGCGCCAACCGGCTGGGCACCAACTCGCTGCTGGACATCAACGTCTTCGGCAAGCGCTGCGGCATCAACGCCGCCGAGTACGCCGCCACCCACGAGCACGTGGAGCTCCCGGAGAACCCCGAGACGCTCGTCGTGGAGCTGCTGGAGGGGCTGCGCACCGGCACCGGCACCGAGAAGGTGCACGAGGTGCGCACCGCCCTCCAGGAGTCGATGGACGCCAACGCGATGGTCTTCCGCACCGAGCAGACGCTCAAGCAGGCCGCGGAGGACATCCGCGAGCTGAAGATGCGCTACCGGAACGTCTCCGTCCAGGACAAGGGCAAGCGGTTCAACACCGATCTGCTGGAGGCCGTCGAGCTGGGCAACCTGCTCGACCTGGCCGAGGTGCTGGTGGCGGGCGCGCTGGCCCGCGAGGAGTCGCGCGGCGGCCACTACCGCGAGGACTTCCCCACCCGCGACGACGTCAACTTCATGCGCCACACCATGGCGTACCGCGAGGTCGACGAGTCGGGGAAGGACGCCATCCGCCTCGACTACAAGCCCGTCGTCCAGACCCGCTACCAGCCGATGGAGCGCAAGTACTGATGAGCACTGCAACCGAGGACAAGCACTCCGCGGCGCTGGACGCCGCCGAGAGCGGGGCGACCCAGCACGTCACCTTCCGGCTGCGCATCCGCCGCTTCAACCCGGAGCAGGCCGCGGAGCCGGTGTGGGTCGACTACGAGCTCTCCATGGACCCCAAGGAGAAGCTGCTCGACGCCCTCCACAAGGTCAAGTGGGAGATCGACGGGACGCTGACGTTCCGCCGCTCCTGCGCGCACGGCATCTGCGGCTCGGACGCCATGCGCATCAACGGCAAGAACCGGCTGGCCTGCAAGACCCTCATCAAGGACGTGCTGGGCAAGCCGAAGAACGGCGTCTACAAGCCGATCACTGTCGAGCCCATCAAGGGCCTGACGGTCCTGAAGGACCTGGTCGTCGACATGGACCCGTTCTTCCAGGCCTTCCGGGACGTCATGCCGTTCCTGGTGGCCAAGGGCAACGAGCCGACCCGGGAGCGGAAGCAGTCCATCGAGGACCGCGCCCGCTTCGACGACACCACCAAGTGCATCCTCTGCGCGGCGTGCACCTCGTCCTGCCCGGTGTTCTGGAACGACGGCCAGTACTTCGGCCCGGCGGCGATCGTCAACGCGCACCGCTTCATCTTCGACTCGCGCGACGACGCCGGCGAGCAGCGCCTGGAGATCCTCAACGAGAAGGACGGCGTGTGGCGCTGCCGCACCACCTTCAACTGCACGGACGCCTGCCCCCGCGGCATCCAGGTGACGCAGGCCATCCAGGAGGTCAAGCGCGCGCTGATCACCCGCCGCATCTGACGGATCATCCCTCCGCATCGCCCCGTCCCGCCTGCCCGGCGGGGCGGGGCGATGCGCCGTCGTGCCGGATTACCATCCGGCGCCCGGAGCCTCCGCGGAGAAGCCGAGCTGCCGGGCGGCGTCCAGCATGCGCTTGTCGTAGGTCACGAGATGGTCCACCGCGCTGCCCAGGCTCACCGCACTCGCCAGATGCACCGCGTCGAGCGCGCGCAGCGCGGGTGACATCCGCGCGGCCAGATCCCGCACCTCCACCGTGAGCATCACCTCGGTGACGAGGCGCCCCAACTCCTCCAGGGCGTCGGGGAAGTTCCCCACCCGGTCGAGCTGCCGCACCGTCTCGACGATCCCGATCGTGCTGGTGGCCAGCGGCAGCCCGGGACGGTCCGCCAGGAACACCCGCAGCTCCGCCGAGTTCCGGCGCCCCGTCATCAACGTGAGCAACGCCGATGAGTCCATGTAGATCACGGGGCGTCCTCGTCCCGCTCGGCGAGCAGCAGCTCCACCGGGTCCGGTGCATCCGGGGGCAGCGCGTACTCGGGCAGGGGCGCATCGTCCCCGGACGTGGCCGTCCCGAGGCGGATACGGCCCGAGGCGACCAGATCGGCATAGCGGTCGGCGGGGCCGTCGCCGGGAAGCACTATGGCGATGACTTTCCCATGCCGGGTCACCCGGACCGCTTCCCCGCCTTCCACTCGGGCGAAGACGGCACTGGGATTGTAGGAGAACTCTCGGACTGAGATCGCACTCATGGCTACGCTCCAATCCGGTCGACGAAATGTACCTACACTGCCGCAGTGTACCTACAGGTGTAGCTACCGGCGTACCTACCGGCGTAGCTACAAGCCACCCAGCGCCTACTCCACACCGGTCATAGTGACCCGCTGGGAAGGAGAGAGGTGGCGAATGGGGACCAGCTGCGCCTTGTCGCCGTTGAACTGCACCGCCAGGTTGCTGTTGCGGTTCACCAGCGCATAGCGGGTGCTGCCCTTGATGGACGTGCTGCCGCCGGACGCCTCCGGCAGCAGGTACCACTGGTCGGAGCCGCCGGGCGAGCCGTAGCCGGCGTTCCCGGACGGGTCGAACGCCGGCTCCGCCGCGCCCGTGGAGACCGCCGCGCCCCAGGCCCGCTTCGCCTCCGGGGTGGCGCCGGGGACGTCCAGGTACTGTCCGGTGCGGGTGTTGCGGAGACGGTAGAAGCCGCTGTCGGAGGCGGTGTCGTAGGAGTCCTTGACGGGCACCGGCTGCCAGCTGCCCCCGAGGCTGCGCCCGCCGATCCGCAGCGTGTAGGAGTGCTGCGCGCTGACGGGCCGTCCGGCGGTGTCCACCGGGAGGCCCTCGTGCGCGTACTGCGTCTGCCCGGCGGCCGGGGACGTCCCCTTCACCTGGGTGATCGAGGTGTCCAGGTCGTTGACCGCCCAGAACGAGCGCCCGGTGATCATCTGGTTGGTGAGGCTGCCGTAGTCCAGCGTCGACTGGTAGGCGGGGTTGGCGAGCCCCGAATACCCCACCGGCGCGAAGGCGTTGGGCTTCCCCAGGTCGTCGCCCTGGTAGAGGTACCCGTCGTAGCCGTAGATCTGGTAGCGGCGGCTGTAGGTGTTGTACGAGACCGCCGACTGGTTGATCCTCGGCGGGAGGAAGAGCCGGCCGGTGGCCCGGTCGAGGTAGACGGCGCTCTTGGTGCCGAGCGTGGCGGTGTCGGCGTGGCCGTCCGCCTGGACGGCCGTCAGGGCGATCTTGCCGCCGCTGCTCGCCACGGTGATGGTGGCGTCCTGCGCGGGGTCGCGGTAGGAGACGCTCGGCACGGAGGCGCCCGAGGCGTCGGTGATCACCCCGGTCGCGGAGTCGGCGGTGTAGGACGCTCCGTCCGCCGCCTTGAAGGCGAAGCTCGGGGCGGCCGCCGTCAGCTGGGTGTTGACGTATGCGAGCCGCGTCCCGTCCTTGCCCCGCCCCGACCAGGTGACGATGTCCTTCGCCGGGTCGTACACCGGGTTGAGGCCGAGCGGGGTGAGGAACGCTCCGTCCAGCCCGCCGATGCCGGGCTGCGACCAGTGCCCGTCGTAGTACTTCTTCCAGCTGCCGCGGGCCATCTTCCCGCTGATCGGCGCGCGGGCGATCGACTGCCACTGGGCGACCGAGCTGAACGGGCTGGACTTCAGCCGCACCTGGTAGTTGTAGAGCACGTAGAAGTACCCGGTGGAGTTGTCGACGAAGAACCGCACCCCGGAGTCGCCGAACGCGAAGGTGGATCCCGGGTAGTCGGCGTTGTCGAAGTAGTCCTTGGGCTGGTACGGCGGGGTGACGATCTCGTTCTGGACCGCCCAGCTCGCCCCCTTGTCGTCGGAGGTGGCGACGAGGATGCGGTTGCTGTGCTGGGCGGTGGCGATCCGGTCGGGGATCGACTTGGTCGGGTCCGTGTTCAGCGGGTCGAAGGTGAACTCGTCGTTGATGACGGCGTACCAGCGCTTGGTGGCGGGGTCGACCCAGGTGCCGACGATGTCGCAGTGGTCGTCGTCGTACGGCGACGGCATGCTCGCGTCGGTCCGCTCCCCCAGCTTGTAGCAGAGCGTCCCCGGCGTCCCGTAGTAGGCGTCCGCCGAGGCGAGCTTCGTCGCCCCGCTCGCCAGCCCGGCGCTGACGGCCCCCATGTCGGTGTTGGTGAAGGTGTGCTCCCACGACGAGCCGTCGTCGGTGCGGGCATACGACGCCACGGCGTTGGACCAGTGGAACTGCCCGTCGGAGTCGGTGAACGCCGACCCGGCGATGTCCGACCCCAGGTCCTCGGGGATGTGCGTGACCGTCTGGGGATACGTCGGGAACGCCGCGTCCACCGGCGGCGCGGAGGGCGCCGCGGACGCGGGCGCGGTCAGGGCGGCGACCGCCCCTAATCCGGCGACGGCGGCCAGCAAAGCCTGAATACGCTTACGTCGGATGAGTGCCATGCTCTCTCCTTGCGCGGGAGACGACTGCGCGACCTGCGCCCGGCCGGGGCAGTGGTGAGCATGGTTGTGTAAACGCTTTACCGCAAGGGTGCGCGCAGCCCCTCAGCCGCGGGAGCGGCGGATCCCCCGGAGGCCGAGGATCCCGATCGCCGTCCCCAGCAGGAACGAGACGATCGCCAGCGCGGTGTGGATGTAGAAGTAGGCGGTCGCCCGGCCGTGGTGGAAGGCGAGCCCGCTGGCGTCCTTGACCAGGTTCTTCTCGAACGTGATCCAGATGATCCAGGACCAGACGCCGAACGCGGCGAGGAACCAGGAAACCTTGCGGGACAGCACCAGACCCCGGCGCGGGGCGGCCGGGGTCTCGGCGGGGGAATCCGTGCGGGGCTGCTGTGCGGTGTCGGACATGCCGTCCATTAGACCGCGTGGAGTCCGGCGGCCCGGAAGCGGGCCCTCGCCTCCTCCACCCGGGCCGGCGTCGGGGACGGGGTGGCCTCCAGCGGGAACCGCTTGCCCAGGCCCTCCCACTTGGCCCGGCCGAGCTTGTGGAAGGGCAGCACGTCCACCCGCTCCACGTTGCCCAGCGACGCGGCGAAGTCGGCGACGCCGCCGACGTTCGCGGCGCCGTCCGTCAGCCCGGGGACGAGCACGAACCGCACCCACACCGCCTTGCCCAGGCCGGCCAGCCGCCGGGCGAAGTCCAGCGTGGGGCGCAGCGGCTGCCCGGTGAGGCGGCGGTAGAGGTCCGGCTCCCACGACTTGATGTCCAGCAGCACAAGGTCGACGTCCGCCAGCAGCGCGTCCGTCGCCCGCACCCCGAGGAAGCCGGAGGTGTCCAGCGCGGTGTGCAGCCCCAGCTCGTGCTTGAAGCGGTGGAACAGCTCGCCGGCGAAGACCGGCTGCAGCAGCGGCTCTCCGCCGCTGATGGTGGCCCCGCCGCCGGCCGCGTCGATGAACGTCCGGTACTTCGCGGCCTCCGCGACGATCGCGTCCGCGGTGGTGCGGCGGCCGTTGCGCATCCGCATGGTGTCCGGGTTCTGGCAGTACAGGCACTGCAGCGGGCAGCCGGAGAGGAACACGGTGAACCGGGTCCCGGGGCCGTCCACCCCGGTGGAGAGGTCCCAGGAGTGGACGGAGCCGGTGACCGCGCGTCCGGTGCGCTCCAGCACGGCGGCGGCGGGGGTGGCCATCAGAGCGTCCCGTGGAAGGTGCGGTTGATGACGTCGCGCTGCTGCTCGCGGGTGAGCCGCACGAAGTTGACGGCGTATCCGGAGACCCGGATGGTCAGATGCGGGTAGGTCTCCGGATGCTCCATGGCGTCCTCCAGCATCGCCCGGTCCAGCACGTTGACGTTCATGTGGAAGCCGTCCGCCGCCATGAACCCGTCCAGCACGCCGGCGAGGTTGTCGATCCGCTCCTCGGGCGAACGCCCCAGCGCGTCGGGGGTGATGGTGTTGGTCAGCGAGATGCCGTCCTCGGCGTCGTCGTAGGGCAGCTTGGCTACCGAGAGCGCGGAGGCGATGTAGCCGTGCTCGTCGCGGCCGTTCATCGGGTTGGCGCCCGGGGCGAACGGCTCGCCGGCCCGGCGGCCGTCCGGAGTGCTGCCGGTCTTCTTGCCGTAGACGACATTGGAGGTGATGGTGAGCACCGACTGGGTGTGCCGCGCGCCCCGGTAGGTGGGGTGCTTGCGCACCTTCCGCATGAAGGTGTGCACCAGCTCGCGGGCGATCGCGTCGGCCCGGTCGTCGTTGTTGCCGAAGGCGGGGTAGTCGCCCTCGATCGCGTAGTCGACGGCGAGCCCGGTCGCGTCCCGGATCACCCGCACCTCCGCGTGCTTGATCGCCGAGAGCGAGTCGGCGGCGACCGAGAGCCCGGCGATGCCGCAGGCCATGGTGCGCAGGATCGCGCGGTCGTGCAGCGCCATCTCGATGCGCTCGTAGGCGTACTTGTCGTGCATGTAGTGGATGACGTTGAGCGCGTGGACGTACGTCCTGGCCAGCCACTCCAGCATGGTGTCGTAGGCGGTGGCGACGGTCGGGTAGTCCAGGTACTCGCCGGTGATCGGCTCCAGGCCGGGGACGATCGTCTCGCCGGTGTTCTCGTCCCGGCCGCCGTTGATCGCGTACAGCAGGGCCTTGGCGAGGTTGACCCGGGCGCCGAAGAACTGCATCTGCTTGCCGACCGCCATCGCCGAGACGCAGCAGGCGATCGCGGTGTCGTCGCCGTACTTGGGGCGCATCAGCTCGTCCGACTCGAACTGCAGGGCGCTGGTGTCGATGGCGACCTGGGCGGCGAACTTCTTGAAGCCCTCGGGCAGCCGGCGGGTCCAGAAGACGGTGAGGTTGGGCTCGGGGGCCGGGCCCAGGTTGTAGAGCGTCTGCAGGGCCCGGAAGGTGGTGCGGTTGACCAGGGTGCGGCCGTCCTCGCCCATGCCGGCCAGCGACCAGGTCACCCAGGTCGGGTCGCCGGAGTACAGCTGGTTGTACTCGGGCGTGCGCAGGAAGCGGACGATGCGCAGCTTGACGACGAAGTCGTCGATGATCTCCTGGGCCTGCTCCTCCGTCAGCACGCCGGCCTCCAGGTCGCGCTGGAGGTAGATGTCGAGGAAGGCGTCGACGCGGCCGAGCGACATGGCGGCGCCGTTCTGCTCCTTCACGGCGGCCAGGTAGCCGAAGTAGAGCCACTGCACGGCCTCCCGGCCGTTCGCGGCGGGGCGGGAGATGTCGTGGCCGTAGCGGGCGGCCATCGCCTTGAGCTCGCCGAGCGCCTTGATCTGCTCGGCGACCTCCTCGCGGTCGCGGATGTTCTCCTCGGTGGGCCACGCCTCCAGCAGTTCGGCCTTGTCGGCCTTCTTCCCGGCGATCAGCCGGTCGACGCCGTAGAGGGCGACGCGGCGGTAGTCGCCGATGATGCGGCCGCGGCCGTAGGCGTCGGGCAGGCCGGTGATGATGCCGGAGTGGCGGGCGGCGCGGATCTCGGGGGTGTAGGCGTCGAAGACGCCGTCGTTGTGGGTCTTGCGGTACCTGGTGAAGATCTTCTTCACCTCGGGGTCGGCCTCGAAGCCGTAGGCGTTCAGGGCGCTCTCCACCATCCGCCAGCCGCCGGCCGGCATGATGGCGCGCTTCAGCGGGGCGTCGGTCTGCAGGCCGACGACGAGTTCGCGCTCGCGGTCGATCCAGCCGGGCTCGAAGGCGTCGATGCCGGAGGGGGTGTGGACGTCGACGTCGTGGACGCCGCGCGCGTTCTCCTCGGGGAAGAGCGCGAGCAGCTTGCCCCAGACGGCGGTGGTGCGCTCGGTGGGGCCGGCGAGGAAGCCGGCGTCGCCCTCGTAGGGGGTGTAGTTGTGCTGGACGAAGTCGCGGACGTCGACGGCGTCGCGCCACAGCCCGCCCCGGAAGCCGTCCCACGCGGTGGCGGCTGCGGTGGTCTCCTGGATGGTCATGGTGGCTCTCCTGTTCCGGCGGGCCGTCAGGCCGCGTTCCCGTAGTAGGCGTTGCGCATGATCCGCTTCATGTCCTCGCGCATCGGCATGCGCGGGTTGGCGGGGGCGCACTGGTCGGCGTGGGCGTTGTCGGCCTGCCGGGGCAGTGCGTCGAGGAAGGCCTTCTCGGCGACGCCGGCCTCGGCGAAGGAGGCCGGGATGCCGCACCGGTCGCGCAGCCGCTCCACGGCGCACGCGTAGGACTCCACGCCCTCCTCGGGGGTGGCGGCCGGCAGCCCCAGCATCTTGGCGATCTCCTGGAACCGCTCGTGGGCCCGGTAGGTCTCGTACTTGGGCCAGCCGGTGAGCTTGGTGGGGATCTGCCCGTTGTAGCGGACGACGTGCGGCAGCAGCAGGGCGTTGGTGCGGCCGTGGGCGAGGTGGAAGGTGTTGCCCAGGGTGTGGGCCATGGCGTGCACGAGGCCGAGGAAGGCGTTGGCGAACGCCATCCCGGCGACCGTGGAGGCGTTGTGCATCTTCTCCCGGGCGGCCGGGGCGGCGGCGCCCTCGGTGACGCAGGCCTCCAGGTTCTCGAAGATCAGCTTGATGGCCTGGAGGCAGAGCCCGTCGGTGTAGTCGTTGGCGTAGACGGAGACATAGGCCTCGGTGGCGTGGGTGAGGGCGTCGAAGCCGGAGTCGGCGGTGACGGCGGCCGGCAGGTCCATCGGCAGCGCCGGGTCGACGATGGCCACGTCCGGGGTGAGCGCGTAGTCGGCGAGCGGGTACTTCCGGGCCGCCTCCGGGTCGGAGATGACGGCGAAGGGGGTGACCTCGGAGCCGGTTCCGGAGGTGGTGGGGACGGCGACCATCTTCGCCTTCTCGCCCAGCGGCGGGAAGGCGAAGGCGCGCTTGCGGATGTCGAGGAACTTCTCCCGGGTGTCCTCGAAGGCGACCTCGGGGTGCTCGTACATCAGCCACATGACCTTCGCGGCGTCCATCGCGGAGCCGCCGCCCAGCGCGATGATGGTGTCCGGTGCGAAGTCCCGCATCGCGGCGGCGCCGCGCTCCACGGTGGCCAGCTCCGGGTTGGGCTCCACGTCGTCGATGATCTGCACGGCGACGGGCTCGCGGCGGGCGTTGAGCAGCGCGGTGGCGCGGGCGACGAAGCCGAGCCGGCCCATGGTCCTGTCGGTGACGATGGTGGCGCGGCGGATGCCGTCCATCTCGGCGAGGTACTTCAGCGCGTTCTTCTCGAAGTAGATGCGCGGCGGCACCTTGAACCACTGCATGTTGGTGGTGCGCCGGCCGATCCGCTTGATGTTCAGCAGGTTGCCGGCGGTGACGTTGCCGGCGACGGAGTTGCCGCCGTAGGAGCCGCAGCCCAGGGTGAGGGAGGGCGGGAAGGCGTTGTAGACGTCGCCGATGCCGCCGAAGGTGGAGGGCGAGTTGACGATCACTCGGATCGCCTTGACGCGCCTGCCGAACTCCTCGGCGAGGGCGTCGTCCTCGGTGTGGACGGCGGCGCTGTGGCCGAGTCCGTCGAACTCCACCATGGCGGCGGCGCGTCCCAGGCCCTGCTCGGTGCTCTCGGCGCTCATCACGGCGAGCACGGGGCAGAGCTTCTCGCGGGTGAGCGGCTCGTGCGGGCCGACGCCGGAGACCTCGGCGAGCAGGATGGAGGTGTCCTCGGGGACGGTGAAGCCGGCCTGTCGGGCGATCCACTGCGGCGACTTGCCGACGACGTCGGGGTTGAGCTTCGCCCCGGCGCAGTTCTCGCCGCCCGCGGTGGTGCCGAAGAGGAGCTCCTCCAGCTTGGCCTTCTCCTGCGGGGTGGCCCGGTGCGCGTGGAGCTTGGCGAACTCGGCCATCGCGGGCTCGTAGACCTCGGTGTCGATGATCGCGGCCTGCTCGCTGGCGCAGATCATGCCGTTGTCGAAGGCCTTGGAGAGCACGATGTCGTTGACGGCCCGGCCGAGCTTGGCGCTCTTGGTGATGTAGGCGGGGACGTTGCCGGCGCCGACGCCGAGGGCCGGCTTGCCGCACGAGTAGGCCGCCTTGACCATGGCGTTGCCGCCGGTGGCGAGGATGGTGGAGACCGCCTCGTGGTGCATCAGGGCGCTGGTGGCGGCCATCGAGGGGTGCTCGATCCACTGCACGCAGGCATCCGGCGCCCCGGCGGCGACGGCCGCGTCCCGGACGGTGCGGGCGGCCTCGGCGGAGGAGGCCTGGGCGCCGGGGTGGAAGGCGAAGACGATGGGGTTTCGGGTCTTCAGGGCGATCAGCGCCTTGAAGATCGTGGTGGACGTGGGGTTGGTGACCGGGGTCATCGCGCAGACCACGCCGACCGGTTCGGCGATCTCGGTGATGCCGTTGGTCTCGTCGCGGCCGACGACGCCGACCGTCTTCAGGCCGGCCATCGAGTGGGTGACGTGCTCGCAGGCGAAGAGGTTCTTGACGGCCTTGTCCTCGAAGACGCCGCGACCGGTCTCCTCGACGGCGAGGTCGGCGAGTTCCCCGTGGCGGTGCAGCGCGGCCAGGGCGGCCTTGCGGACGATCCGGTCGACGTCCTCCTGGGTGAACTCCTCGTAGGCCTTCAGCGCGGTGAGGGCGTCGGCGGTGAGGAGGTCGACCTCGGTCTCTGCGGTGCTGCGGGTCATGGCGCGTGCCCCTCGCGTGGAGAAGGTTCCGGCGTTACCGGTCTGCTGTCTCCATTGCACGCCTTGATGTATGCATCGTTCAGCGGCGAACGGCCCGAAGCGGACGGCCGTCCGGGGCAACAGGACCCCTCCGGACGCCGATCCACCCGCGTTGAGCTGCACCTTCACCGAAGACGAAGGTCCCCCCGGACTTCGTGAAAGTTTTCACTAGATCTCGGGGGGACCCGGGGCCGAGGGGGTCGGCCCAGCCGTCAGCCCATGTAGGGGTAGCGGTAGTCGGTCGCCGCCACCAGCGTCTCCTTGATGGCCCGCGGGGAGACCCAGCGCAGCAGGTTCTGCTTGGAGCCGGCCTTGTCGTTGGTGCCCGAGGCCCGCGAGCCGCCGAACGGCTGCTGCCCGACGACGGCGCCGGTCGGCTTGTCGTTGATGTAGAAGTTGCCGGCCGCGAAGCGCAGCACCTCGGCGGCGTGCGCGACGGCCTCCCGGTCCCGGGCGATGATCGCGCCGGTCAGGCCGTAGGGCGCCGCCGACTCCATCTGGGCGAGCGTCGCCTCGTAGGCGTCGTCCTCGTAGACGTGCACGGCGAGGATCGGGCCGAAGTACTCGGTGCTGAACACCTCGTTGGCGGGGTCGGAGCAGACCAGCACGGTCGGGCGGACGAAGTAGCCCACCGAGTCGTCGTAGGTCCCGCCGGCCAGCACCTCGATCGTCGGGTCGCCCTGGGCCCGGTCGATCGCCGCCTTGTTCTTGGCGAAGGAGCGGTCGTCGATCAGCGCGCCCATGAAGGTGGAGAAGTCGCTGACGTCGCCCACCTTGATGCCGTCGACCTCGGCCTTGAAGTCGTCCTTGATCTGCTCCCAGACCGAGCGGGGGACGTAGGCGCGGGAGGCCGCCGAGCACTTCTGGCCCTGGTACTCGAAGGCGCCGCGCACCATCGCGGTCTTGAGCACCGCCGGGTCGGCGGAGGGGTGGGCGACGATGAAGTCCTTGCCGCCGGTCTCGCCGACCAGCCGCGGGTAGGTCTTGTACCCGGCGATGTTCTCGCCGACGGTCTTCCACAGGTGCTGGAAGGTGGCGGTGGAGCCGGTGAAGTGGATGCCGGCCAGGTCCGGGTGGGCCAGCGCGACCTCGGAGACGTCCTTGCCGTCGCCGGTCACCAGGTTGATGACGCCCTTGGGCATGCCCGCCTCCTCCAGCAGCTCCATGAGCAGCCAGGCGGCGTAGGTCTGGGTCGGCGAGGGCTTCCAGATCGCCACGTTGCCCATCAGCGCGGGCGCGGTCGGCAGGTTGCCGGCGATCGCGGTGAAGTTGAACGGGGTGATGGCGTAGACGAAGCCCTCCAGCGGGCGGTACTCCATCCGGTTCCACACGCCGGGCACCGAGATCGGCTGGTCCTCGAGGATCTGCCGGGCGTAGTGGACGTTGAACCGCCAGAAGTCGCAGAGCTCGGCGGGCGTCTCGATCTCCGCCTGCTGCGGGGTCTTGGACTGGCCCAGCATGGTGGCGGCGTTCATCTTCTCCCGCCAGGGGCCGGAGAGCAGGTCCGCGGCGCGCAGCAGGATCGCCGCGCGGTCGTCGAAGGACATCGCGCGCCAGGCCGGGGCGGCCTTGAGCGCGGCGTCGATGGCGTCCTTCGCGTCGGCCTGCGTCGCGTTGCCCATGGTGCCCAGCACCGCGGCGTGCCGGTGCGGCATGACGACGTCGATGCGGGAGCCGCCGCCCATCCGCTTCTCGCCGCCGATGGTCATGGTCAGCTCGACCGGGCCCTGGCCCGACTGCCGCTTCAGCTCGGCCTCCAGGCGGGCCCGCTCGGGGCTGCCCGGGGCGTAGGCGTGGAACGGCTCGTTGACCGGCTCGGGAACCTGGGTTACGGACTGCACGGCGTCGGCCTGCCTCTCGCTTGGGTTCTGGACGGGATGGTGACGGTGGGTCGGTTCAGCGCGACAGCAGCGAGCGCGCGAAGAACGCGAGGTTGGCGGGGCGCTCGGCGAGGCGCCGCATGAAGTATCCGTACCAATCGTCACCATAGGGGACATAGACGCGCACGGTGGCTCCGGACTCGGCGAGGCGGCGCTGCTCGAAGGCGCGGATCCCGTAGAGCATCTGGAACTCGTAGGAGTCGGCGGAGCGGCCGTTCTCCCGGGCCAGGCTCTCGGCGATGCGGATCATGCGCAGGTCGTGGCTGCCCACCATCGGGCGGCCGCGGCCCGCCATCAGGATCCGCAGGCAGCGCACATACGCCTTGTCCACCTCGGACTTGGCCTGGTGGGCGACGGTGTCGGGCTCCTTGTAGGCGCCCTTGACCAGCCGGATGCGGGAGCCCTCGTGGGCCAGCGCCCGGCAGTCGTCCTCCGTGCGGTACAGCGCGGACTGCAGCACCGCACCGAGCCACGGGAAGTCCTCGCGCAGCTCGCGCAGGATCCCCAGGGTGGAGTCGATGGTGGTGTGGTCCTCCATGTCGAGGGTCATCAGCATCCCGGCGGCCTTGGCGGCCTCGGCGATGGCCCGGGCGTTCTCGCGGGCGATCTTCTCGCCGTCCGCGCCGAGCGCCTGGCCGCAGGCGGAGAGCTTCACCGACACCTCGTTGCCCGACGCCAGGCCGCGGTCGGCGAGCGTCTCGATGAGGGCCAGGTAGCCGTCGCGGGTGGCCTCGGCCGCGGCGCGGTCGAGGGTGTCCTCGCCGAGCCGGTCGAGCGTCACATGGAGGCCGCTGCCGACGAGTTCCTCGACGGCGCGCACGCCGTCCTCGGTGACCTCCCCGGCGACGAACCGTTCGACCACCTTGCGGGTGGCGGGCACGGCGGTGATCAGACCGCGGGCGCGCGAGCTGCGCGCGGCGGTCAGCAGGGCGGAACTGAGCAGGGACACGGGGCGGCCCTCCGAACAGCACGGAACACGTGCACAGGACGTCTTGCAGGGTGATGACGAGCACACCGTAGGGCCGGAACCGAACCCCGGGGATCGTCAGGTGTCACATCAATGCCCTCGGCTTCTGATACATATGTATGACACCTCCAGGGTGCACCCGCGCGGCGGCTTCCCCGAAGGGACCAAGGACGCTTGTGCGGACGGGCGAGCGGCGGTGCGCAACGGACCGGAGGGACCATGGCCGACGAGCTGCAGGAGATCGTCGACGCGGCCGCCGACCTGCTCGGCGCCCCGGCCACGCTGGAGGACCGCGACTTCCACCTCGTCGCCTACGCCGCGCACGAGGGCCCAGGCGGGCGCACCGCCCTCGACCGGGTCCGCGAGGAGTCGATCCTCGCCAAGCGCTCCACCGAGGAGGTGCGGCGGCTCTTCGAGGGCTACGGCATCGCCGCCGCCGACCACCCGGTGCGCATCCCGCCCGACCCGCAGCAGGGCCTGCTCGGCCGGCTCTGCCTCCCCGTCCGCTGGAAGGCCGTCACCCTCGGCTACCTCTGGCTGCTCGACGACGCGGTGCGGATCGGGCCGGCGCTCGCCGCCCAGGCGGCCCCGCTCTGCGACCGGGCGGCGCTGCTGATGGCCCGCCAGGCCCGCTCCCGCGCCGACCTCGGGCTCCGCCTCGACGACCTGATCTCCCCTCAGTCGGACGTGCGTGCGCACGCCGTCGACGAGATCGACCAGTCCGGCGTGCTCGCCCGGGACACCACCCTGGCGGTGGCCGTGCTGCGGGTCGCCGCGGACGGCGCCGGCGAGGCCCAGGGGCCGCTGCTCAACCCGTGGCGGCTGCCCCGCTCCGTCCTCACCACCAGCACCGACCAGGACACCGTGCTCGCCGTGCCGATGCGGCCCGGCGCCCGGGACGTCACCGCCTCCACCGCGATGCCGACCGTCGACCGGGCGCGGGCGATGGTCGCCGAGCGGCTGCCGCGCGACGGGCGCGCGACGGCGACCGGCGTCTCGGTGGGGCTCTTCGGGCCCTGCCACGGGCTCGCCGAAGTGCGGCAGGGCTGGCTGCGGGCGCGCGTCGCGGCGCGCGCGGCGGCGGCGACGGACACCGGCGGCCAGGGGCTGGTCCGCGAGTGGTCGCGGCTGGGCGCGGAGCGGCTGCTGTGGTGCGCGCCGGACGCGCGGCTCGCCGAGGCGGTGCTCACCCCGGGCACGACCCTGCTGCTGCAGCGCGAGGACCTGGCCCGCACCGCCCGCGCCTTCCTGGACGCGGCCGGCTCCGTCAAGGACGCCGCGCTGGAGCTGCGCGTCCACCGGCAGACCCTCTACCACCGGCTGCACCGCATCGAGGAGCTCACCGGCCTCGACCTCGCCGACGGCCGCGACCGCCTCACCCTGCACCTCGCCCTCACCCTCGGCCCCCACGTCGCCTGACGGGCCCGGGCGGGGCGGACGGAGGGGCGGAGGGGCGGACGGAGGGGCGGAGGGGCGGACGAGCGGACGAGCGGACGGGCCGCGAACAACCCACCGCGCAAACCGGGAACGCCGCCGCCCCCCTATATCGTCTTCACCGGAAGAGGGAGGTGCCCGTGAACCCGGGGGACATGCTCGACAACCGCTACCGCATCTCGCGCCGCATCGGCGCGGGCGGCTTCGGCGCGGTATGGGAGGCCACCGACACCCGCCTCAACCGCCCCGTCGCCATCAAGGTGATCACCCACGGCGGCGGCGAGGACGCCGAGACCGCCGCCGCCCGCTTCGCCCAGGAGGCGACGCTCGCCGGCGGGCTCAACAACCCCCACATCGTCACCATCCACGACTACGGCCAGGCGCTCGACCCCGCCACCGGCCTCACCGTCCTCTTCCTGGTGATGGAGCTGGCCCCCGGCCGCTCGCTCTCCGCCGTCCTGCACGACGACGGGCTGCCGCCGGTGCCGCGCGCCGTCGAATGGACCCGCCAGGTCTGCGACGCGCTGCGCGACGCGCACGCCGCCGGCATCGTGCACCGCGACATCAAGCCGGAGAACATCGTCGTCGACGAGCGCCGGGACGCCATCAAGGTGCTCGACTTCGGGATCGCCACCGCCGTCGGCGGCAGCTCGCAGCTCACCCAGACCGGCATGGTCATCGGGACGTTCCTCTACATGGCGCCCGAGCGCTGCCTCGGCAAGCCCGCCGGGCCCGCCTCCGACCTGTACTCCGTCGGCTGCCTGCTCTACCGGATGCTCACCGGCCACCATCCGGTGGCCTCGCCCGACGCCGAGGCCGTCACACTGCTCTACCAGCACGTCAACGAGGCCCCGGTGCCGCCCAGTTCGCGGCGGCCCAACCTGCCGCCCGCGCTGGACTCCGTGGTGATGCGGATGCTCGCCAAGGACCCGGCCGAGCGGCTCGGCGACGCCGGCGAGGCGATGGCCGCCCTCGCCGAGGCCGCGGGCCTCGGCGCGGCCACCGGGACCGCGGCCGCCGTCACCGGTGCCGGTGCCGGCACCACCGCGGGCATCCCCGCGCAGCCGGGCGCGACCTCGGCCGGACCGACCTCCGCGGGGCCGGCCTCCGGCGGCGGGCCCGTCACCGGCGTCACCGGGGCGACGGGGCGCACCGGCTCCGTCCGCGCGCGGCTCTCGCACCTCTCCGGGGAGGCCGAGACGATCGGCCGCCGCGGGGATCCGGCGCGCGCCCGCGACCTGTGCCGGGACATCGTCGAGGAGGCGGAGACCAGCCTGGGCTACCGCCACCGCACCACGTTGGAGTTCCGCCACCAGTACGCCCGCTGGACGGGCGAGGCCGGCGACCCCGAGGGCGCGCGGCAGATGTTCGTGCCGCTCCTGGAGGACTGCGAGAAGGTCTTCGGTGCCGAGCACTACGACACCCGGAGCACCCGCACCGCCCTCCAGGAGTGGACGACCCGAGCCGGAGCCTGAGCGAGCCGGAGCCCGAGCGGGACGGCGCCCGCTCACCGGCGGCCGGCCGCGAGCGGCGCCAGCGCGCCGCCGAGCAGCAGGACCGCCGCGACGACCGACATCAGGACCTGTACCACCGTCATCGCATCGACCATGGCGAATCACCTCCACCCCCCACGATCGCGCCGGCACCCGGGCCCCCGCCTCGGCCGTTCGGCCAGTTCATACCCGTTTTTCGTCAGCCGAACGGCCGATCCGGAGGTCAACCCGCAGCCGTACCTTGAGTGGCGTGGCCAGTACCTCGCTCCCCGTCCCACGCCGGTTCGTCCGCACCGCGGTCCGCTCGCTGTTCCTCGCGGCGCTCGCGCTGCTCTGGGTGCTCGACGCGGTCTCCTCGCTCGTCATCCACCGCCCCGAGCAGCACGGCTTCGCCCCCCAGCTGCTCAGCGGCGCCGCGGTCGCGGTGCTGCTCACCGCCGAGCGGCTCGGCCCGCTGCGGCTGCGCGCGCTGCTCGCCGTCCTCGTCTCGGGCGCCTGCACCCTGCTGATGCTCGCCTCCCAGGTCGGCGCCGCACCGCTGGGCTTCCCGGAGCCGCTCTCCGCCGACGGCCCCAACCCCCTCAGCGCCGTGATCGACTGGCGCGGCTCCCCCGGGGTGCTGGAGCTGGTGGTGCTCGTCCTGACGGTGCACCTGGTGGCGCACCGGGTCGCCCCGGCCCGCACCGCGCTGCTGCTCTCCATCGCCCTGCTGCTGGTGACGGCGGCGCTGCCGCTGCGCCGCTTCGGCCCCTCGGTCGGCGGCCTCGCCTTCTCCTTCCTGTGCGGGGTGGTGGCGCTGGCCGCCGCCGGGTTCGGCGCCTACCTGCGGATCGTCGAGGAGCGCCGCAACTCCCTGATGGAGCGGGCCCGGCACGCCGAGCGCCTCGAACTCGCCCGCGACCTGCACGACTTCGTCGCCCACCACATCACCGGGATCGTGGTGCAGGCGCAGGCCGCCCGCACCGTCGGCGCCACCGCGCCCGAGCGGGTCGGCCCCATCCTCGACACCATCGAGCAGGCCGGCCTGGAGACGCTCGACTCGATGCGCCGCCTGGTCACCGTCCTGCGCACCCCCCGCCCCGACGCCACGGCGGCGGGGGCCTCCCCCGACGCCCCCGAGGCGATCGCCGCCGCGGTGGAGGCGTTCCGGCGCTCCGGCACCGGCCCCCGCGTCGACCTGGAGATCACCTCCGCGGCCCGGGCCGCCCCGCTCAGCCCCGAGGCGGCCGGCGCCGCCCACCGGGTGGTCGTCGAGGCGCTCACCAACGTCCGCCGGCACGCCCCCGGCACCGCCGGCGCCCGGGTCGACGTCACCACCGGCCCGCAGGGGCTGCTGGTGGAGGTGCGCAACGCGGCCGCGCCGGGCGCCGCCGGTCCGCGCCGGTCCGCCGCGGCGCTGCGCGACGGCCGGGGCGGCTACGGTCTGGTGGGCCTCCGCGAGCGGGTCGAGGCCGCGGGCGGCGCGCTCGACGCGGGCCCGCTGCCGGACGGCAGTTGGCAGGTCTCCGCGCGCCTGCCGCTGCGCAGCCGAGCGGTGCCCGGGGGCGCCGCCGGGGGTGCGAGGCTGGAGCCGTGAACGACGCCGCCGCCCCCGCCCGTCCCATCCGCGTCCTGGTCGCCGACGACCAGGAGATGGTCCGCACCGGATTCAGCATGATCCTCGACGCCGCCGAGGGCATCGAGGTGGTCGGCGACGCCGCCGACGGCCTGGCCTGCGTCGAGGAGGCCCGCCGGCTGCGCCCCGACGTCTGCCTCGTCGACATCCGGATGCCCCGCCTCGACGGCCTGGAGGTCACCCGGCTGCTGGCCGGTCCCGAGGTGCCCGATCCGCTGCGGATCGTCGTGATCACCACCTTCGATCTCGACGAGTACGTCTACGGCGCGCTCCTCGGCGGGGCCTGCGGCTTCCTCCTGAAGGACAGCGGGCCCCACATGCTGGTGGAGTCGGTGCGGGCGGCCGTCCGCGGCGATGCGCTGGTCTCCCCCGCCATCACCGTCCGGCTGCTGCGCGCCCTCGCCGCCGAGCGGGCCGCCCGCGCGGCGGCCGCGGCGGCCGCCCCCGCGCCCCGCTCGCGGCAGGCGGCTGTGCCCGATCTCACCGGCCGGGAGCTGGATGTCGCCCAGCTGGTCGCCCGCGGCCGCACCAACCAGGAGATCGGCGCCGAGCTGTTCCTCTCGCTCTCCACCGTGAAGACCCACATCGCCAACCTCCAGGGCAAGTTGGGCCTGCGCAACCGGGTGGAGACAGCCGCCTGGATGTGGCAGCACGGCCTCGTCGGCGGCGGCCCGGAGGCGCCCGCCGGCCGGTGAACGGGAGATGGCCGAGGTGAGGCGCCATTCCACCGCCCGGTAGCATCGAAGTGGCTGCCCGGTGCACGTGCACGGGCTCTTCAGGCGTACTCGCCACCACGCAACCGCCTCTTCGTCCCCAGACCCCACCTCTCCTCCCCCGCACTCCTTCGTCTGGAGCACGACCGTGCATGACATCTCCGTCTTCAGCGGCAGCGCCCACCCCGAGTTGGCCGCCGAGATCTGCGCGCACCTGGGCGTGCCCCTGCGCCCGGTCCGCACCCAGCGGTTCGCCAACGACTGCATCGAGGTTCAGCTGCAGGCGAACTGCCGGGAACGCGACGTCTTCATCATCCAGCCCCTGGTGGCGCCGGTTCAGGAGAACCTGGTCGAGCTGATGTTCATGCTCGATGCGGCGCGCGGCGCCTCCGCCGCCAGGATCACCGTCGTCATGCCGCACTACGCCTACGCCCGCTCGGACAAGAAGGACGCCCCGCGGATCTCCATCGGCGGCCGGCTCGTCGCCGACCTGCTCAAGACCGCGGGCGCCGACCGCGTCCTGGCGATGACGCTGCACTCCCCGCAGGTGCACGGCTTCTTCGGGATGCCGGTCGACCACCTGCACGCGCTGCGCGAGCTGGCCGGGCACTTCGCGCACCTGGATCTCTCCAACACCGTGGTGGTCTCCCCCGACCTGGGCAACGCCAAGGAGGCCGCGGCCTTCGCCCGGCGGCTCGGGGTGTCGGTCGGCGCCGGCGCCAAGCAGCGCTACGCCGACGACCGGGTCGAGATCAGCGCGGTGATAGGGGACGTCGACGGGAAGGACGTCATCATCCTGGACGACGAGATCGCCAAGGGCTCCACCGTCATCGAGCTCCTCGACCGGCTGCGGGAGCGCAACGTCCGCAGCGTCCGAGTCGCCTGCACCCACGGCCTGTTCGCCGCCGGCGCGCTGAAGCGGATCGGCGACCAGCCGGAGGTGGAGGAGATCGTGTGCACCAACACGGTGCCGCTGCCCGAGGAGCAGCGCACCGACAAGCTCACGGTGATCTCGGTGGCCCCGGCGCTCGCCGAGGCGATGCGCCGGATCCACAACGGCGAGTCGGTGAGCTCGCTCTTCGGCGAGCCGAAGGCGCCGGTCGAGCCGTAGGACGCGCCCGCGTTCACGCAAGAACGCCGACGCGGATGCCCGGGAGCGACGGGCATCCGCGTCGGCGTTTTCGCTGCCACCGGGGGTCGGCGGCCGGGTCAGGGGCCGGGCGCCGACGCGCCGTCAGTGGTTGGCGCTGCCGTTACCGGCGATGCCGGAGATGTCGTTGAGCAGGTGCGAGGCGGCCTCGTCGCCCTTGGTCTGGGACGAGCCGGAGGCACACTGGGAGTTCTGCTTCGAGGAGAGCACCGGGATGTCCTGGACGCCCACGCCGACGCCGGGGATCGGCACGGCCACCAGCGTCTGCAGGTCGCCCTTGAGCGGGACGCCGGCGCACAGCTTGTTGAGGCTGCCCTGGCCCACCGAGGCGGACGGGGAGGCGTGGCCGCCGGTCATCTGGTTGCCGTAGACCTGCTTGGCACCGTCGCCGTCGGCGGTCATGTTGCCGGTCGAGTTGCCGACCGCGACGGCCGGACCGGCCGCCATCAGACCCGCCACCAGCGACACCGCGACCGCGGCGAGAGCCTTCTTCATCATGACGCTTCGTTCCTTTGTTTCTCAGGCGCGCCACGAAACCGGAAGTTCACTGAAATTCCACCGAGTTCCGGGATTGCGGGAGAGTCCGCGAGGCGCGTCGAAATCGGGGGGAGTGAGGAATGCGGTTTTCCGAGAGAGGGGGCGGGCCCGGCTGCCGGCCAACCGGGCCCTTCGTTGTGTCATTGGCGGCCGCGCGGGGCGGCCGCGGTCCGGCTCAGGAGCCGGACCGTCGGTCGGTCAACCTCAGTGGTTGCCGGTGCCGTTCCCGGACAGGACCGGGATGTTGTCCAGGATGTGCGACAGCGCGTCGTCGCCCTTGGCCTGGGTGGAGTTCTCGACGCACTGCTGGTTCTGCGGCGAGGACAGGACCGGGATGTCCTGGACGCCGATCGGCACGACGCCGACCAGGGACTGCGCGTCCACCTTGGCGGGCAGGCCGATGCAGGGCTTGTTCAGGGAGCCCTGGACCAGGCTCATCTGCGGGCTCATGTAGCCGCCCGTCTTGGTGTTGCCGTAGATCTGGCTCGCGCCGTTGCCGGCGGCCGTCGCGTTGCCGTGCGCGTTGCCGATGGCGGTGGCCGGGGCGGCGAACGCAATACCGGCGACCGCAACCGCGGCAGCAGCCACGAGGGACTTCTTGAGCATCTCTGCCTCCGTCTTTGTTTACTTTCTGCTGCCCCAGCTTCGGGCGCCGGGAGCTATTCCGCTCCGGCGACCCAGGAGCAAACTGGTCAACTGCGTTCCGACCGAAAGGTTCCGCAGGAATCTGCCGGATCACCCGTGCGGCCGAAATTTGTGACGGGGCGTAACCTTCTGGCGCCTATTGCGCAAAGCAACGGGGCCGGTGCCTTCTCGCACGTCGGCGAGGGGGCACCGGCCCCGGAGAGCGCGGTCGGACGCCGCGTCAGCCGTTGGCGCAGACGTTCCCGAACGTCGGGTTCAGCAGCCCGATCACATTGATGGTGTTGCCGCAGAAGTTCACGGGCACGTGCACCGGGGCCTGCACCTGCCAGCCGGACACCGCCCCCGGCGAACCGACGGCCGCACCGCCGGCCGCGGACGAGGCGTTGGCCGCCCCCGCGGCGGCGCCGACCAGTCCGGCCGCGACGGCTCCGATGCCGGCCGCCCGCACGACGGTCCTGCGCATAAGGGTCTCCCTCCACTGCTTCCTGCACGGAATGTGCTGTCCGTGGCCCCAACGAACCGCCGGCGGGAAGGTGACGCGGCGCGGGGCGCACGGGTGACGGCGCACGCCCTGCGGGCGGACGCGGATTGCTGCGAACGGAGGACCCCCCGTGTTCGCGGCGCCTCCGGCGCGTTGGACAGGGGGCAAGGCACCACCCGGGCGGCTCAACCCCCGGTAGCCCCTGTTCTGTTGGAAGGACAGCACGTGATCCGCATCCGTACCCTCGGCGCCGGCGCGGTCGCCGCGGCGGCCCTCACCGGCGTCGCCGCCGGCACCGCCGCGGCCGACGCCCCGCAGGCCCCCCTGGCCCCGCAGGCGCAGGCCCCCGCGCAGGTCGATCCGAAGCTCGCCACCGTCTACCGGGAGATGTCCGGGGACGGCAACACCGTCACCGGCGACGGCCGCATGGTCGGCAACATGCCGCTCTCGCTCTCCGAGCTGGGCACCGTCCAGGACCGCGTGACCCGCGGCGCCGCGGTGATCGGCGCGCTCGCCCAGCAGGGCATGCCGCAGGGCTGAGGCCCCCGGGGAGGTCCGGCGGGACACGCCGCCGAATGGACCAATACCGGGACCCGGGCGCCCTGTTCGGGTGGAATCGTCCCGTCGGGTTCGCCCGGGATGCCGTCGTCAACGAGGAAAGCAGGGATCATGCGCGCACGTACGGTGACCGCCGCCGCAGCACTGGCCGCCACGGGTGTCGTGGCCGCGGCCGGAGCGGCCTCCGCGTCCAGCGGCGCGGTCGGGACCGCGGCCGGCTCGCCGGGCTTCATCTCCGGCAACGAGGTGCAGGTCCCGGTGCACGTGCCGGTGAACTTCTGCGGCAACACCATCACCGCGATCGGGCTGCTGAACCCGACCTTCGGCAACATGTGCGCCAACGGCTGACGCCGTTCGACGCCTCCCGAACCCCGGGGCGGCCCCTCCGACCGAGCACCTGTCACTCGGCCGGAGCGGGCCGCCTTCGGCGTGTGGGGGCCTGCGGCGGACGCCGCCGGTGGACGGGTCGGCACCCGCCCCGGCCCGGCGCTCCGCACGCTGCCCAGGGGGCGTCGGGGCACAGCGGCGCTGCCGGTGGCCGCGGCGCGCGGGTCGGCGCAACCCGGACAGGACCTGACGGAGCGCCGGGAGTCGCGGCGACGCGGAGGGCCGCCGGACGGGGCCCTACTGGCCGTAGGGGGCGTCGGGTTCGTCCGGGGGGGCGGTGTGGGCGCCGGTGCCGGGGCCGGCGGCGAGGCCGGTGGCGGCGACCCGGGGGTCGGCGCGCTGCGCGTCCTCGTCCGCCGGGTCGGCCCAGCTCACCCGGAGCTGCCAGTCCGCGATCGGCACCATCGGGCCGGTGCCGTCGTCTAGGCGGGCCACCACCTGGGCGAGCAGCGCGCCCTCGCCGATCCGCCCCGGCACCGCCTCGAACTGCAGCAGGTACTCGCGGGTCTCGGCGCCCCAGGCGCCCGTGCCGTAGCAGAGGCTCAGCCCGGACTGCTCGGCCTTGACCTGCGTCAACCGCTCGACGGTGGGCGCCACCTGACGGGCCCTCGCCAGCCGCGCGTCGGCCCGGGTGCGGACCTCCAGGACGATGTCGCCGAGGGTGCGGCCCATCGCGTCGGCGAGCGTCGCCGCCATCTCGCGGGCCAGCCGGTCGCGTCCCACCGGGTCGTCGACGATGTCGACGGTGCCGCTCAGCGCGGCGGCCACCGCGCGCAGCTCCACCGGCCGCCAGCCGCGGCCCACCCCGCGGGCGTCGCAGGCGAACCGGCCCCGCCAGGTGTCCAGCGCGGACGCCAGTTCGCCCGGACCGCCGCGGTCGGCGGAGGCGGAGACCAGCAGGGCGTGCCGCAGCGGGTTGGGGTGCTCGGCGAGCAGCCGGCCGGCGAGGTCGACCCAGCCGCCCAGCCGGGCCCCGCCGGCGCCGCTGCCGATCGGCACGGCTTCGATCGCCGCGGCGGCCTCGGCGAGGGTCGTCTCGTCGGCGACGGCGAGCCGCGGCGGGGCGTCCGCCTCCTTGGCCGGCTCCGGGTAGAGGACGCGGGCCTCGTCCGTCCCGGCCACCAGCGCGAACGCGGTGCCCGGACGGAGCGTGCCGAGGGCGGCGCGCGCCCCGGAGCGCAGCGCGTCCGGCCACCCGGGCTGGGCGGCCATCGCCTCGGTGACGTCCAGGACGATCACCTCGGCGCGGGGCTGCGGGGCCGCGGCGGCGGGCGCCGGGTCGCGGGTGACGGCGAGGACCGCCATCACCTCGGCGGTGCCGCCGTTGGCGACGGCGGGGACCAGCTGGTTGTAGTGCCCCTCGAGGGCCAGGCCGTGCCCGGATGTACTGCCCATGACCACCAACCTTAGTGTGGGCGTTCGGTCGGGAGCGCAGTGCGGGGAGAGGAGAGCTTCGGTGGGCAGGGACACGGTCGCGGTGCTGTTCGACGTCGACGACACGCTCTTCGACTACGGGGGCGCCGAGCGGGACGCCATCGCGGCGCACCTGCGGGACGAGGGTCTGGCCGGTGCCTTCCCCTCGGCGGAGGCGGCCGCGGAGCTGTGGCATGCGGTGATGCAGCGCCAGTATGCGCGGTTCCTCGCCGGTGAGCTGACCTTCCCCGGCCAGCAGGCGGCCCGCGCCCGCGAGTTCGCGGCCGCGGCCGGGCGGCCGCTCGGGGACGAGGCCGCGGCCGCGGCGTGGTTCGGCCGCTACCACGTGCACTACCGGGCCTGCTGGCGGGCGTTTCCGGACGCGGCGCCCGCGCTGGCCGCGCTGCGCGGGGCGGGGGTGCGGCTCGGCGTCGTCTCCAACTCCTCGGCGGCGGCGCAGCGCCCCAAGCTGGCCCGGCTGGGGCTGGACGGCTACCTCGCGGACGGACCGCTGGTCTGCGCGGGCGAGTTCGGCGCGGCCAAGCCGGACCCGTCGATCTTCCTGGCCGCCTGCGCGGAGCTGGGCCTGCCGCCGGAGCGGGTGGCGTATGTGGGCGACCGCCGCGACCTGGACGCGGAGGCCGCCGCGGCGGCGGGCCTCACCGGGGTGTGGCTGGACCGCGCCGGGTCGGGCGGCGACGCCGGCACCGGCTCCGGCTTCGACGACGACTCCGACGACGGCATCCTCACCGTGACGTCCCTCGCCGAACTCGCCGGCCTCCTGCGGGCGGGCCCGGGCGACGCCTCACGCCGCTGACGCCGCGTCGTCCTCCTCCAGGGAGAGCTGCATCTGGAGGGTGTCCAGCCACACCCCGTTCTTGCAGCCCACCCGGTGCAGCCGCCCCGCGTCCCGGAACCCGAAGCGCTCGTGCAGCCGCACCGAGGAGGGGTCGCCGTGGTCGGCGATCACCGCGATGATCTCTCGGCGCCCGGCCGCCGCCACCCCGGCGACCAGCGCTTCCAGCAGCAGCCGGCCCAGCCCCCGGCCGCCCGCGCCGGGCCGCAGGTAGATGCTGTCCTCCACGGTGTGCCAGTAGGCGGCCTTCGGCCGGTACTGCGCCGCGTACGCGTACCCCAGCACCTCGCCGCCGTCCTCGGCGACCAGGAACGGCAGCCCCTCGCGGACGGCGATCAGCGCGTGCTTCTCCCGCCAGGCCTCGACGGTGGGCGGCTCCAGGTCGAAGGTGGCGCCGCTGTGCCGCACGTAGTGGGCGTAGATCTCCGCGACGGACGCCAGGTCGTCGGCGGTGGCGGGACGGATCTGCACCGTCATCGGGTCTCCCTCACGGCTCGCGGTCTTCGGGCCGGACGCGAAGCGGCCCGCCCCCGAGCCGCTGCTCGGGGACGGGCCGCCGTCGGCCTGCTTCGATGCGGACCACCTTAATGCCCGCGCCGGACCGGCCGCCGCACCGTCTCAGCCGTTGATCGCCGCCTCGCCGTCCAGCACCGCGCCGACGGCGTTGAGCACCGCGGCGATCTTGTAGGCGGCCTGGACGGTCTCCCGGTCCGCGCCCGCCTGGCGGAGCACCTTCTCGTGCGAGTCCAGGCACATCCCGCAGCCGTTGACGGCGGAGACGGCCAGGCACCACAGCTCGAAGTCGGCCTTCTCCACGCCGGGGTTGCCGATGACGTTCATCCGCAGCCCGGCGCGCAGCTTGCCGTACTCGTCGTCGCTGAGCAGATGCACCGTCCGGTAGTAGACGTTGTTCATCTGCATGATCGCGTGGGCGGCCTTGGCCGCCTCGAAGGCCTCGGCGCTCAGGTGCGTCTTGGCCTCCGGCTCCAGCTCCCGGATGACGCGGGCGCTGCGCGAGGCGTGCGCGCAGGCCAGCACCGTCCCCCAGAGCTGCTGCTCGGGGAGGTCGGAGTTGCCGATCACGGAGCCGAGGTTGAGCTTCAGGTCCTTGGCGTAGGCCGGGAGGGCCGCCTTCAGTTCGTCGAGTGCCATGCTCGCTCCAGCCTCCCGCTCACTCGCCCGCGAGCAGCTTGACCGGGTCGAGCGTCTCGTCGCCCTTGCTCCAGTTGCACGGGCACAGCTCGTCGGTCTGCAGCGCGTCCAGGACCCGCAGGACCTCCTTGGGGTTACGGCCGACGGAGCCGGCGGTCACCATGGAGAACTGGATCTCGTTGCTGGGGTCGACGATGAAGACGGCGCGCTGCGCGAAGCCGTCCTCGCCCTCGACGCCGAGCGCGCGCATCAGGTCGTGCTTGGAGTCGGCGAGCATCGGGAAGGGCAGCTCGGCGAGGTCCGCGTGGTCCTTGCGCCAGGCGTGGTGGACGAACTCCGAGTCGCCGGAGGCGCCCAGGACCTGCGCGTCGCGGTCGGCGAACTCCTCGTTGAGCTTCCCGAAGGCGGCGATCTCGGTGGGGCAGACGAAGGTGAAGTCCTTCGGCCAGAAGAAGACGACCTTCCAGGACGAGGCGTAGTCCTCCGAGGAGTACTCCTTGAGCTCGAGCTTGTCGGTCGAGGGACCCTCGACGCCCATCAGCTTCCACGCGGGGAACTGGTCTCCGACGGTCAGCATGGTGACTCCTCCCTGGAACGGCCCGGCGGCGATCACCGGGCTCGGGGATCATGATGCACAGCGCGGCGCTGATCGCGGAAATAGCCGAACGGCCCTTCCGGCGATAGGAACCACCGATCAATTGCGGTGGCCTCTTGACCATCGACCCGCTGGTGGGAGGCCGGTCGGAGGCCATTGATACGGTTCGGCTATGAGTGGTGGGGAGCGGCGCGGGGCGCCCACGGTGGTGCAGCTGCGGGCGTTCCTGGGGATCGCCGAGCACCTGCATTTCCGCGACGCGGCGGCCGGGCTGGGGATGAGCCAGCCCGCACTCTCCGGGGCGATCGCCGCACTGGAGGAGAACCTCGGCACCCGGCTGGTGGAGCGCACCACCCGGCGGGTGCTGCTCACCCCGGACGGCGAGCGGCTGGTGGGGCGGGCGCGGCGGGTGGTGGACGCGATGGACGACCTGGTCGCCGCCGCGCGGGAGCCGTTCACCGGGCCGCTGCGGCTCGGCGTCATCCCCACCGTCGCGCCGTACACGCTGCCGGCGGCGCTGCGGGTGCTGCGGCGGGAACACCCGGGGCTGGAGCTGTTCGTCCACGAGGAGCAGACCGCGCAGGCCCTCGACGGGCTCGGCGACGGGCGGCTCGACCTGCTGCTGCTGGCGCTGCCGGCGGCGCGCGCGGGGATGGTGGAACTGCCGCTCTTCGAGGAGGACTTCGTCCTGCTGGTGCCGGAGGCACACGCGTTGGCGGGGCGGCGCACGGTGCGCGCGGAGGAGGTGCCGGAGGAGGAGCTGCTGCTCCTCGACGAGGGGCACTGCCTGCGCGACCAGGCGCTGGAGGTGTGCCGGGGGCGCGCGGCGGCGACGCGCGCGGCGGGGCTGCCCACGCTGGTGCAGCTGGTCGCGGCGGGGCTCGGGGTGACGCTGCTGCCGCGCACCTCGGTGGAGGTGGAGACGGGGAAGGGGACGGGCCTGCGCACCGTGGAGTTCGCCGGGCCGCGCCCCTCCCGCACCATCGGCCTCGTCCTCCGCCAGGGCACCCCCCGCAGCCAGGAGTTCCACACCCTCGCCCAATCCATCCGCACTGCCCTCCCCACCCTCCCCGTCCGCCCGACGCCGTAGCCGCGCAGCAAGCGCGGCGGGGCTGCGGGGCAGCGGGGCCTGCGCCGCCCCGACGCCGCGGGTGCGGTGTGCCGCCTTGCCCGGGGGGCGGGGAGCGTTGAGCATCGAGCCATGATGTGGGATCGGGTACGGCAGCGGGACGCGGAGCGGTTGCGGGAGGACAGCGGGGCCGTGGAGGCCGCGTCCGGGGGCGCGCGGGTGCTGCGGTTCGTGCGCCACCACAAGGTCGCCGCGGAGCGGGTGTGGGCCGCGGTGGCCACCGAGGCGGGCCTCGCCTCCTGGCTCGCCGACGCCCGGCTCGACCTGCGGCCCGGCGGCCCCGTCGAGCTGCGCTCCGCCGTCCCGAACGCCGCCGGGGAGCATCCCGTCACGCACGGCCGCACCGCCGCCTGCGAGCGGCCCCGGCTGGTGGAGTACGACACCGCCGCGCTGGGCCGGCTCCGCTTCGAGCTCGCCTCGCTCCGCGGCGGGGACGGCGACGGCGGCTCGGCCACCCGGCTGGAGTTCTCCGCCGCCCTGCTGGTCCCCGGCGACGCCGCCGCCGCCGAGCACCTGCTGCGCACCCGGCTCGCCGACTGGCACCTCCATCTGGACCTGCTCGGCGAGGCCCTCGCCGGACGCCCCTTCGACTGGTCGCGCTGGACCGCGGAGGGCCTCCCCCGCTGGGACGAGCGGTTCGCCTTCTACACCAGCGAGCGCGCCTCGGAGTCCTCCCCCGGCGCGGCCCAGCTCGGCTGACGCGCCGTCCGAAAAGGCGTTGCCGCCGCCCGCCCGCGCACGGCACGCTGGTGCCATGAGCACAGGCGACCACCAGCGCAGCATGATGCCCCGCACCCGGGGCATCCGCTGAGGCGCGTCGCCGCGCCGCACGACCGAGCCCCCGGAGGGGGCCACTCGGAGTGACGCGGGCGCCCTCGCCGGGACATCCGACGAAGGGCACCCGCCATGGCCGACAGCTACCTCACCACCACCATCCCGTACGTCAACGCCCGCCCCCATCTGGGCCACGCCCTGGAGCTGGTGCAGGCCGACGCGCTCGCCCGCCGGCTGCGGGCCCGCGGCCGCGCCGCCCGCACCCAGTCCGGCACCGACGACCACGCGCTGAAGAACGTCCGGGCCGCGGCCGCCGCGGGCGTCCCCGTCCGGGAGTTCGTGGACGAGAACGCCGCCGCCTTCGAGCAGCTGGGCCCGCAGCTCGCCGCGCGCCCGGACGCCTTCCTGCGCACCTCCGCCGACCCGCGCCACCCCGCCGCGGTCGCCGCGCTGTGGCGGGCCTGCGCCGCCTCCGGCGACCTGTACCGGCAGGGCTACCGGGCCCGCTACTGCGCCGGCTGCGAGCAGTTCTACGACGAGCGGGAGCTGGAGGCCGGCGCCCGCTGCCCCGAGCACGGCACCGTCGCCGACTGGGTCGAGGAGGAGAACTGGTTCTTCCGGCTCTCCCGCTACCGGGCGCCGCTGCGCCGGCTGATCACCGACGGCGCGCTGCGCATCGAGCCGGCCGCGCGCCGCAACGAGGTGCTCGCCCTGATCGACGGCGGGCTGCGGGACTTCTCCGTCTCCCGCTCCCGCCGCCGCGCCACCGGCCCGGACGGCGCACTGTGGGGCGTGCCGGTGCCGGACGACCCCGACCAGGTCGTCTACGTCTGGTTCGACGCCCTCGTCAACTACCTCACCGGGCTGGGCTATCCCGACCCGGAGGGCGCCGCGCGCTGGCGGGCACTGGAGCGCCGGGTGCACCTCGCCGGCAAGGGCGTAGTGCGCTTCCACGCGGTGTACTGGCCGGCGATGCTGCTGTCGGCGGGGCTGCCCGCGCCCACCGACGTCCTGGTGCACGACTATCTGACCGTCGACGGGGCGAAGATCAGCAAGTCGGCGGGGACCGCCGCGCTCGCCGATCCGGCCGCGCTCGCCGCCGAGTTCGGCGCGGACGCGGTGCGCTGGTGGCTGCTGTCGGAGGTGCCGCGCTCGGGGGACGTGGACTTCACCCCGGAGCGGCTCGCGGCCCGCACGGACACCGATCTCGCCAACGGCATCGGCAACCTGGTCAACCGGACGGTGGCGATGCTCCACCGCTACCGCGGCGGCGACCCGGCCGCGGCCGCCGCTGCCGCCGCGCCGGACGCGGCCCTGGCGGCGGCGCTGGACGCCGTCACGCTCGCCGTCGACGCCGCGTTCGACGGCTACGACCTTCGGCGCGGCTCGGCCGCGGTACGCGCGCTCGCCGAGGAGGGCAACCGCTTCGTGGACCGCGCCCGCCCCTGGGAGGCGGCTCGCGAGGGTGCGGCGCGCGCCGCGGAGCTGGACGGGGCCCTGGGCGCGCTGCTGCTGACGTGCCGCCGGCTCGCCGAGGAGCTGGTGCCCTTCACCCCCGGCCTCGCCGCCGCGCTCGCCGCGCAGCTCGCCGAGGGGCCGGACGGCCGGCTGCCGGAGCCGCGCCCGCTGGTGCGCCGCATCCAGCTCAAGGGACGACCGTCACCGGCCAGCGCCCCGTCCTGACCAGGCGCAGCGTCAGCGAGGAGGCGCCCAGCGCGGTGCCGACCACGCGGCGCTGGGCCTGCGTCGAGGAGCCGACGTACACCCCGTCGGCGCGCAGCTCGTCGGCGATCCGGCAGATCTCGGTGTACGGATCGCCGCGCTCGACGCGGAACTCCCAGTTGTGGAAGCCCAGTCGGCGCGCGCCGGCGCGGATCTCGGCGATCAGCTGCTCGGCGAGCTCGCCGGAGGCCTGCTCGTAGCCGGCCACGGCGACCGCCGTGGTCGGCCAGCGGGGCGCCAGCGGGCGGACGTAGACGGCGACGATGCGGGCCCGCTGGCGGCGGGCCATCCCGCCGGCGTAGGCGGCGGCGCGCATCGAGGAGTCCGAGCCGTCCATGCCGACCACCAGGATGCGCGGACCGTCGGTGCCGAGCTCGAACCCGGCGCGGAGCGGATCGCCCTGCGGCTCGTCCGGCCCGCTCGGCCCACTAGGCCCGCTCGGCCCTCCCGCTCGTCCCGGTCCTCGCGGCCCTCTCTGCCCCTTCGGATCGGCGGGTTCGGCGGGTTCTGCTGGTTCTGCTGGTTCGTCGCCGCCGCCCGGCGGCCTCCCTCTCGGCACCCGCGCATCCTAAAGGCCAGTTGGCGACGGGTGTGAGGGGTCGTCACCGGTGATCAGGAAATAGAGCGCGGCGGCGTAGGCGGCCTCCGGGTCGGCGCCGGCGAACGCATGCGGGCTGCCGTTGACGCGCAGCGTGACGGCGTAGCCGTCGCCGTCCCGGGCCAGCAGGCGGAACGTTCCGCCGAGCAGGTCGCGCAGCTGGTCCTCACGGGGCAGCCACAGCGCGTCCTCCTTCTCCAGGCTGTCCAGGGCCCACTCCACGGTGCCGTTGAAGCCGATCACGGTGGAGTCGTCCGGCATCCGGTGCAGGTCGACGGTCATGTTGCTGATGACGAAGACGTCGTCGTCCATGCCCCGGTCGGGGATGACGAAGCGGTCGCCGGGCGCGGGGTTCCAGGCCAGTCCGGCCCGGCGGAGCCGCTCCGCGGTACGAAGATCGAGCACGCCTCCACCCTGCGGGAGGCGCGGCGGCCCGCGCAAGGGCCGCGCCGCTCGATCGCGGAGAACGGCGCCCCCGGACCGGGTGCCCCTGGGCGGGCCGAGCCGCGTCCGGGAAAAACCTGTTGCGCCCCCGCGGGCACGTCCTCCAATCTGGGCGCGGTTCCTGATGTGCCGGTGGCGAACGCTCCGGCAGCAACGAGGGGAGGTGCGCCGAATGGTCGCCGCGACGACGCGGCGCGCTTCCGCATGCGCGCCAGACGCCTTCCCTCGTAACCCGCCCGCTGCCTGAGCACGCGCCGCGTTCGCCGGCGCTGTCGAGGCGCGGGGCACTCACCAGGAGTCCACACCCGTGGCCAAGCACGGCAACCCGCGCAACACCGAGGACGCCGAGTCCTTCACCCGTATCCACACCCGCGAGCACCGCGACCGGCGCAGCGCCGACGACGCCGCGGCGCTCGACGACGCCTTCGCCGCCTACGCGGCCACCAACTGGCCCGGCCTCGCCGGCGAGACCCAGGACGACGACCCGCAGCAGCTGCCGCCCGGCATGCGCTGGACCACCTGGGACAGCTCCACCCCGCTGGAGCGCGGCCCCAAGCCCCGCCCCGACTGGGTGATCACCGAACTCGCCGCCCAGGACACCGAGTACGGGGTGCTGAAGACCGGCAAGGAGGCGGACGTCCACCTGATCGAGCGCGCCGTCCCCGACACCGACCGCCGCACCCTGATGGCGGCCAAGCGCTACCGCGACACCAAGCACCGCATGTTCCACCGCGACTCCGGCTACCTGGAGGGGCGGCGCGGCCGCGACTCCCGCGTCAGCCGGGCCGTCTCCAAGCGCAGCGCCTTCGGCATGCAGGCGATCGCCGGACAGTGGGCGGCCGCCGAGTTCGACGCGCTCTGCCGGCTGTGGCGGGCGGGGGCGGCCGTCCCCTACCCGGTGCAGATCGTCGGCACCGAGATCCTGATGGAGTTCATCGGCGAGGAGGACGGCACCGCCTCCCTGCGCCTCGCCCAGCTGCGGCCCGATCCGGAGCTGCTGGAGGACCTCTGGGAGCAGCTCATCGAGGCGATGTCGCTGCTGGCGAGGGAGGGTTGGGCGCACGGCGACCTGTCGGCGTACAACCTGCTGGTGCAGGGCGGCCGCCGACTGGTGATGATCGACGTGCCGCAGGTGATCGATGTGGTGGCCAATCCGCGCGGGCTCTCCTTCCTGGAACGGGACGTGCGCAACGTGGGCCGCTGGTTCAGCAGCCACGGGCTCCCCGAGGAGCGCGTCGAGCAGCTGATGGCGCGGGTGGCGCAGGACGCGGGGCTGGCTCGCTGAGCCCCGGCGGGGCGTCTGCGAGGATCGCTTCCATGTCCACACCTCGCGCACGCGGTTTCGCAGAACTGATCGAGGAGGCTTCCTCGGTGTCGGTCGACGGCTGGGACTTCTCCTGGCTGGACGGGCGCGCCACCGAGGAGCGCCCGCCGTGGGGCTACGCCCGCGCCATGGGGCGCCGGCTGGCCCGCGCCACCGGCGGGCTCGATCTGCAGACCGGCGGCGGCGAGGTGCTCGACCGGGCCCCGGTGCTGCCGCCGCTGATGGCGGCGACCGAGGGCTGGCCGCCCAACGTCGCCCGGGCGCAGCGGCGGCTCGGGCCGCGCGGGGTCGTGGTGGTGGCGCACGGCGACGAGCCGCCGCTGCCGTTCGCGGACGGCACCTTCGACCTCGTCACCTCGCGCCACCCGGTGCGGCCGTGGTGGGAGGAGATCACCCGGGTGCTGCGGCCGGGCGGCACCTACTTCGCCCAGCACGTGGGGCCGTCGAGCGTCTTCGAGCTGGTGGAGTACTTCCTCGGCCCGCTGGACGAGGAGGTGCGGCGCGCCCGCGACCCGGAGCGCGAGGCGGCCGGGGCTCGGGAGGCCGGGCTGGTGGTGGACGAGCTGCGCACGGCGCGCACTCGCATCGAGTTCCTGGACGTGGGGGCGGTGGTCTACTTCCTGCGGAAGGTGATCTGGATGGTGCCGGGCTTCACCGTGGAGAAGTATCGGGAGCGACTGCGGGAGCTGCATGAACTGATCGCGGCGGAGGGGCCGTTCGTCGCCCACTCTACGAGGCACCTGGTGGTGGCACATCGGCCGAACGCCTGAGCCGGGCGGCGGGCGCTTCGGCCGTTCGGCCGATCCGGCTCCGGCCGAACGGCCGATCCGGGGGCTCGCGGCGCGGCCGTAGCGTCACGCCATGACCTCATCCCACGCACCGTCAGGAACTCGTGACACGGCGTCAACCCGCCGAGGACGCCGCCGGTTCGGGCTGGTCGCGGCGGCCGCGTCGCTGCTGCTCCCGCTCGCGATGACGGCCACGGCCGCGGCGGCGACGCCGTCCGCGCAGCCGTCCGCCGGCGCCGCCGTCCAGGTGCCCGTGCTGCCCCGGCCCACCGGCCACGACGCGGTCGGCCGGATCACCGCCGAGATGACCGACGCCCACCGCACCGATCCCTGGGTGCCCTCCGCCGGGCCCCGCAAGCTGATGGTCTCGCTCTTCTACCCGGCCCGCCGCGGCACCGGCTCCGGCCCCGCGCCGTACATGACGACGGCCGAGGCCCGCGACTTCCTCGCCGACAAGGCACCGAGCGCCGTCCCGTTCGCGCCCGAGATGGCCGCCACCCGCGAGTGGGCCCGCGCCGACGCCGTCCCGTCCGGCGGCCGCCACCCGCTGGTGCTGCTCTCCCCCGGCTTCACCTTCCCGCGGGCCACCCTCACCTCCCTCTCGGAGGATCTGGCCAGCCACGGCTACGTCGTCGCCCTGGTCGGCGCCACCTACGAGGACACCGGCACCACCTTCCCCGACGGCACCACCCTCACCTGCGCCATCTGCGACCAGCCGCCGGCCGGCGGGGTCGCGGCGATCGCCCGCAGCCGGGCGAAGGACATCTCCTTCGTCGTCGACCAGCTGACGCACCGCCCGGCCTCCGGGGACGCCCCGCTGGCCCGGGTCGAGAAGTCCATCGACGCCAAGCGCATCGGGATGGCCGGCCACTCCATCGGCGGCGACGCCACCGCCGCGGCCATGGCGCACGACCAGCGCATTCGCGCCGGCGTCAATCTGGACGGCACCTTCTTCTACCAGGTGCCGAAGACCGGGCTCGGCAACCGCCCGTTCCTGATGATCAATCATGTGATGCCGGGCGTCACCGACAAGACCTGGACGAAGGCCTGGTCCCGCCTCACCGGCTACAAGCGCTGGTTCGCCGTCGACGGGGCCGACCACGGCTCCTTCACCGACATCCACGTCCTCGCCGACGCGGCCGGCATCACCGGCGCCCCGGGGATGACGGCGACGATCTCCGCCTCCCGGGGCATAGCGATCACCCGGGCGTATGTGCGGGCGTTCTTCGACCACACCCTGGAGGGCAGGCCCGAGCCCCTGCTGAACGGCTCCTCCCCGGCCTATCCGGAGGTGAGCCCCCAGCCCTGAGCCCGGGCCCGGGCCCGCGTCCGCGTCCGTGCCGGCGCCCGACCCTCCTTCGGATTCCGCGCGGTTCGGCGGCTACCGGCTCACTTCGCGGCGAGCCGGTAGAGCGCCGCCCCGCCCGGCGGGAGGTGGACGTCGAGATGGGCGGCGCCCGCCTTCGGCAGCCAGGACGCGGCGACCGCATCGAAGCGGGAGACGGTCGCGACCGCCGCCGGCTTCAGCCGCACTCGCGCGGTAGCCGGCGCGGAGTGCGAGCGGTTGGCAACCAGCAGCGTACGGTCGTCGCTCAAGGAGGCCCCCACGGCGGCGAAGCGGCCGAGGACGACGGCGTCCCCGCTCACCTCGGCGAGCAGGTCGTCCGGGGCAAAGGCGATCGCCCCGGCCGGCAGCGGGTTGTCGTTGGCGTGCACGACGGACTCGCTGACCAGCGGCTTGAGTTGGCCGCCCGCCGGCGCCAGCCAGCCGGTGTTGAGCCGCTTGGCCGCGTCGTAGAGGGCGGTCCGCTCACCCGCCACGGTGATCAGCGCCTGCGCGGGGACGAAGCCGCTGCCGCGGCTGGGGTCGGGCGTCCAGTAGGTGAAGTACTGGATGCCCTTGGCCCCGTAGGCGAGGCTGATGTTGACCTGCCAGGCCAGCTCGGCGGCGGTGGGCAGCCGGTGCCCGGCGTACTGCACCGACTGGAGGTAGATCCACGCCGGGATGCCGGAGCGCAGCGACGCCTGCCGCATGATCGCCCAGTTCTGGAAGTACTGCGGGTCGTCGGTGCCGTCGGCGTTGAGCGGATAGCGGTCGTAGCTGAGCACCGACGGGCGGACGGTGTCCACGGCCTGCTGGATGTAGGTGGTGTAGGTGGCGGCGTCCATCCCGGCGGTGCCCCAGGCGCCCCAGGGCTGACCGATGCGACGGAAGTTGATGTAGGGCAGGGCGGTCGGCGCCGCCTGCCGGCAGAGGGCGACCAGCGCCGCCAGGGTGGTGAAGCGGTCGGCGGCGGGCTCGTCGGCGAGGTCCAGCCCGGCGAAGGAGGAGTAGCCCTTGTAGGTGGAGAGGACGGCGGCCAGCGAGGTCGCCGCGTCCTGCGGGCTGATCTGCGGGTGGTTGCCGCTGGGGTCGCCCTGGATCCAGAAGTTGCCGGCCAGGGCGGCCTCCAGCGGGTCCCCGGAGACCAGCACCTTCAGCCCGGTCTGCTGGGCCGCGGCGAGGGAGTAGCGGATCCCGGTGGCGTCCCAGACGTAGTTGCCGTTGAGGATGAAGGTGAAGCCGGCGTCGGCGATCTCCTGGTAGCGGGCGGTGCTGATCTGCAGCGGGGGCGGCGGCCAGAACACGCCGATCGGGAACTGGCTGCCCCCGGTGAGGGGAAGGTCGGCGGGGTCGACGGGATCGGCGGCGGGAAGGTCGACGGGGCGGGCGGCGGCATCGGCGGGCGTCGCGGCACGGGCGGACGACGGGGCGGCGACGGAGGCCGCGGCCCCTGCCAGCCCCGCGCCGGCCGCCATCGCGGCCAGCATCGACCGGCGGCCCAACTGGGCACGTGGCGAGGCACTCTCCTGAGGCATCACGCCAGGGAAGGTACTGGCGGAACCGCATGTGCCACCAGAGGCCGGCACCGTCCCGCTGTCGGCACCGTCCCGTATCGGCACCGTCCCGCTGTCGGTGCCGCCTGCTTCACTCGTCCACCGTGACCGATCTTCAGGAGCCGCCGCCGGCCTCGCCGACCCCGCCGACCGAGGTCCGCTTCCGCACCGACATGACCGTCGAGCTGATCAAGCACTCCGCCTCCGACGCGGACGTCCTGTTCGCCGCCCGGGTCTCCACCGCCGGAGAGGAGTCCCGGGCGGAGCTGGAGCGCGATCCGCAGCGCTCCGCCGGGCTGATCAACTACCTGCTGCGCGACCGGCACGGCAGCCCGTTCGAGCACACCTCGATGACGTTCCTGGTCTCGGCGCCGCTGTTCGTGTTCCGCGAGTTCCAGCGGCACCGGATCGGCTGGTCCTACAACGAGGAGAGCGGCCGGTACCGGGAGCTGCAACCGGTCTTCTACCTCCCCGCCGCCGACCGGCGGCTGGTGCAGCGCGGCCGCCCCGGCCACTACGAGTTCACCGCGGGCACCGAGGCCCAGCACCGGCTCGTCGACGCGACGCTGCGGCGGTCCTGCACCGACGCGCACGCCGCCTACCGGTCGCTGCTGGAGGCCGGGGTGGCGCGGGAGGTGGCCCGGGCCGTGCTGCCCACCGCGCTCTACTCCTCGATGTACGCCACCTGCAACGCCCGCTCGCTGATGCACTTCCTCTCGTTGCGCACCCAGGACGAGCGGGCGGCGGTGCCGTCCTTCCCGCAGCGGGAGATCGAGATGGTCGCGGAGGCGATGGAGGCGCAGTGGGCGGCGCTGATGCCGCTCACCCACGCCGCCTTCAACGCGCATGGCCGGACGGCTCCCTGACGGGCCGTCCCGGAGCGGCGCCGCCCGCCTGGACGCCAGCGCGGCCTCCCGCTCCCGCGTAGAGGTCGGCCAGCGCCGCGGCCTCCGCGGCGATCCGCTCCCGCAGCGCCTCCGGCTCAAGCACCTCGGCGCCCGCCCCCAGCCGCAGCAGATCGGGGACGGCCCGCTCCCAGGTCTCCACCGGCAGGGTGACGGTGGTCCGTCCCGCGGCGTCGGGCGCGGTCGCCGTCTCCCGGGCGGCGCGGGCGGCGGCCGGCTCCAGCAGCTCCGCCAGCCGCTCCAGCAGCCCGGGCGCCAGCCGGACGACGGCGCTGGCGCGCAGGCGCCGCCGCTCGAAGCCGTCCAGATGGGCGCGCCAGTGCGCGGCGAGGTCGAAGCCGGCGGGGCGCTCGAAGGTCTCCTCGAAGGTGTGCAGCCCGGCGATCCGCGACACCCGAAACGTCCGCGCCTCCCTCTGCGCCGCCTTTCCCGGCGCCCCCTTCCCCTCCGCCCCCTGCCCGCCCGCCGCCTGCCCCTCCGCCGCCTGCCCGCCCGGTGCCTGACGCGCCACCAGGTACCAGTGCCCGCCCTTGAGGACCAGCCCCAGTGGCTCCAGCGTCCGGTCCACGCGCCGCGGCTCGGCCCAGCGCAGATAGCGGATCCGCACCCGGCGCGCCCCCCACACCGCGGCGGCGAGGCCTTGCAGGTGCGGGGCGGGCTCCTGGTCCTGGTACCAGCCGGCCGGGTCGAGGTGGAAGTGGTCGGCCAACCGCTCCGGCCGGTCCCGCAGCTCGGCGGGGAGCGCGGTGAGCAGCTTCAGCCGGGCCGCGGTGACGGGCCCGTCCAGCCCCAGGTCGGCGGCGGCGCCGGGCAGGCCGGTGAGGAAGAGCGCCTCCGCCTCGCCGGCGGTGAACCCGTTGAGCCGGGTGCGGAACCCCTCCAGCAGCCGGAACCCGCCGCCGTGCCCCGGCTCTGCGTAGATCGGCACGCCCGAGGAGGAGAGCGCGTCGACATCCCGGTAGACGGTGCGCACCGACACCTCCAGCGCATCCGCGATCTGTTGGGCCGTCATCCGCTCCCGGGTCTGCAGCATCAGCAGGATGGACACCAGTCGGCTCGCCTTCATGCCCCGAGGATGCGCCGGGATTCCTGCCATCCACTGACACAAGGCGTCAACGAAGCGCCCCTACCGTCCCGGCCATGAGCACTGAGCAGCTGGACACCGAGGAAGCATTCCGCCCCGTCCCCGAGATCGAACTGGACGTCCCCGACCTGGTCGACCGCTACACCGCGGTCTGGAACGAGCCCGACGCGGAGCGGCGGCGCGCCGCGATCGCCGCGCTCTGGTCGGCGGACGCCGCCGAGGTGGTCGAGGAGCACCAGTGGCACGGCCGCGCCGCGCTGGAGGAGCGCGTCGCGGAGGCGTACCGCACCCTGATCGCCGGCGACGGCCTCACCGCCGACCACGCCGGCGACGTCCTCGCCCACCACGACCTGGTGGTCTTCACCATCCGGCTGCTCGACGCCGCCGGCACCGTCACCTGGTCGGCCCGCGCGGTCCTCCACCTGGGCGAGGACGGCCTGATCCGCCGCGACTACCACTTCACGGTGCCGACGGCCTCGCGGTAGACCTCCAGCGCGGACCGCGGCGGGTGCGGCAGCAGCTCCGGCAGCGCGTTGCCGTCCACCCCGCCGCCGTCCAGGAAGCCTCCGGCGATCGCGGAGTAGGTGCTGAGCAGCATCGGCACCTGGAAGGGCAGCATCGTGCCGGAGCCGGCCACCGCGGCGCGGGTGGCCTCCAGCCCGGCGGGACGGTAGTCCGTCCCCAGGGCGGCGGCCAGTTCGGCACCGCCCAGCGGCGCGGTCCCGACCAGCTCGTGGACGCGTCCGGCGTGCGGGGCCGGGTCCGCGGCGACCCGCGCCGCCGCCTCGGCGAGGTCGCGGCGGGCGACGGCGGCGAGCCGGCCGTCGCCCAGCGGGGCGACGACGGTGCCGTCCGGGGCGGGGGCGGCGATCGACGCCAGGAACTCGGCGTACAGGCCGTTGCGCAGGATCGTCCAGGTCAGCCCGCTGCCGCGGAGCCGGCGTTCGGTCCAGCGGTGCGCGAGGGCGTAGGTGAGGTGGTCGCCGTCCCCGCTGACGCTGGTGTAGACGACATGGCCGACGCCGGCCTCCGCCGCGGCGTCGATCGCGGCGCCGTGCCGGGCCATGACGACGTCGTCCTCGGCGGCGCCGGCGGATATCAGCAGCAGCGTGTCGACGCCGGCGAACGCGTCGACGAGGCCGGCCGGATCGTCGAAGTCGACGCGCCGTCCGAGGGCGTCCTCGGCGGGCTTGCGGCTGCCGAGCAGGTAGTCGCGGCCGGCGGCGAGGCCGAGGGCGGCGAGCTCCTCGGCGACGAGTCCGCCGAGGGCTCCGGACGCACCGGTGACGAGGATCATGGGGGCTCCTTCCAGGGTGTTTAGCCGCGCGAAGTGCGCTGCTGCCATCCTGGAGCGGCACGGTGGATCGCATAAGGAGGCACATCGATGTCGGCAGGGCACACGGATGTGACCGAGGAGCAGGAGCTGGTGTGCGACACCCCGCCGGACGAGTGCGGGGTCCGGGATCTGGTGGACCGCATCGGCGGCAAGTGGTCCGCCTACGTCCTGGTCGAACTCGCCGCCGGAATGCGCCGCTTCAAGGAGCTGCAGCGCGCCATCCCCGGCGGCGTCTCCCAGCGGATGCTCACCCTGACGGTGCGCCACCTGGAGCGCGACGGCCTCCTGACGCGCACCGTCCGCCCCACGGTTCCGCCGCAGGTCGAGTACGAGCTCACCGAAATGGGCCGCGACTGCACCACCCTGATCCGCGCCCTCGCCGACTGGGAGGTCGCCCACCGCCCCGCCATCACCGCCCACCGCGCCGCCTTCGACGCCGCCAACCCCGGCTTCACCGGCCGCTGACGCCGGAGCTCAACCCCTGTCCTCCCGCACCGCCTTGAGCCGCTCGGCGTAGGCGCGGGCCGCGGCGAGGTCGTCCGGGCCGGGGCGGTTGCGGCGGATGCCGCCGACCAGCTTGAACGGCAGCCAGGTGTCGAAGCCGCGGCAGGCGAACGTCTCGCCCACCGCGAAGCCCTTCCGCTCCAGCCCCCGCACCAGCGGCGTCAGCCGCGGCCCGGGCAGCCCGCTGGTGGCGAACGCGAACGCCTGCCGCCCGGCCCCGTCCGCCGCCAGGTCGCCGACGAACCGTCGCATCTCGGGGTGGATCCGACGGTTGAAGATCCCCGACCCGAATCCCACCAGGTCGTACCCGGCCAGCTCCCCGGCCCCCACCTCGCCGGGCGCCACCACGTCCGCCCCCAGCACCGCCCCCATCTCCTCCGCCACCCGCCGGGTGTTGCCGTGCGAGACCGACGTGCACACGATGATCGCCTTCATGACCGCCCCTTCCAGGATTGCCCGACTGCCTGCCCCCCTACGGACACCTCCTGCCCCACCGACCGTGACACCTCCCGGATGTGACGCCGGTCACCCTCGATACAACCTCGCGGCCCCCGGGCGGATCTGACGCTGCGCCAGATCCATCGCCGCATACTCGTTGCACAGCCCACGGGGTGGCGTCGATTGCGCATACAGTGACGCATATGCGACGCGTTGTACCGCGTCGGGGGATGGCAGCCGAGACAGACACGCTTTCGTGTCCGAGTTGCATCATTTTGGGGGCATCGTGCAGCACATGAGCAAGGGATCCAATGCGGCCCTGTCGGCCCTGAGCGAGAACTGCGGGGCGGTGATCGTCAGTTTGGGGTGGGGGAGCCCGACAGGCGAAGGCGACGCGGACGTCTCCGTTCTCCTGCTGGGCGCGGACGGCAAGGTCCGCAGCGACACCGACTTCTACTTCTACAACAACCCGGCCGCCGCGGACGGAAGCGTGCACCTGCTGGGCAATACGCCGACGGCGGAGGGGAGCGAGGACCGCATCAGCCTCGACCTGGCCGCGGTTCCGGACGAGGTCGACCGCATCGTCGTGGCCGCCAGCCGCTACGAGGGCGCGCGGTTCAGCGAGCTGGACGGCGTCCGGATATCGCTGGCCGACAGCGCGGGCGAGGATCTCCTCGACTTCACCGTCGACGACGTCGACACGGTCAGCGCCATCATCTTCGGCGAGCTCTACCGGCGCGCCGGAGAGTGGAAGTTCCGGGCCGTCGGCCAGGGCTACGCGTCCGGCCTCGCCGGTCTGGCAACGGACTTCGGCGTCGACATCGAGGACGACGCGGCATCCGCGGATGCGCAGGACGTCCAGGACGAACCCGCGGTCGAGATCGCCGCGGTCCGTGACGGCGAGCCGGCCGCGGCGTCCGGGGCGTCCGCGGCGTCCGGGGCGGACGAGACGGCCGAGACGGACGAGGCCCGTGCGCCGCGGAAGGCCGCCGCCCGGCCCCGCACCGCGAAGAAGAAGGTCACCCTGCCGGCGGCGGCCAAGAAGAGCCTGGCGGAGAACGACTCCTGGAGAGCGGCCCGCCTCTTCCCCGTGTCGGCACTCAAGAGCGACCACGACCGCGAGATGCGGGCCACGTCGGTGCTGCTCTCGGTGATGGCCCAAGTGCCCGAGTTCGGCCGGAGGATCACCGTCGCGTTCGGCGCACCGGCCGGCACCATGGAGACGTTCGCCGAGGTCACGCTCCCGCACAGCGACAAGCCGCGGCGCCCCGACGGGGTGATCCGCGTCGAGCGGGCCGGAAAGCTGTGGACGGCGCTGCTGGAGACGAAGACCAACGGAAACGCCCTGCGGACCGAACAGGTGCAGGCGTACATGGACATCGCGGCACGCCGCGGCTACGAGGCCGTGATCACGCTGTCCAACGACGTCGCCCTGGAAGGCAGCCCGCTCGTCGACGTCAGGGTCGACGGACGCCGCAAGCAGAAGGCGGCCCTCTGGCACCTCTCCTGGGCGGAGGTCGCGCACCAGGCGCAGATGCTGATCCGCCACGAGGGCGTCGGGAACGGCGCGCACGCATGGCTCCTCCAGGAGCTGCTGCACTACCTCCAGCACGAGAACTCCGGCTGCCACGGCTTCCAGAACATGGGCCGGTCGTGGGTACCCGTGCGCAACGGGATCGACGACGAGACGCTGTGCCAGGGCGACCCGCGGGCGCTCCAGGTCGTCGAGAGCTGGGAGCGGCTGACCCGTCAGGTGTCCCTCGGGCTCGGCGGCGAGCTGGGCAAGAAGGTCCTCCCGGCGCAGCGCAGCAGGCGCGGAGTGGATCCCGCGGCCCGACGGAGCCGCCTCGCCGATCAGCTCTGCCTCACCGGCCAGCTGCAGGCGGAGCTGCGCATCGAGGATGCGCCCGGCCTCCTGGCGGTCACCGCGGACCTCCGCACCGGACGGCTCCGCACCTCCATCGAGGTCCCGACCCCGGAGCAGGGCTATCCGCTGGCCTGGGCGAAGCGGCTCATCCGCTGCCTGGCCGAGGCTCCGGCGGACCTGCACATCGAGACGCTCGTCGAGGGTCGCGGCGGCGGACCCCGAAGCACGCTGGAACGCCTCCGGCCCGAGCCCGCCGACCTGCTGCCCAAGGACGGCGCCCGCATCTCCGGCTTCCGCCTGTCGCTGTTCAAGGGCATGGGAAGCAGCCGCGGCAACGCCGAGACCGGCTTCATACGGAGCGTCAACGACGCGGTCCACCGCTTCCACTCCACCGTCGTGGTGCCGCTGGACCGCGCGGCACCCCGGCGCGCGCCCGCCGGTGGGAAGTCCGCACCGACGTTGACCGCCTGAGGCTGCGTCACCCACCGCCCTCGCCGCACCCACCGCCCACCGCCCTCGCGGCGCATGCCGACGGGGGACCGCGGCGACCTGGGCCTTCACTCGCGCAGCAACCACCCACGGGGAGGCTACGGGACACCTCTGACATTGCTTCGCCGGAAGCCTCGAACATAAATTCGAACACGTGGCAACATGGGCCTCATGGAAGACCGTTGGCCGCAGCAGACCGGCACCGACACACGAACGGAAGCGGCGACATGACAGACACTCACACGTGCGGGGAACACGGCACGCTGGCGTCGGGGCTGATCCATGCGGCGACCGCGCTGCGGCTGGCGCAGATCGACCTCGAGCGACGCGGGATGAACCTGGAGCGGCACACCGCGCGCGACGTCATCGCCATGGTGAGCGACCTGCGGGCGGTGGCCGCCGCCCATGCCACCGACGACCAGTCCTACCTGGTGGCCGCGAGAGCCGGGCGCCGGCATGCGGCGTCCCGCTCCCCCCGCGGCGGCCGCGAGTGCGGACCGTCCCCGTCCTGAGCCCGCTGCCGCTAGGGTGCGCACCGTGGCCACCGACGTCGTCCTTCGCATCGACGGCCGCCGTGTGCACTGCCGCCGCTGGGGACCGCCGGGCCGCCATCCCCTGCTGCTGGTGCACGGCTACCCCGGGCACACCCGCATCTGGGACCGGTTCGCGGCGGAGATGCGCGGGCGCCACTCCGTCGTCGCGGTCGACCTGGCCGGCCACGGCGAGTCCGACTGGGCGGACGACTACTGCTTCGACGGCTGGGTCGCCGACCTCCACGCGGTGGCGACGGCCCTGGAGTTGCCGCCGTTCACCTTCCTCGGGCACTCCATGGGGGCGACGCTCGGCTTCTGCTTCACCGAGGCGCACCCGGAGATGCTCGATCGGCTGGTCGCCGTCGACGGACTGCCCGCCGGGGCGTGGGAGCCGACGACGCCCAACGCCGGCGCGCTTCCCCCGGGATTCGCCGACCTCCACGCGTTCGCGCGATGCGTCGGCGTCGACCCGGCGGATCTGACGCCGGACCACCCCCACCGCCACCTGGTCCGACCGGGCGCCGACGGGGGCCTGGTCTGGCGCCACGACCTGGCCGTCCGGGACGCGGTGCTGCGCGAACTCCGCTTCGACACGGTCCGCTGGCACCGCACCGCCGCCCGGATCCGCACCCCCGTCACCTACCTCCGCTGCGGACTGACCCACGTCGGCGACCACCGGCAGACCGCGGCCGTCCTCCGCCACTTCCCGACCTGCGACCTCGTCACCATCCCCGACTCCGAGCACTCCCTACCCACCCGCCGCCCGGACCTCCTCCTCGCCGCGGTGCGCCGCATCGGCCTCTGAGCGGCGCCGCGGCGGGCCGAGGCCCGCAGGCTGTACCGAAGCGCGCCGGACGCCGGCTTCAGCGCCGGAAACATCTGAGGTTCCGTCAACATCACGTGCCCGACGGGTTACACGGATGGTCGGGTCTGCGCACACTGCGGTTCAACCGGGACTGCCAAGGTGCCGGAGACATCGGAGCACACCGAGGGGACGGAGACGCCATGGCGGTACGTCAGAGGTGGGGCAAGCGGTCGGCAGCCCGGCTGAGGGCGGTGCTCGCGGCCGGCGCGCTGGTGGCGGCCTGCGCCGGCGGCCTGGGCGCGGCCGCCCCGGCGGACGCCGCCGCGGGCGCCGCCGCGCACGGCGGCGGCCACGCGGTCACCGTGGCGCGCGGCGGGCCCGCCCGCACCGTCCCGTTCCGCGCCGACCGCACCGGCGAGGCGCTGCTCACCCTCACCGCCGCCGCGCCCGGCACCGACTGGGGCACCAAGGGCGCCGAGTCAGCGGTGGTCTCGATCTACCTCGACGGCCGCTACGCCACCGACCTGGTCGTCCCCGGCGCGCAGCCGCTCACCCGCAGCCTCGCGCTGGGGCACGTCACCCGCGGCACCCACCACCTGCGGCTGGCGCTCGCCGCGGACCGCTCGCCCGCCGGCGCCCGCACGGCGCGGCTCTCCGGCCTCGCGGTGGACGTCCGCCCGGAGACCGGCGACACCGGCATCGTGCTGCGCAACGCGCCCGTGCTGTACGGACGGAACGTCCCCGCGCTCGGCAGCGCGTTCCAGTCGGCGACCACCGACACCCCGCTGCTGATGTGGCACGAGTTCCTGCCCGCCACCACGCCAGGCCACCGGATCCTGCAGTACTCGGTGATCTGGAGCAACGAGGACGGCGGCACCGACTCCCCCGCCCTGATGTCCCGTTGGGGACGCACCACCGACATCGAGTGGGTCTACCGGGTGGAGATCGACGCCGCCGGCAACCGGGTCCCGGACACCGGCGTGTACCAGGCGGCCAACCACCAGACCCTCGCCTACGCGGGGTCCTACGAGAACGGCGACCGTCCGCGGCTGGAGACCTGCACCTCCAACAACAACATGTGCGACGCGATCGACGACCCGATGCGGTTCGCGCTCTCGCCGCTGCAGGACCTGCCGAGCGGCCAGCCGCGCGAGCACATGATGGACGTCAACCCGTGGACGTATCCGGTGATGGCGAAGGAGATGTCCCGCGAGGGGAAGATCGAGTCGCCCGCCGATCCGTCCACCCCAGCACTGAGCGACCAGCGCGACTACCTGTGGATCGCGGTCACCCACACCGCCTCCCCGACGGCCGACACCGGCAACGTGGGACTGACGGTCACGGTGCGGCTGCGCGGGGACGCCACCGTCTACCGCTCCGACCACGGCGTCGCCACCTCGGCGGTGAACCGCGACGGCGCGGCCGCCACCACCGTCGAACTCCCGCCGGGCACCACCCAGGCCGACCTCGCCGAGATCGACGTCCAGCGCACCCCCCTCACCGAATCCGCCGCCACCCTCGACGTCACCGCCGCCACCCGGGCCTTCTTCCTGGGCACCGACGACCTCCCCACCCCGTCCTTCCTCTCCTGGACCGGCGCCCTCCACCTCACCCCCGAGCAGCCCACCGCGGTCCTGTGGAAGGCCCCGGACGCCCCGTAGCCTGAAGCACAGCGAGCCGCCCTTGAAGACGCAGAGGGGTCTTTAACCTCCTCCTCGCCAGCAAGGGCGGCTCGGTAGCCGTCAACGCCGCCGCCGACGCCCCAAAGACCGCCCGACCTCCGCCAGAGCCCGGAGGATTGCGGGGCGATCACGCGGGTTCGTTCCCGAGAGGGACCTGAGAGCGATCGTGGTGAACGCGACCAGGTGTCCGACGGTCGTAACGCCGACAACCCAAACCACATTCGTCCAATCCATCCGGTCCTCCAGGGTTTGCCGTGGACGTCCTCGGCCAGGAGCGCCCCCGTGGTCCCTCGGCCAGGCCCGTCCGTCACCGCAAACCCAGAGTCGGTGAACGTGCGAATGGTGGTTCACCACTACTGACGTAACAGCGCGTCAGGAGGTTCCCGAGGCGTGTACTTCCTCAATCTCCGACACACCAGCACCGGCCTCACCACTGCAAGCGGGGTATCCGCCCGGGTGCCGAAAGCCGCAGGTCCCGGCCCGGACAACAAGCACCGGAAGCGCACAATCCGAAGGCCCGGACCACCCGGTTCACCCCGGTCGGTCTGGGCCTTCGGTGCGTCTCGCGCACTGTGCCCCCGGGCAGATTCGAACTGCCGACACCCGCTTTAGGAGAGCGGTGCTCTATCCCCTGAGCTACGGAGGCGGGGGTCGCCGTGGGGCGACCGCGCCCAGACTACCGGGTTCGCGGAGCGGTTGTGGAACGGGTTGCGTGCGGCGCGATCACTCGGGGGTGTGGATCCGGTGGGGGTGGGGAGGGGCAGGTGGG
>NZ_MLCF01000061.1 GCF_001879105.1 Mangrovactinospora gilvigrisea | reverse complement strand
GGGCGGGGCGCGCGGTCAACTGACCTCCGTTCGGTGGTGCGTTCAGTCCAGTGCGCTCGGTTCGAGCGCGGCGAGCAGGGTGCGGACGGCCTGCCGGGCCTCGGCGACGGCCCGCTCGGGGTCGTCGCCGCGCTCGCGCAGCCCGTCCAGCAGCCGGGCGGCCATCCGCTGCCGGCCGCGGTCCAGCACCTCCAGGCCCGCGGGCGTGATGCGGACGCGGATGGAGCGGCGGTCCTCGTCGCAGCGGCGCCGCTCGACGAGCCCGGCCTCCTCCAGGGTCTGCAGCACCACGGTGACCCGCGGCTGGGTGAGGCCGGTGGGGGCGGTCAGCTCGGTCACCCGGCGGGGACCGTCGGCCAGCGCGTCCAGCGCGTTGAGGGAGCTGCGCGGCAGGCCGAAGTCGGCGGCCTCGAAGAGCACCCGGGAGACGGTTCCCAGGCTGCGGAGCAGCCCGCGGGCGGCCTTCTCGACGCGTGCGCCCGCCTCGTCGCGGGGCTCCCCATCGTGGACCTGCTGCTCGGCGCTCATCTCGAATTCATCGTACACATATATATCCGGCTGATGTACCGGGCCGGAACTCAGCCGCGCCGTGTAGCGTCCCCTCCACCATGAGCGAGACGACGACCGGAGCCCACCTCTCCCAGGTCTGGCACGACGTGCTGGGCACCCAGCCGGCCCCCGCCCTCTGGCTGGTCTGGGCGACCGCCGCGGCCGCCCTGCTGCTGGTGGTCTCGCGGCCCAGCTGGCGCATCGGCCGCAACCTGGTGACGATCGCCCACGAGGGCGGCCACGGGCTGGCCGCGGTGCTGACGGGCCGTCGGCTGACGTCCATCCGGCTGCACTCGGACACCTCCGGGCTCACCGTCTCCCGGGGCCGCCCGCACGGCCCGGGGATGGTGCTGACCGCCGCCGCCGGCTACACCGCCCCGCCGATCGTCGGCCTCGCCGGGGCGTGGCTGCTGTCCGCGGACCACATCACCGCGCTGCTGTGGCTCGCCATCGTGCTGCTCTTCCTGATGCTGCTGATGATCCGCAACGCCTACGGGGTCGTCGCGGTGCTCGTCACCGGCGGGCTGATCTTCGCCGTCTCGTGGTTCGCCTCCGCCTCCGTGCAGGCCGGCTTCGCCTATGTCGTGGTGTGGTTCCTGGTGCTCTCCGGGGTGCGCCCGGTCATCGAGCTGCAGGCCAAGCGGAGCCGCGGCGAGGCCCCCGAGTCCGACGCCGACCAGCTCGGCCGGCTCACCCCGTTCCCGGCCGGCCTGTGGATCTTCCTCTTCTTCGCGGTCTCCCTCGCCTGCCTGGCCGTCGCCGCGAGCCGGCTGCTGTCGGTGACGCCCTGACGTCCGCGGGCACCCGGACGGATACCCGCGGGCACCCCGCGGCCTCTATAAGGTTGTCCCCATGACCGACGCCCCCTGGCCCGCACCGAAGGCACCCGCCCGGCTCGACGCGACCGTCACCGTCCCCGGCTCGAAGTCGGTGACCAACCGCGCGCTCGTCCTGGCCGCCCTCGCCGCCGACCCGGGCTATGTGCGCCGCCCCCTGCGCAGCCGCGACACGCTGCTGATGGCCGAGGCGCTGCGCTCGCTGGGCGTCGTCATCGAGGACCTCGGCGGCCCCGGCGGCGGCGCCTGGCGGGTCGTCCCCGCCCCGCTGCACGGCCCCGCCCGGGTGGACGTCGGCAACGCCGGCACCGTGATGCGCTTCCTGCCGCCGCTCGCCGTCCTCGCCGACGGCCCGATCCGCTTCGACGGCGACCCCCGCTCCCACGAGCGCCCGCTGCACGGCGTCATCGACGCGCTGCGCGCCCTCGGCGCCCGCATCGACGACGACGGGCGCGGCGCGCTGCCGCTCACCGTGCACGGCGGCGGGGGCCTGGAGGGCGGCCCGGTCGACGTGGACGCCTCCGCCTCCTCGCAGTTCGTCAGCGCGCTGCTGCTCTCCGGCGCCCGCTACAACCAGGGCGTCGAGGTCCGCAACACCGGCCGCACGCTTCCCTCGCTGCCGCACATCCGGATGACCGTCGACATGCTGCGCCGGGCCGGCGCCCAGGTCGACTCCCCCGAGGACGGCGGCGGGCCCGGCGTCTGGCGGGTCGCCCCCGGCGCGCTGCTCGGCCGGGACCTGGTGGTCGAGCCGGACCTCTCCAACGCGGCGCCGTTCCTCGCCGCCGCGCTGGTGGCCGGCGGCCGGGTCACCGTCCGCGACTGGCCGGAGTCGACCACCCAGCCCGGCGACCGGCTGCGCGAGATCTTCACCGAGATGGGCGGCTCCTGCGCGCTCGTCCCGGAGGGGCTCGCCTTCACCGGCACCGGCACGGTGCACGGCATCGACCGCGACCTGCACGAGGTCGGCGAGCTCTCCCCGGTGATCGCCGCGGTGGCGGCGCTCGCCGACGGCCCGTCCCGGCTGCGCGGCATCGGCCACCTCCGGCTCCACGAGACCGACCGGCTGGCGGCGCTCGCCCGCGAGCTCAACGCCCTGGGCGGGGACGTCTCGGAGACCGAGGACGGCCTGGAGATCCGGCCCCGCCCGCTGCACGGCGGTCTCTTCCGCACCTACGACGACCACCGGTTGGCCACCGCGGCCGCGGTGCTCGGCCTGGTCGTCGACGGCATCGAGGTGGAGAACGTCGCGACCACCGGCAAGACCCTCCCGGACTTCCCCGGGCTGTGGACGGCGATGCTCGAGGGCGTGGCCGGCCCGCTGGCCTCGGGCGTGTGATCGCGTGCGCCGCTACGGCAAGGACGCCGACGAGGAGGACGTCCGGATCCGCCCGGGCCGGCGGGGCAGCCGCCCCCGCACCCACACCCGGCCCAAGCACGAGGACGCCGTGCAGGGCATGGCGCTCACCGTCGACCGGGGCCGCGTCACCTGCCTCGTCGACGACCGGATCGTCACCGCTATGAAGGCCCGCGAACTCGGCCGCAAACCCGTGGTGGTGGGCGACCGGGTGCTGCTGGTGGGCGACCTGACGGGCGACGAGGGAACGCTTGCCCGAATCGTCCGCGTCGCCGAGCGCGCGTCGGTGCTGCGCCGCACGGCCGACGACGACGACCCGTACGAGCGCGTCATCGTCGCCAACGCCGACCAGATGGCGGTGGTCACCGCGCTCGCCGACCCCGAGCCGCGGCCCCGCCTCGTCGACCGCTGCCTGGTGGCCGCCTACGACGGCGGGCTCGAACCGCTGCTCGTCCTCACCAAGTCCGATCTGCGCGCCCCGGACGAATTCCTCGCCACCTACCGCGACCTGGGCGTTCCGCATGTGGTGACGCGGCACGACGCCGAGGTCCCCGCGGAGCTCGCCGAGCGGCTCGCCGGCCGCAGCACGGTCTTCGTCGGCCACTCCGGGGTGGGCAAGACGACGCTGGTGAACGCGCTCGTCCCGGAGCGGCGTCGGGCCATCGGGCACGTCAACGCCGTCACCGGGCGCGGCCGCCACACCACCACCTCGGCGCTGGCGCTGGCGCTGCCGGGCGAGGACGGCGGCTGGGTGATCGACACGCCCGGGGTGCGGTCCTTCGGCCTGGCGCACGTGGACGCCTCGCGCGTCGTCCAGGCGTTCCCCGATCTGGTGCCGGGCACGGCGGAGTGCCCGCGCAACTGCTCCCACGACGAACCCGATTGCGCGCTCGACGCGTGGGTCGCCGAAGGGCACGCGGAGCCGGCCCGGTTGGACTCCCTCCGCCGCCTGCTCCGCACCCGCGACCGCCGCGAGGGCGACTGACCCGGTTTGCGTGGCCGGAAGGGCACCGTAGGGGGTGACCCCAGGGGAATATCGGGGGATTGCCTCAGTGCTGAGCTGTTCGGGTACAGGCAGACTGATCAGTACTCGAGCCGCTCATCACCCGGCGAGCCAACGGACGGTCAGGAGGCACGGCGCATGGCGTGGTTGCTCGTCATCACCGCAGGAATCCTCGAGACCGGCTTCGCGGTCTGCCTCAAGCTCAGCCACGGCTTCACCCGGCTCTGGCCCACCATCGGCTTCGCCTCCTTCGCGCTCAGCAGCTTCGGCCTGCTCACCCTCTCGCTGCGCACCCTCGACGTCGGCCCCGCGTACGCGGTGTGGACGGGCATAGGCGCCACCGGCACCGCCGTCTTCGGAATGGTCTTCCTCGGCGACGTCACCTCGGTGTTGAAGATCGTCTCCATCGTGCTGGTGATCGCCGGTGTGGTCGGCCTCCAACTTGCGGGCGGCCAGCATTGACGCCCGCGGAGGGCCGCGAAAGGTAGGGTTCGGCCCATGCCGGACTACCTGGACGACCTCCGACTTGCCCACGTCCTTGCCGACGCCGCCGACGATCTGACGCTCGATCGCTTCAAGGCCCTCGACCTCAAGGTCGAGACCAAGCCCGACATGACCCCGGTCAGCGATGCCGACAAGGCCGCCGAAGAGCTGATCCGGGGCTCGCTGGCGCGCAGCCGCCCGCGCGACGCCGTGGTGGGCGAGGAGTTCGGCACCACCGGCACCGGCCCCCGCCGCTGGGTCATCGACCCGATCGACGGCACCAAGAACTATGTGCGCGGCGTCCCCGTCTGGGCCACCCTCATCGCGCTGCTGGACCGCGACGAGAACGGCACCGAGCGGCCCGTGGTCGGCCTCGTCTCCGCCCCGGCGCTCAACCGCCGCTGGTGGGCGTCGATCGGCTCGGGCGCCTTCACCGGACGCTCCCTCACCAAGGCCGGCCGGATCGCCGTCTCCGGCGTCGGCGCCCTCGCGGACGCCTCGCTCGGCTACTCCGACATCCCGGAGTGGGAGGACGCCGGACGGCTGGAGGCGATGCTGGAGCTGCAGCGCACCGTGTGGCGCTGCCGCGGCTACGGCGATTTCTGGCCGTACATGATGATCGCCGAGGGCGCCCTGGACATCTGCGCCGAACCGGAGCTGAACCTCTGGGACATGGCGCCGCTCGCCGTCATCGTCGAGGAGGCCGGCGGCCGCTTCACCGGGCTCGACGGCGTCCCCGGCGTCACCTCCGGCAGCGCGGCGGCCTCCAACGGGCACCTGCACGAAGACCTGTTGAGGTATCTCGGCGGCTGACCGCCGCGGCACGCACCCCGGGGCCGCCCTCCGGCTCGCGGCCCCGGGTGCCCGCGCCCCCACCGGGCGCGCACCCGCGCACCACAACGGCGAGAGGCCCGGAACCGAAGTTCCGGGCCTCTCGCCTCACTGGTAGCGGGGACAGGATTTGAACCTGCGACCTCTGGGTTATGAGCCCAGCGAGCTACCGAGCTGCTCCACCCCGCGTCGTTGTGTGTCTTCAGCTTAGGCCACGGCCCCCGACCGGCGCAAATCGCTGTGCGCGGAGACCGGCAGCAGCCGCTCCCGGATGGCGGCCAGCAGCGCCCGGCCCGCCGCCGAGCCCGCCGTGCGCGGGGCCGCCGTCGCCACCGAGACCCGCCAGACCGGCGCCCCCTCCAGCGGCACCGCGCGCAGCCCCAGCTCCCGGGCGACCTCCTTGTCGGCCACCGGCCGCGGCACCACCGCGGCGCCCAGGCCCCGTCCGACGAGCACCACCAGCGCATGGACGTCGTTGACCTCCATGGCCACCCGCCGCGGCACGCCCGCCGCGGCGAACGCGGCCTCGGCGACCCGCCGCGAGCCCCAGTCCGGGTGCAGGTCGACGAAGACGCCGCCGGCCAGCCGCTCGCACGGCACCGGGCGCTCGGCCGCGGCCAGCGGATGGTCCGGGCGGCAGAGCAGCACCATCGGCGACTCGGCGAGCGGGTGCAGCGCCAGCCCGTCCAGCTGGGTGCCGGTCGCCGCGTCCGAGGCGACGAAGGCGACGTCCATCCGCCCGGCCCGCACCTCGGCGGCGAGCCGCCCGGTGCCGGCCTGCTCCAACTGGACGGCGACACCCGGGTGTCGGGTGCGGAAGTCGGCGAGCAGCGAGACCGGGTCGAGGGTGCCCATGCACTGCTCGGCGCCGACCGTCAGGGTGCCGCTGAGCAGCCCCGTCACCGCGGCGACCGCCTCCCGCGCGGCCTCCGCCGAGGCGAGGGTGCGGCGCGCCTCGCCGAGCAGCGCGCGGCCCGCGTCCGTCAGTTCGACGCGGCGGGTGGTGCGCGCGAACAGCTCGGCGCCCAGCTCGCGCTCCAGCGTCCGCACGGCGGCCGAGAGCCCGGACTGGGCGATGTGCAGGCGCGCGGCGGCCCGGGTGAAATGCCGTTCCTCGGCCACCGCGACGAAGTACTCCAGCTGGCGCAGTTCCACGATTGAGCACCCTAGTTGCTGAATCGGTGCACGGATAGGTGTTGGACCCCGGGCCGCCCGGGCGGCGAGGCTGGGACCTCGCCCAACGGATTCACCGGTTCACCACAGGAGACGAGGACCACCATGAAGTACCGGCTGCTCGGCAGCACCGGCTGCGCCGTCTCGGAGTACGCCCTCGGCACCATGACGTTCGGCGGCGAGACGGACGAGGCCGGCGCCTTCGCCCAGCTCGACCGGTTCCTGGAGGTCGGCGGGACGTTCATCGACACCGCGGACGTCTACCAGGGCGGCACCACCGAGGAGGTGCTGGGCCGCTGGCTCGCCGCCCGCCCCGGCGTCCGCGACCGCATCGTGCTGGCCACCAAGGGCCGCTTCGCGTCCGGCGAGGGCCCCAACAAGGTGGGCCTCTCGCGCCGCCACCTCTCCCGGGCGCTGGACAACTCGCTGCGCCGGCTGGGCACCGACTCGGTCGAGCTCTACCAGGTGCACGCCTGGGACCCGCTGACGCCGGTCGAGGAGACGCTGCGCTTCCTGGACGACGCCGTGCACGCGGGCAAGATCCAGTACGTCGGCCTCTCCAACTTCACCGGCTGGCAGCTGACCAAGGCCGTGGACACCGCGGAGCGGCTCGGCCTGGCCCGTCCCGTCACCCTCCAGCCGCAGTACAACCTGCTGGTGCGGGAGTTGGAGTGGGAGATCGTGCCGGCCGCGCAGGACGCCGGCCTGGGGCTGCTGCCCTGGTCGCCGCTGGGCGGCGGCTGGCTGACCGGAAAGTACAAGCGGGAGGAGCCGCCGTCGGGCGCGACCCGGCTGGGCGAGAACCCGGAGCGGGGCGTGGAGGCCTGGGAGCGGCGCCGCAAGCAGGAGCGCACCTGGCTGGTGCTGGACGCGCTGGAGGAGATCGCGGGCAAGCACGGCGACGGGGTGTCGACGGGCCAGGTGGCGCTCGCCTGGCTGGCCGCCCGTCCGGGTGTCACCTCGGTGATCCTCGGCGCGCGCACCCTCGCCCAGCTGGACGACAACCTGGGCGCCGTCGACCTGGAGCTGACGGCGGAGGAGACGGCGCGCCTGGACGAGGCGAGCGACCCGCTGCCGGCGGACTACCCGTACGGCACGCCGGGCCGCAACCAGCGCGGCCGCACGGTGGACGGCGAGGGCCGCTGACCGCCGCATCCGCACAGCGAACCGCCCCCGAGCACTGCGCTCGGGGGCGGTTCGGCGTTCGGGGGGTTCCGGGGCGTCCGGGCCTCCGGGATTCCGAGGGCTCCCGGGGCGACGGGGCGTCAGGCGCCGCGCTTGGCCCGGCAGTCGGGGCAGAGGCCGCGGAACGTCATCTCGACGCCCTCCAGGGCGTAGCCGGCGCTCTCGGACTCGGGCAGCGCGCCCATCGGGTCGCCGGCGATGTGCACGTCGCGGATCGAGCCGCAGCCCGAGCAGACCAGGTGCTGGTGCGCATGTCGGGCGTTGGGGTCGTAGCGCTTGGCCCGGCCGTCGGCGGAGAACTCGAGCACCTCGCCGAGGGACACCAGTTCGCCCAGGGTGTTGTAGACGGTGGCACGGCTGATCTCGGGCAGGCGTGCGGCGGCGCGGCCGTGCACCTCGTCGGCGGTGAGGTGGACGTGCTCGCCGGAGTCGAGCACCTCGGCGACGACCCGCCGCTGGGCGGTGAGCCGCCAGCCGCGGCCGCGGAGTCGTTCCAGCAGGTCACTCATGGCGTTCATGCTACCAGCATGTCCGGATCCGGAGCGCATATTGACTTAGACAAAGTCTTGATTAGGATCGGATTCACTCTTGCACCGAGACCAGAATGCGAACAGGGAGGACCCTCCATGGCTGCTCACGACGGCTCCCGCCCGATCCTCACCACCGAGTCGGGCGCCCCGGTGGCGGACAACCAGAACCTCGAGACCGCCGGCGTCGGCGGGCCGGCCCTCCTCCAGGACCAGCACCTGTTCGAGAAGCTCGCGCGCTTCAACCGGGAGCGCATCCCGGAGCGCGTGGTGCACGCCCGCGGCGCGGGTGCCTACGGCACCTTCACGGTGACGGCCGACGTCACCCCGTACACCAGGGCGGCGTTCCTCTCCGAGGTCGGCAAGGAGACCGAGGTCTTCGTCCGCTTCTCCACGGTCGCCGGCAACCTCGGCGCCGCGGACGCGGTGCGCGACCCGCGCGGGTTCGCCGTGAAGTTCTACACCGAGGACGGCAACTACGACCTGGTCGGCAACAACACCCCGGTCTTCTTCATCAAGGACGCGCTGAAGTTCCCCGACTTCATCCACACCCAGAAGCGCGACCCGTACACCGGCAGCCAGGAGCCCGACAGCGTCTGGGACTTCTGGGGCCTGTCGCCCGAGGCCACCCACCAGGTCACCTGGCTCTTCGGCGACCGCGGCATCCCAGCCTCCTACCGGCACATGAACGGCTACGGCTCGCACACCTTCCAGTGGGTCAACGAGGACGGCGAGCAGTTCTGGGTGAAGTACCACTTCAAGACCGACCAGGGCATCCGCAACCTGACGGCCGAGGAGGCCGCGGAGCTGGCCGGCAAGGACCCGGACAGCCACCAGCGCGACCTGCGGCAGGCGATCGAGGCCGGGCGGCCGCCGTCCTGGACGGTGCAGGTCCAGCTGATGCCGGCGGCGGACGCGGCCGCCTACCGCTTCAACCCGTTCGACCTGACGAAGGTGTGGCCGCACGCCGACTACCCGCCGATCGAGATCGGACGGATGACGCTCAACCGGAACCCGGACAACGTCTTCGCCGAGGTCGAGCAGTCGGCGTTCTCGCCGGCGCACTTCGTGCCGGGGATCGGGCCGTCGCCGGACAAGATGCTGCAGGGGCGGCTCTTCGCGTACGCGGACGCGCACCGCTACCGCGTCGGCATCAACGCCGACCAGCTCCCGGTGAACCGCCCGCACGCCGCGGAGGCGCGGACGTACGGGCGGGACGGCGCGCTGTACGACGGGCGGCACGGGCGCGACCGCAACTACGAGCCGAACAGCTTCGGCGGCCCCGCGGAGACGGGCCGGCCGCTGTCGGCGCCGGTGGCGGTGTCCGGGACGACGGGGACGCACGCCGCGGCGGTGCACGCGGAGGACGACGACTTCGTCCAGGCCGGCAGCCTGTACCGGCTGATGGACGAGGGCGAGCGGGCGCGCCTGGTGGCGAACCTCGCCGGCGCGATCTCCGCGGTGTCGCGGGACGACATCGCGGAGCGGGCCGTCGCCAACTTCCGCGCGGCGGACGCCGAGTTCGGCGCACGCCTGGAGAAGGCCGTCGCGGACCGGCGCGCCATCTGACCGCCCAGTCGGCGCCCCACGCGGACCGCGAAGCGGTCCGGGCGGGGTGCCGGGGCGGAGGGGCGGAGGGGCGGCGAACAGGGCGCCGCGTCAAGCGGTAAGGCGGCCGTCCAGTTGGGCCATCAGGTCGGCGGCCTGCTCCGCCACATCGACGTCGCCCAGGCCCGCCGCGCGCAGCGCCCACGTGCGGGCCAGCGCCGCGTCCCCGCCCACCGCCGCCAGCGACGCCAGCCGCAGCGCGGCGGCCGCGTGGCCGCCCTCCGCGGCGGACTCGTACCAGGGCCACGCCGCCCGCACCTGTCCGCGCCCCTCGTACAGGATGCCGAGGTTGAACGCCGCGTCGACGCTCCCCGCCTCGGCCGCCTTGGAGAACCACGGCTCGGCCCCGACCTCGTCGCCCCGCTCCAGCAGCACCACCGCCAGCGCGTTGCACGCGTCGCGGTGCCCCGCGTAGGCCGCCCGCCGGTACCACTGCTCCGCATGGGCCGCCCGCCCCTCGCGGGCGTGCAGCAGGCCGAGGTTGAAGGCCCCGTTGACGTCGCCGGCGGCCACCGCGCGCCGGTACCACGGCTCCGCGCCGGCCGCGTCACCGCGCTGCGCGTACAGCGCGCCCAGCGCGTTCGCCGCGGTGCCGTCGCCGGCCTCCGCCGCCACCTCCCACCAGTGCTCGGCGCCCTCCTCGTCGCCCGCGTCCAGCAGCAGGTACGCCAGCGCCCGCGCCGCGTCCGGCTCGTCGGAGCCGGCCGCGCGCCGGTACCAGCGCATCGCCTCGCCCGTCTCGCCGCGCAGCTCCAGCAGCGCGCCCAGCCGCAGCGCCGCGCGCGGGTGGCCGCGCGCCGCCGACTGCCGGTACCAGGTCTCCGCGCCGCGCGCGTCGCCCGCCGCCTCCCGCAGCCGGGCGAGCCGGTACGCGGCGCCGGTGTGGCCGACCTCCGCCGCCGAGCGGAACCACCGCTCGGCGCGCGGGTCCTGACGGTGCTCCAGCAGCTCGGCGAGGGCCACCACGCCCTTGAGGTGCCCCTGCTCGGCGGCCTGCCGCAGCCAGTACTCGGCGGCCGGCTCCTCACCGCGCTCGCGCAGGTGGCGTCCCAGCGCATGGGCGGCCGGCGCGCTGCCGGCCACCGCGGCGCGGCGCCACCACTCGGCGGCCGCCTCCGGCTGGCCGCGGCGGTTGAGCAGCATGCCCAGGTTGTTGGCGGCGGCGCGGATCCCGGCCGCGGCCGCGCGGCGCAGGAAGGGCTCGGCGGCGGCGAGTTCGCCGCGGCGCAGCAGCAGCGCGCCGAGCAGGCTCGCCGCGGAGGCGTCCCCGGCGTCGGCGGCACGGCGGTAGCGGGCCTCCAGCTCGGCCTCCTCGCGGGCGGCGAGCTCGTCCTCGAACGAGCGCCGGGGCCCCGGGAACAGAGCAGCGGCGGACGCGCCGGACCGGTCGGCGTCCTGCCGCACCGGGCCGTCGTCCGGCTCCGTCCCAACCCCCATGGCCCTCCACCCCATTGACTGGAGCATCGTCCCACCACCTGCTCACCCGCGTACATCCGGTATACCCCAGGCCGCCGCGTATCTTCAGAGATTTAGCGACATTGCGACAGAGAGACTCGCACGGCTCACTCGTTCGGCCTAGCTGCCTCTCCCCGCAGGGACGCTGATGCGGTGTCAACCGTTCCAGATGAGCGTCAACGGCTGATCAACGGATGGATCAACGGGCGGGCCAACGGGCCGTCAGCCGTTGAGGACGGCCTCCATCACGGCCTTCGCCACCGGCGCGGCCAGCCCGCCGCCGCTGATGTCCGCGCGGTTGGCGGAGCCGTCCTCGACGATCACCGCCACCGCCACCGGCGACTCCGCGCCCGCCGAGGGCTTGGCATAGGAGACGAACCACGCGTAGGGCGTCGCCACATTGTTCTCGCCGTGCTGCGCGGTGCCCGTCTTGCCGCCCACCACCGCGCCGCTGATCTGCGCGTTCGTGCCGGTGCCGGAGTTCACCACGTCCTGCATCATCGACTGCATCTCGGAGGCCGTCGAGGAGTCCATCACCTGGTGGTAGGTGGACGCCGAGGTCGAGCTGACGGTCCGTCCGTCCGAGGTGGCGAGCTTGTCCAGCAGCTGCGGACGCTCCAGGTTGCCCCCGTCGGCGACCGCCGCCGCGACCATCGCCATCTGCAGCGGCGTCGCGGTGTCCGAGCCCTGGCCGATGCCGCTCAGCGCCACCTGCGAGGGGTAGTCCACCTTGGGGTAGAGGCTCTGCGCGACCCGGACGGGCATGTCGAGCGCGGCGTCGTTGAAGCCGAAGGCGTTCGCCGTCTCCCGCATCCGCGACTGGCCGACGTCCACCGCGAGATGGGCGAAGACGGTGTTGCAGGACTTCTCCAGCGCCACCCGCAGCGAGGCGTTCTTGCAGCCGCCCGCCTCGTTGGTCAGCTTCGTCGAGGTGCCGGGCAGGGTGTACGGGTCCGGGGTGTCGGTGGCGGCGTCGATGTCGGTGACGACGCCGCTCTGCAGCGCCGCCACCGCGGTGACGATCTTGAAGGTGGAGCCGGGCGGATAGGTCTCCCGGATCGCCCGGTTGAGCATCGGCTTGGCCGGATCGGCGTTCAGCGCCTTCCACGCCTGCTCGGAGGCGGAGTCGGTGCCGGCGAACCGCCCGGGGTCGTAGGAGGGGCTGGTGACCAGCGCCAGGATGTGCCCGTTGCGCGGGTCGATCGCCGCCACCGCGCCCTTCTTGCCGCCCAGCGCCTGGTACGCGGCGCGCTGCGCCTTGCCGTTGATGGCGGTGAAGACGTTGCCGCCGGGGTTCTGCTTGCGCGTCAGCTCGGCCCAGAGGCTGGAGCGGCTGAGCCGCGGGTCGGTGCCGGCCAGCACGTCGTCCTCGACGCCCTCCAGCAGGCCGGTGCCGTAGGCCTGGGAGGCATAGCCGGTGACGGGCGACCAGAGCGGGCCGTCGGTGTAGGTGCGCTCGTACTTCAGCTGGCCGGTGGTCGCCCTGGAGCCGGTGACGGTGTTGCCGTCCACCAGGATGTTGCCGCGCGGCCGGCTGTAGCGGGCGATGGTCTGGCGGCGGTTGGCGGGGTTGTCGTCCAGCGAGTTCGCCTGGAGGACCTGGAGGCGGGCGCAGCCCAGCAGCAGCAGGACGAGCAGCACGAGGCAGAACAGCGCGGTACGGCGGGCCGGACGCAGCATCAGTCGGCCTCCTTCCTCTCCGGCTCGGGCTCGGGCTCGGACTTTGCCCTGCGGCCCCGCCGCTTCGGCTCCTTCGACTCCTTCGGCCCCTTCGGCCCCTTCGCCGGCGGCACCATCGGCTCCAGCGGGCCGAGCGGGCCCAGCGGCACCATCGGCGCCTCCGGCCCCCGCGCATGGTCGGTGAGCTTCACCAGCAGCGCGATGATGATCCAGTTGGTGACGACCGACGAGCCGCCCTGCGCCAGGAACGGCATCGTCATGCCGGTCAGCGGGATGAGGTCGGTGACGCCGCCGGCCACCACGAACACCTGGATGGCCAGCAGCGACGCGAGGCCGATCGCCAGCAGCGTGCCGAACGGGTCGCGCACCGCCACCGCCGCCCGGTACCCGCGGCTCACCACCACCGTGTAGACCAGGAAGAGCGCGGTGAGCCCGGTGAGCCCCAGCTCCTCCCCCGCGGTGGCGAGGATGAAGTCGCTCTTCGCCGCGAACCCGATGAGGATCGAGTGCCCCAGGCCCAGCCCGGTGCCGAGCATCCCGCCGGCCGCGAAGGCGAACATCGACTGCGCCAGCTGGTTGGCGCCCAGCCCCTGCTCGATGCTGGCCAGCGGGTGCAGCCAGTCCTCCACCCGGCTGTGCACATGCGGCTCCAGCCAGCCGACCGCCACCGCGCCCACCGCGGCGAGGCCCAGGGTGATGGCGAACCAGCTACCGCGCCCGGTGGCCACGTAGAGCAGCACGATGAAGACGCCGAAGAACAGCAGCGACATGCCCAGGTCGGTCTCGGCGACCAGCACCAGCACGCTGACCAGCCAGATCAGCAGGATCGGCGCCAGCACCCGGGCGCTGGGGAACTGGAACCGCCAGATCTTCTTGCCGGTGAGGGTGAGGGTGTGCGCGCGGGTGGCGAGATAGCCGGAGAAGAAGACGGTCAGCAGGATCTTGGTGAACTCGCCGGGCTGGAAGCTGAGCGGCCCGAGCCGCACCCAGATCCGGGCGCCGTAGGTGGCCGGGAAGAACATCGGCAGCACCAGCAGCAGGATGGCCAGCACCGCGAAGATGTAGGTGTAGCGCTGCAGATGGCGGTAGTCCTTGAGGAAGACCACCACCACGATGAAGAACAGCACCCCCAGCGCCGACCAGAGCATCTGGGTGCCGGCCGCCTGCGAGCTCGGCGTCTCCAGGTCGAGCCGGGCGATCAGCACCAGGCCGAGGCCGTTGAGCAGGACGGCGGCCGGCAGCAGCAGCGGGTCGGCGTAGCGCGCCCGCCACCAGACGAAGCCGTGCGCGATCAGCGCGAGCACCCCGAGGCCCACCACGTTGCGGACGGTGTCGGGCGGCGGGCTGCCGTCCCGGTTGGTGCCGATCTGGATGTAGCCGAAGGCGGCGATGCCGACCGCGAAGAGCAGCAGGAACAGTTCGACGATCCGCCGCGAGCGCGGCGCGCCAGGCGTCGTTGCCACCGTCCGCCCTCCAGAGCCGGTACCGCACCCGAAACACCGTCAATCTAGTCGTACAGGGCGGAGTTCGCTTGTCAGGCATAGCGGGGCATACGGGGGAAACGTGACGCAGGGGGCGCGATGTGTACGGGAGACATGCCGAAGGCCCCTCCCGGAAATCCGGAAGGGGCCTTCGGTGTGGTAGCGGGGACAGGATTTGAACCTGCGACCTCTGGGTTATGAGCCCAGCGAGCTACCGAGCTGCTCCACCCCGCGTCGTTGTGATCAGTACTCTACACACCCGCGGCCCGGGATGCCAAACGCCTTTCCCGCGTCGCCGGTTTGGCAGGATACGGGCATGCCCGAGACTCCGAACCCGCCCGCCGCCTCGCCCCTCACCCGTGCCGCCCTGGAGATCGACCGCTATGCGGCCGGCCTCGGGTGGGACGCCCCGGCGCGGCTCTTCGCCCTGGTCGACACCGCGCGGCTGCGCACCGAGGCGCCCGGCCTCGCCGAGCGCCTCGGCCTGGACGGGGACGGCGAGGGCGCCGCCGCGGGCGCCGCGCTGACGCCGATCCTCCAGGACGAGCTGCCGGCGGACCGTCCGCTCGACGAGTTCCTGGCCACCATCGCCTGGCCGGACTCGGTGACGGGCTGCGCGCTCACCGTCGAGCGGCTGATGCTGCCGCCGGACGGCGAGCGGCAGATGCCGAAGGAGCTCGCCGACGACCCCGCGGCGCTCGCCGAGTGGGCGGCCGGGCACCCCGACCGCCAGGAGGTCCGGATGACGGTGGCCGTGCTGCGCGGCGGCGGTCAGGAGGCGGCGCTGCGGCTGCGCGCGAAGGACTCCGAGCGCGAGGTCCTCACCGGCAAGGACCTCGTCCCGGGCCTCGCCGAGGCGCTGCTGGCGACGTTCGACTGACGCGCCCCGAAGGGGCGCGGGGCACGGTGCGAGCGAGCCGGGACCACCGCGAACGGGCGATGAACGTTACTTCTGGCACTGCGTCAGCGCGCCGGCGTCGCCGCTGCGGATCGCCTTCAGCGCGGTCATCGCGTTGTCGAGCGTGCCGACCTTGACGAGCGTCAGCCCGTCCGGCTTCGCGTCGGCCGCGGCCGCGCAGTTGCCTGCCGGGGTGAGGAAGTACTGCGCCCCGGCCCGGCGGGCGGCGATGATCTTCATGGTGATGCCGCCGATCTCGCCGACCGTGCCGTTGTCGTCGATCGTCCCGGTGCCGGCGATGAACTTGCCGCCCGTCAGGTTCGTCGGCTGCAGCTTGTCGATGAGCCCGAGGGAGAACATCAGCCCCGCGCTCGGCCCGCCGACGTCCGCCAGCTTGATGTTGATGTCGAACGGATAGGTGTGGCTCTCGCCGGGGGTGATGCCCACGATCGCCCGCCCGCCGTCCGGCGCCTTGGCGGTCTTGACCGAAACCGTCTTCTCCGGGGCGTCCTTCTTCTCCGCGCCGTCGGGGCGGATGGTGAAGCGCACGGCCCCGCCCGGCTTGTGCTTGGTGATGTAGGCGGCGACCTGCGAGGTCTCGGTGACCTTGTGCCCGTCGACGGCCACGATCGCGTCGCCCGCGTTGAGCTTGCCGTCCGCCGGCTCGCCGTTGACCACCGACTTGACGATGATCTGGGTGCCCACCGGGATCCCCAGCTCCTTGAGCGCCGCGGTCTTCGCGCTCTCCTGGGAGTCCTGGAACTCCTCGGCGTTCTGCTGGTTGATCTCCTTGGTGGACAGGTTGGACGGGTAGAGCACCTTCTTGGGCACCACGTCCGCGTCAGTCTGCAGCCAGCCGCGCACCGCCTCGAAGAGGTCCATCCGGTAGTCCTGACCGGTGACCTGCACGGTCGTCATATTGAGGTTGCCGGACGTCGGATACGTCCGGTGTCCGGAGATCTGCAGCACCTCGGTCTTGCCGTCCTTGCCGAGGGTGTTGACCGTCGGGCCCGGACCCATCTCCGCGTACGGCACCGGGATGAGCGCGGTGACGCCGAGAAGCACGACGAGGACGATGACGGAGGCGAGCAGGGTCGCGGTGCGCCGGGGCATGACCGCAGCCTATTGGACGCGCCATAAACGGGCTGTCCGGGGCGGGGGCACCCCGCCCCGGCCCTGCGGGGGCTACTCGCCGCCGCTGCCCTTGCGCATCGCCTGCTGGAAGCGCTCGTACCCGGCCAGGGACGAGCCGTCCCCGGTGGAGCGGCCGCGCCCGGCCCAGACGCTCCACACGACCGCCCCCAGCAGCGCAACCAGCGGAATCAGCAACCACACCAGCGACGCCACTTCGACCTCCCTCATCCCAAGGCCACTTGCCCCTGCCGCCGCGTAGAACGGCCCGGCGGCCGTTCAGGTTACGTGGCAAGGGGGTGTTCGGCTTGTATGAGAATCTACCCGGCAGGCGGACCGGAATGTTCCGGCCGGAGCGACACCACCTGATCGGCCGTCAGCCGCCCTCCCGGCAGGATCCCACCCGTCCTCCCTGCCCGCCAACGGGCGGAAGGGGCCATGCCGCGGCCGGCCTCAGCCGCAGGCGCCGACCCACTCCTCCGTGCCGTCCGCGAAGAGCTGGTGCTTCCAGATGGGGACCTCGTGCTTGAGGTCGTCGATGAGCATCCGGCAGGCGTCGAAGGCCTCGCCGCGGTGCGGGCAGGCGACCGCCACCACCACCGCGAGCTCGCCGATCTCCAGCCGGCCGGTGCGGTGGACCGCGGCCAGCGCCGTCACCGGGTGCTTCACCGCCACCCGTTCGGCGACGCGGCGCAGCTCCGCCTCCGCGGAGGGATGCGCCGAGTACTCCAGCGCCGTGACGGCGCGCCCCTCGTCGTCGTCCCGCACCGTGCCGATGAAGACGGCGATGCCGCCCGCCGCCGGATCGGCGACCGCCTCGCGCACCTCGTCCACCGACAGCGCCCCGTCCCGCAGCGCCAGCAGCCTGATCGCGTTCTGAACCTGAGCCATGCCGCACATTGTGCCGCGCCCCGCCGACGGCTCAGCCGCGGCGTCGGCGCCGCGCCCGGATGTACGCGGCGGTGCCGACCAGCGCGGCCGTCGCGCCCGCCGCGCCCAGCGTCGTCGCCGCGTCCTTCTTGCCCAGCCGGCGGGCCGCCACCGCGTGGTGGCCCTGGACCTGCTCCAGCAGCTCCGCCAGCGCCTCCTCGTTGCTGCGCGTCGGCCGCCAGCCCGCCTCGTGGAGCCGGCTGCCCGACACCACCCACGGATACATCGTGTAGGCGAGGTCCGCCGCCGGCGCCGGGGTGATGCCGAGCCGGTGCAGCCGGTCCGCCGCGCCGAGCGCCAGCGACTCCGGCAGCTCCATCCGGCGCATCCCCGACAGCTGCTCGACCTCCTCCTGCTCCAGCCAGCCGTCGCAGCCGACCGTCACCTCGCCCTCCACCTTGCCCAGCGCCGCCGCCTCCAGCGCCGACGCCAGGTCGTCCAGGTGGCAGAACTGCCAGCAGGGCCGCGAGCCGGAGACCACCAGGAGCCGGGGCGCCTCGAAGTGCCGGGTCAGGACGGTGTCCACGCCGTCGCCGACGACGACCGCCGGGCGCAGCACCGTCACCGACAGCCCTGGGTGGGCGCGGGGCGCGCGCCGGCCCAGCCGCTCCACCTCCAGCAGGTCGCCGACGAGCGAGCCGTCCTCCACCGCGCGCAGCGGCGCGTCCTCGGCGAGCGGCACGTCGTTGTCCGGGAGCGCGCCGTAGACCATCGCCGAGGTGCACAGCACCACCCGCGGCACGCCCGAGGCGGCCGCGGCCGTCAGCACCGTCTGGGTGCCGCGCACGTTGTAGGCGCTGCGCGCCTTGGGGTCGGACTCCATCCCCATGTCCACGGCCAGATGGAGGACGACGTCCGCGCCCTTGAGGCGGGCGGCCAGCGCGGGGTCGCGGATGTCCAGCACGCGCCACTGCGCCCCCGGGACGTCGCCGCGCCGCTCGTCGATGGCGATCACCCGCTTGACGTCCGCGCACTCCACCAGGCGGAGAGCGGTGCGGCGGCCGATTCCGGACGCGGCACCCGTCACCGCGACGACCAGACCGGCCCCGGGGTTCGGCTCGCCGGCACCGGTCTGCCGAGAGCGAACGTCAGACGAGTGGGAACTCACCGGCTTCTCCCGTGGTTAGCTTGGGTGTGTACGCATGACACGTAGCGTCCATCCTGCCCGAGCGGCGGCCCGGCCGAGTACGGAGGCTGCCCCACCAAGCCCAGGCGTCGAGAAGCCGAGGAACTACCGTGAGCAACTTTCCCTTTGGATTCGGGCTCCCCGATGACTCCGACGACAAGCGGGGCGGAAGCGGCTCCGGCGACCACGGCTCGGACAAGGGCAACAACGAGGGAGCGGGCTCCCAGGGTTCCGGCTCGGGCGCGTCGGGTTCCTCCGGTTCCTCCGGATCCGGTTCCGGCTCGGGCGCGTCGGGGTCCGGTGCGGGCGGTTCCGGGTCCGGCTCGGGCGGTTCCGGCGGTGGCGGGAACCTGCCGTTCGGCTTCGGCGGCGCCGGCGGCTTCGACCCGTCCGACCCCAACAACCCGCTCGCCGGCCTCTTCGGCAACATGAACCCCGGCGACCTGGGCGAGGCCTTCCAGCAGCTCGGCCGGATGCTCTCCTACGAGGGCGGCCCGGTGAACTGGCAGCTCGCCAAGGACATCGCCCGCCAGACGGTCGCCGCGAGCGGCACGGACGGCAACGAGGGCGCCAAGGACCGCTCGATGGACCGCGGCGACCGCGACGCCGTCTCCGAGGCGGTCCGCCTCGCCGACCTGTGGCTGGACGGCGTCACCTCGCTCCCCGCGGGCGGCGGCAGCGCCGTGGCGTGGAGCCGCGCCGAGTGGGTCGAGGGCACCCTGGACGCCTGGAAGCAGCTGGTCGACCCGGTCGCCGAGCAGGTCGGCACCGCGATGGGCCAGGTGGTTCCGGAGGAGATGCAGGCCATGGCCGGCCCGCTGCTGAGCATGATGCGCTCGATGGGCGGCGCGATGTTCGGCGGGCAGATCGGCCAGGCGATCGGCAACCTCGCCGGCGAGGTGCTGGGCTCGACGGACGTCGGCCTGCCGCTGGCGAAGGACGGCCGGGCGGCGCTGCTGCCCGTCAACATCGAGGCGTTCGGCAAGGACCTGGGCGTGCCGGTCGAGGAGGTGCGCCTCTACCTCGCCCTGCGGGAGGCCGCGCACCAGCGGCTCTTCGTCCATGTGCCGTGGCTGCGGGCGCACCTGTTCGGCGCGGTGGAGAGCTACGCGCAGGGCATCAAGGTGGACAGCCAGAAGCTGGAGGACATGGTCGGCAACCTCGACCCGTCCCACCCCGAGGCGCTGCAGGAGGCGCTCCAGCAGGGCATGTTCCAGCCGGAGGACACGCCGCAGCAGAAGGCGGCGCTGGCCCGGCTGGAGACAGCGCTGGCCCTCGTCGAGGGCTGGGTGGACGCGGTCGTCCATGAGGCCGCGAAGGGCCGGCTGGCGTCGGCGGACGCGCTGCGCGAGACGCTGCGGCGGCGGCGCGCCACCGGTGGTCCGGCGGAGCAGACGTTCGCCACCCTGATCGGGCTGGAGCTGCGGCCGCGGCGGCTGCGGGACGCGTCGCGGCTGTGGGCGTCGCTCGCGGACGCGCGCGGCGCGGAGGGCCGGGACGCGCTGTGGAACCACCCGGACATGCTGCCGACGCCCGAGGACCTGGACGACCCGGACGGGTTCGTGCACCGGGAGGACGCGGGCGGGGAGATCGACTTCTCCGAGCTGGACCGGATGCTCGGCGAGAACGGCGACGGGAACGGCGACGGGGACGGGAAGGACGACGGGCCCTCGTCGAAGTAGCCGTCGGTGCGGCGCGCTGCTGCCGCCCCTTCGCTCCGCGGCGCCCCGCCCGGACGGCTTTCGCCGTCCGTAGGGTGGGGCGCATGGTGACTTCACTGCACGGGGACGCGGTACGGGTGTTGACGGAGTGGGACGCGCCGGACGACCGGCAGCACGGGCTGCGCGAGGAGTACCTCGCCCACCTCGCCGCGCACCCCGGGGGGATGTACCGGGAGAACCCCGGGGCCCATCTGACGGCCAGCGCGCTGGTGGTCTCCGCGGAGGGCGACCGGGTGCTGCTGACGCTCCACCGCAAGCTGCGGATGTGGCTGCAGACCGGCGGCCACTGCGAGCCGGCGGACGCCACCCTCGCGGGGGCGGCGCTGCGGGAGGCGGTCGAGGAGTCCGGCATCCCGGGGCTGGCGCTGCGCGCGCCCGCGCCGCTGGTGCTCGACGCCCATCAGGTGCCGCGCTGCGGGCGCCACCTCGACGCCCAGTACGTCGCCGTCGCCCCGCCCGGTGCGGAGCCGGCAGTCAGCGAGGAGTCGGTGGACGTCCGCTGGTTCCCCGCCGACGCGCTCCCGTCCGACACGGACGACTCCGTGCGGCGGCTCGTCGAGGCGGCCGTCGCCCGGCCTTCGGCGTAGGCCTCAGCGCTTCTGCGGGGGGAGCCTGGGCCCCGCGACGACCCCTTCGAGGTACCCGCGGGCGCGCTCGGTGCGGGGGTAGGGCTCCAGAAGCTTCCAGAAGCGGGGCCCGTGGCCCGGCTCCAGGAGGTGGGCCAGCTCGTGCAGCAGCACGTAGTCGACCACGTACTCGGGCATGCCCTGGAGGCGGTGCGAGAGGCGGATGCTGCCCTCGGAGGGGGTGCAACTCCCCCACCGGGTGTTCTGGTTGGTCACCCAGCGCACCTGGCTGGGCACCGCGCGTCCCCCGAGGTACTGCTCGGACAGGAGCCCGGCGCGCTCGGCCAGCTCCTCGTCGCCCATCAGCCGGCGGCTCTCCTGGGCCTCCAGCTTGTCGAGCATGGTGGCGACCCAGCGGCGCTCCTCCGCCGCGGACATCCGCGCGGGGATCAGCACGACGGTGCGCTCGCCGTCCCGGTAGGCGGACACGGTCCGTCGCCGGCGCGCACTGCGCCGCACTTCCACATCCCCGGGGCGGGCCTGCACCGGCGTCGGGGGCGCTCCCGCGGCGGCTGCCGCGCGCACGCGCTTCCGCGACGCCGAACGAGGAGAATCCTGGTCGGCTGCCACCCGTTGACGGTACCTGTGAGTGCTCGGCAAAGTCTCTCCCTCAGCCAAGGAAAATGGCGTAGGTCACTCTCACAACGCCCATGAAAACATGGGAATATCAGGACATGGCGGGGCAGATCGACCGTCGATTTTTTGCCTGTACTCCGACACCGCCAACCGCCCCGCGGCCACAACCGCGCCCCTCCCGCACATCCGTGCGCGCGGTGCCGCCCGGGTCCCCCGAGGGGTGACCATGGAAGCGAATGGGAAGATGCCAGCAGCGCGCGTCGGGGCCCCGGGAGGACAACCGTGAACGACCTGCCACGCAAGGCGGTGTCCCGCACCGTCAAGCTCGCCACCCTGCCGCTCGGCTTCGCCGGCCGGGCGACGCTCGGGATCGGCAAGCGGATCGGCGGGCGCTCCGCCGAGATCGTCGCCACCGAACTGCAGCAGCGGACCGCCGAGCAGCTGTTCAAGGTGCTGGGCGAGCTGAAGGGCGGGGCGATGAAGTTCGGGCAGGTGCTGTCCGTCTTCGAGGCCGCCCTGCCGGAGAGCCTCGCCGGGCCCTATCGCGAGGCGCTCACGCGCCTCCAGGACGCCGCGCCGCCGATGCCCGCGGCCAGCGTCGACAAGGTCCTCACCGAGTCGCTGGGCGCGGACTGGCGCGATCTGTTCGACGAGTTCGACGACCGGCCGGCGGCGGCCGCGTCCATCGGCCAGGTGCACCGGGCGGTGTGGCACGACGGCACCGAGGTCGCGGTGAAGGTCCAGTACCCGGGGGCCGGCCCCGCGCTCGTCTCGGACCTCAACCAGCTCTCCCGGGTCTCCTGGCTCTTCGGACGGCTGGTGCCGGGGATGGACGTCAAGCCGCTCATCGCCGAGCTGCGCAGCCGGATCACCGAGGAGCTCGACTACGAGCTGGAGGCCGAGGCCCAGCAGGCGCACGCCGACGAGTTCGCCGACGACGACCGGATCGTGGTGCCGAACGTGGTCGCGCAGGCCGACTGCGTGCTGGTCTCGGAGTGGCTGGAGGGCCGCCCGCTGTCGGACGTGCTGGCGCACGGCACCGTCGCGGAGCGGGACGCCGCCGGCGAGCTGCTGGTGCACTTCCTCTTCGCCGGACCGGCGCGCACCGGGATGCTGCACGCGGATCCGCACCCCGGGAACTTCCGGCTGCTGGGCGATCCGGACCGGCCGGAGGAGTGGCGGCTGGGGGTGATGGACTTCGGCACCGTCGACCGGCTGCCGGACGGGCTGCCCGAGCCGATCGGGGTGGCGCTGCGGCTGGCCCTGGAGGGCGACGCGGAATCGGTGCTGGACCTGCTGCGCGGCGAGGGGTTCGTCAAGCCGTCCATCGAGCTGGACGCGGACGCCGTGCTCGACTGGCTGCTGCCGATCATCGAGCCGGCGCGCGTGGAGGAGTTCGAGTTCACCCGGGAGTGGATGCGGGCGCAGGCGGGGCGGATCGCGGATCCGCGATCGCCCGCCTACGACCTGGGGCGGCAGATGAACCTGCCGCCGTCGTATCTGCTGATCCACCGGGTCACGCTGAGCACCATCGGCGTCCTGTGCCAGCTGGGCGCTCGCGCGCGGTTTCGGGCCGAGGCCGAGGAGTGGCTGCCCGGCTTCGCGGAGTGATCCGGCTTCGCCGGGTGACCCGCTGCCCCGGTGACGCGGCTCTGCCCCGGCACCCCGTCCGCCCGCCGATGCGGGCGAAGGGGGTGCCGGGGCGAGGCGTTACTGGCCGAGGGCGACCACGAGGGCCGCGGCCTTGCGGGCCTTCAGGCCCGCCCGCTCGGCACGCCGGCGCAGGCGCTCGGCGCGCTGCACGCGCCGAGCGAGGCGTTGGTGCTCCGCCTCGCGGATTCGCTCGGCCATCTGCGCCCTGGCCAGGGCTTCGTGCAAGAGTTGCAAGTTACGGCTCCTGATCTGTTCGGTTCCTGCGGTAGGCACGTCGTAGACGTACTGGCTCATCGGTTCCTGCTCTCGTTCCTTGGCCGCGTTCGCGAGATGCCGGGAGGGGAACTCCGGGCGTGCGGCGGCGAGTTGGCGGACGTCCCGCTGAAGCGGGCTCAGCTGAGTGCGCATCACTGGCCCCGTTCTCAGATCTGCTCGACGGGCAGCGGGTGCTTGCGCGGACGCCCCCGCGGCCGCTTCCGGGCCACGACGACACCCTGGACGAAGAGCTCACCGCCCCAGACACCCCACGGCTCGCGCCGGTCGAGGGCGCCCTGGAGGCAGGCGGCCTTCACGGGGCAGGTGGTGCAGAGGGCCTTCGCGTACTCGACGTCCTGCGGCGTCTCGGCGAAGAAGACCTCGGGGTCGTGGGAGCGGCACGGGAGGTCCAGCTCCTCGACGTGCTCGACGTCCTCGAACACGGTGATCTGCATGGGGAGACCTTCCTTGGTGGAGGCGAGTTGACGACCTGCGGTCGGGGGGTGGGCGGGCTCCGGTCGGGAGCCGGGTGCCTGGTTTCCGCCGTTCTCGGTCACGAGCTCTTCGTCCTCTTCGTCGTCTTCGTCTTCGTCGTCTGTGCTGCTGGGACCCGCCGCGCCGCGCCCAAACGCTGCGCCCAAACGAAAGGGCCGCGAATCCCGATGCGGGATTCGCGGCCCTGGAGAGCTTCGGACCTGAAGGTGCTTCAGGTTCGTTCTCGCCAGGGTCGGTTCCCGCGGCCCCTCAGGACGAGGGACATCTCGGAGCCAAAGCCACCCATGACAACACCGGTGCCCATGCCATCGCTGCCATTGCGGCGGGCACGGTCCTGGATGTGGCCCTGCTCCTGGTGGTTGCGCTGCTCGTTCGCACGACGTGCCGAGGCATACGTCGCCCGCTCGCGCCATTCCGGCGTGGGCAGGAGAATCGCGGCCTTCGGGCAGGCGGCACCGGCAGCTCCGGCCAGTTTGTCGCTGGTGATCGAGAAGATCTTGATGCTTGCCATGTTCTCCGCCTCCCTTCGGCGCGTGCGGGGGCTGACTTGCGATCAGCCCCGGTGGACGTTTCGACTGTAGGTTAGTGCGGTCTTCGAGAACCGCGCAAACCATTTTTGACCTGCGGATTTGCAGTGAACTTGCGCCCCGTCGGCCTACAACGCCGACCCCCGGTCGCTGGTGTCCCCTACCACCGCGTGCATCAAGTATCGGTACGGGCGCCCTCTGAGTCCAGGGCATCCGAGGTATCGGTCGTGTCACCGGCGTCACACTCCTGTGACTCGGGCGACTCGGGCGACTCCGATCCCCCCGTGCACAGCGTCAGGACGTCCTCCGCGTACTGGTCGAGCTTGGCCGGGCCGACGCCCGGGATCTCCGCCAACTGCCGGATCTCGGTGGGCCGCGACTCGGCGATCGCCATCAGGGTGGCGTCGGTGAAGACCACGTACGCGGGGACGCTGCGGGCCCGGGCCAGATCGCCGCGCCACTCGCGGAGCCGCTCGAAGAGGCCCTCGTCCATCGTCGAGGGGCAGTCGGAGCAGCGGCGCAGCTTGCGCTCGCGGGCGTCGGAGAGCGCCGAGCCGCAGACCCGGCAGCGCACCGGGCCGCGCTTGCGGCCGCCGCCCGCCGCACCGGCGCCGGAGCGGCCCTTGGCGCCGCCGCCCGGACGGGCGGTGGAGCCGGGGCGCAGCCCGTCGAGGAACCGGCAGGGCACCCGGCTGCCGCGGCCGCCCGGGGTGCGCGTCGTCCACCACGACAGGTGCAGATGGCGGCGGGCCCGGGTGACGCCGACGTAGAGCAGCCGGCGCTCCTCCTCCAGGGCCTCGTCCGTCTTGGCGTAGGTGATCGGCATCATGCCCTCGGAGAGGCCGACGAGGAACACCGCGTCCCACTCCAGGCCCTTGGCGGCGTGCAGCGAGGCGAGGGTGACGCCCTCCACCGTGGGCGCGTGCTGCAGATTGGCGCGGGCGTCCAGCTCGGCGGTGAACTCGCCCAGCCCGGCACCCGGGTTGGCGGACGCGAACTCGGCGGCGAGCCGGGCGACGGCCGAGAGCGACTCCCACCGCTCGCGGACCGAGCCGGAGCCGGACGGCGGCTCGGCCGTCAGCCCGCGCTTGGCGAGGACGGCCCGCACCTGCGTCTCCAGCGGATCGGCGGAGGTGGCGGCGAGGCCCGTCCAGTCTCCGCTGCGGGCCTGGCCGCCGAGGAGCACCCGGGCCTCGCGGACCTCGGCGCGCTCGAAGAACCGCTCGGCGCCGCGCATCTGGACGGCGAGCCCGAGATCGGCGAGCGCCTGCTCGTACACCTCCGACTGGGCGTTGGTGCGGAAGAGCACGGCGATCTCGCTGGCCTTGGTGCCGCTGTTGACGAGGTCGCGGATGCGGTGCGCGACGGCCTCGGCCTCGGCGGGCTCGTCGGCGTACTCGGTGAAGACCGGCTCGGGGCCGGCCTCGGTCTGCGCGATCAGCTCCAGCCGGTGCGCGGCGGCCTCGCCGCTCGCCTGGGCGAGCAGCCCGTTGGCGAGGTGGACGACCTGCGGGGTGGAGCGGTAGTCGCGGACCAGCTTGACCACCTCGGCGTCGGGGTGGCGGGCCCGGAAGTCGAGGAGGAAGCGGGGGGTGGCGCCGGTGAAGGAGTAGATCGTCTGGCTGGCGTCGCCCACCACGCAGAGGTTCTGCCGGTCTCCCAGCCACAGCTCCAGCAGGCGCTGCTGGAGCGGGCTGACGTCCTGGTACTCGTCGACCACCAGGTGGCGGTACTGGGAGCGGACCTGCTGGGCCACCTCGGGCACCGTCTCCAGGATGCCGACGGTGCGGAGCAGCACGTCCTCGAAGTCGATCACCCAGCGGTTGAGCTTGAGCTGCTCGTACTCGCTGTAGACGGCGGCCGTCTCGGCGGGGTCGCGGGGCGCCTCGCGGCGCAGCTTGGCGACGACGGCCGGGTAGTCCTCCGGGGCGGTCTGGGTGACCTTGGACCACTCGATCTCGGCGGTGAGGTCGCGCAGTTCGGGGCGGGAGAGCCGGATGCCGCAGCGGCTCGCCGCCTCGGCGACGTACTGCACCTTGCGCTCCACGATGCGGGGCGGCTCGCCGCCGACCGCGCGCCCCCAGAAGTACTGCAGCTGGCGCAGCGCGGCGGAGTGGAAGGTGCGGGCCTGGACGCCCTCCGCGCCGAGGGTGCGCAGCCGGCCGCGCATCTCGCCGGCCGCGCGGGTCGTGAACGTCACCGCGAGGACCTGCTGCGGCACCATGGCGCCGGTGCGGACGCCGTAGGCGATGCGGTGGGTGATGGCCCGCGTCTTGCCGGTGCCGGCGCCGGCGAGCACGCAGACGGGACCGTGCAGGGCCGTTGCCACGGCGCGCTGCTCGGGGTCGAGGGCATCGAGGATCTGGTCGGCGGCGAGTGTTGCGTCCACGCTCCTCATGCTCTCAGGTCCCGAGGACAGCGCGGGCAACAGATGCCACTTGTCCACAGGGGAAGATGGGGGCCTCCCCGCGCGTTGTGCCGATGCAGCGCCAGACCAAGGAAGACAGAAGGAGCCTCGGATGTCCGGGACCGTGACGATGTACAGCACGACGTGGTGCGGCTACTGCCGTCGCCTCAAGAGCCAGCTCGGTCGCGAGGGCATCGGCTTCGACGAGATCAACATCGAGGAGGACCCGGCCTCCGCGAAGTTCGTCGAGGAGGCCAACGGCGGCAACCAGACGGTGCCGACCGTGGTCGTCGAGCCGACCTCGGGCGGGGCGCGGGTGGTCATGACCAACCCGTCGCTCGCCCAGGTCAAGCAGGCCCTCGCGAGCTGATCAGGTGCGCGGCCGGTCGGCGCCCGGGGCGTCGATCGGCCCGCCGTACCAGATCTCCAGCAGCCGGCGCGCAATCGAGATCTTCCCCGGCAGCGAGATCTCCCCGGCCTCCACCGAGGCCTTCAGCTCGTCGCGGCTGAACCAGCGGGCGTGCGCGATCTCCTCGCCGTCCACGGTGATCTCGGTGCTGTCGGCGCGCGCCATGTAGCCGAGCATCAGGCTGCACGGGAACGGCCAGGGCTGGCTGTCCACGTACGTGGCGCTGACCACGTGCACGCCGGTCTCCTCGTGCACCTCGCGCGCGACGGCCGCCTCCAGCGGCTCCCCCGGCTCGACGAAGCCGGCGAGCGTGGAGTAGCGGCCCTCCCAGTGCTTCTGGGTGCCCAGCAGCGCCCGGTCCTGATCGTCCGTCACCAGCATGATCACCGCGGGGTCGGTGCGCGGGTAGTGCTCGGTGCCGCAGGCCGCGCAGCGCCGCACATGCCCGGCCGCGGCCGGTGCGGTGGGCTGGCCGCAGCGGGCGCAGAAGCGGTGGTTGCTGTGCCAGTTCTCCAGCGCGACGGCGTGCACCAGCAGGCCGGCGTCGCGGTCGCCGAGGGTGCCGCCGACCTCGCGCAGGCCGGCCGGGCGGGCGGCGCCGTCGAGGCGGCCGGGCAGCTCGTCCACGGCGAGGGCGAAGTAGTGGACGCCGTCGGTGTCGGTGCCCAGGAAGTAGCGGTCGCCGTCCTGGGGCGCCTCGAAGGACGGCAGCAGCACCAGCTCGGCGGCGCCGGTGCCGGCGTGGGTTCCGGTGCCGGCGGGCGCGTCGCCGTCGGGGACGTCGAGCACGAAGGCCGTCCCGTGGGAGACCACCAGCACCCGGGTGCCCGGGTTGCTCCATGCGGCCGCCAGCCAGGGCTCGTCCAACCGGTGCTCGCTGCCCCGGTCGACGCTGGAGCGGGAGAGCGCGAGGGGCGGTCGTTCGGCCTCGGCACGGGTCACGGTCACTGGGTGGTCACTTCCCCGGGTGGATGAATGCATCGCAGGCACAACTCTCTCATTCCCCGCGGTGTTCCCCGTCCAGCAGGGTGGTGAGCTCTGCCCGGTCGGGCAGCGGTTCGGGGCGGACGACTCGGCCGCTGCGGACGTAGAGGAAGGCGGCGGTGACGCGTTCCACAGGGACTCCGGCGAGCTCGGCCCAGGCGAGGCGGTAGACGGCGAGCTGCAGCGGGTCGGCGGTCTCGGTGCGGTTGGTCTTCCAGTCGACGATCTCGAAGTCGCCGGACTCCGGGTCGCGGTAGACGGCGTCGATGCGGCCGCGCAGCAGGCGGGTGCCGAGCCGCAGCTGGAAGGGCGCCTCGACGCGGTACGGGCGCAGCTCGGCGTAGGGGGTGCGGAGGAAGGCGTCCTTGAGGGCGGCGAGATCGCGGTCGTCGGTGATCTCGTCCTCGCCCTCCATGCCGGGCAGCTCCTCCGGCTCCAGCAGCGGCAGGGGCTCGAACCGCGACTCCACCCAGGCGTGGAACGCGGTCCCGCGGCGGGCGGCGGGCGAGGGCGGCCGCGGCATGGGACGCGCCAGCTCCCGTGCGAACCCGTCCGGATCGGCGGCGACGCGCAGCAGCTGGGACGCGGACAGCGTCCCGGGCAGCGGCACCTCCCGCGTCCCGCGGCGAGACCGCCGCAGCTCCTCCGCGAGCGCCGCAAGATCCCGATCCCACGCGGCGGCAATCCGCGCGGAGTCGGCATCGAGCACGGCGCCACCGGCTGCGGGGCCGACGCTGGGTGCGGCGCCGTCCGGCTCGCGCTCGGGATCCGCTCCAGCAGACGCCACCGCGTCGCTCCGCGGACGGGCCGGGCCGGAGCTGCCCGGCCGCGCCGCGTCGGAGTCTTCGCCGGCGGGGTCCCCCGCGGACGGGACGTCATCCGCAGGGCCGGCGCTGCGCGCGGCACCGGAGGAGCCGTCGGCCCCGTCGGGATCCGCTCCCGCGGACGCCACCGCGTCGGCCCGCGGACGGAACGGGCCGGAGCTGCCCGGGCGCGCCACGCCGCCGTCGTCGCCGGCGGAGCCCGACGAGCCGGAGCCACCGGGGCGCGCCGCGTCGCCCGCCGACGGGCCACCGGCTGCGGGGCCGGCGCTGGGTGCGGCGCCGTCCGGCTCGCG
>NZ_MLCF01000060.1 GCF_001879105.1 Mangrovactinospora gilvigrisea | reverse complement strand
CGCCCTGCCGCTACTGCCTGGTGCCCAGGTGGTGGACGCGGACGAGGTTGGTCGTGCCCGTCACCCCGGGAGGCGAGCCGGCCGTCATCACCAGCGTGTCCCCGTGCTGATAGCGGCTCAGCCCGGTGACCGCCGAGTCCAGCTGACTGACCATCTCGTCCGTGGAGGCCACCTTGTCCACCACGAACGTCTCCACGCCCCAGCTCAGCGCCAGCTGCCCGCGCGTCTTCTCGTCCGTGGTGAACGCCAGCACCGGCTGCGCCGGCCGGTAGCGGACCACCCGGCGCGCCGTGTCGCCCGAGTTGGTGAAGGCGGTGATCGCCTTCGCCTCCAGGTTGGAGGCGAGCTCCACCGCCGCGCGGGCCACCGCGCCCGGCTGGGTGCGCGGGTCCGGAAGCTGCGGCGCCAGGTCGTTGGCGAGCATCTCCTGCTCGGCCTTCTCCACGATCCGGGACATGGTGCGGACCGTCTCGATCGGGTACTTGCCGACGCTGGACTCCGCGGAGAGCATCACCGCGTCCGCGCCGTCCAGGATCGCGTTGGCCACGTCGGAGGCCTCGGCGCGGGTCGGCCGCGAGGCGCTGATCATCGACTCCAGCATCTGGGTCGCCACGATCACCGGCTTGGCGTAGGCGCGGCACAGCTGGACGGCCTTCTTCTGGACGAAGGGCACGTCCTCCAGCGGCATCTCCACGCCCATGTCGCCGCGGGCCACCATCACGCCGTCGAAGGCGTCGACGATCTCCATCAGATTGTCGACGGCCTGCGGCTTCTCGACCTTGGCGAGCACGGGGCAGTGGACGTTCTCCTCGTCCATGATCGCGTGGACCCGGGAGACGTCCGCGGCGCTGCGCACGAAGGAGAGGGCGATCCAGTCGGCGCCCATCCGCAGCGCCCAGCGCAGGTCCTCGACGTCCTTCTCGGTGAGCGCCGGGACGCTGACCGCCGCGCCGGGCAGGTTGATGCCCTTGTGGTCGGAGACCGTGCCGCCCTCGATGACCACGGTGTGCACCCGCGGGCCCTCGACGCCGGTGGCCTCCAGGGTGATGGCGCCGTCGTTGATGAGGATGCGGTCGCCCTTGGAGACGTCCCCGGGCAGGCCCTTGTAGGTGGTGCCGGCGACCTTGGCGTCGCCGGGCACGTCCTCGGTGGTGATGGTGAACTCGTCGCCGCGCTTCAGCTCCTGCGGGCCGTCGGCGAAGCGGCCGAGGCGGATCTTGGGGCCCTGGAGGTCGGCGAGGATGCCGACGGCCTTGCCGGACTCCTCGGAGACCTGGCGCACCCGCTTCCACCGCAGCTCGTGCTCCTCGTGGGTGCCGTGGCTCATGTTCATCCGGGCGACGTTCATCCCGGCGTCCACGAGGGTGCGGAGCTGCTCCAGGCTCTCCGTCGCGGGGCCCAGCGTGCAGACGATCTTCGCTCTACGCATGCGCGGCGCACTTCCGTTCTATCGCTTCATCGACACAGTGGGCCGCACATCGTCGGACGGCCGTACAAGCGGATGTATTCATCAGACCAGTGACAGCATCTCAGGAGGCCGAGCCACCTCGCGCCAGGGCATACGTCTGACGGGCGATCTCCATCTCCTCGTCGGTGGGGACCACGGCGATCGCGGTGCGGCTGCCGTCCGCCGAGATCAGCCGGGCGGCGCCGGAGCGGACGGTGTTGCGCACCGGGTCGAGGATCATGCCCAGCGGCTCCAGCCCGGAGATCGCCGCGGCCCGCACCGCCGCCGAGTTCTCCCCGACGCCGGCCGTGAACGCCACCGCGTCCACCGTCCCCAGCACGGCGGTGTAGGCGCCGAGGTACTTCTTCAGGCGGTGGACGTAGACGTCGAACGCGGTGCGCGCGGCGGTGTCGCCCTCGGCCATCCGGCGGCCGATCTCCCGCATGTCGTTGTCCCCGCACAGCCCGACGAGGCCGCTGCGGCGGTTGAGCAGGGCGTCGACCTCGTCCACCGAGAGCTTCGCCTGCCGGTGCAGATGGAAGACCACCGCCGGGTCGAGGTCCCCCGAACGGGTGCCCATGACCAGGCCCTCCAGCGGGGTCAGGCCCATCGAGGTCTCCGCGCAGCGGCCCCGCTCCACGGCCGAGGCGCTGGCGCCGTTGCCCAGGTGCAGCACGATGACGTTGACCTCCTCCGGCTCCTTGCCGAGCAGCCGGGCGGTCTCCCGGGAGACGTAGGCGTGCGAGGTGCCGTGGAAGCCGTAGCGGCGCACCGCGTGCCGGTCGGCCGTCTCCCGGTCGATCGCGTAGCGCCAGGCGGCCTCCGGGAGGGTGGAGTGGAAGGCCGTGTCGAAGACGGCGACCTGCGGCAGGTCGGGGCGCATCCGCCGGGCCACCTCGATGCCCATCGCGTTGGCCGGGTTGTGCAGCGGGGCCAGCGGCACCAGCTCCCGGACGCCGGCCAGCACCGCGTCGTCGATCAGCGTCGGCTCGGTGTAGAGCGTCCCGCCGTGCACCACCCGGTGGCCGATCGCCGCAAGCTCCGGGGAGTCCAGGCCGAGGCCCTGCCCGGACAGCTCCCGGGAGACCCGCTCCAGCGCCTGCGCGTGGTCGGCGACCTCGCTGCCGGCCTCGCCGATCCGCTCCACCAGGCCGGACGCCAGCCGGCTGCCGTCGCTCATGTCCAGCAGCTGGTACTTGAGCGAGGAGGAGCCGGAGTTGAGGACGAGGACCCGGTTCGGTCCGGCTGCATCGGACATGCGCGCGCTCTCCTTACTTGCTCTGCTGGGCCTGCACCGCGCTGATGGCCACCGTGTTCACGATGTCCGACACCAGCGCCCCCCGCGACAGGTCGTTGACCGGCTTGCGCAGCCCCTGGAGCACCGGGCCGACGGCCACCGCCCCGGCCGAGCGCTGCACCGCCTTGTAGGTGTTGTTGCCGGTGTTGAGGTCCGGGAAGATCAGCACGGTGGCGCGGCCGGCCACCTCCGACCCGGGCAGCTTGGCGGCGGCCACCGTCGGGTCGACGGCCGCGTCGTACTGGATGGGCCCCTCCACCAGCAGGTCCGGGCGGCGCTCGCGCACCAGGCGGGTGGCCTCGCGCACCTTGTCGACGTCCTGCCCGCTGCCGGAGGTGCCGGTGGAGTACGACAGCATCGCCACCCGCGGCTCCACCCCGAACTGCTCGGCCGACTCGGCCGACTGGATGGCGATGTCCGCCAGCTGCTCGGCGTTGGGGTCGGGGTTGACCGCGCAGTCCGCGTAGACCAGGACGCGGTCGGCGAGGCACATGAAGAAGCAGGACGAGACGATCTGGGCGCCCGGGGCGGTCTTGATGATCTCGAAGGCGGGGCGGATGGTCGCCGCGGTGGAGTGGACGGCGCCCGACACCATGGCGTCCGCGATCCCGGCGTGCACCATCAGGGTGCCGAAGTAGGTGGGCTCGGCGACGATGTCGTGCGCCAGCTCCACGGTCATGCCCTTGTGGGCGCGCAGCTCGGCGTAGGTCTGGGAGAAGCTGTCCCGCAGGTCGGACTCGGCCGGGTCGACGATCGTCGCCTGGGCGGCCGTGCTGGGGTCCGACTCGCGGTCCAGGCCGAGGTCGATGCCGAGCTCGGAGAGCCTCTTGCGGATCACCGCCTCCTCGCCGAGCAGCACCAGGTCGACGACGTTGCGGCGGAGCAGCACCTCGGCGGCGCGCAGCACCCGCTCCTCCGCGCCCTCCGGGAGGACGATCCTGCGGCGGTCGGCGCGGGCCCGCTCCAGCACCATGTGCTCGAACATCATCGGGGTGGTGCGCTCGCTGCGGGCCAGCGCGATCCGGTTCGTCAGCTCGTCGGTGTCGACATGCAGTTCGAAGAGGCCGAGGGCGGTCTCGGCCTTGCGCGGGTTGGCCGGGGTGATCCGGCCCTCCAGGTTGCCGACCTGCTTGGCCGTCATCCAGCTGCCGTCCTTGACGGAGATCACCGGCGTGCCGGGGGCGAGCCGGGCGGCGAGCCGCAGCACGGTCTCGTCCGGGCGCTCGCCGAGGGTGAGCAGCACCCCGGCGATCGGCGGGGAGCCGGCGGAGTGCGCCGCCAGCGAGCCGATCAGCAGGTCGGAGCGGTCCCCGGGGGTGACGACCAGGCAGCCCTCGGTCAGGGCGTGCAGGAAGGTCGGGATGTGGGCGCCGCCGAAGACGAAGCCGCGGACGTCCCGGGCGAGGCCGGAGGCGTCGCCGAGCAGCACCTCGGCGTGGTTGGCGTCGACGATCTGCGCCACCGTCGGGGCGGAGAGCGCGGGGTCCTCGGGGAGGATGTAGGACGGCACGGGGAGCGCTTCGGCGAGGCGCCGGGCGACGCCCTGCTTGCGGCGCGCCGCCACCCGGTTGGCGATCATCGCCAGGATGTCGCAGCCCAGGTGGGAGTAGGCGGCGTGGGCGTTGCGCACCTCGGCGACGATGGAGTCGGTGTTCTGCTCGTGGCCGCCGACCACGGGCAGCACGGAGGCGCCCACCTCGTTGGCGAGCCGGGCGTTGAAGCCGAGCTCGTCGGGGATGTTGGTGCTGTTGAAGTCGGTGCCGAGGACGAGCATCGCCTCGTGCCGCTCGGCGACCCGGTGGAACCGCTCGACCAGCTGGGAGACGACCGCGTCGATGCCCTGCTCGGCCTGGAGCTCGGCGACCTCCTCGAAGGTGAGGCCGTACATCGCGTTGTAGGTCTCGCCGAGGCGGTAGCGGGCGCGCAGGGCGTCGACCACTTCGTCGGCGGCATCGGTCCGTCGGTCGGCGTGGACGACGGGGCGGAAGACGCCGACCTTGTCGACCTGGCGGCTGAGGAGCTCCATCACTCCCAGCTCGACGGCCTGGCGGCCGTCGCCGCGGGCGATGCCGGTTACGTAGACGCTGCGAGCCACAGCGGCTGCCGCCTTTCGCCGAGAGATTCATGGGTTCGGCTCTCGACAGTACCTGCGGTCGGGGGTGGTCGCTGTTCGCCGCCCGTTGATCGAATGCATTCCCTCTACACCCCGGCACCCCACCCGGACGGCTTCGCCGTCCGAGCGGTGCCGGGGCGTCAGGTGGGGGTGAGCCAGACGGCGGCGAGGGGCGGGAGGGTGAGGGCGGCGGGGCGTGGGGACGGGTCGACGTCGGAGCCGCCGTAGACGGCCGCGTCGGTGTTGAGGACGACGTCCCAGCCGGGCGCGTCCGGGAGCGTCAGCGGGTAGCCGTGCCGCACCACCGGCGAGAGGTTGGCGGCGCACGCCAGCATCCCGCCCCCGGCGTCCCGCCGGACGAAGGCCAGCACGTTGTCGTCCGCCGAGGTGCCGGGCAGCCAGGAGAAGCCGTCCGGGTCGGCGTCCTGCTCCCACAGCGCCGGCGTCCCCCGGTAGATCCGGTTCAGGTCGCGCACCAGCCGGAGCACGCCCGCGTGGTCCTCGCGCGCCGGATAGCCCTCGTCCAGCAGCCACCACTGCGGGCCGTCGTCGTGCGACCACTCCGAGCCCTGGGCGAACTCCTGCCCCATGAAGAGCAGCTGCTTGCCCGGGTGCGCCCACATGTACGCCAGATAGGCGCGCAGATTCGCCCGCTGCTGCCACCAGTCGCCCGGCATCTTCGCCACCAGCGACCGCTTGCCGTGCACCACCTCGTCGTGCGAGATCGGCAGGATGTAGTTCTCGGAGTAGGCGTAGATCATCGAGAACGTCATGTCGTTGTGGTGGTAGCGGCGGTGCACCGGCTCGTGCTGCATGTACTCCAGCGAGTCGTGCATCCAGCCCATGTTCCACTTGAAGCCGAAGCCCAGCCCGTTCTGCTCGGTGGGCTTGCTGACGCCGGGCCAGGCGGTGGACTCCTCGGCGATCGTCATGACGCCCGGGCAGCGCCGGTAGACCGTGGCGTTCGCCTCCTGGAGCAGGCTGACGGCCTCCCAGTTCTCCCGGCCGCCCGCCGCGTTGGGCAGCCAGTCGAGGCCCTCGCGGGAGTAGTCGCGGTAGAGCATGGACGCCACCGCGTCCACCCGCAGCCCGTCGATGTGGAACTCCTCGCACCAGTACACCGCGTTGGCGACCAGGAAGTTGCGCACCTCGGTGCGGCCGAAGTCGAAGGTGAGGGTGCCCCAGTCGGGGTGCTCGCCGAGCCGCGGGTCGGGGTGCTCGTAGAGCGGGCCGCCGTCGAAGCGGGCCAGCGCCCAGTCGTCCTTGGGGAAGTGCGCCGGCACCCAGTCCATGATCACGCCGAGGCCGCGTCGGTGGCAGGCGTCCACCAGGTGCTTGAAGTCCTCCGGCGGGCCGAGCCGCGCGGTCGGCGCGTAGTAGGAGGTCACCTGGTAGCCCCAGGAGCCGCCGAACGGGTGCTCGGCGACGGGGAGCAGTTCGAGGTGGGTGAAGCCGAGGTCGGCGACGTAGTCGGGGAGGACGTCGGCGATCGCGCGGTAGCTCGTCAGCTCGGGCCGCCAGGAGGGCAGGTGGACCTCGTAGACGGAGAGCGGCGCGCGGTGGTGGGGCCGCTCCCGGCCGCGGGAGGCCATCCAGGCGTCGTCGCCCCAGGGGTGGCCGCCGTCCGGGTCGGCGACGACCGAGGCGGTGTCCGGCGGGGGCTGGGTGCGGCGCGCCATCGGGTCGGCCTTGAGGCGGTAGGCGCCGTCCGCGCCGAGGATCTCGTACTTGTAGCGGTCGCCGGGCCCGACGCCGGGCGCGAAGACCTCCCACACCCCGCTGGCGCCGAGGCTGCGCATCGGCAGGCCGGTGCCCTCGCGCCCCTGCGACCAGGCGTTGTGGTCGCCGACCAGCCGGACGCCGCGGGCGTTGGGCGCCCAGACGGCGAACGCGGTGCCGGCCACGGGGCCGTGGCTGGTCTCGATGTCCATCGCGCGGGCGCCGAGGGCGTGCCAGAGCTGCTCGTGGCGGCCCTCGGCGATCAGGTGGAGGTCGAGCGGGCCGAGGGTGGGGAGGAACGCCCACGGGTCGTCCGCCTTGCGCTCCTCGCCGCCGTAGGTGACCAGCAGCGAGTGGTCGGGGAGCGTGGCGAGCGGCAGGACGCCGGTGAAGAGGCCGTCGCCGTGGTCGTGGAGGCGGGCGCGGCCGATGGGGGTGTCGACGGTGACCTGCTGGGCGAAGGGGCGCCAACTGCGGATCGCCAGGTGGTCGTCGGGGAGCGGGTGGACGCCGAGGAGGGCGTGCGGGTCGTGGTGGGCGCCGTGGCGGAGGCGGTCCAGCTCCTCGGGGTCCAGGGGGGCGGGGCCCAGGCGGAGCGCGTCGGGTTCGGCGGGTTCGCCCGCGCCCTTGCGGGGCTCGTGGTGGGTGGTCATCGGGTAAGGTCCTCCGTTCAGTCCGGCTGCGCCGCGAGGCGGGCGGTGGCGGCCAGGGGTATGGGGAGCCAGTCGGGGCGGTGGCGGGCCTCGTAGCCCACCTCGTAGACCGCCTTGTCCGTCTCGAACGCGCGCAGCAGAGTCGCGTCGGACGGGCCCGCCGCGGCGGCGTAGCCGGCCAGGTAGGCCGCCCGGTTGGCGTCCGCCCAGGCGCGCGCGCGGGCGTGGCCGGCGCCCGCGGGGCCGGCGTGGCCGGCGGCGTAGTCGAAGGAGCGCAGCATCCCGGCCACGTCCCGCTCGGCGGGCCGGGGGAGCCGGCGCTCCGCCAGGGGGCGGGCCGGCTCGCCCTCGAAGTCGATCAGCCGCCAGCCGTCCGGCGTACGGAGCGTCTGCCCGAGGTGGAGATCGCCATGCGTGCGCTGCGCCAGCAGGGCTCCGGACGGGCGTCCGGCCAGCTCGCGGAAGACCGCCCGCAGGCCGTCGCGGTGCGGCCGCAGCTGCGGGACCTCGGCGGCGACCGCGTCCAGCCGGTCGCTCATCTGCTCGGCGAGCGCGGACGCCTGAGGGCCGCTCAGCCGCTCGGTGCCGAGCGCGTCGGCGAGCGCGCGGTGCACCTCGGCGGTGGCCCGGCCGAGGCGGCGGGCGTCCTCGGTGAAGCCCGCGCCGGGGTCGGTGTCCGGGCCCGCCGCGCGGGCGGTGGCGCGGCGGACCGAGGCGAGGGCCAGCTCCCAGCCGTCCGTCCCGTCCGCCAGGAACTCCTGGAGCAGGGCGAGCGTGGTGGGCTCCGCGGCGGCCGGGCCGGGCAGCGGCGCCTCGATCCAGGCCAGCGGGTCCGGGACGGCCGCGCACTCCTGGCGCTGCAGCGCCAGCGTCAGCTCCAGGTCCGGGTTGAGGCCGGGCTCCAGGCGCCGGAAGATCTTGAGGATGGCCCGCGAGCCGTACACCACGGAGGTGTTGGTCTGCTCGGCCGTCCCGATGCGTCCGGCGAGCCCGGACGGGACGCGCGCCCCGGGCGCCCGCCGCAGCCGCACCCCGGGCCCGGGGGCGTCCAGCGGGCCGGGCGCCTCCTCGGCGACCGAGAGGGCGTCCAGCAGCAGCCGGGTCAGCTCCCCGTCGTAGAGGGCGTCGTGGACGACGAGGCCGTCGAAGGAGCCGCCGTCCACCCGGCCGAGCAGGCTCGGGGCGAGCCGGTCCGGCAGGGTGTGCCGGGTGCCGAGCAGCACCTGGTAGAGGTCGTCCGGGGCGGAGCCGTCGAAGCCGACGCGGACCAGCAGGTGCAGCAGGCCCGGGTCGCCGGTGCGCAGCCACACCGCGGACGCGGGCTCGACGGTGGCCGGGGCCCGCCCCCGCCCGGCGAACCAGCGCCGTCCCGGCAGCCAGGCGCGCAGCAGCGGCACCAGATGCTCCGTCAGATCGGCAGCGACGGCCCGGACCTCGACTGTCGGGGGCAGCCTCATGCCTCCCTCCGCAGCCGGAACCAGTAGAAGCCGTGGCCGGCGAGGGTG
>NZ_MLCF01000006.1 GCF_001879105.1 Mangrovactinospora gilvigrisea | reverse complement strand
ATCCGGACCGGCGCCGGGCCTATGACCAGCGGCGGGCGCAGGCGTTGCAGCCCGTGCCGCCCACCCCGCCTCCGCCGCCTCCTCAGCCGCAGGCCGATTCAGCGCCCGCGGAGCCGGCCGCCGGCGCGCCGCTGAAGCCGGCGGCGGTCGCGGAGCGCGTGCGCATCGTGCCCCGCTTCCGCCGCTTTCAGCCGCTGACCGCGCTTGCGGCCCTGGCATGCCTCGCCCTGCTGTCACGGCTGTGGCTCACCTGGCCCGCGGCGCTTCCCCGCGCGGTGTTCGCCCTGGTGTGCGTCGGCGCCGTGGCCCTGCCGCTGACCGCCGCCAAGCCCCACCTGAAAGCGCAGACCTGGCCGGTGATGGTCCCGGCACTGGCCTTCGTCCTGCCCCTGGTCTACCTGCTCTACAAGGCGCCCGCCGCGCAGCGCTCCAGCCTCCAGGTGACGCTTGCCGGCCTGCTCGTCGCCTATGCCGCCACCCTGCTGTGCGGGCGCCTGGCCGGACGCGCCCGGCAATTGGACCGGCTGGTGGACAAGGACTCCATCCGCCACGAGATCTTCAACAACCCCGGGGCCGGCCTGACCGGCGGCGCCGAGCAGGCGTTCGCCCGCATGAGCGCCGATGCCATCCAGGCCGTGGCCGACCTGCCGGCCACCCGCATCCTGCATGCGCTGCTGACGCCGGTCGACCCGCACACCGCGGGCGCGTCGGTCTACCGCGTCGAGCACGCCGTCCTGCGCGGCAACCGGCTGGCCCTGGTCATCAGCCGCAACTTCGCGCCCGGGCACTTCGCCTTCGGCCAGTTCGGCGCACTGACCTGGAACGGGCGGCATTTCGACGGCGGGGAGACGGGGGTGCGCCAGGCCGTGGCCGCCTTTGAACGGGTCCTGCCGCGGTCGATGCAGGTGCGCGGCTTCGTCATGATCCACCCCGCGGACACCGGGGCCTACACCTTCGACCCGGCCCGCGAGGGGGAGCCGACCGTCGGCGACAGCGCGCGGGTGCGCGAGGAGATCCTGCGCTGGCTCTCCGGCAGCTCCCCCGTGGTCGACCGGCGCCTGTTCGGCGCCCTGCTGCCCTACCTCCAGCACCCCGGTTGACACCGAACCGGGTGCGCGGCGGCAGGATGGGCCCGTATGCTGAGTGCACTAAGAGTCTGCAGGGCGTACCGGAGGCGAGCCCCCATCGATTGGGGTCGCCTCCGAGTCGTTTCTGGCGTCCGTTCAGCCTGGTCCCGCGTCAACACGCGGCAAAAATCGAACAAGTTGACTGCCCCTCAGTTTCTTATGTGCACAGTGACAGGGCTGTGACCGTGCAGTGACTTAGAGGCGGCTGCTTCTTGTCAGGATGTTGCGGGATGACAGGTTCCGCCGTCCCCTCTGCGATCTTTTGCGCACGGAGGGAAGCCTGGGCGCGGAGCATCGAGAACGGGGGCACGGGCATGGAGCGGTACATCGAATCCAACGCTGCGGCATCGGCGCTGGTCCTGGAGGTTCCAACGGCGCGGTGGTCCTCGCGCCTGTGTTGGTGGCCGGAGGCCGGCGGAGCCGCGCTGCTGGTCTCGCTGCCGCGCGGGTTGTTCGTCGAGCACGACGAGGCGATGCGGCGCATCGCGGGCTTCGACGGCCGGGCGATGGCCAACGATGTCGAGTACCTCACCGCGGTGTGGGGTCTGGGCAGCGGTCGGGACGGGGAGCTGATGGAGATCCCCGAGGCGCCGCTGATCCGGGCCCGCGTCGGGCAGCGCCAGGTGTCGCTGGAGCTGTCGGGCTGGCCGTGGCTGGCGCATGGTCAGCAGGCGCCGCTGCCGCGGCAGTGGAGCGCCGACGCCGCGGACGCGGGCCTGCTGCTGGGCCTGACCTTCGATGCCGACCTGCGGCACGAGGAGTGCGAGGAGGAGTTCTTCGACGAGCTGGCGGACGGCCGGGCGGCGCTGGGCCTGATCCAGGCCTGCCGGAGCGTGTAGTCCCGCGCTTCCCGACCCTCTAGACTGTCTATACACATAGGCAAGGGCGGGGGTCGGGATGCTGCTGCTGGTCCTCACGGTCATCTCCGCGGTGACCTGCTGCTCTTGGTGGAGCAATGTGCGGCGGATGCAGTATCGCCGGCGTGACCCCAATCCCCTTCCTGCCATGGGGCCCACCCTGCGCGAAGCGGTGCGGCTGCTGTTCGACCCGGCGGTTCCGGCTGTCCTTGCCGGCAGCCTGATCCTGCTGGCGGCGCCGCCGGCCGGCTATCTCCTGCTGCACTACACGGGCTTGGCCCTGGGTGTGTGGGTGTGGCTGGCCTGGGCCATCGTGCAGACCCGCGCGGTGTGGCGCACGCGCCGAACCTGGCGGCGGACGTTGTTCGCCGCCGCCGCCGAGCCGCTGCGCTTTCCTCCGGACGCATCCCCGGGGCGATGGGTGTTCATCCAGCGCTGGGAGCGCCGCACCGAGCCGGCCGCTGTGGTCATCCGCTGTCCGGAGGGCTTCGACCCGGCCCGTGAGCAGGCGGACGCGCGGCTGTCCGCGGCCTGGCCGGCCTATCCGGAGTTGGCGGCGGGGCTGCAGTGGTCCTTCCGCTACGGGCGGCAGAAGCGGCAGCCGGATCAGTGGCAGGTGGCGGCCTTCTCGACGGCGATTTCGGAGGAAGCAGTGGCTCCGTCCCCCTCTCCCCAGGAAGCGATCCCTCCGCAGCCCCCCGTGGGCGAGGAGGATGCCGGGTCCACCGCGATGCCGCTGGCCCGCCAGGTGCTGCGCGTCGCAGTGCTGGTGGGGCGGTTCGCGGTGCCGCTCGCCGCGGTGGCAGCCGCCGCGTGGTGGGTGCTGCGCGATCCGCAGGGGGTGTGGCCCTGGCTGACGCACCATCGCTGCGCCGCGGGCGCGCTGGCCCTACCGGTGCTCCTCGGGCTCGCCTGGTTCTGGCTGCGGGTTGCGTATTTCGAGCCGCGCCGGGGGCAGGCGATCAAGCCCTATCTGCTGCTGGTGCGCGAGGCCTACGGACTGCTGGTGTGGGAGGACCGCTGGTTTCTGCGGCTGCCCATGCTGGCCCTGCTGGGCTGGGGCGGCTATCTGGCGGCCACCCGCAGCTCCGTGCTGCCCGCCGCCGTCGTCCTGGGGGCCTGGTACGCCGTCGCGCTGGGGCGGGTGACCGTGGTGGGTCGGCAGCGCGGCGCGATCGTGCGGACGATGTACGCCATCGCGCGCGTCAACCTCGACTACGAGCGCTACTGGAAGGTCCGCAAGGGCCAGCGGCCGGTGGGCGCCTGGCGCCGCATCAAGGTGGCCTGGACCTCCACCCGGGTGCCGGGGCGCGTGCGGGTGGGCTTCCCCACCGAGTTGCGCACCACCTCAGTTCCGAAGATGCGTCAGTTCCAGGAGGAGTGGACGCAAAAGGCCTTCCCCGCCGCCGCCGCGCATCCGGGGCTGGAGTGGGATTTCGCCGCCAACATGGGCACCACCACCATCGAGTGCCGGCCCTATGTGCCGGTCAATCCCACCGATGTGCGCCTGGGCCCGACCGCCCCGGCCGACGCCATGCAGTTCGTGCCCGGCCAACTGGCGCGCACCGGCGCCTGGTACACCATGGACCTGCGCGACAGCCCGCACATGCTGGTGTGCGGCGAGACCGGCTCCGGCAAGTCGGCCACCATGGAGACCCTCGCCTACCAAAAGGCCCGCACGGGATGGCAGGTGCAGATCGCGGACGCGGGCGGCTCCGGCGGCTGGGCCCGTTGGCAGGGCCGTCCCGGTGTCGTGCCCGCGGTCTCCTCCGGCTCCGAGGCATGCGTCATCGCCCTGACGTATCCGCAGATCGGCGCCATGTTCGCCGAGTTGCGCCTGGAGATCGACCACCGCAAGACCCTGCTGGTGGACCATCGCGTCAGCAAACTCAGCGCCCTACCTCCGCACGTGCGGCCCGCGCCGCGTCTGGTGGTCTGCGACGAGTGGCTGAGCATGCTCTCCTCGGCCTCCGCCAAGAGCAAGGACGAGGACACCCAGATGCGCAAGGCGATCGCCACTCAGGTGTGGGGCGACTGGGCCTACGTCATCCTGGAGGGCCGCAAGGTCGGCGTGCACAGCATCACCGGCGCCCAGCGGCCCGACGCCGCGATGTTCGGCGGGGCGTTCCGCGACAACATCGGCATCCGGATCGCCTGTGGGGCGATGACCGACATGGGCCTGCGGATGATGTTCGGCGAGGGCTATCGCGCGCCCCTCGGCTTCACCGTCCAGGACGGCGACGACCTCAGCGGACTGCCCCGGGGCCGGATGCTGGTGCGCCCCGGCGCGGGCAAGGGCGTGGCCGTGGTGCAGGGCGCCTGGTTCGGCGGCGAGAACAACGACGCGGACCTGGAGCGATATCTGCCCGTGGGCGGCACCGCGCACGCCCTCGCCGCGGAGCACGACCCCGCGCCGGCGATGGCCGCGGGTTGGCCCGAGCCGCTCGATGCCGTGCCGCCGCCCGCTCCGGTAGCGCCCGCTCCGGTCGCACCGGCTTCGGTCGCACCGGCTTCGGTCGCACCGGCCAACCCCTGGGTCGCGGCGGCGGCGTCCTTGCCCACCGCCGCGAGTGCTCCGGCCGCCCCGGCCGCCGCCGCTGGGGCCGAGCAGATCGATGATGATCTGCCGCCGGATCTGGCCCCGCCAACGCCCCGTGCGCCCCGATCGGCGCCGCGCACCCCTCCGACCTCGGTGGAGGAGGCCATCGCGCTCGCGCAGCAGCGCCGCGCCGAGCAGGGCCTGCCTCCCGTTCGCGATCCTCGCTAACGCTTGCGTTACGCCACGTCGCCCACACTGCGTCTATACACTAAAATCGGATGGGCGCTATCGCGGGTCAGCGTTCGCCGCTCGTGGCGGTTGATGAGGGTCGTGAGGAGCACACATCGTCATGATGGGCCGAAGCCACGTCACGCTCACCGCACTGGGCTGGATGACGCTCGGTCCGATCGCGGCCCGGCACGCCGGCCATCCGATGGACGTGCCCACGGTGCTGGCCTCGACGGCCGCCGCCGCGGGAGCTTCGCTGTGGCCGGACTGGGATCACCCGAAGGCAACGCTGGCCACCACGCTCGGCCCGGTCTCGCAGGCGGTGGCCAACGGCATCAACCGGATCGCACGCGGCCATCGGCACGGCACCCACACGCTGGTGTTCTGCGCGGTCGCCGGGGGGCTTGCCGGTGTGGTGGGCTTCCTGCCCGACTCGGTGGGCCCGCTGCCCCTTCCGGCCAACTGGGGCGGGGCGGTGCTGCTGTTCTTCCTCGCCTACACCCTGATGCTCTGCCTCGGCCTCGCCGTGGTGAAGCGCACCGCCCTGGGCGATGGCATCTACCTGGCCCAGGCGCTGGCGGTCACCATCGCCTCGGTGCTGTGGGTGCGCGGCCCGTGGTGGTGGCTGCCGTGGGCGGTGGGCGCCGGATGCCTCCTGCACTGCATCCAGGACATGTTGACCGCTGGGGGGCTGCCGTGGTTCTGGCGCCCTTTCAGTCGAAAAGGAGTGCGCATGCCGGTCTGCGGCGAGACGGGGGGACTGCGCGAGATGACTCTCTCCGCCGCTGGTCTGGGGGCTCTTCTGTGGGTGACGCTCGCCACATGTACAGGTCACGTATGGTGGAGCGCCTCCTGGCTACAACGATGAAGATTTGACAAACTGCGATGGCTGAACACCCGTCCGCCTACACGACCTTTACCCTTGGTGACCACTCGCCGCGGAGTGTCATGAGGTACCGTCTGTACATAACGGGAAATGGATAGACGCAACGGGAGAAGTCGCCGAAGCGTCTTGTAGAACACGACCCGACCTCTGGAGATGGCACCGATGTCTTCTGACTCCAATCCGATGGCGCGCCCCCCGCAACGGCGGGGTCGCATGGTGACCGCCAAACCCGCCATGGCCCGCCGCCCCGAGGGCGTTGCCGAGGACGAGGCACTGCCTGGCGAGTTGGAGCCCCTGGAGTGGGAGGCGAACCGCGGCCCGGTCACCGAGGACGAGGCCCTGGGAGTCCTGCGACGGCGGCGCAGCAATGAGCTGTCCCAGGCCCCCAAGCGCGCCGGGGCCAAGCGCGCGGAGATCCCCACCGAACTGCCGCCCGAGGAGGCACGCAAGGTCTCGGTGGTCAACCGATTCCCTCCGCGCTACCTGGCCATGGCCTACGCGCGTGCCGAGATCGAGAACACCAACCTGACCGCGATCCTCGAAGAGATGCTGGTCAAGTACGCGACCGGCTCGCCCACCCGCCCGGAGACGGTCAAGCGGCGGCTGCTGTCCCTGTACTCCCGCAAGCAGGAGCGATAAAGTGATCTCGTCGTAGTGTCTATACGCAATGCTGAGGGCTGGAACGGATGGCTGCCGGCAATGATGACGCAAGCGATTCCTCCCCGTCCTCACACGACCGATCCTCCGCGGCACATCGGGCCCTGCTGTACGCCGCCACCCAGCTGGTCCTGACCGCCCGTCCGCTGGCCACCGTCCCCGAGGAGTTGCGGCCCCACCTGTCCAGGCTCGAGCACGCGCTGTTCGCCTGCACGTGGGAGGCCGCCGAGACCGACCCGGAACACGACGACCCCGACCGCCAGCACCTGAAGCTGGTCGAGTAGCGCGGAAGCCCGCCGCGCCTAGCGTTGGATCTGCTTGTCGACCAGCCACTTGCCCTGGACCTTGACCAGGACGAGCTGCATCCCCTTGGGCACGTCGCCGGCATCGTCGTCGTCAGGATCCATCTGCTCTTCGTAGCTGACCTCCACCCAGACCTGGGTGGAGGTCCGCGGCGCCTCGTCGGGGATGTTGGAGCCGTCGATCTGCGCGCTGACGACCGTCTTGTTCTTGCGGTAGTCCTGGCACACCGCACTGCAGGTGTTATCGGTGGAGCTCCTCAGCCGCGTCACCAACGCCGGCGTGCTGTACGGGGCGATGGCGCCGAGATAGCTGTTGACGTTCGGATCGGCGTAGTGGCGTCCGACGTAGGCTTTCACCCAGCTCTCGGCCACCTTCTGGGCCGCCGCCCCCGGGTCGGTGCTGGGCAGCGGCGCCACCGAGCGCGACGCCGTGGGCTTGGGCAGGGTCGAGATGGAAGGGTCCGGGGCGGCCTTCTTCGGCGCGGGGTCCTGGGCCAGGCACCCGGTCATCAGCGTCGCGGCGCAGGCCGCGATCAGCACACTCCCCCATTGCCGCGCACCGCGCCGCATCAGGCAACTCCCTTGGACATCGACCGGTCGAGCGTGGCGGGTGCGAACGGAAGGTCCGCGACGGATCCATAGGGCATCTTCTTGGCCGGGGCCGCATCGGAACTGGCGCTGGCCGATGATCCGGAGTCCGGCAGCACGCGCGTGCCCTGGTAGAACTGGGTCTTGTAGTAGGAGTTCTCCTTCACGTTGTTCACCACCTCGACGGTGGCGCCGTGATGGGGAGCGTGCAGCATCTTGTCGTCTCCGATGTAGAGCCCCACGTGGTGCACCCCCGCCTCGGTGCCGTTGGAGGAGAAGAACATCATGTCGCCGGGCTGGAGGTCGTCCATGCTGGCGACCGCCGTTCCCGCCTTGATCTGATCACCCGTCCAGTGCGCGAGGGGGATGCCCACTTGCGCAAAGACGTAGATCATCAGGCCCGAGCAGTCGAAGCCCTTGTGGGTGTCGCAGGGGGGGCGGTTGTCCAGGCCGTTGCCCCCGTTGGAGGAGGTGTTGGTGGGACCGGTGGAGTCGCCGCCGCCCCAGCAGTAGGGCAGGCCGAGTTGCTGCATCCCCGCGGCGATCACCTTGGCAGCCGAGGCGCTGGCGGCCACCTCGGAGCAGGAGATGCCCCCCGCCTTGCCGACGATCTGGCTGGCCAGCGACTGCCATTTGTCGTAGGCGTCGGGAAAGCCCGAGCGCTGGATCCGTTGGGCCTCCGCGCCGTAGCCGTTCTGGTCCGCGTACTGCTCCCAGGTCAGTTCGGGCGGATGAGTGCCCAGCATGGCGGAGAAGAACTTGCCCGCCGCGTACTTGGGGCCGTGGTAGTCCTTCTGGCCGTTGGCGTCGGTCTCACCGGTGATCTGCTCGACGGTGCCCCAGCCCTGGCTGGGGCGCTGCTGGAAGAGCCCGACACTGTCGCGGTCGCCGCCCTTGAGGTTGGCCAACTTGCTTTCTTGAAGGGCCGTCATGATGGAGATGACGAGGCCCTTGTCGTTGATGTTCTTCGACTTGCCCACCGCAATGATGATCTTCGCGTACATCATCTGGGACGAGTCGACGGTGTAGGTGCCGTAGCCGGGGACGGTGGCGGTCATCACCGCGCTGCTGTTGTTCTGGCTGGCGCTGGGGTCGGAGTCGCAGATGATGTCGCCGTTGTCCTGGGAGGCGGCCTGCCCGCCGGCGGCGCCGCCAGCCGCGGCCGCGCCGCCCAGCACGCTGGTGAGCACGCTGAAGGCGCCGAAGGAGACCAGTAGGAGGCCGCCTCCGGCACCGAAGAAGACCGCTACTGCGATGATCACGATGAGAATGTGCTTGTTCTTATCGTTCACCGGCCTGCGTCCCCCTCGGTCCCGTCAGCCGCAGCGCAAGTGTCTATACCCTGCCCCCTTGCGTCTAGACTAGCAAGCACTATCGGGTAGTTGCCTGGTCAGAGACCATGAGTCCACCGGTTCCACCCGCCGCTGCGGACGCGCCATCTCCCGAAGTGCCGTCCATCGAGGCAGGCGCTCCTCGCCCGCGCTGCCGCAGGGTGCTGTGTCGATGCCCTCCCCCCACGCCCCATTATGTATATACACTGTGGGCGTCATGGGCACCGCCTTGCTGCCGATCCGCCGTTGTGTGGAGAAGGGCCCGATGCTGTGAGCGAGCAACCCTCCCCCGAGCCCGCCTTCCATGCGCTCACCGTGGTGCTCCGGGACTACCTCTCCTACGGCCAGAACGGCATGGAGGACCTGAAGGAGACGGTGCACGCACGCCGTCGTCCCCCGGTGATCGAGGCGTTCTGCAACGAGATCCAGCAGATCCTCTCGGGCCAGGCAGCCGTGCCCACCGCGCTCATCAACCAGGAGTTCCAGCGCCGCGCACGCGAGGAAGTCAGCCAGGACGGCGAGGGGTCCAAGGCACCGGACGAGGACGACGTCATCCAGTACACCGATCAGCAGGCCTACGAGGCGATCGCCGATCTGTGGGAGTACCTGGACCTGTCCGCCGAGGGCAAGGTCGAGCACCGCACCGCTGCGATGCGCCAGGCGGCCGTTGCCAAGGCCAAGACCAACTGGATCGAGGGCGACCCCGTCGCCACGTTCAAGTCCTGGGCCTCGTGGAAGCACATCGGCCTGGCCGTCGCGGGCGTGCTGATCTGCATGATCAGCTGGACCATCTATACCCACATCGGCAACGGCTTCCTGCGGGCCCTGCTGCTGCCCATCACCATCGTCAGCTTCTGCTGCGGTGCCTATGGGGCGGTGATGCTGTGGTTGTCCCGGCTCCGATACGTTAATCCTCAAGCACTTCTGCCCCGGTCGTCCCGGCCGAAGAAGGGCCGCCGGTAGCGCTCACCACGCTGTCTCCCCAGCTTCCGGACGGCATTCTTCCCGCACGTGTCACCCAACGGCAGGCCCTGACGGCCCTTCTGGAGATGTCCCCCATGCCTCGATCTCGCGCAGGAGCGTCCAACACCTCGGGTGCCGCAGCGGCACCCCGGGCCGAGCGCTCCCTGTACCCGGCAGTCGACGGCGACCGCTTCGACGTTGCCATCCAGCATGTGGCGCCCAACCCCCGCAACCTGCGTGACGACTTCGCTACCAGCCTCGACAGCGACGAGGCCTTCGCCGAGCTGACCCGCTCTGTCGCCAGCGTCGGTGTGCTGCACGCCTGCCTCGTCATCAGCACCCCGGTCTTCCTCGCGGTCTACCCCGAGCACCGCGATGCCCTGGCGGACGTCCCCTATGTCCTGGCCGCCGGTGAACGACGCCGCGCCGCCGCCGAGCGCGCCGGACTCACCGCCCTCCCCGTCGAGCTGCGCAACACTTTGCTGGAGCAGCTCGACGAGGTCATGATCACCGAGAATCTGCACCGTCGGGGCCTCAATCCTGTTCAGGAAGCGATCGGCTACCAGCGCATGATCGAGGGCGGCCTGACAGTCGCGCAGACCGCCACCCGCATCGGCAAGGGCAAGAGCCACGTCTCCAAGCGCCTGGCTCTTCTTCAGCTCGACGCGGAGCTGCAGCGGCACGTGCGCGAGGGCAGGCTCGGACCGGAGGCGGGCTATCTGCTGGCGTCCAAGCTGACGGCCGCTGACGCGGGCACCGCCTGGCAGCTGATGACCCAGCAGGCCCTGACCGTGCATCAGGCGATCGAGCAGCTCCTCAACCCGGAACCCCAGCCCGCGTTTCGCGACGAAACGGTCGAGCACGGCCCCTCCGAGATCGACTCCGCCGCCGAAGGCCCGGAGCCGTCCGGGCCCACCAGCCTCACGGTGTTTCGCCACAAAACACCGCGGCCGGCCGCCGAGCCGTTTCGCCGCGAAACACCGGCCCCCTCCCCCACCGAGGTGCCCGCTCCGCGTTCGGCACCCCGAAGCGAGGACTCCGAGAAGCGCACGGACGCATGCAGGAACCTGGCCCTCGGCGTCGAACTTCCCAAGCCGTCGGCCGCACTGCACCACCTCGCGGCCGCCATGATCCGCAGCACTCCGGCGACCAGCTTGACCCTGGCCTACAGCTGGCTCGCCCCCGGGGAGACGGCACCCACCGCGGAGGAGCTCCTCACCCACGCGCGCGAGCCCTTCGTGTTGCGCCTGGCCTACGCCTGCTCTCTCGCCGTGGAGGAGACCCGCGCCCGGGAGGCCGGCGTCACCCGTGGCGGGGACGCACGCGATGCCGCTTATCTGGCTCACCTCGCCAAGGAGGCCGGCTACACCCCGTCCCCCGGCGGGCCCGGAAGCGACCTCGCGCTCCCCGCCTGACCGACCTCCCTCTGCCACGCTCCCGAAAGGCGTCCCGATGCCTCGCCCAACCCCGCCGCCCGCCGAGGGCCCCTTGGTCATCGCCTTCATGAACCAGGCCGGTGGCGCGCGCAAGACCACCACGGCCGTCACACTGGCCACCTTGCTGGCCCGCTCCGGAGTGCGGACGCTGCTGATCGACGCGGACTCCCAGGCAGACGCCTCCATCGCGCTGGGCTACGGTGTGCCCGACCAACAGGACCGCGAACGGGTGGCAACCGTCCACGACGCCCTCGACGCGCGCACCAGCATCCACGACGTGCTGCTCAGCGAGGCCAAGCTCCCCGAGGCCATCGTCCCGGCCCGAACCCGCGTCGGTGACGGCGACGACGCTGCCGCGTTCTCGGTGATCCCCAACCTTGATCTGGCCCTGGGCTCCCGCAAGATGACGCAGGCCGACGCGGAACTGGTCCAGGACGAGACCGGCTACTTCTGGCTCCGCGACGCGCTGGAGGAGGACCTGCCCGAGGATGCCTACGACGTCGTCCTCATCGACTGCCGCGCCTCCCTGGGCCGGCTGGAGATCTCCGTCCTCATCGGCGCCGAGAAGGTCATCGCCTGCGCCAAACCCGAGAGCAAGGACCTGCGGGGCGTCGCCGAGCTGGAGAAGACCATCGACCGCACGCAGTACAAGTTCCGCCGCCTGGGCGGCTCGGCCGAGCTGTGGCGGGTCCTGATATCCGGTGCGCGCTCCCACCGCGCCCAGGGAGCGGTCTACCAGGACATGGTCGACCGCGCCCACAAGCGGTACGGCGAGCGGCTGCTGCCGCTGGTGCACAACTCCGTGCTGGCCATCGAGTCCTACGACGCCCAGGAGCCGCTGCCCTACTGGGCGCCGAAGTCCGGGATCGTGCAGGACTACGAGAGTGTCCTCGGGGCGCTGCCGCTCACCGAGCGCTAAGCCATGCTGACCGGGTCGTTCGGCTGATGCCGCAGGGCAGGCGCAAAGCCGGCCGCCAGGTCCTTGCCGTCCGTCAGATCGGCCAGGAGGCCGGGGCACTGCGGCGCCCAGGGCAGCGGATCGCGGGTGATGCGGCCAGCGTGCCGGCAAGAGCAGCGCTTCTTCCATCACTCCGCGCTGGATCCGCTCACCCCGCGCTGGATTCGCCGCACGCCTTCGCCGACCGTCCCGCCCCTTATCGCCTCGCTCGGCTCGCGGTCTTCCTCAAGGCCATGCGACACCCCTACCCTTGCTACGTATAGACACAAGGATGGGTCTGGTCCATCGTGGCGCGGCGCCGAGGAGAAGCGCATGACGATCCCCCGCACCCCTGAGGGGGTTCACCTCGGCGCGTTCAAGGTCGGCAGCGCCGCGTGGGTACGGGCCCGTTCAGGCCGGTGCGTGACGGCTACCGAGATTCCTGTGCTGCTGGGGATCTCGCCGTGGCGGACCGCGCAGGCGTTGCGGGAGGCCAAGCGCTCCGATTCGGCCCACAGCGCGCGCACCGCGCTCGCGGCCGACAACCCGGCGATGGAATGGGGCAGGCGTCTCGAGCCCGTGATCGCCGGCAAGTTCGCTGAGGCACATCCCAAGCTGCGTTTGGTGCCCAGCGGGATCTGGCAGAACAGGCATCGGCCGTGGCAGCGCGCCACACCTGATCGAGTCGTGGCCCGGGCGGGGAACCCCGGAAGCGCCGTAGCCCTTCTTGAGGTCAAGACCACGCAGGATGATCACGGTTGGGGCCCCTCGGGTTCCGACAGCATCCCCACGTACTACCGGGCCCAGGTGCTGTGGCAGCTCGACACGCTGGGCCTGCGGGTCGGCCACGTCGCCTGCCTGATTCACGGCAGCGACTACCGGGAGTACCAGGTTCGGTGGACGTCTGCGGAGGTCTTGCGGCTGCGCGCGGCGGCGGCTCGCTTCCTTGTCGACCTCGAGGGCCTCGAGGTGGCACCCACGGCCTCAGGGTCGCGCTTGTAGGTCGGGAGAGCTGGCGGGTGTTTCGCGGCGAAACGGGTCAGCGTGGTGCACCGCGAAACTCCCCCGGGATCACAAGGCCATGGCGACCGCGGCAGCGGCGTGCAGCCAGGCCTCGCGAGTGGTGGGCGCGAGGGTCATGAAGTGGGTGCGGTCGCCGTCCACGAGCGCGGGGTCGTAGGGAACCTGCACCACCGTGCGGGTGTGCTGCTCGAAGTGGTCGGTAAGCCGCTTGGTCAGGGCCTTGTCCGGCTTGGGGCCTGGGGCGGACAGGATGGTGACGGCGTCGTGGACCTTGTTCTGGTGGCCGCCGTTGCGCAGCGCGTCGATCATCCAGGCGGCCGAGGCCGCCGTGTCCTCGCGAATGGTGGAGACCACGACGAGGGCATCGGCGGCCTCCACCGCGGCGGCCCAGTTGGGTGAGCGCATGTTGTTGCCGGTGTCGATCACGATGATGCGGTAGAAGCGCTGCAGGAGAGCGTGCAGCCGACGGAATCCGTCGCCATCCACCACCGACCAACTGTCTGGGCTTTCGTCGCTGGCCAGGACGTCGAAGAGGGCATCGCCCTGCGGGCGGACGTAGGGGTCGACGTCGCGGACACTCATCCGGGATACGACGGCGGGGTCTTCGGTGTCGCGCAGCAGGTCGACGGCGGTGCGGTGGTGCTCGGCGGGCAGCCCCCGCCAGCCGAGGGTGCCACGCGTCTCGTTGTTGTCCCAGGCCAGGGTGTAGCCGCCGCGGGAGGTGCCGAAGGCCGCGGCCATCAGCAGCGCGGTAGTGGTCTTGTGGGCGCCGCCCTTGGGGTTGATGACGACGATGGTCTTGGCGCCGTCGAGCTGACGCTGAATCAGCCGCCTGGCTAGGCGGGTTTCTTGTTCGGACCGGTTGGCGGACAGTTTGATGGCGCCGCCGCTGACGCGTCCGACCATGCCGCGCCAGCCCGCCTGGGCGGGGATCTTGTCCTGGTCGCCCTGGCCTGCCAGCAGGTCGTTGACAGTGGGCAGGAGCCCGGGCACCGAGCGGGCCAGGCTCTGCGGCGCGTACGCGGTTCCCGGGTTGGCGTCGGAGGGCGCGGAAGGCTCCGGCGGGTTGGGACCCGGGGTGCTGGGGGCGGCGGTCAGCGCAGCGCGCTCGGCGGCCGGGGTGGGCGGCTTGGCCGTGGTGGCTGACCACAGCAGGTCGCTGCCGCCGCTTTGGTGGACGCGGATGCGCTGCTGGTAGCCGCCGGGGCGCTGGTCGTTGATGAACGCGATCACGGTTCCGCTGCCTGCTCGGGCAAAGGCGGCCAGGGATTCCAGCACCGTGTCGACGACGACCCCGGTGATGGCGACCTTGTGGCCGATGATCTGCGCGCTCTTGCCGTCGGCGGCGATGGTGACCGGGATGTCGCGGCGGCCGTAGATGTAGTCGCGCAGCGCGTCCGGGTCTTCCTTCTCGCCCTCGCTGGCCGTGGTGGTGACCGGCTCCGGCGCCGGAGCGGGAGTCCGCCGGCTGTATTGCTGCGGGGTGGGCAGAGCCGGAGCGGGTGCGGACGGCGGCGGGGTGGCGGGCTCGGGTTGGGGCGTGGGCGCCGGTGTGGGCGCGGGAGTTGGCACGGGAGTTGGCGCCGGCGTCCGCGGGGCGTGTGCGGCCGGGTTCTCGGTGGCCTCGGGCGTGGCCGGATGGGGGCGCGCGGGCGAGGTCAGGGCCGGCAGGGCGAGCGTCGGCATGACCCGGGTGCCGCCCTCCTCGACGGGTTCACCTGGCACGGGGTCGCCCGGTACGGGTTCGCTCAGGGTCGGCCGCGGCGGCTCGGCGCTCTTGGTGAGGACGGGAGGCTGGTAGGGCGGGTCCGGGATGGCGGGGGGCGGTGCTGCGTCCAGGCCCAGGGCTGCCCGCAGGTCCTCGACGTCCCCGCCGTAGCCGTCCGGGGGCCCCGGCTGAGGGGCGGGGGTGGGCGGGGTGGTAGCGGGGCCGGGCTCCGATGCCAGGGGCGGAGGTGTTTCGTCGCGAAACGCCGAGGGCGCCTCGATCGCCGGAGGCAGATCGTCGTCAGGGTCCGGACCCGGCTCAGGCATTGGGGTGGGCATTGGCGTGGCCACAGGCGCGGGCGCGGGCGCAGGCGCAGGCGCCGCGGCCTCGGGCGGCCGGGCCGCCGCGGGCGCGGCCAGGGGGCTGGCACTGGCCGGCGGCAGGAACGGGGCAGCGGCCGGCGCGGTGGCCTCGGCGGGCGCTGCGGCCGCGGCGGGCGGCGCGTCAGCCATCTCCATGCCGGGTGGAAGCGGCACCGGGGGTCCGTCCACGCTCGTGGCGGTCTTGATCCGCTCGGCCAGCGGGATCGGATGCGGTTCATCAAGGGCGGTGACCGTTCCGTCGCCGTCGACGACCAGCGGCCAGGTGGAGCCGTCCGGTTCCTGGGCGTTGACCCGCACAGGGCGCCCGAGCTTGGCAGCGGTGTTGCGGGCCTCGCCCAGCGCCACGGCCCGGGGGTTCTGCCCGGGCATCGGGAAGACCGGGACCTCGTCAACGATCGCGAATCCCTCGGCGGACAGCACGATGGTGATGATCGGTGTCTGCGGGACCCAGCTCAGGTTGTTGGGCGTGCTGGAGGGAGGGGTGCTCGCCTTGCCCTTGGTCTTGGACGCGGACTTCCTCGCCACGCTGCCGCTCCTCTCCTTGTGCGAGTGCCAGGGCCGTCGGACGAGACTGCGTCCACGGTTCTGGCGTGCCGGTCTTTCGCCTGTGCGGGTGCTGGTGAAGGTGGCTCGCCATCGGTCCCCCACAACAACCCAACTGTATATACACTAGCGCTCGCGGGGTGATCAGTGGGTCACGATTGCGTGCCCAAGCACGAGCTGAAAGGGGAAGCCATGGATGTTCTGGATGCCGCCTGGCATGCGCAGGGCTCCCCCGTCCCGGCGGGCTACCGCTTCACCACCCGCACCAACTGCGCACGCTGCGGGGAGCATGCCGCGACCGTCGATGCCCATCAGGTCATCTCGGGCAACTGGACCGGATGGGACCAGTGGAGCACCACGACCCGTGCCCGGCTGTGCGCCCGCTGCAGTTGGGGCTATCGCGATCCCGTGCTGCGCAGCGGCTGCTACGCCATCACCCGGGCCCCGGCGACCTTCACCACCCTCACCTACCAGAACCTTGGCTCGCTCCTTGCCGAGCCGGTCGGTCTGGACACCTGTGTCGTGGTGCCGATGCGGTTGATGCGCAAGCATCTGGCCCCTTCGGCCCGCTGGGGTCATGTCTGTGTCGACGACGCCGCCCTGTCCTGGACCAGCGAGGACTGCACCCGCCTGGCGACCATGATCAAGCTTCGCGGCTGGGGCTTCGGCAGCGACATGCTCAGCCGGCCCGTCCCCGCCTACGGGCCGCTGAGCAAGCTGCCCCCCGCCCAACGCGCCCAAGCCATGGCCCTGTGGGCCGATCTGATGCCCTGGCGGCAGCGGATGCCGTGGTTCGAGGTAGGAGTACGCGCATCGATGCCCGTGGGAGACAGCCATGACCAATGAGATCTTCACGCCGGGGCCGGACAAGGACCGGCGCCCCACCGATCAGTGGCTGGCGACCGTCGAGGGGATGCCGCCGCTGGAGGGCCCCGCCGGGACCGCCGAGCGCCTGTTGCTGCTGCTGCACTACGGCATCGACTGGAAGGGCGGCTGGGTCGGCGAGCGCCGCACCACCTACTGGGACAAATTGCTTCCGGACCGGGTACTGCTGGCCGCCATCCCGGCGGGCAACCTGCGCCGTTTTTGGCGCGAGGTCACCTTGGCCCTGGACTCCGCACCGCGCAACGCGGCCGAACGCGCCGAGGTCGAAGCGCTGCTGCGGGACAAGGACGAGCCGGTGCTGGAGGTGCTGCGCTGGGAGACCGAGGCGCTGCTGCTGCGCACCCGCCTCACCGCGGACGCCGTACGCGGCCAGCGGCACCTGGCCGCGCTCGCGGCCCAGGTCGACGAGCACGAGGATGAGGTGCGATGACCGTCTCCATCAAGTACGTCGGCGTCGCGACCGCCCTGTCCTCGATCGCCCACGCCGGTGGCGACCGGCCGCGCGGCACCACCACCCTGCTGCGCCGCGAGAAGATCATCCAGCCTGATGGGCGGGTGGTGTACGTGCCGATGATCTCCGGGAACTCGGTGCGCGGACGGCTGCGGCGGATCGGCGAGGACCTGCTGCGTGAAGTCCTCGAGTACGAGGGCGAGATCTCACTGGCCGCCGCCCACGCCCTGCGGGGCGGGGGCTCGTTGGCCAAGCAGATCGGGCAGAACCTCTCTGGCCTGCGCCTTGCCCATGTCCGCTCTCTGATCCCCCAGGTCGGCGTCTTCGGCTGCGCCGCCGGCGGACGGGTCATCGACGGTTGCCTTCAGGTGGGCAAGTGGGTTCCCCACTACCAAGAGGTCGGTCACATCATCGAGGCTCTCGGCGCCCCCTCCCAGGGCCTGCGCATGTTCGACTCCACCCAGGTGGAGATCTACAACAGCCAGGACGACAGCGACACCCACGGCTTCGCCGACCTGGAGCCGCAGACTCTCACCGTGCCGGTCGCCGACGACGGCTACCCCGAACTGGACGCCCTGCCCGGCAGCGACGCCCCCAGCCGGATGCTCACCTACGGCATCGAGACCTTCCCGGCCGGCACCCAGTTCTCCGTCTGGCTGGCCCTGACACGCGCCAACGCCATGGAGGCCGCGTTCTTCACCGACATCCTCTCGGTCTTCACCGCCGATGCCCGGGTGGGCGGTCGCCTCGGCGCCGGCCACGGCATGGCCGCGGTGACCTTGAAGGAGAACCTGATCCACGGCGCCCTGGAGCCCTTCGACTGGCGCGCTCATCTGCGCAGCCACCGCCGCCAGGCCATCGACGCGCTGGCGATGCTCAGCTGAGGACGGCCCAGCCGTTTCGCGACGAAACACCGACGGATCAGCAACCGCAGCACGCGTCGACGGGGAGGCAGGGCATGGCGGACGCGACAACATCGCACCTGGATATCGGCGCCGGCATGGTGCCGATGCTGGTGCGCGCCCATCTGGCGAGTGGCATCGCGTTGGACGCCCAGTGGGGCACGGCCCTCGACGGGCTGCTGGCCTCGGCGATCTGGGCGGCCCGCAAAGCGATGCTCCACGAGCGCGGCATTCCCACAGCCCCGTTGGCAGACAACCCCGAGCCCGCCGACATGCCGCTTCCGCTGGCCCGCTGCGTCAGCTCCGACGGCGCCTGGCACTGGGCCGCCACCTGCGCGCTGCCCGAGCAACTCGCCGCCGACGACACCGAGGTCCGCTACTGGACCGGGCATCTGGACCAGCGGCACGCCGAACAGGTCGCTGCCACGATGCCCCGTCAGCTCTACACCCACCAAGGCCGCTGGCGCAGCCACCACATGCCGCTGGTCATCACCATGTGCCGGTCCGTCACCTGGCAAGCGGTCGGCGACCCTGCGGCCGTCCGCGCCCTGCTCGAGCCGTTGATGGCGATCGGCAAGAAACGGGCGCAGGGAGAGGGCATGGTGCTGCGCTGGGAGGTCATCACGCCCTGGACGGTCAGCCCCTGGGACGCCGCCCATCTGCACGCCGACGGAACCCTGGGCCGACCGACCCCCGACGCCTGTGTCCGTGAGGCACACAGCTGGCTGGTCACCGGGGGACGCGGGCGCGCCGGACTGCGGCCGCCCTACCAACACCCCGCCCGGCAGCACGAGATGCACCTGCCGGCCGCACTGCCCACCACCGCCGACGCCGCCCTCGGATAGCCGGAGGATCTTGCCGATGAGCGCCCCTGTGCCCCAGCAGTCCGGCAATCCCGGACTGGACGTCACCGCCCTGCGCGGCATGCTGGCCCGGCGCCGCCTGGCCACCGCGCATCTCCCCGGCAGAATCCGCGACCACCTGGCCCAGCACGGGGGCTACCTGGCGCTCAGCGGCGGCAAGGACTCCGTCGCCGCGCTGCATCTGGCGCTGCAGGCCGATCCGAAGGTCCCGGTGTGCTTCTTCGACAGCGGGCTGGAGTTTCCCGAGACCCTCGCCTACATCCGTCATCTGCACCGGGCCTGGGATCTCAACCTCACCTGGATCAAAGCCTCCCCCAGCGCCCTGGAGATCCTGATGGGTGACGGCTCGTGGGAGCACGGCACGACCGCCCACCTTGCCGGGCTGCCCGATCTGCACACCGCGCTCATCCGCGAGCCCTCCCGCCAGGGCCACGAGGAGCACGGCCCGGGTGAGATCTGGGGCGTGCGGTCCAAGGAGTCGCACGGCCGGCGCATCGCTCACATCAAGGCGCTGCGGGAGGAGGTCGCCCTCGCCTGCCACGGCTGCTGCCCGCGGCCCGCGCCCGGACAGCGCGAGAGCCCCGAGCAGCGGGCCCGGCACGGCGGGGTGATCCGCCGTCAGGACGGCACCGTCGCCTTCAGCCCGGTCTGGGACTGGTCGGACGCGGATATCTGGGGCTACCTCGGGCAGCACCGAATCGTCCCGAACCCGGTCTACGCCAAGCTCAAGAGTCTCGGGGTGCCGCCACGTCTGCAGCGGGTGTCGCTGATGGTGGAGGTCAACAACCTGCAGTTCGGCCGGGCGGTGTGGCTCAAGCGGGGCTGGCCGCGCCTCTATGCGATCCTCACCCAGGCGCTGCCGCGGCTTGCTGAGATGGCGTAGGCGCCACCGCTCCCCCGGGTGCGGCGAACTGGGCTACTTCAGGTTCTTCGGGACGAGCATCGACAGGTTCAGATCCTCCAGGACCGACCACAGCCGCTCATCGGTCTCCCGCTTCGGCTCGCCGCCGTCCACGACGGTGGCCCGGTGCTCGGCAATCGCGCGGACCAGTGCGGCGATGGTGCGCTTGGCGGGGGCGTTATAGGGAGTCAGGCGGTCGCGCACGGCTTCCTTGTCGCTGCCCCGATACAGCTCGCGCTGCTCGCGTTCGGACCGCTCCATACGGTCCCACCCCATGTTCAGGTTCAGCTCGAACTTCTGCAGGCGCTTTTGCTCCCGCTCCTCCAGGCCCTCCTGGGCGAGGGCCCGTTCGGTCTGGTCCAGGAAGTCCTCGAGGGTGTCGTAGGCGCGGTCCGACAGGTCGTCGTCGGCATTCAGCACGTGCCAGAACTCCTGCCAGGCGCGGCGCTGGGGCCCCTCCTCCTCACGCGGCAGGAGGTTGTCGCGCAGCAGCTGGGCGAAGTCCTCGTCCGGCAGGGCGAGCAGCTGCGGGGCGCTGATCTGCTCCGGCAGGGTGACCGGGGCCTCGTCGCTGAGGGCGCGCCGGACGGTGGCCTTGGACAGGCCCAGGCGCTTGGAGATGGCGTTGACCGAGAGGTTCTCCGCCTCGTGCAGGCGGCGGATCTCTTCGGTGTCGATGGCTGCCATGCGGGGGTGTCCTCCTTGGTGGGCGGCTGGTGGGCCGCGGTGGGTCCTGCTGGGGCTGGCCACCAGTCTAGGCAGCCGCACGGGGAAGATCGGGGGAGATATCGGCGTGCGGTTGCCGTGATTCCCTCCAGCCCGATAGTGTATATACACTTCGGATGGGCGGTGCAGGGGAAAGGCCAGGATGCCACGCAGCGCGAATCTCGACCGCACGGGCGGCCTGACTCCACAAGAACGCGACGCGGCACGCGCTGCGGCCTCCAAGCAGCGCGAGGAGGAACTGAGCCAGCAGGCCGCCGAGTTCGCCCAGCAGATGGGCGAGTCCGGCACCATCCATGACCAGGCGCTGCTCGCCGCCCAGCAGGCCCGCGTCGAGGCCAGCCAGAACATGGACCAGGCGCTCGCCAACGCGACGGCCAAGCAGCGGCGCCAGGTCACCGACGAGGCCCGACAGGCCGAAGCGGAAGCGGTCGCGCTGACCGCCTATGAGGAGGCCACCGGCGCGAGCATCCTGGTGACCAATCCGGAGGTCCTGGAGGCCTACAACAAGCTCCAGGCGGCTACCGAGCGCGCCGCCAATCGCCCGGTCGAGGAGTTCCAGGCCGAGGTGAGCGAGGGTCAGCGCGATGCCGTCAAGGACAAGTTCTGGCGCGGCTACGCCTATGTCGGAACCTCGATCGAAGATGCCATCGCGGCCGACCCGGAGATCGCCAACGACCCCCGGATCACCCGCCTGGGAGCGGCTCAGCGCGGCATCCGGGTCCCCGACTTCTTGATCCAGGCCCCCGAGGCGCAGCCGGGTGATCCCGACTACGATCCCAATCGGCCCCGGGTCCCTGCCTACGCCGTGGACATCACCGGCGGCAGCAAGACCTCGGTGCGCGAGCACCGCAATCGCGAGTACATCACCGGCACCCGGCTCTATCACGATCCCGACCAGGTCGTGACGTACCGAACGCGTACGGTGGGCGAGATCAAGGACATCTTCCGACGGCAGGAGTGAGCCATGGCCGCAACGACCATGTCCAAGGAGACCATCGCCCACACCAAGCTGGGCGGCTCACAGACGCTGGGCGATGCCGACCTCACCGGCTGCACCTTCAAGGGCGGCACCCTGGCGCAGTACGAGGACCCGGCGTTCGGTCTCCGCGTCCACGACGTCACGCTGCGCGACTGCCGCACGGCACCGTTTGTCCTGCACGGGATCGAGTTCCGCAATATCGCCGTCGACCGGCTGACCTGCGGGGCGCGTCTGACGCCGCGCGCCTGCGTCTTTCAGCACGTGACGCTCAGCGGCGCGATGCCCGACCTGATGCTGATGCCCGCGCACTCCAGCTTGTCCGCAGAGGTCCAGGAGGCGTTCGCGGCGGGCGCCGAGCACTACTACAAGGACGTGGACTGGGCGCTGGACATCTCGCAAGGCACCTTCAAGGATGCGGAGTTCTCCGGCGTACCTGGGCATCTGGTCAAGCGGGATCCGGCGACGCAGTTCCTGCTGCACCGAAGCAGCGCCGAGCACGCCGATACCGAGGGGCTGAGCGACCGGGCCCGGTCCTACCTCGCCAAGGCCCGCAAGCACCGGTTCGACAGCATCGTGATTGTCGCCCCGACACGCTCGAAGTACTTTGACGCGGTGCTGGCCGACCTGGAGGATCTTCGTACCCGCGGTCTTGCCGAGTAACTGTCAAAAACGTTCCCGCTGCTACGATTGGCCGCTTGTGAGTCAACTGGGTGGATATAGATGATTACCGATGTGTTCTCGGCGGAGCCGGGGCAACTACCGGGCTATCGCGAGGCCGGGTTCCCCGACCCGACCGGGTTCGGGTTCCCCACCATCCGCGCCCGGGGCCTGGACCCGGCCGCCCTGGCCATCCTGGACGCCCTGCTGTCGCAGGCCGCCCCGGCCGAGGCGCTGGAGTCCGCGGCCACCTCCCCCACTGACGCGCCCGACCTGTATCGCGCACCGGTCATCACCATGGTCAGCGCACGCACCGTCCAACTCCTCCCGGCCGTCGATCAGAACCAGCTGACCGTGCTGGCTGACGACTGGGCCGAGTATGACGAGTTGGGCGGCAAGTCCCCCATTGCCCTGCGCGCCTTTTTGGACCAGGCCCAGGAGCTGTTTCGCAGCGCCGCCGCGAACGACCGCATCGTCTGTGTTTGGAACTGCCTGTGACCACCCCACTGCAATACGAAGCGGCCGTTCGCTACCCGTGGCTGCGTGCCGCCTACCACCAGGCCTCGATCGTCAGGCAGGCTCTGGCCGACCAGGAGGTCGCCGCGGATCCCCAAGCGGCAGCCGGGCCGGAGGACCGCCTGGATCGCCCGGACGTCATGCTCGGCGGACGCTTCCCTGTCGATGTCGTCCCCGACACCGACGTCAGCCGCAGCGCCCATCTGGCCCGCGGCTATGTCAATGAGTCGCAGCTGATGACCTACGAGGTGCCCAGCCGGGAGTTCCTCGCCCAGATCTTCCAGGTGGAGGGCTCCTGACTCCCCCGGTTCGCCGCACGCCGAGGCCGGCGCCCACCCGCTCGGAGCATTGACGATTGCACCCAACGGGAATACCTTTTAGATGTTATCTGTTGGTCACACCGTATCGCCGACAGTTTGAAGGTCCCGCCATGCGCATCACGCATCCCTTGCCCACGAGCACCGGTCGGGAGCTGCGGCGATTGCGCGAAGGTGCCCGCCGCGGCGGCCCCGCGTCCGCCGCCTCCCGCGCCGCGCTCGCGCACTACATTCAGGCGCTTGCCGACGCCGGCTGGGCCAAATCCGCGATGGCCGAGCCCCTGGGCGTCACCCGCCAGGAGGTCCACCGGCTGAGCAGGCAGGCCGAGGCACTACCGCGCCCCGCCACGTTGCCCGCCGTCCCCGCTCTCCCCGCCAAGCCCACCACCTCTGCGCGCACCGCACGGCGCGAGTCCCCGAAGATCACGGCGTCGGAGGCCAAGCGGCTGCGCGAGCTCGCCCCTTTGGCCACCAAGGTCCGCGGCGTGACTGCCGAGCACGACCCGGCCCGCACCGCGTCCGTGGAGTACAGCGTCCTGCTGGCCGAGCTGTGGAAGCGCGGGGTCTCCCGTCAGGAACTGGCGCGGATCACCGGCCAGGCACCAGCCACGATTCGCGCGCGCCTGGCCCGCCACGGCCACATCAATCGCGGAGCCAGTGAACGCCCCTACAAGGGCAAGCAGGCCGAGTTCGCCAAGCGCCGGGAGTACTGCAAGTTCGGGCACGAGTTCACGCCGGAGAACACCTACGAGTACCGCCGGCCCGATGGCCGCGTCGCCCGGACGTGCCGCGCCTGCCATGCGCGGCGCCAGCGCGAGCACGCACACAGCGTCCGCGCCACGACCGGCCGCCGCACGCCCCGACCCGCCGGTCGCACGGCGCAACCTGCCCGGCAGACCGTGTGCAAGCGGGGCCACCGCATGACGCCGGAGAATACCTACGAGTACACGCAGAAGAGTGGCAAGATCGCGCGGACCTGCCGACAGTGCAAGGTGCTGCGGCAACGCGCGTACGAGCAACGCCACGGCATCACCAGCCATCACTGACGGCAGCGACGGCTCGCATCGGATCCGGTCGGCTGATTCCGCTTCACTTACTGTCTATACAAATGGTGGGTATGGGCGGGACCGATTCGCCATCCGCTCCACGTCGCGCGCGGATCGCTCCCGGTCAGGAGGTCGTTCCGGGTTGGGAGCGACAGGGCCGCGGGAGTGGAGGCGAAGCCGTGTCCTCGCTTGCCACCTGCCTGCGGAAGCGACCACCACGCCGCTAGATCGTCATTTGCCAGCAGCAATAACGCACTTGCAAACCGGAACGTCTCTCTATCTGAGAGCTCATCTGCCACACGTTCCGTATAGACGCAATATGGGTTAGGGTCCGAAGCGGTGGCTCACTCCCGTCTCCCACGAGCCACCCCGCGGACCCGAGGCATCTCCCCCCACAGCTTCGGAGACTCCGCCGCCGGGGGCCCGCGTGGCGCGAGCGCTGCCGCGCACCCGCCATCACCTCCGTGGGCCCCTGGCTTCTCCGCCCCAAGCAGGCGGCCCGATCTACGCGCAAGCCGCCTACTGGTAACTCAGCTCAGTGATGACACTGCCGTTGACCGCTGCCATGCCATGCAGGGTCCGGCCCGAGGTCGTGGTCACCGTGAAGCCGAACTGCGCAGGCCCCTGACCGTCCCCGGTCGGACCCTTGAGCCACTGCGCGGTCGGAACCGCAGTGAAGCACTCAGGTCGCACGGTGCCCGCAAGACTGACCGACGTGCCCAGATCCTTGAGCTTGTCCACGCTCAGCGCATCAACGCTGATGCTGATCCGGCTCTGGCCCGGCTCGGGAGAATAGGTGAAGCGTGGGACGGCGCCCTCGCGGCTGGGCAGTTTCAGACGAAACGCCTGCGGGTCCCGCTGGGCGGCGGCAGCGGCCTGCAGGAAAAGCCGGACGCGGTTCTCCTCCGCCGTGAACGCCGCTTGAGGCGCGCACTGACGCGCAGCCGGCGCCTGCGCCGGTCCGCTGGATGCGGCAGTGGGAGCCGGATCGGACAGGCCGTCACGCATCGCGATACCGACGCCCACCAGCAAGGAGAGTGTGCCGCTCGCCACGCTCAAGACGATCAGGGTGGTGCGACTGGGCTGTGCCACCTGCATCCCCTCCACCACTGCCGATCAGCCAGGTCTTTCAGTCTAGACAGAAGCGGTCGGCTGGGAAGCTGCCGCACCGCCAGGCATCAAGGTGGCCAACTGCCGCGGCCATGCGCACGATCAGTGGAAGGTCAGCAACCCGACCTGATGCAGTACCGCCTCTCGCGCTTCGTCTGCTTCGCCGGGAGGAAGGCCAGCCAGGGCGATGTCCAGGGCCGCGGGGTAGGCGGACCACAACCGCTCGGGGCTGTGCAGGTGATCCGGGGCTGCGGGCCTCACCGCCCAGCGGACCTCCATGCGTCCACGACCCAGCGGTGAGGGGATGCGCACGCTGCCCCCGGCTCCCGCGCAGCGACCGACCAGCGGCAGTTCACCACCGCGCACGAAGGTCCCGGCCGGCAGGAGGAAGGCCGCGGTGGCCGCCAGGTTGGAAAAGACCACCGGCCCGCTCGCGGACTCACCCAATGCTTCAATCAGGCAAACGCCGATGCCCCGGCTGACCAGGAGGGCGTCAAAGACGATCCCGGTTCGCAAGATTGCTGGCTGGCCTCCTCGCCACGAGGCCAGCGCCTCGCCCGGACGGGTGGCTGCCCGAAGCAGCCAGGCCGATACCGGATCGTCGTGCGGGTCATCCATCGTCGATGCACCAGCAGGGGTGCGCGTCCCTCCTCGGCGGCGCTGCAGGACTGCGGCCAGCAGACCCGTCGGGCAACCAACGCGGCATCAGTGGGTGGGGAAGAAGACGAACGCCTTGCCGGCGGGCGAGGCGCCGACCGCACCGTGATCTTAACGTCCCCAGGAGCACCGGCCTGAGCATCTGTCAGTTCTGCCCACACGAGCGCCTTGACCGTGCCCATCGAGGCCCGGATGGACCACCCCGCCACTGTGTATATACAAGAGGACTGTCTACGCTCTATGGTGGTCAGGTCGTTCCTGGTAGAAGCCTCGGGGGGGTGCTGTGCGTATAGCCGCTGTGTGGGCTATAGCCATGGCGGGCCTGTGGGCCGCGACACCGGCGCAGGCCCAGGAACAGTCGACAGTGCAGCAGGCGGCCCTGCAGACCGATGCGATCACCCCGGGGACGATCCATCAGGGCCTCTCCCCCGGCCAGCCCTTGCACTGGACGATATCCACTGCGCCGGGCCAGAGCCTCACGGCGACAGCGACGCTCAGTCTGCCGCCCGGCCTCGACGGTTCCCTCGCTGCACTCCATCTCGACCACTCCCCCAGCCTGGCGATCAGCCTGGCCGACCCTCTCGGGCGGTCGCTCGAGTGCGACGCGCACCGCCCCGGATCGACCCTGCCCTTTACAGCAGCCACGGCCAGCCAGTCCTCCTTCTCGGTCTCCTGCCGCATCGGCGCCGAGGGGGACGCGCCGTTGACTCAGGCGGGCGGCTACCAGGTGACGGTGGCCATTCTCGGCGCGCCGAGCCAGGCCAAGGCACTCAGCGTGCCGATGACGCTCACGGTGACTCAGGCCGCCGGGGCTGCCGCCCCGGTGGCGTCACCCACCACGAAGCCGAGCCACCGTCCGGGCGGAAGCCCTTCTCCGGCCGCGTCTGCCGCGGGCACCGCTTCTGTCGCTCCCTCACACACCGTTCCCGGCACGGCGCACTCGGCCCACGCCACGCCGGCTACCCGACATGCACACGCATCCGGGGCATCCGCCGTTCGGATGTTCTTGCCGGTCCTCGCTGCGATTGCCGCGGCCGTGGGTGGCGGGTTCGGATTTGTTGCCCTGCGACGCTGGCTGGCCTCACGGCGACCGCGTTACGTCACCCCCTCCCCCCACGATCCTGGGCAGTCGGCGGAGAGTCAGGCACTGCACCGCTACTTGCCCTTGCCGCAGAGCCAGGACCCCGGGGAGCACTCCGGCAGTGCCAAGGTGCACGCCGGCAACCCGGGCTCCGGAAGCCGGTCCCCCTCATGAGCGCCGCGACTGCCGTTCAGACGGCATGCCATGGACCACTACAGGGGTGGTTGCGGACGCGCGCGGATGTGACTGCAGCGTGGCGTCGCACGGGGATGCATACGGCGTCGGGAGGGCCACGGCCCTTTGTCCTCGCGCCGCCTCCCACGCGTTGTGGCGCGGATGTTGGCGTGCGGACTGGACGCTCTTGGGCGAGCCGAGAGCAGCGTCAAGGCTGCGAACCGGCGGCGATCCGGAGCGCGTGGAGGACCGTCGGCGACGTTCACGGCGGCGTCGCGTCCATCCGGGGAGGGCGGGTTTGCTCTCCCAACAGTGCTCGGCGCGGCGTCTCCAAGGCGCCGTTGATGGCCTGGCGGGCGAGGCCATGGGCCTCGACGGGGATGGCATGGCCCCGGGGAACCGCGGTGAGAGGCGCAGCGTCCGAAGGGGGTGAAGGGGCTCTGATCATGCAGATCGGTCTCGGGTTCGGCCCGTCGATCATGCCTTGACCAAGGCTCTGACCTGCATATATAGCGATAGATGTAGCGATGAGTATCGCGATGGCTAGTGCGTTCTGTGTTGCTAGTGATATGTCGATAGATATAGCGGAGGCTAGTGCTATCGCTAGAGCGAGTGGTATAGCGCTATAGCTAGCGCTAAAGCTAGTGCTAGAGCGAGCTAGCTAGCGAGCGAGCGCGCTAGCTTACGAGCGAGCTGACGAGCTGTCTCGCTTACTGACGAGCGGCTTAGCTAGCGAGCTTGCTTACGCGCGAGCGAGCGAGTCAGCGAGCTGTCTAGCTGCTGAGCGAGTGAGCTAGCGAGCTAGCTAGCTGACGAGCGCGCCAGCGAGCTAGTCAGCGACTTAGCGAGCGAGCTGTCTAGCTGCTGAGCGAGCCAGCGAGCGAGCTAGCTGACGAGCTGTCTTTCCAGCTGACGGTCGAGCGAGCGAGCTGCTCAGCTGCCACGCTCACGCTCTTGCTGGCTTACCAGCGAGCTGCCGGGCTTACCCGCTGCCGAGCGCGCTCCCTGCCTTGCCGCTCAGCGATCCCGGGACCGGCTGTTCCCGCATCGTGCGCCCGCGCTGACCGCGACTCATCGTGACGCGCCGTCACACCCGCCCGGAGCTCACGAGGATGGACGAGTGACACCAGCCGCACCGTCGGTTGCACCCGCGGCAGGGCCGGTGTAACGCGACGCGCGTGGCACGCGGGAAAACAGCGCCATGGCTGATATCTTCAGCCTTGATGTACTAGTGTCGCGAGTCGACGAGGCCGGTGCCGGACCGGGATTCTGCCTGATCAATCGGGCAACTCCCGTGCCTGCTCCGGGATCACAGACTCGTGTCGCCAGCTTGATCGTTTCGCCAATGCCAGTAGGGGAGTCAGACATGGAGGTCATCGCAGTCGCCAGCCAGAAGGGAGGCGTCGGCAAGACCAGTACGACCGTCAACCTTGCGGGCGGACTTGCCCTGGCTGGTGCGTCGGTCCTGGTGGTCGACCTCGAGCCGCAGGCCCAGGCCGGTACCTCCCTCGGCTTCAATCTGACCCAGCAGATGTTGCAGCGCTCCCTGGGATGGGCACTGCAACACCGGCTTCAGGGGATCGAGGTCAACCTCCATGAGTTCCTCGAGAACCGCAGCGAGATCCTGGAGGACTTCGGCGACGCCGGGCAGCTGCACCTGCTGGCGTCCGAGGAAGCCACCATGACGACCGCTCAGGATCTGCTGTCGCAGAAGGGCTACACGGCCATTCCGATACTCCGACAGATGCTCCAGCAGGTGGCGGACGACTTTGACTACGTGGTCGTCGACACGCCTCCTTCGGTGTCGGCGCTCAACGCCTTGGGCGTCGCAGCGGCTGACTATGTGGTGACACTGTGCAATCCGGAGTACGCCACCGTGCGTGGCGCAGCGATCTTGATGGCGGCGGTCAAGCACGTGCCCGAGCGGACCCAGGGCCTGTGCAATCCGAAGTTCCTCGGCGCGATCCTCAACCGCAGCAACCCCCCGTCCTCCTGGACCGAGCAGGAAGTCGCGGTCCGCAACCTGATGCGGGACATGGGTGTCCTTCCCTTCAAGCGGGACATCCGCCGGGACAACCGGATCTCCGACTCCTTCGCCTACGGGCGGCCCGCCGTGGTCCGCTATCCCAACCACTCGCCCGGCCAGCAGTACAGCGCGCTGATGGCAGAGGTCATCGACCGCATCTCCACGCCCGAGGAGAAGTGGGAGATCGCCGATTCGACGGACCAGGACCAGGTGGACACCAGTGCCTGAGAACAAGCCGGAGGGCAAGAAGGGCGCCAAGAAGACCGGATTCGCGAAGGTCGCCGTCAAGACGGCCGCTAGCCGCCGCGGCGCCCGCGGCAGCGCCAAGGCAGCCGAGATGCTGAGCAATCCGGCCATCGCGGGCGCCGAGGACGTGGTCTCCCGGTCGTTCTTCGGCAACCCCGATGCTGGCCGCGCCACCGCTGATCCACAGCCCGTCTCGGTCGAGCCGTCGCCCCGGGCCCCTTCCGGTGAACCGGCACCCGCTCGTGCCGAGGTCGACGATGAACTGGTCGCCTCCTTGGCTCCGGAGCCGCCGGGGCCTGGCCCAGCGGCGCTCGCGGCGCCCCTTGGGCACCTCCATCCCGTGCCTGATGCCGCGTCGGAGGCCGGCGAGGCCCCATCAGCCCCGGCCCCATCAGCCCCGGCCCCACGCACGCACACCCAGGTTGATGAGGCTCCGGCGCAACCTGCAGCCGCCGAGCCGAAGGCCGATGCCACACCTCCGGCTCAAGAAGCCGCTGCCGACGATGCGCTGGTGGCTCTCGCCGATCCTGCGCCGGCTCCAGCTCCGCGGGTGCCGCAGCGTCGGTCCTCGACGCCGCCTGCACCCAAGGCCAGCAAGAAGGCCCCGGGCAGGGGAGTGGTCGGGGGCCATCGCGCCGTCCTGGCCAGCTTCAGCGATGCGCGGATCAACTCAGAGAACTGGGAGATGCACGGCGTCAAGCTGGAAGCGGGCGTGAAGGCGGCCCTCAAGGCGCGGGTGCTGGCTGACCGGAGGTCGTCCGGCATAAGGTTCTTGGCCGAGGGCCACTACATGGATGCCGCTTTGCGGGCGCTGCCGGATGATCCGCAGGCGTGGGTGGCGATGGCCAAGGCGTTCCAGGCCGAGCGCTTTGCCGACCCGGAGATCGGCAAGCAGACGACGTATCGGGTCGGGCCGGTCGCCTACGAGCTGCTGGCCAATCTCAACCAGGCGATGCAGGAGCTGAACTACGGCCGGCGAGGCCTGTACGTGCTCTCTGCCGCTATGGAGCGGCTGCTTCAGGAGATGGACAAGGACGGTCCACTGACCGGCGGTCGCGACTAGCGGTTCAATCCCCGATCAGCGCTCGCCTCCCAGGATGGTGAGCGCTTCTTCGTTGTGCCCGCTCGCCGCGTGCACATAGGGGGAGCGACGTCAGGAGCCCAGGGGGAGCGGGCGAGGACGCGTCACAGCGTCTCAGGTTCCGCCACCCCGGGCCGCTTCACCCAAACGTGTGAACCTTCTGATGGTCCGTCAATCGCGGGGCGCCCTCCGGGCGTTCAGCTGCATCGTGCATCTGTCGTCCCCTCGTGCCATCTCTACGTGCATACAACACGAAAAATCTGCGCGGCAGTTGGGGTGTCGCTGGCGGCCGGATCCGTCATCCACAGCCTTCTGATCAGGCACTTGTTGCGAACGCTATAGCTAAGCCTATAGCGCTGAAGCTAGCTAGCGAGCTAGCGAGCGAGCTGTCTTACCCGCGAGTTAGACGTGTGTCGCAAGGAACCTTCCTGCGAAAAATCCAGCCCTAGTCTGGCAATTGACGTCTCATGCGCGGGAACCAACCCTCTACACTCCACGTGTCACTAGTAATGAAACGGGGCGCAGTGGGCTACTGTGACAGCAGCTTGGATCGCCAGAGGAGTCAAGGAGTGCATCCCACCGAAGCCCGGGCAGAGACCGGGACACCGACCGAACCAGCGTGGCGCAGCGTGGAGTTGAGTTTCCTCGCTGCCGCGGAAACCGCCGATCTGTCAGAGAACTGGGCTTGGAAGGCGCGTGACGCCGGACTGCTGCATGCCCCCTGCGGGGCTGAGGACGTCATCGCCCTACGCGTCTACGCCCTGGTTGTGCAGTTTCCCTGGCCCGGGCAGCGGCGTGGCCGCAACGTGTCGCAGAAGCTCGAGCTGTGGCAGACCGTGGTGGTCGAGATGGCCCGAGAGGCTGTTTTCGACCCCCGGACGACCGTCGACACCGTCCTGTGGGTCGAGCCGGGCGGGGGAACGCTTGTCACTTCACCAGGCGACCGGGCCGCGCACGAGCTTGACCGGCTCACCGGGCGCACGGCCGTACGGCTCCCTGTCGGCCTGTGGGTCGCTCAGTTGCCTGACGCGATCCGCGCCGCCACATCCAAACCGCGCCGCCCTGGCAGACGCCCAGCCGCCTAGACCGGGTGTGAGCCCGTGCTCCTGCGCTGACAACGGCGTAGGTGGGGCGCGCACCGAAGATGCTCGCCCCACCTACCGCTGAAAGAAGGTGATGCTCGACCACCAACTCAACATCGGCACTTCCCCAACACGACCGTCATAGCTGACTGCAAGCCGGTCGTGCAGGTTAGTTGTGCCTGCTAGCTCGACTTCTCCCGCAAACCGGTCGCCAGCTCCCAACTCGCACCGGAACGCAGGAAGAGCCGATCCCTACTCCAACGTCGCCAATCCCCACCAACTCAGTCCCGAGAGAAAGAGAGAGAACTCAGTCTGATCAGAAAGTCAGAAAGAGAGAACTCAGTCCCGAGAGAAAGAGAGGTCGAGCTTGGCCTCATCACCAAACCCCACCAACTCAGTCTGATCAGAAAGAGAGGTCGAGCTTGGCCTCATCACGAGCGGCAAGATCCCGCATCCAGTCATAGCAAGATCCCGCATTCACTCGGAGCCCAGTATGCCTCGTCGCCCGGGGGCTAGGCGAGTGCTGTCTCAAATCAGACATCCTGCACAAGACAGCGTCGTACCCCCTCTGCTCAGTGCGTTTCGCCTGGTCCACGACCAGGACCTCCAGGAGGTCACCACCACAGCCTCCCGGCCGATCACCCATCCTGATGACTTCGTTCTGGCCACACAGTGGGCTATCCGCCACAGCCTGCATCCCCGCGCCGGAGCCACCACAGTCCGTGTTGCCCAGGCCCTGGCCGCCAAGGCCAACCGCCAGGGACACGTCGCCTACGGGCGCAATCGTCTGGCAAGCCATCTCAACCTGTCGATCTCCCGGCTGTCGGACCACATCCGCTACCTGCGTGAACTCGGCCTACTGGCCTGGGTGGAACACGGCTCGCGCCGCAACGTGCGCCGCACCCGCAACCCTGAGCAGCACGTCGACGGCTACACCGCCACCGGCACCATCTACGCCCTGTGCGCACCCGCCGCCTGGGATGCCGCCGTCGGCCGGCGCACCACCGGTGCCGGCTACCGCGCACGCCTGGTGGGCGTGACCGGCGCCGGACGGCGCCACGAGAGCCGGCTCGCCCGTCTCGCCAAGGCCCGAACCGAGGCCGCTGGCCGCCGCGTTGGCACTGCCCGTCGTCGGACCCCTTCTTGTGGTGGTACCTCTGAGGTTTTTGAAGTTTCTGATGATGCTGGTTTTAAAGACACCCGCGCAGGCGCGCGCGCTACAGCCCCCACACCGTCCCCGACAACCACGCCCCACGACCTCGCCCGCACCATCGAGGTGGCCCGACAGCTTCGGATCCGCGTCTCGTGGTTGCGCCATGCCCGACTGCGGCGTCTGGCCTATCTGCTGCGCCCGCTGATCCTCAATCAGAACCACACCGTCAGCTCGATCCTGCAGATCCTTGCGGTGTGGGGGAGCCCCACTCGTGTCCGCCGGCCGCTGGCCTACCTGGCCAACCTGCTCAAGCGCCGTGCCGAGGCAGCACCCCTGCCCAGCGACGAAGCTTGCGACGGGTCGTGCCGGCGCACCAGCGCGCCGCCGTTTGCCTTGCTGCCGGCTGCGGCCACCCCGGCCCTCAGCGAGGACCGCCGACACCTTGATGGGGCCAATGGCGCAGGTGATACCCAACAGCTTGAAGCGCTGCAGGCCCAATACGCCTTCGAAGCACTCCTGGGGCCGTGGACGCCGGTGCCTGCGGCAACCGGCTCGTCACTCGAGCAGGAGGATCGTGTGCTCGGCTACGGGAGCGCAGCTTGGGATCAGCCCAACGCCCGCAGTCGGGTCTGCACCTGTGCACAGGATCGAGCGGTGGCCCAGGCCGAAGCTGCCGGACCGACCGTGGATGACAGTGGTCGGGGCTATCGGCGCATGGTGGCGCAGCGTGGGCAGCGTCAGACCAGTGTCATGGGGGCGACGAGGCAGCTGCGGGCACGTCTTCGGCGATCCTTGACGGCGAAGGCGATCACCATGACAGGCTCGCCGTGTACCGTTCCCGCGGCATGATCACCATGCGGCGGTGCTTCGCGGCGAAACACCGCCGCGCACCGGCGACCGGTGGACCATCTGCCCGTGGTGTCGTGCGAGTTGGACGGCGCAGCGTGCGCATACCTATGTCAGGGCGTCAGGTGGCCTGCGCTGGTCGGTTCGCTCGTGGAGGGTGCCTCCCGGTCGTCGAGCTCGTAGACCTCGATGAGGTCGCTGGGCTGACAGCTCAGGATGTCGCACAGGGCCGCAAGGGTCTCCATCGACAGCCGCTTGGGTGGCTGGGTAACCAGGCGGAAAACCTGATGGCGCGACAGGCCGACGCCGCGTTCATCCAGCAGCGGCACCAGGCCAGTCGTCAGGTAGATGCCCTTCATGGCCAGAAGCTGGCGCAGCTTCCACCGGTAGCCTATTTTCCTGGTGATGGTCACTCCTCCAGACTCCGACGCAATGTCAAAGATGGTAGTCAGAGCGGGTCATTGGCAGGCGTCAGATCGGGAATCCGGTCCGCGCGCCACACCAGGACCTGGGTTGTGGTGAAGCCGTGCCACCCCGTTCCGAAGGCCACGCGTAGTGCGGCGTCCTGCTGTGGCCACCACGCGAGGCGGTCCTTGGCACCGGGGCTGATCGTGGGTGGGGCACTGGTGAGGGCGACCGGCCGCCGATCGCGGATCCAGGCGATCGGATGCGTCAGCCACTCCTGGTCGGGAGGATTGGCGCCGTAGTGGGTGCAGGTGTTGTCCTCCGGAGTGCAGCGATGCGGCAGATTGCGCTGCAGCCATCGGGGGCAGCACCCGGTGCTCGAGGCGTGCAGTCCGAAGTGGTCGGCCCAGGTGAGGATGCGGTGTTGGGCTCGGGTGGAGCGACTGACGGCCTCCTCGAGGGGCCGTCCGGACAGACCGCTTGAGGCTGGAGTGGGGATCGTCAGGCCCGCGGGCCAGCGAATGCTGCCTCGGTTCGTGCCAAAGACGCGGGCTGCCTGCTCGAGGGTGTGGGCGATCAATGAGAGCTCCGGTCAAGAGGCAGGTGGCTGATGCCCGGCTATGCGGGGTCGGTACTGGGGCGGGGCAGGTGCTCCATGAGTGCGCGGGGCGCGCGAATGAGCTGGATGGCCAGGTCGGTGGCTTGCTTGACGGTCCCCCACCACCAGCCGGCGTAGTTGCCTTCGGTGCGCATCCAGCCGGTGCCGGTCCATGCGCGTTTCATCCAGCTGTGGCCGGGTCCGGCGGTGGCCAGGGCCCACTGGTCGGGGTCGCTGGGGTGGCGGACCAGCAGCAGCTTGGGGGCTTGCGGGCCCCAGGGGTGTCGGGGCGCGGAGACCTCGACGACCATCGGTTGGAAGACGATGCCCGAGCGGGGGGCGAAGGCGGAGAGTTCATCGGCGTCCTCGGCGGGTGTGGTCACCGTGGATGCCGGCCAGTTGTGGCCTTGATGGTGTTGCCAGGTACACGGCAGGGCCATGGGGGGCAGCAGGTCGAGCTGCAGGGGTGGCGGGAGCATCAGCTCCAGATCGCGGGTGAAGTGTTCGGGGTCCTTGGCGGCCAGGTGGCGGACCTCCAGCAGGAGCACGGCGGCGTGGGCGAGGGTGCGAAAGAGGGTGTCGACGGTTTCGGATGCCGGGTCGGTGAGGCTGGCCCCGGTGATCTCCTTGCGGGGGGTGATGGTCAACAGCCCGGTGCGGGAGGAGACATGGGTGTCGTAGTCGCCGGGGGAGGGCTCGGCACCTTCGTCGGCGGGGTGGTAGGTGCCGGTGCCGCCGTTGCGCTGCCAGAGGTCGGGGCTGATCAGCAGGGCGGGGCGCAGGGGCCCGTGGTCGCGGTGGTGGGCGTACAGCTGGCCCGGTTGCAGCTGGGGGTGGGGCGTCATGAGGAAGGCCTCCGTGGTCCCGGGGTGGCCAGGTCCGGTTCGGGTGGGGCGGGGGAGTGGCTGCCGGGTGGGGGAGAGCGACCCTCTGAGACAGGGGAGCTGCAGGGACGTCCACGCTGCCACCCGGCAGCCGGCTTGGGGGGGCTACTTGAGTGCTCCCGCGGTCAGTCCGCTGACGAACTGGCGCTGGAAGGCGAAGAAGACCACCAGGGGGATGATCATCGACAGGAAGGCTCCGGAGGACAGCACGTCGATGTTGGTGCCGAACTGGCGGGTCTGTTCGGTCAGCGCGACGGTCAGGGGGGCTGCGGAGCTGTTGGCGAAGATCAGGGCCACCAGCATGTCGTTCCACACCCACAGGAACTGGAAGATCGCCAGGGAGGCGATGGCGGGGCCGCCCAGGGGCAGCACCACCCGGGTGAACAGCCGCAGTTCGCCGGCACCGTCGAGGCGGGCGGCCTCCAGCAGTTCCTGGGGGATCTGGGCGAAGAAGTTGCGCAGCAGGAAGATGGCGAAGGGCAGCCCGAAGGCGACGTGGAAGAGCACGACGCTGGCGATGCTCCCGAAGATGCCGACCTTGGCGAACAGGTCGGTGACCGGGATCAGGGCGACCTGGATGGGGACCACCAGGAGGCCCACGACGATCAGGAACACGACGTCGCGTCCCGGGAACTCGACCCAGGCGAAGATGTAGGCGGCCAGGGCGCCGATGATGACCACCAGCAGCGTCGCCGGCACGGTGATCATGATGCTGTTGGCGACCGAGCGGCTGATGGCGGGGTTGGCCAGCAGCGAGGTGTAGTTGTGCAGGGTCAGCGAGGCCGGCGCGGTGAAGATCGACCACCAGCCGGAGGCCTGGATGTCCAGCGGCTTGCGCAGCGAGGAGACCAGCAGCCCGAGCGTGGGGACCATCCAGAACAGGGCGATGATCAGCAGCCCGAGGCGGACCAGGCCGCCGGTGGATCGGCCGGCCAGCCGCTTGAGGAGGCCGGGGGAGCGGCGGGCGGGCGGGGCCGGGCTCAGGGCGGCGGTGGCAGGGGCGCTTTGAAGGGTGGTCACCGGGCGTTCTCCTTCCGGAAGCGCCGGATGTTGACGTACATCGCGGGGAGCACCAGCACCAGCAGCAGCAGGCCGAGCGCGCTGCCGATGCCCTGGTTGTTGCCGCCGCCGAAGGAAGACAGGTACAGCTGCAGGGCGAGCACGTTGGCGCTTTGCTGGCTGGCGCCGGGGGCGATGATGTAGACCAGGTCGAAGACCTTGAGCACGTTGATCATGAGGGTGACCAGGACGACGCCGAGGACCGGGGCGAGGGCCGGGACGGTGATGCGGCGGAAGACCTGCCATTCGTTGGCGCCGTCGACCCGGGCGGCTTCCATCAGCTCGCGGGGGATGCCGGCGAGTCCGGCGGCGATCAGGACCATCGCGAAGCCGGTCCACATCCAGATGTAGGAGCCGATGATGGACCAGGTGACCAGCGTCGGGCCGAGCCAGTTGACGCCGGCGTAGGGGGCGGTGAAGTTGGAGGCCGCGAGCTGCACCCGGACCGGGCCGGAGGTTGCGGGGGCCGGCAGGGTGTAGGTGCCGTCCTTGCTCGTGGTGGCGTGGGCGATCACCTTGGTGCCGCTCAGCAGGTTCACGCGAAGACCGGACAGGCCCTTCTCGCCCGGATCGATGGCGTTGGGGGTGCCGCCGCCGGGCTTGAAGTCCATCCAGACCGTGCCGCACAGGTGCCCGCCCGGGCAGCTGCGGGGGCCGGCGGCCTGGGAGGCACCCTTGAGGTCATCCGGCGTGGCGCCGACCAGCGGAAGGTTGACCGGCCGCGAACTGACCGCGAGTGGTGGGGTGGTGAAGGGCCCCGCCGCGGGGCCGGTGAGCTGGTGGTTGATGGGACGCGGATGGGCGCCGGGGTAGTGGGAGGCACTGGAGAAGGTGTCGTGGATGCCCACGGCGACCGCGTTGGCCACGCCCTTGGTGGGGTCCTGGTCGTACACCAGGCGGAAGATGATGCCGGCGGCCAGCATGGAGATGGCCATCGGCATGAAGATGACGAGCTTGAACGCGGTGGCGAAGCGGATGCGTTCGGTCATCACGGCGAAGATCAGGCCGAGGCCGGTGGCGATGGTGGGCGCCACGACGACCCAGATGGCGTTGTTCTTGATCGCGGTGAGGGTCTGGTGGTCGCTGAAGACGGAGCCGTAGTTGGACAGGCCCACGAAGTGGGTGAATCCCTGCGCACCGAACAGGCTGCGCACCACCGTCCATCCGATGGGGTAGACCACCAGGGCGCCGAGCAGGACCAGGGCGGGCAACAGGAACAGGGCGGTGATCCAGCCGCGCCGGCTGCGGGCCGCCGGGCGGTCGTCGGCGGGGGTGCTGCCACCGGTGGCCGGTGGCTTGGCGGTGAGGACCTCGGTCATGGCGGGCCGCCTCAGCCGGCGTTGGCGTAGGCCTTGGCGGCGTCCGCCTCCAGCTTGCGCTGGGCGCCGGCGACGTCGCTGGGCTTGGCGAGGAAGTCCTGCAGGTCCTTCCACTCGCCCTGGCCCTTGGTGCCGCCGAAGGCGGCCGGGGACTGGTCGGACATGTCGAAGCGGAAGCCGTCGCCGGCCGAGATGAGGTTCTGGGCGATGGTGCGCTCGACGCTGTTGGTGTAGGTCGACAGCGGCGCGGCCTTGTTGGGGGAAAGGAACCCGCCCTGCTTGATGCCGGTCTCGGCGCCGTCGACGGAGGCGAGATAGCGCAGCAGGGCCTGGGCGCCCTTGGTGTTCTTCAGTGCGACGGCCACGTCGCCGCCGCTGACGACCGGGGCCTGGCCGCTGCCGACGGCGGGGAAGGGGAAGGCCTTGGCGTCGGTGCCGACCTTGGCCGTGGTCTCCTGGGCGATGTTGGTGGCGGCGAAGTCGCCCTCGAAGACCATGGCGGCCTTGGGGGACTTGGCGAAGGTCTGGTCGACCGAAGTGGGGAAGTCGGTCTGCAGGGCGCCGCGGGCGCCGCCGGCCATCAGCGTGGGCTTGCCGAACAGCTGGGCCAGCGTGGTCAGGGCCTTGGCCACCGAGGTGTCTGTCCACTTGATCTGGTGCTTGGTCAGCTGGTCGTACTTGGTGGCGCCGGCCTGGCTGAGGTAGATGTTCTCGAACCAGTCGGTGAGCGTCCAGCCGTCGCCGCCGCCGATGGAAAACGGGGTGGTGCCCGAGTCGGACAGCGTCTGGCCGTCCTTGAGCAGATCGGCCCAGCTGGCCGGCGCCTTGCTCAGCCCGGCCTGCTGCCAGGCGGCGGTGTTGTACCAGACCAGGGACTTGTTGGCGGCCTTGTAGTAGACGCCGTACTGGGTGCCCTTGTAGGCGCCGAGGGTGCGCCAGCCGGGGGTGTAGTTCTTGGCGAGCTGGTCCTTGACGGTGGAGTCGACGGGCTTGAGCCAGCCGGCCTTGGCGAACTGCTGGAGGACGCCGGGCTGGGGCAGGAAGGCGACGTCGGGCTGCCCACCGCCTTGGATCTTGCTGCCGAGGAAGGTGGAGACGTTGTCGCCGGTGGGCACGAAGGTGGTGCTGGCGCCGGTCAGCTGGTCGAAGCGGGCTGTGACCTTCAGGAAGTTCTTCTGCTCGGCGCCCGTCCACACGGCGGCCACCTGGATCTTTTGGCCCTTGAGGTTGGGCAGGTGGAGGCTGGCCGCGGCATCGGAGCCGCCGGCGTTTCCGCCGCCGGTGCTGGTGCTGGCCGATCCGCCGCTGGAGCAGCCGGTGGCGGCCATGACCAGGGCGGCCGCGGCGAGGGTGGCGGCCGCGGTGTGGGTGCGCTTCATTGCGTCACATCCTGTTGTCTGGTGGTGGGCTGAGCGGAGGTCAGGTCGCCGGGCGTGGTGATCCACCAGGCGGCGGTGTTGCCCGGCAGGGCGCCTGGGGGGCAGGGGCTGCTGGCCAGCAGGGGCTGGCTGGTCACGGGGGCGGGGCAGGAGGTGTCGCCGAAGTTGATGGCGCAGACCAGGCCGTCCCCGCGGGTGAAGGCCAGGACCTGTGGCTCGGTCGTGAGCCAGCGCAGGCTGCCGTCGCCCAACTGGGGCAGGCTGGAGCGCAGGGTGAGCGCCTCGCGGTACAGGTGCCAGAACGAACTGGTGTCGGCCAGTGCGCGTTCGGTGGTGTGGGCGGCGAACCACTCCGGTTGCGGCAGCCACGGGGCTGCGGTGGCCACGCCGCTGGTGAAGCCGAACGGGGAGGCGTGCCCGGACCAGGGCAGGGGCACGCGGCAGCCGTCGCGGATGCCGATGCGGCTGCCGGAGCGGTGGAAGATGGGGTCGGTGATGACCTCGTCGGGCAGGTCGACCTCGGCCAGGCCCAGCTCTTCGCCCTGGTAGAGGTAGGCGGCGCCGGGCAGGGCGAGCATCAGCAGTGCGGCGGCGCGGGCGCGGGCGGGGGAGGCGAACCGGGTGACGCTGCGGATCTGGTCGTGGTTGTTCAGGACCCAGGTGATCGTCGAGCCGGTTTGGGCGATGTCGTTGAGGGCTTCGTCGATGACGGTTTTGAAGGTGGGGCCATCCCACGGGGCGGTGAGCATGTGGAAGAAGAAGGCCTGATGCAGTTCATCGCGCCGCACGTAGGCGGCTTGGGCGGCGGCGGTGGGCACCGACACCTCGCCGACCAGGAGGCGTTCGCGGCCGTCGTGGGCGGCGTAGTCGTTGCAGATGGCCCGCCAGGAGCGCCAGACGTCGTGGACTTCGGGCTGGTTCCAGGCCAGCGGGTTGACCGAATCGCGGGCGCGGGCGTCGGCCGTGGGGTCGTCGGAGTCCGGTAGTTCGGCGTCTTTGTACAGGCCGGCGGCCACGTCGATGCGGAAGCCGTCCACGCCCCGGTCGAGCCAGAACCGCAGCACCTTCTCGAAGAATCCGGCGACCTCGGGGTTGCGCCAGTTCAGGTCGGGTTGCTCGGGGCTGAACAGGTGCAGGTACCACTGGCCGGGGGTGCCGTCCGGCTCGGTGATGCGGCTCCAGGCGGGGCCGCCGAACATCGAGTGCCAGTTGTTGGGCGGCAGTTGGCCGTGTGGGCCGCGGCCATCGGCGAAATGGAAGCGCTGGCGGGCGGTGCTGCCTCGGCCCTCGGCCAGGGCCTGGCGAAACCATGGGTGGGCGCTGGAGCAGTGGTTGGGGACGATGTCGACCAGCAGCTTCAGCCCCATCTGGTGGGTGGCGCACACCAGGCGGTCGAACTCCTCCAGGTCGCCGTAGACGGGGTCGACGCCGCAGTAGTCGGCGACGTCGTAGCCGTGGTCTGCCTGGGGGGAGGGGTAGAAGGGGCTGAGCCAGATGCCGTCCACGCCCAGGCGCTTGAGGTAGGGCAGGCCCGCGCGGACGCCGGCCAGATCGCCGATGCCATCGCCGGTGCTGTCGAGGAAGCTGCGGATGTAGACCTGGTAGATCACGGCATCGCGCCACCACGGCTGGGGCCGGGGCTGCGGGGCGAGCAGGGAGAGCGTGGCGGCGTCTTCGGGCGTGGTGCCGTCGACGAGTGCGTCGATCATCCGAACCGTCCTGGGATGTGCACGGTCATGCATGGACCGCCCGGCCGTCGAGGCGCGGGGGCTCCACGACGGCCGAGCGGTTGCATGTTATGCATACGCGTTATGTACGAGCAACGGGTATGTGTCGGCGAGTTTTCGGGCAGGATGCGGCCGCAGCGTACCTAACGGTTAAGTACGCTGATGGGAGGCCTGAGAGGCCGTCAGGAGCCGTGCACGATCGCAGAAAGATCCGCCGCGAGCCGGCCGGCGGCCCCATCCGGGCTGCGCCGTCCGATCAACGCGTCGTACACGTTCTGCGCCACCGCCAGACTCACCTGGTCATAGCGGGGGTTCTTGGGACGGGGCCGCGCCGACAGGATGCTTTGACGCAGCGCCGGCAGATACGGGAAGCGCGCCACCAGCGCCGGATCGCGATACAGATCCGCCCGCGCCGGCGGCAGACTCCCCGCCAGCAGCACCTGCCGCTGCGAGGCGACGCCGGTCATGAACTGGATGAGGCGCTCGGCGGTTCGCGGGTGGCGAGAGTAGGAGCTGACCGCGAGGTCGGATCCACCCAGCGAGCTGGACCCCGGACCCGTGGCCCCGGGCAGCGGCACCACACCGACCTTGCCCGCGACCGGCGAACCCTTGGCCTGCGCCAGGTCGTACACATAGGGCCAGTTGCGCAGGAACAGATACTGGCCGCTTTGGAAGGCCTGACGGGACTTCTCCTCGTCAAATCCCAGCGAGGCCTTCGGGATCCAGCCCTGCCGCACCCCGTCGACCAGGAAGCTCAGACCGCTGCGCGCGGCGGGGGAGTCCACCGCCACCGTACGTCCGTCGCGGCCCAGGATCTGCCCGCCGGCGGACTGCACCGCCTCGGCGTAATTGACCGTCAGCCCTTCATAGGGCGACAGCTGGCTGGCGTAGCCCTTCAGCCCAAAGCGCGGCGCGATCGTCTTCGCCGCATCCTCCAGCTCCGCCCAGGTGCGCGGCGGCCTGACATGAGCCTTGGCCAGGATGTCCTTGCGGTAGAAGAGCATCCCGGCATTGGCCACGTAGGGGACTGCGTACAGCCGGCCCCGGTAGGTGGCGGCATCCACGGTGGGCGGCAGGAAGCTGGAGAGCGGGAACCTCTGCCGCGGCAGCGGCGTGATCCATCCGGCCGCCGCGAACTGGGCGGTCCAGTCGACATCCAGATTCAGCACGTCATAGCGGTCGCTGCGGGCCTGCAGATTGCTGATCATCTGCGCCTGGGTGTCATCGGCCGCCGCGGGCAGCTCGATCAAGGTAACTTTCTCCGCGGGATGGGCCCGGTTCCACACCGCCAGCCGGTTTTGCAGATAGCCGGTCAGATCCTGTGCGGTCACCAGGGTGATCGGGCCGGTGCTCGACCCGGTGGCGGGTACCCGCCCAGGCGCTGCGGGCGACGCCGAGGCCACGCATGTCAGCAGCAGCAGGAGGGCAGCAACCAGCGGCCAGCGCAGCACGCGCCAGCAGCGTGTTCGCTCATCCCCGCGCATGCACACGTCCTTGTGGCAACCCTGACGGCTCTAGCTGTTATGTATACCCTCTAGGTAAGGACGGGGGCCAGGAGTATCCGCGACCGCGGCAGGCCAGCAGGAGGTGACAGCGGATGCGCGAACCTCTTTTGGCACTGCTGGCCAAGGAACCCGCCCACGGCTACGAACTCAAGCAGGCCCTCGAGGAG
>NZ_MLCF01000059.1 GCF_001879105.1 Mangrovactinospora gilvigrisea | reverse complement strand
CCCCCCGCCCGCCCCCGCGGGTCCGCCGCCCGGCGGCATGCCGTCCGACGTGGCCCGCTTCCCGGGCAGCGGCGGCGAGAGCGGCGGCGTCTGGCTGGAGATCAACGGTGCGCAGCACCGCGTCAGCGGCCCGGTCGTGGTGCTCGGCCGGAGCACCGAGGCCGACATCCGGGTGGACGACCCGGGCGTCTCGCGGCGGCACGCCGAGATCCGCATCGGCTCGCCGTCGATGGTGCTGGACATGAACTCCACCAACGGCATCGTGGTGGACGGGCAGCGCACCCGGCGCGCGACGCTCCGGGACGGCTCGCGCATCATCATGGGCAGCACCACCATCGTGTATCGGCAAGCCGAAGGGTGAAGCGGGGACCATGTCAGAGCTGACCCTGACGGTCATGCGGCTCGGCTTCCTGGCCGTGCTGTGGCTGTTCGTCATCGTCGCGATCCAGGTGATCCGGAGCGATCTGTTCGGCACCCGGGTCACCCAGCGGGCCGCCCGCCGGCCCGCCCCCGCGCAGGCCGGCCCGCCGCCCGCCGCGCAGCGCCAGCAGGCGCCCCGCTCCTCCGGGCGACAGCGGAGGGGACAGCCCTCCACACTCGTCATCACCGCCGGTACCCTTGCCGGAACCACGGTGGCCCTGCAGGGGCAGACCATCAGCCTCGGCCGCGCCCATGACTCGACCATCGTGCTCGACGACGACTACGCGTCCAGTCGGCATGCCAGGATCTACCCGGACCGCGACGGGCAGTGGTTCGTCGAGGACCTCGGCTCCACCAACGGCACCTTCCTGGGCCAGGCTCGGGTGACCTCCCCGATGCCCATCCAGCCCGGTGCCCCCGTCCGTATCGGAAAGACCGTCATCGAGCTGCGGAAGTAGTCGCGAATGAGCGAACGAGGCAACCTCGCCGCCCTGCGGGGGCCGGTCGGCCGGCACCGTGACGGGGTGGTGCGCGCATGAGCCTGACGCTGCACTTCGCGGCCGACTCCCACAAGGGCATGATCCGGGAGGGCAACGAGGACTCCGGCTACGCCGGCCCGCGCCTTCTCGCGATCGCCGACGGCATGGGCGGCCAGGCCGCCGGCGAGGTGGCGAGTTCCGAGGTCATCGCCGTCGTCCACCGCCTCGACGAGGACATTCCGGGCGCCGACCTGCTCACCGCGCTGGGCGACGCCGTGGAGCGGGCCAACGACCGGCTGCGCACCATGGTGGAGGAGGACCCGCAGCTGGAGGGGATGGGCTGCACCCTCACCGCGATGCTCTTCACCGGGCAGCGCGTCGGCCTGGTGCACATCGGCGACTCCCGCGCCTACCTGCTGCGCGACGGCCAGCTCACCCAGATCACCACCGACCACAAGTGGGTGCAGCGGCTCGTCGACGAGGGACGGATCTCCGCCGAGGAGGCCGCCAACCACCCGCAGCGCAACCTGCTGATGCGCGCCCTGGACGGCAAGGGCCAGGCCGAACCCGACCTGGCGCTGCGGGAGTTCCGCGTCGGCGACCGCTACCTGCTCTGCTCCGACGGCCTCTCCGACGTGGTCAGCACCGAGACCATGCAGGAGACGCTCTCCGGCTACCAGCCGCCGCGGGAGACCGTGCAGGAGCTGATCCAGCTCGCGCTGCGGGCCGGCGGGCCGGACAACATCACCGTCATCGTCGCGGACGTCCTGGAGACCGACGCGGGCGACACCTTCGCCGGCCAGATCTCCGACTCCCCGCAGGTGGTCGGCGCGGTGGCGGACGCCCCGCCCACCGCCCCGATGAACTCCCTCGGCATGGGCTTCCCCGCGGGCCGCGCCGCCGGCCTCGGCCGCGCCCCCGAGGGCAACACCGTGGTCGGCGGGTACGGCCCGCCGGACGGCTACGGGACGGGTCCGGGCGGCGCCACCGCCGCCTCCGCCACCCCCGAGCCGGGCGAGCAGAGCAGCGCCGAGGACGGCAGCTGGGAGATCCCGCCGGACGGCCGCGCCCGCCGCCGCAACCCGTGGCTGCGCCGCAGCGCGTTCGGGGCGCTGGCGCTGTGCGTGCTGGGCGGTGCCGCCTACGGCGGCTGGCGCTGGACGCAGTCGCAGTACTACGTCGGCGCCGAGGACGGCCATGTGGCCATCTACCGCGGGGTCGACCAGAGCCTGCTGGGCCTCAACCTCTCCAGCGTCGAGCAGTCGTACCCGACGGCGAAGCTCTCCGACCTGCCGCAGTACAACCAGCAGGCGGTGAAGAGCACCATAGGCGTCTCCAGCCTGGCCGAGGCGAAGACCAAGGCCGGTGAGCTGGAGCACACCGCGGACGTCTGCCGCACGGCGCGCGCCGAGCAGGCCGACAAGGCCAGGCAGAAGGCCGCGGGCGGCGACAAGTCGGGCGCGTCCTCGGGGACTTCGTCCCGCAGCACCACCACGGCGAAGGGCACCAAGAGCCCCAGCCCCTCCCCTTCCGCGAGCCCGACGCTATCGTCCCAGGACCAGCAGACCGCCAACAGCTGTCTGAGCAACCAGCCGTAGGGGGCCGTCTCCACTCGTGAGTAGTTTCGGGATCGGCCGGAGTATCACCAACACCGGCGCCACCACGACCATTCAGCCGCAGGAGGCACCGAACCGCCGCAACACCGAGCTCTTCCTGCTGGTGTTCGCGGTCGCGATTCCGGTGTTCGCCTACGCCAACGTCGGCCTCGCCAAGAACGGCGCACTGCCGGGCGGGATGTTCGCGTACGGGCTGGGCCTCGGGGCGCTGGCCGCCGTCGCGCACCTGCTGGTGCGCTGGCGCGCGCCCTACGCCGACCCGATCATGCTGCCGGTGGCCACGCTCCTCAACGGCCTGGGCCTGGTGATCATCTGGCGGCTCGACAACGTCAAGTCGCTGGGTGCGGCCGGCGCGCCCAACCAGCTGATGTGGTCGGCGCTCGGCGTGATCGGCTTCGGCCTGGTGGTGTGCCTGCTGCGCGACCACCGCGTGATGCAGCGCTACACCTACATATCGATGATCGTGGCGGTGGTGCTGCTGGCCGCGCCGGCGTTCTGGCCGGCGTCGGCGGCCAACTTCGGCGCCAAGATCTGGATCCGGGTGGGCGGGTTCTCCATCCAGCCGGGCGAGTTCGGGAAGATCGTCATCGTGGTCTTCTTCGCCGGCTACCTGATGGTGAAGCGGGACGCCCTGGCGCTCGCCAGCCGCCGGATGCTCGGCGTCTACCTGCCCCGCGGCCGCGACCTGGGCCCGATCCTCGCGGTCTGGGCGATCGCGATGCTCATCCTGGTCTTCGAGAACGACCTGGGCACCTCGCTGCTGTTCTTCGGCGTCTTCGTGGTGATGCTCTACGTCGCCACCGAGCGGACCAGCTGGGTGCTGTGCGGGCTGGCGCTCACCGGCGTCGGGGTCTTCGGCATCGCCCAGATCTCGCCGCACGTCCAGGCCCGCATCACCAACTGGCTCCACCCGATGGCCTCGGTGGACGCCGGCAAGGGCGTCGACCAGACCGCGGCCGCGCTCTTCAGCTTCGGCTCCGGCGGGATCGTCGGCACCGGGCTGGGCCAGGGCCACTCCTACCTGATCGGGTTCGCCGCCAAGAGCGACTTCATCCTCACCACCATCGGCGAAGAGCTGGGCCTCACCGGGATGATGGCGCTCTTCATGCTCTACGCGCTGCTGGTGGAGCGGGGGCTGCGCACCGCGATCGCCTCCCGCGACCCGTTCGGCAAGCTGCTGGCGCTGGGCCTCTCCGCGGTGATGGCGCTGCAGGTGTTCGTGGTGGCCGGCGGTGTCACCGGGCTCATCCCGCTCACCGGCATGGTGCTGCCCTTCATCGCGCAGGGCGGCTCCTCGGTGGTCACCAACTGGGCGCTGGTGGCGATCCTGTTGAGGATCAGCCACTCGGCGCGGCGGCCGGCGCCGATGCCGGCGCCGATGGACGCGCAGGCCACCCAGGTGGTGCGGCGTCCCGACCAGCCCGAGCCGCAGCCCCGGGCCGAGCCGGTGCCGCCGACCCCGGCGCAGCCGTCGCCGTCGCCGATGCCGCCGACCTCGGAGCCGGGTCCGACGCAGACGTCCCCCACGTCACAGCCGTCGCAGCAGCCTCCCCGGCCCCAGCAGGCGCCGCCGCTCCCGCAGCAGACGCCCGGTCAGGGACAGGATCAACAAGGTCCTTACGCCGAGCCGCGTCCCCCTCAGCAATACTGAGCGGAGGGGGACGGGCCCCGGGATGACCATCACCACATTCACTCGCGGAACCGTGCGGCCCCCCAGCCACGTCCGAACCGGCGAGGAGCCCAACGCCGTCGTCCACCACCCAGCCTGAGGTACACAGACAATGAACAAGCCGCTGCGCCGGGTCTCCATCTTCTGCCTGGTCCTGGTCATGGCGCTGATGGTGCGCGCCAACTGGGTGCAGGCGGTCAAGGGCCACGCGTACGCCAGCAATGTGCACAACCAGCGGGTCGCGTACGAGCGCTACTCGCATCCGCGCGGCAACATCATCGTCGGCGGCAAGCCCATCACCGGCTCGGTCGAGGCGCACGGCAAGGACTCCATCCCGGAGTACAAGTACAAGCGGACGTACACCGACGGACCGATGTACGCGCCCATCACCGGGTACTCCTCGCAGGTGTTCGGCAGCAGCCGGCTGGAGACCCTGGAGGACCCGATCCTCTCCGGCACCGACGACCGGCTCTTCTTCCGCAACACGCTGGACGAGCTGGAGGGCAAGGAGCGGCAGGGCGGCTCGGTGGTCACCACCATCGACCCCGCGGTGCAGAAGGCCGGCTGGGACGCGCTGCAGGGCAAGAAGGGCGCGGCCGTCGCGATCGACCCGAGCACCGGCAAGATCCTCGGCCTGGTGAGCTTCCCCTCCTACGACCCGTCCTCGATCGCCGGCAGCGGCAACGAGTCGGCGAAGAACTGGAAGTCGCTCAACACCACCGAGAAGTCCCTGATGCAGGACCGCGCGATGCGCGAGCTGTACTTCCCGGGCTCCACCTTCAAGATCGTCACCGCCGCCGCGGCCCTGGAGAACGGCCTGTACACGAGCGCCGACCAGAAGACCGACACGCCGAAGAACTGGACGCTCCCGGGCACCACCACCCCGCTGCCGAACGAGTCCGAGTTCGAGCCCTGCCAGAACGCCACCCTGGCGGTCGGGCTGGCCGTCTCGTGCAACACCGTCTTCGGCAAGATGGGCTACGACATCGACCACAAGTACGGCAAGGGCACGATACTCAAGGAGGCCGAGAAGTTCGGCTTCAACCAGTCGAACCTGGACACGCCGATCGCGCCGTCCACGAGCAACTTCGACAAGAACATGAACGACTCGCAGACCGCGCTGTCGTCCATCGGGCAGTTCGACACCAAGGCCACCCCGCTGCAGATGGCCATGGTGGCCGCGGCGGTCGCCAACAACGGCACCCTGATGAAGCCGTACCTGGTGGACAAGCTGCAGGCGGCGAACCTGTCGACCGTTCAGCAGACCCAGCCGCAGGTCTACAGCCACCCGCTGAACGCCAAGAACGCCTCCGTCCTCCAGCAGATGATGGAGGGCGTGGTGAACAACCCGCTGGGCACCGGCGCCGCCGCCAAGATCTCCGGCGCGGAGGTCGGCGGCAAGACCGGTACCGCGCAGAACGGCCTCAACAACAGCGGCACCCCGTACGCCTGGTTCATCAGCTACGCCAAGGTGAACGGCAATGCCAAGGTCGCGGTGGCCGCGGTGGTCACCTCGTCCAGCACGGTCCGCGGCGATGTGGCGGGCGGCAAGCTGGCCGCCCCGGTGGCCAAGGCGATGATGGAGGCGGCCATCAACAAGTGAGGCGACGCCGCACGTCGGCGGGGGTCGGGGCCGGTACCGTGTTCCCTTGCGGGACCCAGTCCCCGGGCGGGAGCCGCGGACCGGCTTCCGCACCGCCGACGGGCAACCGCCGCCACGCCTCCGCACCCGTCCGAGCCGGCACGAGAGAGAGCAGGGAGCCATGGAAGAACCGCGTCGCCTCGGCGGCCGGTACGAGCTGGGTGCCGTGCTCGGCCGCGGTGGCATGGCCGAGGTGCACATCGGCCATGACATCCGGCTCGGCCGCACCGTCGCCGTGAAGACCCTGCGCGCCGACATGGCCAGGGACCCGGTGTTCCAGGCCCGCTTCCGGCGCGAGGCCCAGTCGGCCGCGTCGCTCAACCACCCCTCGATCGTCGCCGTCTACGACACCGGCGAGGACTACGTCGACGGGGTGTCGCTGCCGTACATCGTCATGGAGTACGTCGACGGCTCGACGCTCCGCGACCTGCTGCACTCCGGCCGCCGGCTGCTGCCGGAGCGGGCCATGGAGATGACCGCGGGCATCCTCTCGGCGCTGGAGTACAGCCACCGCAACGGGATCGTGCACCGCGACATCAAGCCCGCCAACGTGATGCTGACCCGCCAGGGCACCGTCAAGGTGATGGACTTCGGCATCGCCCGGGCCATGGCCGACACCGGCGGCATCACCATGACGCAGACCCAGTCGGTGATCGGCACCGCGCAGTACCTCTCCCCGGAGCAGGCCCGCGGCGAGACCGTGGACGCCCGCTCCGACCTGTACTCCACCGGCTGCGTGCTCTTCGAACTGCTCACCCTGCGGCCGCCGTTCGTCGGCGACACCCCGGTCTCGGTGGCCTACCAGCACGTCCGCGAGATGCCCCAGCCGCCCTCCGCGTTCGACCCGGAGATCACCCCGGCGCTGGACGCCATCGTGCTCAAGTCCCTCGCCAAGGGCGCCGACGAGCGCTACCAGTCGGCCGACGAGTTCCGCGCCGACCTCGAACGGGCGCTGGACGGCCTCCCGGTGGAGGCCGCCGCGGGCATGGGCGCCGGCGGCTACGGCGCCGAGGCGGCCACCGCGATGATGTCGCCGCAGGCGGCCACCGCGATGATGCCGCGCTCCGACGGCGGTCCGGGCACCGCCATGATGCCGCCCGTCGAGGACGACGGCGACGGCTACGGCGACGGCGGCCGCTCCTCGCGCCGCCAGCAGAAGAAGAAGGGCCGCGGCTCCACGGTGCTGCTGGTGATCGCCGCCCTCCTGGTGATCGCCGGCGCCTATCTGGTCGGCCGCACCTTCCTGTCCGGCAACAGCCCGGCGGAGAACAACGTCAAGGCGCCCAACCTGGTGGGGGAGTCGCTCTCGGACGCCCGCACCTCGGCCGTCAACACCGGCGTCAAGCTCGCCCGGGGCAGCGAGGAGTACTGCGCGCAGGACAAGGGCGCGGTGTGCCGCCAGTCCCCCGCGGCCGGCGCCGACATGAAGCGCGGCGGCACGGTCACGGTGGTGGTCTCCAAGGGCTCCCGGCCGATCTCGATGCCCGACCTCAAGGGCAAGACGGTCGACGAGGCCATGCAGATCCTCGCCGACAAGGGCTTCGACTCCGGCAGCATCACCAAGAACACCCAGGAGAACACCACCGTCCCCAACAACACGGTGCTCAGCTCCGACCCGCCGGCCGGCCAGCAGGTCCCGAAGGGCTCGAAGATCACCCTGACCGTGGCGACCCAGCCGGCCACCTCCCAGGTGCCGGACGTCACCAACCAGGACAAGGACACCGCGGCCCAGGCGATCCGCAAGGCGGGCTTCACCCCGGCCTTCGTCTACGCCCAGGCCAACGACCCGACCAAGGTCGCCAACACGGTGGTGTCGGAGAACCCGGGCCAGGGCAGCACCCAGCAGAAGGGGACGACGGTCACCCTGACGCTCAATCCGCCCGGCAACTCGCCCAACCCGACGAACCCGACGCCGTCGCCGACCCCGACGGACACCTCGGGCGACACCGGCGGCATCCTGGGCGGGCTCCCCGGCGGCAACAACGGCAACGGCAACGGGAACGGCGGCTGACGGCCGGCGTCACCGGACGAGCAGTGCGGCGCGGCCGCCGGCGGGTCTCCCGCCGGCGGCCGCGGTGCTCACTGCCGCAGCTCCGCGGGCGGCGTCCGCTGGGCGTTCACCGGGACGATGCGCGTCAACTCGCCCCACACCGCCATCCGGTAGCGCGAGGTGTACATCGGGGTGCAGGTGGTCAGCGTGATGTAGCGCCCCGGCTCGGTGAACCCGGACCACTGCGGCACCGGCTTGATCACGCCCGTCTCGTACTGCGAGAACGGCGACTTGGTGTTGGCGACCGTGTAGACGTACCAGTCGTCCCGGGTCTCCACGACCAGCTTGTCGCCCTTGCGCAGTTCGGCCATCTGATGGAACTTGGCGCCGTGCCCGTCGCGGTGCGCGGCCATGGTGACGTTGCCCTTCTTGTCCCAGGGCATCGCCGAGGGGTAGGGCTGGGTGTAGTAGCCGGCGACGCCCTGGTTGAGGACGTCGGTGGAGGTGCCCCGCTTGATCAGGACCGACCAGTCCTTGCCGAACCGCGGGATGTGCAGGAAGCCGATGCCGCCCCGGGTGTCCAGCGCGCCGGGCTTCGCGGCCGCGGGCGCCTTCCAGGCCTGCCGCAACGCGCTGCCCTCGTGGGAGGCCTGACGGTCCGCCTGGACGTTCGTCCACCACAGCTCGTAGGCGACGAAGAGCCCCAGCAGCAGGCCCACGGTGATGAGCAGCTCGCCGATGACGCTGAGGACGGCGGACACCGCCCCGCGGGCGGGCCGCCCGCGCTGTTCACTGCTCACCGTGCCGCCCCGACCCGTCGCTCTCGTTCTCCGGTGGTTCTCGTGGTGCTGGTGGTGCCTGTGGTGCTCATGCGGTGCTCAACGCCTTCTCAGCCGTGCATCAGGGCGTCCGGCTTGCCGTCCTTCCGGGGGCGGGTCTGCGTCAGGTCGCCCCAGACGATGAGCCTGTTGAGCGAGGTGAACTCGGGGGTGCAGGTGGTGAGGGTGATGTAGTGGCCCGGCTTGGTGAAGCCGGAGCCCACCGGGATCGGCTTGATGGCGCCGATGTTGGTGGGCGGGGTGACGGGCAGCGTGCTGGTGACCGTGTAGACGTAGTAGGTGGCGGCCGTCTCCACCACCACCTGGTCGCCCTTGGCGAGCTTGTTGATGTACCGGAACGGCTCGCCGTGGGTGTTGCGGTGCCCGGCGAGCGCGAAGTTGCCCGTCTGCCAGGGCATGGCGCTCTGCAGGCCGGACGGGTTGTCCGGGCTCTCGGGGCCGGAGTAGTGGCCCACCATCCCCTTGTTGAGGATGGTCTCCTTGTCGACGCCCTGCGCGATGGGCGCCTTCACGTCCAGCTTGGGGATGTAGATGATGGCGAAGCCCTGGCCGGGCTTGAACGCCCCAGGGTCGCGCGGGTCCTTCTGGGTCTTCTGCCCGTTCCAGGACTTCTCCAGGGAGTTGACGTCGTGTCCGGCCTGGGCGTGGGCGCGGATGTTCGTCCACCACATCTGGTAGGCCACGAAGAGCAGCAGGACGACGCCGAAGGTCATGAAGAGCTCGCCCGCGGTGCGCGCGGCGAGGATGCCGGCGCTCGGCTTGGGCTTCGCCCGCCGGCCGCGGCCGCCGCGGCGCGCGCCGCCCGGGGACGGCGCGGGCGACGCGGATCTGGCGGCGCGCCGCCGTCCACCGCCTCCACCGCCACCGCCGGCGGCCCGCCGGCCGTCGGCTCGGTGGCTGCCGCCGCGGGCCCGTCCCGCCTCCGCCTCGGCGCCCGCGGCGGGGGCCGGCCCGGCGGGCACGGCCATCGGATAGCGGTCCGGCTCCTCCTGGAGCTGCGCCGCATGGGCCCCGGCCGCGGGCATCGCCGCGCCGCCGGCCACCGTCGGCCATCCGCCCTGCCCCGCGGCCGGTGCCGTACCGCCCGCGCCCGCGGCCTGCGGGCCGTAGCCCGCCGGGGGCGGGCCGAAGCCCTCGGGCGCCGCGTGCCGCCCGCCCGTCGCGGGCCGCGCCGCGGCCTCGTCGTCCGCCATGGGTGTCCCCCTCCCGTCCGCGGCCTACTCCGAGACGACGGGCGCCAGGCCCGCCGAACGGGCCACGGCCCCCGTGTCCCCGCACTGCGCCAGCCAGTTGGCGAGCATCCGGTGCCCGCCCTCGGTGAGCACCGACTCCGGGTGGAACTGCACGCCCTCCACCGCGAGATCCCGATGGCGCAGCCCCATCAGCACCCCGTCCTCCGTCCAGGCCGTCCGCTCCAGCTCGTCCGGCAGCGTCCCCTCGACGACCGCCAGCGAGTGGTAGCGGGTGGCGGTCAGCGGCGAGGGCAGCCCCTCGAAGACGCCGGCGCCCTCGTGGAGGACGGACGACGTCTTGCCGTGCAGCAGTTCCGCCGCGCGCCCCACCCGGCCGCCGAAGACCACGGCCATCGCCTGCATCCCCAGGCAGACCCCGAAGACCGGCAGCCCGTTCTCCGCGCAGTGCCGGACCATCGCCGGGCACACCCCGGCGTCCTCCGGGGTGCCGGGGCCGGGCGAGAGCAGCACGCCGTCGAAGGCGGACGGGTCGGCCTCCTCGACGGCCACCGCGTCGTTGCGCCGCACCTCGCACTCCGCGCCGAGCTGCTGCAGGTACTGCACGAGGTTGTAGACGAAGCTGTCGTAGTTGTCGACGACGAGGATCCGCGTGGCCATCGCGCTGCTCAACTCCCGTTCCCGTGGCCGACCGTGCCGCCCCCGCCGTCCCCGCCGCCGCCGAACGGCACATGCGGCTCCAACCAGGGGAAGGCGTACTGGAACAGCAGGTACACCACCAGCACCACCAGCAGCACCGCGATCACGGCACGGACGGCGGTGTTGCCGGGCAGGTGCCGCCAGATCCATGCGTACAACGCCCGCTCCTCCCGATCTGCCGGTCTCCGGCCCGTGCGCCCCACCGTCCCTGCGGGGCCCCGCACCAACTCTAGACGGGCCTGACCGCATCCCGATCGTTATCCACCATTGCGCTGCGCCTTATCTCTCCACGACGATGACTGCCACTACCCTGGGCGGACACATCGAGTGCCGTCGCGGGCCGCTGCCGACCCCGCGGCCGGGCGCTCCGCAAGCCCAGACCTGGCCGACAGGAGAGACCCCTCGTGCCGAAGTCACGTGTCCGGAAGAAGGCCGATTACACCCCGCCGCCGGAGAAGAAGGCGACACCGGTCCGCATCGACAGCCTCGGGCGCCGCTGGGTCGCGCCCCTGATGCTGGCGATGTTCCTGATCGGCCTGGTGTGGATCGTCGTCTTCTACGTCACCGGTGCCGAGTGGCCGATCGGCGCGCTGCACAACTGGAACATCGTGGTGGGCTTCGGCTTCATCGCCCTGGGATTCGTGGTCTCCACCCAGTGGAAGTAGCGGGCCGCGGCTGGGGATAACCCGGCCCCAGCCTGTGGATAACCGCGCCGTCCGTCCCCGGGCCGGCGCCCCCGCTTCCCCCCTTCCCGATTCCCGTCGCCCGGGCTAATCGGCATAAAGGACGACAATCACAGGTGGCCGCCGCCCTTGTCCCAAGGGCGGCGGCCACCTGTGGATAACTCGTTCGAGGCGTCCCCGGTCCGGGGGGCGTCCTCAGGAGAAGACGGCCGCCAGCACCGCCAGCAGCAGCGCCCCGGCGAAGGTGAGCCCCTGCACCAGCGGACGCACCCGGCGCGGCGGGAACACCAGCCCGGCGGTCACCAGGATGCCGACCACCAGGCCGCCCACATGCCCGCGCCAGTCGATGGAGCTGCGGAAGCCGAAGGTGATCGCCAGGTTGATGGCGATCAGGATCAGCACCGGCTTCAGGTCGTAGTGCTGGCGCCGCGTCAGCACCAGCACCGCCCCGAAGAGCCCGAAGATGGCGCCCGAGGCGCCCAGCGAGGAGAGCCCCGGCGCGGCGGTCAGCACGAAGAGCGCCGCCCCGCCCAGCCCGCTCGCCAGGTACAGCCCCAGGAAGCGCGCCCGCCCCAGCAGCACCTCCAGCTGGGGGCCGACGGTCCACAGCGCCAGCATGTTCATGCCGATGTGCCACACCTGCTGGTGCAGGAACATCGCGGTGAGCATCCGGTACCACTGCTCCGGGCCGACCGCGGTGCCCACCACCTGGGCGCCCCCCCAGGCGTTCGGGTCCAGCGCGGGGCCGCGCACCAGCGAGAGCTCGGAGACGAAGCCGTAGCCGAAGGCGTAGGTGAGCAGCCAGACCACCGCGTTGACGGCGATCAGGGTGATCGTCACCGCACCGGGCCGGCCCAGCGGGACGCGCCCGCCGTAGACGGTGCGGGGCGCCCGCACCTCCTTGCGCCCGGCGGCCACGCAGTCGGGGCACTGGAAGCCGACCGCCGCCTGCTGCATGCACTCGTGGCAGATCGGCCGCTCGCAGCGGTTGCAACGGACCCCGGTCTCGCGGTCCGGGTGGCGGACGCACGTCGGGGGCCCCGGCTGCCCGGAGGCCGCTCCGCCGGGATCGCCCGACGGACCGTCAAACCGCTCGTACGAGGTCACAGCCCCTCCTCGGGCCCGCCGCCGGCCGCGGCCGGGGTCTCAGCGCTCGCTGATGGTGATGGTCTCGATGACGACGTCGTTGGCCGGACGGTCCTGCGGGCCCGTCGGCAGCTCGGAGATCTCCTTGGCCAGCTGCTGGCTCTTGGGGTCCTCCACCACGCCGAAGATCGAGTGACGGCGGTTGAGGTGCGGCGTCGGCGCCACGGTGACGAAGAACTGCGAGCCGTTGGTGCCCGGCCCGGCGTTCGCCATCGCCAGCAGGAACGGCTTGTCGAAGCGCAGCTCGGGGTGGAACTCGTCCTCGAACTCGTAGCCGGGGCCGCCCATGCCGTTCCCCAGCGGGTCGCCGCCCTGGATCATGAAGTTGGGGATCACCCGGTGGAAGACGGTGCCGTCGTACAGCGGGTCCTTGGACGCCTGGCCGGTGGCCGGGTTCTTCCACTCCCGCTCGCCGGTGGCCAGGCCCACGAAGTTCGCGACCGTCTTCGGCGCGTGGTTCGGCAGCAGCTTCACCTCGATGTCGCCGCGGTTGGTCTTGATGGTGGCGTACAGCTCGTTGGCCACGTCCCTCTCCTCGCTGCAGTGCGTGTGCGGGTTGCGGCCTCACATCCTCGCACGGGCCCAGGGCCGAACGGCACTGCGGCGCGAAAGGCCCCCGGTGGCATCCTCGGAGCGGTACCGCGGGCCGACCGGGCGAATCCGAACCGCCCGAACGGCCCCTAACTGGCATGGTCTGTAAATAGGTGGATAGGCGAGAGAACGAACACTGCCCACAAGGAGGTTCCCGTGACCCGCATGGACACCGTGCGCCGCACCGCACGGCAGGCCAGGAGCCAGGCCGCGCCGTACGTCCGGCGGGCCGGCGAGGAGTACCGCGCCCGCGTCGCCCCGCATCTGGAACATGCCGTCGAGGCCGTGCCGCCGCGTCTGGAGCACGCGGCCGCGCAGGTCGCCGCGCGGACCCGCGCGGCCGCCCACGACGCGGCCGTCGCCGCCCGGCCGCGGATCGACGCCGCACTGCACGAGGCCCAGGCGCGCGGCAGCGCCGCGGCCCACCACACCGCCGAGCTGGCCCGTGCCCGGGTCGAGCCGGTCCGCGAGGAGGCGATGGCCCGCGGTGCCGCCGCCGCCCAGGTGCTGCGCGGCGTCGTGCCCGCCGAGGCCGTCGAGAAGCTCGCCGTCCAGGCCGAGCGCCGGCAGCGCCGGGGCAGGACGCTGCGCCGCGTCGGCATCGCCGTGGCGGTGCTGGGCGTCGGCGCCGCGGCGTGGCAGTGGTGGCGCCGCCAGTCGACGCCCGACTGGCTGGTCGAGGAGCCGCCGGCCACCGAGGTGGCGGCGACCGGCTCGACCGCGGCCGCGGACACCGAGCCGGAGGACGCCAAACCGGCCGACGCCTTCATCGGCGAGTCGGAGGACCGCCGCGCCGAGTAGGCCGCCGCGCCCGTAGAGCCGAAGGGACCGCCCATGGGGACGGCCCCTTCGGCTTTACCCGTGTGATGCGGAACACCACGGCAAACGGAAGGTCAAAGACAACGCCTTGTGCAGGTCAGGGGTCTGATCCGGTGGCACTTCGGTCCCACCTGTCCCCCTTACCTCATGAGGTTCCCATGAAGCTTCGCTCCTCCCTGGCCGCCGTCGCCGCGACCGCGGCGCTGGTCCCGGCCGTGCTGCTGGCGGCCCCGACCGCCTTCGCGGAGGACGGCGGTCCCGCGGCGACCGCCTCGGCAACCGTCGGCACGACCCCGTCGGCCTCGCCGACCGGTACGCCCGGCTCCGGTTCGACGGAGTCCGCGTCCCCGACCGCGACGCCCGGCGGCAGCGGGACGCCGGCGCCCACCGAGGACCCGAGCACCACCCCGTCCGCGACCCCGACGAAGACCCGGGCCGGCACGCCGTCCACTTCCCCGAGCGGCTCCGCGTCCGCCAAGGCCTCCGCCAGCGCCTCGCCGTCGAAGTCGCCCCAGGAGTGCACCGACTCCGACGAGGAGAAGACCGACTCCCGGCTGCGCACCGCCCTGACCGGCCTGCCCTCGAAGATCGTGGCGGGCAGCGGCTTCCACACCTTCCGGCTGGATGTGCGCAACACCGGCGACGCCGCCTACAAGAGCGTCGACCTCGGCGTCTTCGCCGGCCGGCTCGACGCCGACTACTTCGTCGACACCCGCTACCTGACGATGCAGTTCCAGGACCCGGCGAGCGGCCGCTGGACGCCGATCTCGCTCGCCGAGTCGGACCTGTCCGCCGGCTACCTGGGCTCCACCGGCATCCGCCCGCACGAGTCGTTCTCCGTGAAGCTGCGCCTCGCGGTCTCCGCCGCCGCCCCGGCCGGCCAGGCGTTCGCCTTCACCGTCGGCATCTACGCCGACGGCGAGGGCAACTGCGTCTACACCGCCGACGAGTTCTACGAGTTCCGGATCGTGAAGGCCGGCTCGCCCACGCCCCCGAAGGACGACACCGCCAAGCCGCAGGGCGGCGCCAAGCCGCTGCCGAGCACCAAGCCGGCCGGCTCCACGAAGATCGCTCCCAAGGGCACCCTCGCCGAGACGGGATCGAACTCCGCCCTCCCGGCGATCGGCCTCTCCGCCGCCGCGGCCGTCGCCCTCGGCGCCGGCACCCTGTACACGGTCCGCCGCCGCGCCGCCCGGCGCGCCTGACGCCCCGTGACGCACGAGGGGCGTGCCCGCGGATCCTCCGCGGGCACGCCCCTCGACTGCTCTCCACCTGCTGTGGAGCCTAGGGGAGTCGAACCCCTGACATCCGCCATGCAAAGACGGCGCTCTACCAACTGAGCTAAGGCCCCTCGGCGCCCGGTGAGCGCCGCCCACAGCCTACCGGGTCACCGGGGTGATCCCTAAGCCGGTTTCACGTCAAACGGAACCGGAGCGGGCCCCGGACCGAGAGGGTCCGGGGCCCGCACCGTGCAACGTCGCCGATGCGCCGTCAGGAGTTGGAGGACGGCACCGGGTCGGTGGCCTCCGTCCACAGGTCCTGCTCGGCACGGTCCGCCTGGATCTGGCGGTACACGAGGAAACCACCGATAGCGGCCAGTGCGACCAAAAGAAGCTTCTTCACAGCGCGACCTCGTCCTTCTGCGTAGGTTCGTTCTCCCGGGCGTCCCTGCCGCTGGGGGCCAGTCCGAAAAGGCGCCTCGCGCCCGATAATACACAGCCGTCCGGCGGCGATCGGGGGCCCGTGGGCAATTCAACACGCTTGGCGGCACGGCGAGTCCGCCGCACCGCCGCGCGACCGTCAGAGCCGCTCCGGGGCCTCCACCCCGAGCAGCCCCAGCCCCAGCTCCAGCGCCCGTCCCGAGAGCCCGCAGAGGCCCAGCCGCGCCGCCCGCACCTCGGGCCGCTCGGCGCCCAGCACCGGGCAGGACTCCCAGAACCCGGAGAAGGCCTGGGCCACCTCGAACAGCTGCCGGCACAGCCGGTGCGGACGCAGCGTCTCCGCCGTCTCCAGCACCGCACCGGGCAGGCCCAGCAGGGCCAGCGCCAGCGTCCGCTCGGCCGGCTCGCCGAGCGCGTCCGCGGTGATCGGGCCCTCCGGGACGCCGGCGGCCGCGCCCCGGCGCAGCACGCTGCCCATCCGGGCCCGGGCGTACTGCAGGTACACCCCGGTGTTGCCGTCCATGGCGAGCATCCGGTCGAAGGAGAAGACCGCGTCCCGCTCCCGATCCACCGACAGGTCCGCGTACTTGACGGCGCCGATGCCCACCGCCCGCGCGATGTCCTCGATGCCGTCGGCGGTCTCCTCCCCGGTGCTCCGCCCGGCGTTCCGCTCGGCGATCATCGCCGCGGCCCGCCGCACCCCCTCGCGCAGCAGGTCCAGCATCTCCACCGTGCCGCCGGCCGACCGGGTCTTGAGCATCCGCCCGTCCGCGCCCAGCACCGAGCCGAACGACACCTGCCGGAAGTCGGCGTCCGCGGGCAGCACCCCGGCCTCCCGGGCCACCGCGAAGACGGTGGCGAAGTGCTGCTGCTGGGGCGCCCCCACCACGTAGTAGGAGCGGTCCGCCTTGAGCTCGTCCACCCGGTACTGGACGGCCGCCAGGTCCGTGGTGTCGTAGGTGTAGCCGCCGTCCCGCTTGCGCAGCATCACCGGGACGGGCGCGCCGTCCCGGCCGGCGAAGCCCGCGGGGAAGGCGCAGAGCGCCCCGTCGCTCTCCTCGGCCAGCCCGGCGGCCTCCAGCCGCTCCACCAGCGGGCCCAGCAGCGGCTGGTAGAAGCTCTCGCCCCGGACGTCCTCCGGGGTGAGCCCGACGCCCAGCAGCGCGTAGACCTCCTGGAGGTGCGCGACCGAGGCGTCCATGACGGACCGCCAGATCCGCCGGCTATCCGGATCGCCCGACTGCAGCTCCGCGGTGCGCCGCCGGGCCCGGTCGGCGAACTCCGGATCGCCGTCGAACCGCAGCCGCGCGGCCCGGTAGAACTCGGTCATGGCGCCCGGCTCCGGCCCGCCGCCGGTCTCCACCGCGTGCTCCACCAGCAGGCCCATCTGCGTGCCCCAGTCGCCGAGGTGGTTCTGCCGCACCACCTCGTGGCCGAGGAACTCCATCAGCCGGGCGATCGCGTCGCCCAGCACCGTGGACCGCAGGTGGTGCGCCTGCATCTCCTTGGCCGCGTTGGGGGCGCTGTAGTCGACCACCACCCGCTCCCGCCGCTCCGCCTCGGGCACCCCCAGCCGCGGGTCGGCGGCGAGCGCGGCGAGCCGGCCGGCGAGGAAGGCGGGCCGCAGCACCAGGTTGAGGAAGCCGGGCCCGGAGACCTCCGGCGGTTCCAGCACCCCGTCGGCGAAGAGCGCGGCCGCCACCCCCTCGGCGACCTCCCGGGGCGGCCGTCCCAGCCGCTTGGCGAGGCCCATCGCGGCATTGGACTGGAAGTCCACCCCGGCCACCTGGGAGGGCCGCAGCAGCGCCTGAGCGGGCGTCAGGGAGACGTCCCAGGCGGCCCGCACCGCGTGCGCCACCCGCTGCGCCAGCAGGCCCTCGACGGTCGCGCCGGGCAGCGCCCGGACCATCCGCGCCACCCGGACCGCCCCGGACGCGTCCGACTTCAGCGGCTCCTCGGAGCCGTCCGCGGCGAAGCCCAGCCCGGTGTAGAGCCGTTCGGCGGAGGAGTTCCCCACGGTGACCCCGAGCGTGCAGCGGACCGCCCCGTGGGCCGCCGCGTCGTCCATGGCCGCCTCGGCGAGCAGCCGGCCGGTGCCGGCGCCCCGGGCGGCGGGGGCCACCCACATCGCGAAGAGATGGGCGTTCCCCGGCTCCTCCGGGAGGACGTACCAGCCGACGGTGCCCAGCGCGGCGCCCCCGTCCGCCGGGAAGGCCGCCAGCAGCCCGTTGGCGGGCCGCGACAGCCGCTCCCGCCACTCCGCCTCGCCCAGCCGGCTCTCGTCGGCCAGGGTCCCGCCGAAGGCCGACGGGGACTCGGCGAGCGCGGCCAGCCTCAGCCCGCGGAACAGCTCCCAGTCCTCGGGCTGCAGTCGACGGACCGTCAGCGGGGCGTGGGGAGCGGTTCCGGGCGCGGGAGAAGCGGGTTCGTCTGCCATGGACGGATACTGGCGAGCCGCGCGCGCCGCAGCAAGGCATTTACCCTCCGGGGCGCCCCACCGCCCCGGCTACTCCACCGCCGCGCGCCGCCGCCCCGGCAGCACGGCCGCCGCGAACCACAGCACGACCGAGCCGGCGAGGGTCGCCCACAGCCCGGAGTCGAAGTCCGTCACATTGAGCCCGTGCGCGGAGCCGTTGGCCTTGGTGCGGAAGATCGCCCAGAGCACCACCATCGCGATGCCGGCGAGCCCGGAGAGGCCCAGCAGCATCCGCGACTGCGCCAGGATCCCGAGCACCCCCACCGCGGCCACCACCAGTGCCGCCACGAACATCGAGTGCCACAGGCTGCCCGTCGCGTACGTGCTGCCGCCGAAGAGGAACCCGACGTCGATACGGCGCTCCTCGACGCCCTTGTACCAGGGCTGCCAGACGTTGACGACGACGGCCGCGATACCGACCAGAGCCAGCAGATTCCCTATGAATCGCCTCATACCTTGAGGATTGGTGACGGAGCCGCCCCGCGCCAGGTGGCGGACCCCCCAATCTCCCCTGAGGCGCACCCCCCGAATGGGGGCGCATCGCAGCGCCGCGCGCCCGTTCTGGGATGAAAATCGCCGTTAGCGGAAAAACACCCCATGCGGGGACACACCCCTGGAACGAGGGATCGGGACCATGAACATCCTCTGGGCCGTCATCGAAGGGGCGATCATCGGCTTCCTCGCCCAACTCATCATCCCGGGCCGTTCGCAGACCAAGTGGTGGATGACGCTGATCCTCGGCATCGGCGGCGCCATCCTCGGCAACTACATCGCCGGCTGGATCGGCGTCCGCCACACCCGCGGCATCGACTGGATCCGGCACCTGCTCCAGCTCGGCTGCGCCATCGTCCTGATCGCTCTCGCCTACCCGGCCTTCGCCAAGGCCTCCGGCGGCGTCGGCACCAAGGACAAGCTCAAGGAGGGCGGCCAGCACCGCGGCTGACGCCGCGGCAGCGCGCCCCGGGAACGCCGAAGGCCCGGACGGGGATCCGTCCGGGCCTTCGCGGCGGTGGGGCTAACAGGACTTGAACCTGTGGCCTCTTCCTTATCAGGGAAGCGCTCTAACCGTCTGAGCTATAGCCCCTTGCTGGCGCGAGAAGAAGATTACCCCACCCCGCGCCGTGCGCCCAAATCGTTTGGCCGGACGCTCACTCGTCCTCGGCGAGCGTCAGCTCGACGCCGCCCACGAACGAGGACGAGATGTTGTAGATGAACGACCCGAGCGTGCACAGCGCGGTCACCAGGATCACGTCGATCACCGCGATGATCGCCGTGAAGCCCAGCACCCGGGGCAGCGACAGGAACGACTGCAGATCGAAGCCGCCGCCCGAGGAGCCCTGCGTCACCTCGACCATGGTCTTGCTCACCGTGCTGAAGACGCCGATGGCGTCGAGCACCATCCACAGCACCGCGACCGCGACCATCGTCACGACGCCCAGCGCCAGCGACAGCAGGAAGCTGATCTTCATCACCGACCACGGGTCGGCCTTCGCCACCCGCAGCCGCGCCCGGCGGGTGCGCGGCGCCGAGCGCCCCGGGAGCGGCGCGCCGCCCCGCGGCGGCGCCACGCCGGTCTGCGCGGACGGAACCTGCTGCGTCATGCCCGGCGCGCCCTCCGCGCCCTGCTGCGGATAACCCTGCATCTCCTGCTGCACCTCGGTTCGCCCCCCAGACCGCACGTCCTGCGCCGGCCGGTCGGTTGCACCGCCGACGGGACCATCCCGCCGACCGGGATCGATGGTACGGGCGGCGGCGGCACCGGTGCCGCCACCGGCCTCCGGAGCCGCCGCGTCGCCGAAACCGCCACGCGCCTCGTTCACCTCATGCCTCCCGCTGACGGTGGCTCATCGTCGCACCGCTGTTGTTGCCGCCGACCGGGGGGACGCGCGCGCCGCGGCCGCGGTTCACTCGTCCGTGTCAGGCTCGTCGGCCGCCGGAGCGCTTCCGCCCTCGGCACCGGCGTCCTGCGCGGCCTCCGCACCCTCCACCGGACCCTCGGAGTCCGCCGGACCCTCCGGGCCTTCCGGCTCATCCTCCTCGGCCTCCGCGTTGCGGGCGATACCCACGACCGCGTCCTTCTTGCCGAGATGGATCAGCTGAACGCCCATGGTGTCACGACCGGTCTCCCGGACCCCCTCGACCCGGGTGCGGATCACACCGCCGCCCAGCGTGATGGCGAGGATCTCGTCGGTCTCCTCGACGACCAGGGCGCCGACCAGCTCGCCGCGGTCCTCGACGATCTTGGCGGCCTTGATGCCCAGACCGCCGCGGCCCTGCACCCGGTACTCCTCGACGGGGGTGCGCTTGGCGTACCCGCCGTCCGTGGCGGTGAACACATAGGTGCCGGGGCGGACCACCTGCATGGACAGCAGCTCGTCGCCGTCCCGGAAGCCCATCCCCTTGACGCCCGAGGTGGCCCGGCCCATCGGCCGCAGCGCGTCGTCGGTCGCGGTGAACCGGATCGACTGCGCCTTCCTGGAGACCAGCAGCAGGTCGTCGGCGGAGGAGACCAGTTCGGCGCCGATCAGCTCGTCGCTCTGCCCGTCGCCGTCCTCGCGCAGGTTGATGGCGATCACCCCGCCGGCCCGCGGCGAGTCGTAGTCCTTCAGCGCGGTCTTCTTCACCAGGCCGGCCTTGGTGGCGAGCACCAGGTAGGGGGCCGCCTCGTAGTCGCGCACCGCCAGCACCTGGGCGATGTGCTCGTCCGGCTGGAAGGCCAGCAGGTTGGCGACGTGCTGGCCGCGGGCGTCGCGGCCGGCGTCCGGCAGCTCGTAGCCCTTGGCGCGGTAGACCCGGCCCTTGTTGGTGAAGAAGAGGATCCAGTGGTGCGTGGTGGTGACGAAGAAGTGGGAGACGATGTCGTCCTGCTTCAGCTGGGTGCCGCGCACCCCCTTGCCGCCGCGCTTCTGCGAGCGGTACAGGTCCGTCCGCGTCCGCTTGACGTAGCCGCCCCGGGTGATGGTGACGACAATGTCCTCCTCGGCGATCAGGTCCTCCATGGACATGTCGCCGTCGTGCGGGATCAGCGTGGAGCGCCGGTCGTCGCCGTGCTTCTCGACGATCGCCGCGAGCTCCTCGCCGACGATCTGCCGCTGCCGGGCCGGCGAGTCGAGGATCGCCTGGTACTCGCGGATCCGGGCCATCAGCTCGTCGTACTCCGCCGTCAGGTTCTGCCGCTCCAGGGCGGCCAGCCGGCGCAGCTGCATGTCGAGGATGGCGCGGGCCTGGATGTCGTCGATCTCCAGCAGGTCCATCAGGCCCTGGCGCGCGACGTCGACCGTGGCCGACGCCCGGATCAGGGCGATGACCTCGTCGATCGCGTCCAGCGCCTTGAGCAGCGCGCGCACGATGTGGGCGCGCTCCTCGGCCTTGCGCATCCGGAACTTGGTGCGGCGGACGATGACGTCCAGCTGGTGGTTGACCCAGTGGCGGACGAACTGGTCGATGGAGAGCGTGCGCGGCACCCCGTCGACGAGCGCCAGCATGTTGGCGCTGAAGTTGCTCTGCAGGTCGGTGTGCTTGAAGAGGTTGTTGAGGACGACCTTGGCAACGGCGTCCCGCTTCAGCACGATGACCAGGCGCTGGCCGGTGCGCGAGGAGGTCTCGTCGCGCACGTCGGCGATGCCCTGGATCTTGCCGTCCTTCACCAGGTCGGCGATCTTCAGCGCCAGGTTGTCCGGGTTGACCTGGTACGGCAGCTCGGTGACGACCAGGCACTGCCGGTTCTGGATCTCCTCGACCTCGACCACCGCGCGCATGGTGATCGAGCCGCGCCCGGTGCGGTAGGCCTCCTCGATGCCCCGGTGGCCGACGATCAGCGCGCCGGTCGGGAAGTCGGGGCCCTTGATGCGCAGCAGCAGCTCGTCGAGGAGCTGCTCGTTGGAGACGTCCGGGTTGTCCAGCAGGTACTGGGCGCCGGAGGCCACCTCCCGCAGGTTGTGCGGCGGGATGTTGGTGGCCATCCCGACCGCGATCCCGGACGAGCCGTTGACCAGCAGGTTGGGGATGCGGCTGGGCAGCACCTCCGGCTCGCTGGAGCGGCCGTCGTAGTTCGGGACGAAGGCGACGGTCTCCTCGTCGATGTCCCGCACCATCTCCATGGCGAGCGGGGTCATCTTGCACTCGGTGTACCGCATGGCGGCCGCCGGGTCGTTGCCCGGCGAGCCGAAGTTGCCGTTGCCGTCGACCAGCAGCATCCGCATCGACCACGGCTGGGCGAGCCGCACCACGGTGTCGTAGATCGACGAGTCGCCGTGCGGGTGGTAGTTGCCCATCACCTCGCCGACGACGCGGGCGCACTTGAAGAACCCGCGGTCGGGGCGGTAGCCGCCGTCGTACATCGCCCACAGCACGCGGCGCTGCACCGGCTTGAGGCCGTCCTTCACGCTGGGCAGCGCACGTGCCGTGATGACGCTCATCGCGTAGTCGAGGTACGACTGCTGCATCTGCGTCTCGAGGCCGACCGCCTCTACCCGGCCGCCGCCCAGCTGCGGCTCCTCCTCCGGGGTCGCGCCGTCGCCGGGGCCGTTCTCGTCAGCCACGTGGATTCAGGTCCTTTCACGTGCAGGGTGATGCTGCGGGGAAGATGTGCCGGAGGTGCGACGGGGTGTCAGATGTCCGGACCCCTCAGATGTCCAGGAAGCGGACGTCCTTGGCGTTGCGCTGGATGAACGTCCGGCGCGCCTCGACGTCCTCGCCCATCAGGACGGAGAACAGGTTGTCCGCCTGCGCGGCGTCGTCCAGCGACACCAGCTGCAGGACCCGGTGCTCGACGTCCATCGTGGTGACGCGCAGCTCCTCGGCGGGCATCTCGCCCAGGCCCTTGAAGCGCTGGATGTCGCCGTCCTTGAGCCGCCGGCCGGCCTGGGTGCCCAGCTCGATGAGGGCGTCCCGCTCGCGGTCGGAGTAGGCGTACTCGACGTGGTCGCGCGTCCACTTCAGCTTGTAGAGCGGCGGCTTGGCGAGGTAGACGTGGCCGGCCTCGATCAGCGGGCGCATGAAGCGGAACAGCAGGGTGAGCAGCAGCGTGTTGATGTGCGCGCCGTCGATGTCCGCGTCCGCCATCAAGATGATCTTGTTGTAGCGGAGCTTCTCGATGTCGAAGTCGTCATGGATGCCAGTGCCGAACGCCGAGATCAGCGCCTGGACCTCGTTGTTCTGCAGCACCTTGTCGATGCGCGCCTTCTCCACGTTCAGGATCTTGCCGCGGATCGGCAGGATGGCCTGGGTGAAGGGGTTGCGCCCCGCCTTGGCCGAGCCGCCGGCCGAGTCGCCCTCGACGATGAAGATCTCGCACTCGGACGGGTCCTTGGACTGGCAGTCCGAGAGCTTGCCCGGCAGCGCCGCCGTCTCCAGCAGGCCCTTGCGGCGCGTCAGGTCGCGCACCTTGCGGGCCGCGACGCGCGCGGTGGCCGCCTGGATGCCCTTGCGGACGATCGCGTTGCCCTCGTTGGGGTTGCGGTCCAGCCAGTCGACGAGGTTCTCGTAGACGACCTTCTGCACGAAGGTCTTCGCCTCGGTGTTGCCCAGCTTGGTCTTCGTCTGGCCCTCGAACTGCGGGTCGCCCAGCTTCACCGAGATGATCGCGGTGAGGCCCTCGCGGATGTCCTCGCCGGTGAGGTTCTCGTCCTTGTCGCGGAGCAGCTTCTTCTCGCGGGCGTACCGGTTGACGAGACCGGTCAGCGCGGCGCGGAAGCCCTCCTCGTGGGTGCCGCCCTCATGGGTGTGGATGACGTTGGCGAAGCTGTAGACGCTCTCCGAGTACTGCGTGTTCCACTGCATCGCGACCTCGACCGAGAGCTTGCGGACCGGGTCCTCGCCCTCGAAGTCGATCACCGAGTCGTGCACCGGCTCTCCCTTGCGGGAGTTGAGGAACGTCACGAAGTCGGTGATTCCGCCCTCGTAGTAGTACTCGACGCGGCGGGCCTCGGCGACCTCGGGCGCGGCCTCGGCGCTCTCCGCGTTGGCCGTCTCCTTGGCGGAGGGCCGCTCGTCGGTGAGCGTGATCGTCAGGCCCTTGTTGAGGAACGCCATCTCCTGGAAGCGGCGGGCCAGCGTCTCGAAGGAGTAGTCGAGGGTGTCGAAGACGTCGCCGTCGGCCCAGAAGGTGACGGTGGTGCCCGTCTCGTCGGTGGCCTCGTGGCGCTCCAGCGGCTCCACCGGCGCGCCCAGCTTGTACTGCTGGGTCCAGCGGTAGCCGTCCTTCTTGATGTCGACGTCGAGGCGCGTGGAGAGCGCGTTGACGACCGACACGCCGACGCCGTGCAGGCCGCCGGAGACCGCGTAGCCGCCGCCGCCGAACTTGCCGCCCGCGTGCAGCACGGTGAGGATCAGCTCGACCGCGGGGATCTTCTTCTCGGGGTGCAGGTCGACGGGCATGCCGCGGCCGTTGTCGACGACGCGGACGCCGCCGTCCTCCAGGATCGTGACGTCGATCCGGTCGTTGAAGCCGGCGAGGGCCTCGTCCACCGCGTTGTCCACGACCTCCTGCACCAGGTGGTGCAGGCCGCGTTCGCCGGTGGAGCCGATGTACATGCCGGGCCGCTTGCGAACGGCCTCCAGGCCCTCCAGAACGGTGATCGCGCTGGCGTCGTACGCGGGCGTGCCCGCGTCCTGGCCCGCGGGTACGGCGGAAGCAGTCTCGTTGGGGTTGCCGGAATCGGCCACGAAGCGCCCTTTCTGGCACAGCGCATCCCCCCACGCTTCTGATGCCGGGAGGCAGCTGAGTCGTTCGATGCAGCTCGACTTGAGGTCGTGTTCCGCGTCGGCCCCGCCTCTGCGCGGAACACTGCGGCCCTACATCCCCCAGTCTACCGGTACCACTGACACCAATGGGGGTTTGCCGGGCCCTGAGTCGACCGCAGAGCGATTCACACCCCCGCTCGCGACCCCCTAGGCACCCCGCAGGGGTCGATCCGCTCACATCGCCACTCAGCGGCTCCGGCGATTCGCGTGCCGTTTCGTCGGCTCCGCCCGCCCCGTCGCCCCGTCAGCCCCAGGTGTCGCGGGGGCCCCGGGAACCGGGCGCGCGGAGCCTTCCGCCGTAGCCGCGGCGCGGCCCGACCGGGCCGCGGACCGTGATGAGCCTCACCGTGCCGTGGCCCAGCTGCCGGTTGAGCGTCGCCACCAGCTGGGGGGCCATCAGCCGCAGCTGGGTGGCCCAGGCGGTGGAGTCGCACCGCACCGTGAGGACCTTCTCGTCCTCGTCGTAGGTCTCCGGGGCGCAGTGCTGGGCGATCTGCTCGCCCACGATCTCCGGCCAGCGGCCCATCACGCCGCCGACCTTGACCGGCACCTCCCAGCCGCGCTCCGCGGTGAGCCGCTCCAGGGCGGCCTTGAGCGGGAAGGGGTCGCGCCCGTCCGGCCGCGCGCCGCTGCGCAGGCCCGCGCGCCGGGGATTGCGCTTCTGGACGGCCTGCGTGCCCCGCTTGCGCGCCTCCTCGCGCGCCGCCTGCAGCGCCGCGCGCGCCAGGTCGATGCCCTTGGGCTGCCCGCCGCCCTCCGCGGGACGCTCCGGCTCCTCCGCCATCCTCAGCTCCCCACCGCGGACGGGCGCACCGCGCCGTCCGCCACCTCGAACCGGGCGCCGCTCAGCGCCGCCGGGACGTCCTCCGGGACGGCCGCCGTCACCAGCACCTGCTCGCCGTCGGCCACCAGCTCCGCCAGCCGGTCGCGGCGCCGCGCGTCCAGCTCGGCGAAGACGTCGTCCAGGATCAGCACCGGATCGCCCAGGCCCTGCCCGTCGTCCGCGCGCAGCAGGTCGTAGGAGGCGAGCCGGAGCGCCAGCGCCAGCGACCACGACTCGCCGTGGCTGGCGTAGCCCTTGGCCGGCAACCCGCCCAGCCCCAGCAGCAGTTCGTCGCGGTGCGGGCCGACCAGGGTAACGCCGCGCTCCACCTCCTGGGGACGGGACTCGGCGAGCGCCGCCGCCAGCACCGCCTCCAGCTCGGCCGGTTCGGAGCCCTCGGCGGGCAGCGCCGCGCCCACCGAGCCGCGGTACTCCAGGGACGCCTCGCCGCCGCCCGGCGCGATCCGCGCATAGGCCGCGTCGACCAGCGGGCGCAGCGCGGCCACCAGCTCCAGCCGGCGGGCCGTCAGCTCCGCGCCGGCGCGCGCCAGATGCGCGTCCCAGACGTCGAGCGTGGAGAGGTCGGGCTTGGCGCCGCGCGCCGCCCGGCGGGCCATCGCCACGGTGCGCAGCAGGGCGTTGCGCTGCTTCAGCACCCGCTCGTAGTCCTGCCGGACGCCGGCCAGCCGGGGCGCGCGCGCCACCAGCAGCTCGTCCAGGAACCGGCGGCGGTCGCCCGGGTCGCCCTTGACCAGGGTGAGGTCCTCCGGGGCGAAGAGCACGGTGCGCAGGCTGCCGAGCAGTTCGCGCGGGCGCACCGGGGCGCCGCGGTTGATGCGCGCCCGGTTGGCGCGGCCCGGGTTGATCTCCACCTCCAGGAGGGTGGAGCGGCCGCCGCCCTGCACCGCGCCGCGCACATAGGCGCGCTCGGCGCCGGAGCGCACCAGCGGCGCGTCACCGGAGACCCGGTGGCTGCCGAGCGCGGCGAGGTAGCCGACGGCCTCCACCAGGTTGGTCTTGCCCTGGCCGTTGGGCCCCGTGAACGCGACCACCCCCGGGCCGAGGGACACCTCGGCGCGGGGGTAGGAGCGGAAGTCGGCCAGCGACAGATGCGTCAGATGCATCGGCCTCGCGGTCAGCCCTTCTGGTGCTGGGTGGGGTCGGGGGCGGCCGACTTGCCGTTGGACGCCTCCACGGCGTGGCCGCCGAACTGGTTGCGGAGCGCCGCCACCATCTTCATCGCCGGGCTGTCCTCCTGGCGGGAGGCGAACCGGGCGAAGAGCGAGGCGGTGATGGCGGGCAGCGGCACCGCCAGGTCGACGGCGGCCTCCACCGTCCACCGGCCCTCGCCGCTGTCCTCGGCGTAGCCGCGCAGGTCCTCCAGGCCCGGGTCCTCCTTGAGGGCCTTGACCGCCAGGTCGAGGAGCCAGGAGCGGATGACCGTGCCCTGCTCCCAGGAGGCGAAGGTGTCGGTGACGTTCTCGACCACGTCGGAGGTCTCGAGGAGCTCCCAGCCCTCGGCGAAGGCCTGCATCATGGCGTACTCGATGCCGTTGTGGACCATCTTGGCGAAGTGCCCGGCGCCGACCTTGCCGGCGTGCACGAAGCCGGAGTCGCCCTCGGGCTTGAGCGCGTCGAAGACCGGCTGCACCTTGGCGACGTCCGCGGCGTCGCCGCCGACCATCAGGGCGTAGCCGTTCTGCAGGCCCCAGACGCCGCCGGAGACGCCGGCGTCGACGAAGCCGATGCCCTTCTTCGCCAGCGTCTCGGCGTGCTTCTTGTCGTCCGTCCACTTGGAGTTCCCGCCGTCGACGACCACGTCGCCCTCGGAGAGCAGCTCGCCCAGCTGGCCGACGGTCTGCTCGGTGGGGGCGCCCGCGGGCACCATCACCCACACCACGCGCGGCGTGGGCAGCTTGGCGACCATCTCCTCGAGGCTGGCGGCGTCGGCCAGCTGCGGGTTCCGGTCGTACCCGACCACGGTGTGGCCGGCGCGGCGGATGCGCTCGCGCATGTTGCCGCCCATTTTGCCGAGGCCGACGAGACCGAGCTCCATGTCAGGACCCTTTTCTCTGATCGTGGCGGCCGCGGGTGCCGCTTGTGGCGACCGTCGGCCGTGGTGGTGCGCGGTGGTCCCGCGCACCTGGTGAACATGTTTCGGAATCCACCGTATGCCCACGGGCGCGAGCGATCAGCAGATGCTCAGCCGGACTGGCGGACCGGCATGATCAGGTAGCGGTACGAGGTGTCGGCCTCGGCGTCGAGCGCGGTCTTGCCGGAGAGCAGGGCCGGCTTCGTCGAGGTGGTGAAGGACAGCTGGGCCACCGGGGAGTCGATCGCGCTCAGTCCGTCGAGCAGGAACGTCGGGTTGAAGGCGATCGAGATGTCGTCGCCCTCCAGGTTGGCGTCCACCCGCTCCGAGGCCTGCGCGTCGTCGCCGGAGCCGGCCTCCAGGGTGAGCACGCCCTGCTCGAAGGTGAGCCGCACCGGGGTGTTGCGCTCGGCGACCAGCGCCACGCGCTTGACGGCCTCGGTGAACGGCGCCGTCTCGATGGCGGCCACCGCGGAGAACTCGGTGGGGAAGAGCGTGCGGTACTTGGGGATGTCTCCTTCGAGGAGGCGGGTGGTGGTGCGCCGCCCGGCGCCCTCGAAGCCGATCAGGCCCTCGCCGGCGCCGCCGTCGGAGAGCGCGACGGTGACGGACTCGCCGCCGGTGAGCGAGCGGGCGGTGTCCAGCAGCGTCTTGGCGGGCACCAGGGCGACCGCGTTCAGATCGGCCTGCTCCGGCTTCCACAGCAGCTCGCGGACGGCGAACCGGTAGCGGTCGGTGGCGGCGAGGGTGAGGGTGTCGCCCTCGATCTCCAGCCGGACGCCGGTGAGCACCGGGAGCGTGTCGTCCCGGCTGGCGGCGACGGCCACCTGGGAGACGGCGGAGGCGAAGACATCACCGGGGACGGTGCCCGCGGTGGTGGGCATCTCCGGCAGGGCCGGGTACTCGTCCACAGGCAGGGTGTGGAGTGTGAATCGCGAGCTGCCGCAGACCAGGGTGGCCTTCGAGCCGTCGGTGGACAGCTCCACCGGGCGGTTGGGCAGCGAGCGGGCGATGTCGGAGAGCAGCCGGCCGGAGACCAGCACCGTGCCCTCGTCCTCGACCTCGGCCTCCACCTCGACCTTGGCGGACACCTCGTAGTCGAAGCCGGAGAGGCTGAGGCGGTCCTCTCCGGTGCGCAGCAGCAGGCCGGCCAGCACCGGGGCCGGGGGCCTGGCGGGGAGGCTGCGCGCCGCCCAGGCGACGGCCTCCGCGAGCACGTCACGCTCCACCCGGAACTTCACTTCGGTCACTCCTCGGTCTCGCTGTCGGACTGTCCGACGGGTTTGGGGGCGGAGGCCGCGGGCATCGATGACAGCGACCCGGCCCCGAGCGCCGGGCACCAGTCTGACGTACCGCACCGACAGAGCGGGCCCGGTCCCGACAACGAGTCGTCCGTCAGCCCGCGTTGACGCATCCACAGCTTGTGGGCCTCGCTGCGATTAACCGGCTCTCTCCCTAGGTATCAGTAGTCGTAGTAGTAGGGGTTGTGGATACTGTGGAAAACAGGTCCCGCCGCAGGTCGGGGCCCGTTTTTTATCCACCGGGGGCTGTGGGTGCAGCTGTGGGCAACGCACGGGGTCTGTGGACCGCGAAAAGTTTCCCACAGGCCGTCCACAAGGCACGGGGGTTTGTCCCCACCTTCGTCCACAGGATTTCCCCAGGTCTCGCCGTCAACTCCGGGTGATGTCTTTCACACCGAGGACGGATGCCGCTCCGCGTGTTGTCGAACTGTGGACAGAGCTGGGGAAAAGCTGGGGACAACCTGCATCACCCTGGGGACGGCGGTCAACCTCCCGATGCACCGTCAACTCTCCCGTGAGCGCTGTACACAGGCTGTGGACAACGCTTCTCCACAAATCCACACCCCTCTGACCTGGCCCTCCGTCAGACGGACCATCCCGACTGTGGACAGCATGGGGAAAACCTTGGGGATATGCCAACCTGTGGAGCTAGGACGCCCAACTATTCTGTGGACAACTCGGCGCCGCCGCGAGAATTCGAACAACCCAAACATCCGCGCCCCTTCCGGGGACGCCGGTGCGTGGAGATGTGGAAGGCCCGAGAAGGCCCGAGAGGGCCCCGAAGAGGGCAGGGAAGGGCCGGGAAGAGCGCGGGAGGGGAAGCCCGAAGAGGCCTAGCTCTTAATGCGGTTGGTGAGTTCGGTGACCTGGGTGTAGATCGAGCGCCGCTCCGCCATGAGCGTCCTGATCTTCTTGTCCGCGTGCATGACCGTGGTGTGGTCCTTGCCGCCGAACAGCGCGCCGATCTTCGGGAGCGACAGCTCCGTCAGCTCGCGGCACAGGTACATGGCGATCTGCCGCGCGGTCACCAGGTTGCGGTTGCGCGAGGTGCCCTTGAGGTCGTCCACCTCGACGCCGAAGTAGTCCGCGGTCTGCGCCATGATCTGCTCACCGGTGATGTCCGGCTTGTCGCTCTCGCCGGCCGGGATCAGGTCCTTGAGGACCACCTCGGTCAGCTGCAGGTCGACCGGCTGCCGGTTGAGGCTCGCGTACGCCGTCACCCGGATCAGCGCGCCCTCCAGCTCGCGGATGTTGCTGGAGATGCGCGAGGCGATGAACTCCAGCACCGCGGGCGGCGCATGGAGCTTCTCCTGGACCGCCTTCTTGCGCAGGATCGCGATCCGGGTCTCCAGCTCGGGGGGCTTGATGTCGGTCGTCAGGCCCCACTCGAAGCGGTTCCGCAGCCGGTCCTCCAGCGTCGCCAGCTGCTTGGGCGAGCGGTCGGAGGAGAGCACGATCTGCTTGTTGGAGTTGTGCAGGGTGTTGAAGGTGTGGAAGAACTCCTCCTGCGTCGACTCCTTGCTCGCGAGGAACTGGATGTCGTCGACCATCAGGATGTCCACGTCGCGGTACCGCTGCCGGAAGGCGTCCTGCTTGCCGGTCTGGATGCAGTTGATGAACTCGTTGGTGAACTCCTCGGAGCTCACGTACCGCACCCGCGTGCCCGGGTAGAGCCTGCGCGCGTAGTGGCCGATGGCATGGAGCAGATGCGTCTTCCCCAGGCCCGAGTCGCCGTAGATGAAGAGCGGGTTGTACGCCTTCGCCGGCGCCTCGGCGACGGCGACCGCGGCGGCGTGCGCGAAGCGGTTGCTGTCGCCGGTGACGAACGTCTCGAAGAGGTACTTGGGGTTGAGGCGCGCGTTGGTCTCGTCCTTGCGCGGCGCCGGGACGCCGCCCGACCCGCCGGTCGGGCCGGTGCGCGGCGGGGGCAGCACCGACTCGGTGCGGCGCGGCCCGGGCAGCGGCAGCTGGGGGCGGCCCGGCGCGGGGCGGACTGGGTGGCCGCCCTCGGCCTCTCCGTCGGAGGACGGATCGGGGTGCGGCTCCACGGTGCGCGCCGGCCGGTGCGCCTGGGGCGCGACCCGCTCCGCGGCGGGCGCCGGGGGGCGCTCGGGATGCGCCTCGGGGGGACGGGGGTACTCCACGGGCTCCGGGAAGAGGCCCTCCTGCCGCGGGGCGGGGGCCGGCTCGGCGGGCGCGTGCTCGGCACGGCCCTCGGGGGCCTCGCCGGACGACGGGTACTCCGGGGACGGGTACTCCGGCGCGGGCTGGTACTCGGGCGCGGCATGCCGCTCGGCGGCGCAGGGCGCCTGCTGCTGCGGCGCCTGCTGCCCGAACTGCTCCTGCCCGAACTGCTCCTGGCCGTACTGGTCCTTGCCGTACTGCTCTTTTCCGTACTGCTCCGGCGCGTACTGCTCGCCGCCGAACTGCTCCTGGCCGTACGGGGGCTGAGCGGACGGGCCGGGCCCGAACTGGTCGGTGTTGAACGGGGCCTGGCCGAACCGGCCGTGGCCGAAGTGCTCAGGCGCCGCGTACGGCTCCGCCCCGAACCGCTCGCCGCCGAACTGCTCCTGGCCGTACGGCGACTCGGGCCGGTACGGCTGCTGCTCCTGGCGGTACGCCTGCTCCTGGTGGAAGGAGCCGCCCGGACCGCCGTAGCCGGGCGCGGCCGCGGGGCCGGCGTCCCAGGGGGCCGGCCGCGACTCGGGCGCCTGGGACGGGGCGGGCGGGGGCGGCGCCGCGGTGGGGTCGACCGAGACGGAGATGCGCACCGGACGGCCCAGCTCGCTGCTGAGCGTCTCCGTCACCTTCTGCGCGAGCCGTCCCTCCAGGACGCGCTTGCCGTACTCGTTGGCGACCGACAGCAGCGCGATGTCCTGCAGCAGGCCCAGCGCCTGGCTGCGCTCCAACCAGTGCCGGTCCTTGTCCTGGACCGCCTCGTCCTCGTTGATGCGGGCCACCACCCGGGCCCACACCGCGGCGAGGTCACTGGTCACATCGGCCACGGTGCACGCTTTCTGGGCGGGTCGGCGCGCGACAGCGGCGGCGGTGGGGGACCGTGGGCCGGGCGCAACTCAACGGGTACAGGACGGAATACGGACGCAAGTCGGGGATCAGGACACGGTAGACACACGGGCACTGGTGTTCAAGTCGTTGTCCACAGGCTGTGGGTAACCCCTCCGTAGGATGGCACGGGAGGGGCGCTGATCGTGGGAGATGCGCCCCGTGAAGGGGGCGGTTTGACCCGCGGCCCGGCCCGCGCGTACCGTTGCGAGGTCGAGTTGTCCCTGGCCGTTGCCGCATGCCCGGACGTCGTCCGGATCTCCGGTTCGGTCGCCCCGGCCGCCGCATCCGGTCCGGTCGGCTGCTCGACGCCCCGAAGTCTCGAAATCATCTCTGGAGCCCCCGAGTGAGCAAGCGCACCTTCCAGCCGAACAACCGCCGCCGTGCCCGCACGCACGGCTTCCGGCTGCGCATGCGCACCCGCGCCGGGCGCGGGATCCTCGCGTCCCGTCGTCGCAAGGGTCGCGCCGCGCTGTCCGCCTGATACGACCGGGTCATGTCGTGCTGCCCTCCGATCAGCGGCTGAGGCGGCGCCAGGACTTCGGCACCGCGGTGCGGCGCGGCCGTCGCGCCGCGCGCCCGACCCTTGTGGTGCATCTGCACCGCGGGACGGGCGGTCCGGGTGCCGATCCAGCGACATCGACCGTTGCGGCAACGTCCGCCGGTGACCCGCGCGCGTCCGTTGCGCAGGAGTGCTCAAGCACACCTGCGCCGGCGCGTGCGGGTTTCGTCGTGAGCAAAGCGGTGGGCGTGGCCGTGGTCCGGAACCGGGTGAAGCGCCGACTGCGGCACCTGGTTCGCGACCGCTTGCCGGAGCTGCCCGCCGGTAGTCTGGTCGTGGTGCGTGCGCTGCCTCCGGCTGCGCACGCGAGCCACGATCAGCTGGCCCGGGATCTCGACGCAGCCCTGCGCCGGCTCCTGACGGGAGCGCGCTCATGAAGTACCTGCTGATGGGTCTGATCCGGCTCTACCAGTGGACGATCAGTCCGCTGCTGGGTCCCGTCTGCAAGTACTACCCCTCGTGCTCGCACTACGGGTACGAGGCCGTCCGTGTGCACGGAGCCGTGAAGGGCTCCGCGCTGGCGGGCTGGCGGATCCTGCGCTGCAACCCCTGGTCGGCCGGCGGTGTGGACCATGTCCCGCCGCGGAAGGCGCCGCCCTGGCACCGCAGGCTCCGTGATCGATTCCTTGTCGCCTCCGGCGGCGGACACTCCTTGGAGTCCGTGAGCGTTGACAGCGTGAGCGGTGCTTATGGGGAGGCCGCTAACCACTCCGGTAGCGTCCCCGATAATGCGGTGGGCCCTGACCGGCCCCGCCCGGCATCCGCGCCCAACGCCCAAGGAGCCTGACTTGTTGGACACGATCCTCGGCCCCCTCTACACGATCGTCTCGTGGGTCATCGTCCAGTTCCACAGCTTCTTCAGCCTCATGTTCAACCCGGACGGCGGGCTGGCGTGGGGCCTGTCGATCGTGCTCCTGGTGCTGGTGATCCGGGCCGCTCTGATCCCGCTCTTCGTGAAGCAGATCAAGGCGACCCGGGCGATGTCGGCGCTCCAGCCGCAGATGAAGGCGATCCAGGAGCGCTACAAGAACGACAAGCAGCGCCAGTCCGAAGAGATGATGAAGCTGTACAAGGAGGCGGGCACCAACCCGTTCTCCTCGTGCCTGCCGATCATCGTGCAGTCGCCCTTCTTCATCTCGCTGTACCAGGTGCTCAAGCACATCGCCGACAACAAGCCGGTCGGTGTGATCACGGTCTCCTCCGGTCTGCTGGCGAGCGCGGGCAAGGCGCACATCTTCGGGGCCCCGCTGGCGGCGACCTTCGTGGGCGCGGGCCACTACAGCAACTCCACGAACATCCGGATCGTCGCGGCGATCATGATCGTGATGATGTCGGCGTCCCAGTTCCTCACGCAGCGCCAGCTGATGACGAAGAACATGGACACCACGGTGAAGACGCCGTTCGGTCAGCAGCAGAAGCTGCTGATGTACGTCTTCCCGGTCATGTTCGCGGTCTTCGGCATCAACTTCCCGATCGGTGTCCTCGTCTACTGGCTGACCACCAACGTGTGGACGATGTGCCAGCAGCTGATCGTCATCCGCCGCAACCCCACCCCGAACAGCCAGGCCTGGCGCGAGCGCCAGGAGCGCCTGAAGGCGCACGGCCTGCTGGACGCCAAGGGCAACGAGATCAAGCGCTCCTTCTTCGGGTTCGGCAAGCCGAAGGCCTCCGCGCTGGCGGCCGCCGCGGTGATGGCCGAGGAGCAGGAGGAGCAGGAGGCCGCCCAGGGGCGCCGCCAGCAGCCGAAGCGGACCACCAAGTCGCAGCGCCAGGGCGGTGCCGCCGTGCAGGACACGCGTCCGCCGGAGGACGCCGCGCCGCAGGGCTCGGCGACCGGCGCCGCCAAGAAGCCGTCCGGGCAGCCGGCGCGGAAGACCGCGGCGGGCGGCAAGCCGGCCCGTCCGGCCACCGGGAGCGCGGCGGCCAAGAGCACCGCGGCCAAGGGCACCCCCGCCAAGAAGGCGCCGGCGAAGAGCGCCGCGGCGAAGAGCACGGCCGCCAAGAGCACCGCGGCCAAGAGCGCCGCGGCCAAGAAGGCGGCGCCGTCCGGGCAGGGGCAGAAGAAGCCCTCCGGGCAGGGCGGTCAGGGCGGCGGCCAGGACGGCCAGAACAACCGGCGCAAGCAGCAGCCGGGGCGCAAGAAGTAGCGGCGGCGGGCGCGTCCCGTCCCCTTCAGACCAACCGCGGGGGTTGGCCGGGTCCGCCCGGCCGGCCCCCGCGGAGACGCAAGCGAAGCACGAGAAGGAGTCCAGCCGTGACGGACGGCACCACCGCCGCGGGCCTCGCCGAAGAGGCCGCCCCGCAGGTCACTCCCGAGGTCACCGATGAGGCCACCGCCGAGGAGGAGACCCCCGCGACGCGTGAGTCGCGGCTGGCCCGCCTGGAGCGGGAGGGCGACATCGCGGCCGACTACCTCGAGGGCCTGCTCGACATCGCCGATCTGGACGGCGACATCGACATGGACGTCGAGGGCGACCGCGCCTCGGTCTCGATCATCGCGGACGACGACACCTCGGTGTCCCGCTCGCTGCAGAAGCTGGTGGGCCGGGACGGCGAGGTGCTGGAGGCCCTCCAGGAGCTGACCCGGCTGGCCGTGCACCGCGAGACCGGCGAGCGGTCCCGGCTGATGCTGGACATCGCCGGGTTCCGGGCCCGGCGCCGCGAGGAGCTCGCGGAGATCGGGCGGAAGGCCGCCGAGGAGGCACGCAGCACGGGCAAGCCGGTGCGGCTGGACCCGATGACGCCGTTCGAGCGGAAGGTCGTCCACGACGCGGTGAAGGCCGTCGGCCTCACCAGTGAGTCGGAGGGCGAGGAGCCGCAGCGCCGCGTCGTGGTGGTCCCGGCCTGACGGTCGGGCAGAATCGTCATAGGAATGCCTGTTCGAGCCGATTCGGCTTGAGTCGATGGAGTGGGGAGCTGTGGTGAGTACGCGTCAGAGGGACGGCGGTTCCGGGGACGGGCCCGCCGCCGGGGCGCGTACCGGCGAGGCGGCGCCCCCGGCCCCCGCCGAGGCGGCCGAGGTCTTCGGTGACCGGCTGCCCCAGGCGGAGCGCTATGCGGCGCTGCTGGCCGGTGAGGGTGTGGTGCGGGGCCTGATCGGGCCCCGCGAGGTGGAGCGCCTCTGGGGGCGTCACCTGCTCAACTGCGCGGTGCTGGGCGAGGCCGTCCCTCGGGACGTGGCGCTCTGCGACGTCGGCTCGGGAGCGGGCCTGCCAGGCATTCCGCTGGCCCTGGTCCGCCCGGACCTCCGCATCACCCTGCTGGAGCCGCTGCTGCGGCGGACGACCTTCCTGGAGGAGGCCGTCGAGGAGCTCGGGCTCGACAACGTCACCGTGGTGCGCGGCCGCGCCGAGGAGATGGTCGGCAAGCTCGAGATGGACGTGGTGACGGCGCGTGCCGTGGCGCCCCTGGAGCGGCTGGCCTCCTGGGGGCTGCCGCTGTTGCGTCCGCACGGCGAGATGCTGGCCCTCAAGGGCGAGTCCGCCGAGGAGGAGCTGGCGGACGGCCGTCCGGCGCTGGACGCGCTGGGGGCGGTGGACGCCGAGGTCTTCCGGGTGGGTTCCGGTGTGGTCGATCCCGAGGCCACCGTGGTGCGGGTGCTGGTGGGCGAGGAGCCGGGCGGCCGGCGCGCCGCCGAGCGCCGCGCCCGTGCCGCCAAGGCGGCGCGCCGCAAGCAGGGTCGCGCGACCGCCAAGCGCGGTGGCCGGCGCCGCTGAGGCGCCGTTGCCGCTGACGGGCCGCCGTTGCTGACGTGTCGTCCCGGCGCCGAGAGGCCCGTGGAACAGCGGCCCGTGGGTCGCTGTTCCACGTGAAACGGCTCTGCCGAATGCCTGAAAATGTGCCAATCGGTGGCGTTTCTCCGCCGTTTGGACATTCTCTCGCACCACCGTGTTTCACGTGAAACGACGGTCACTGCTACCTGGCATCCTGAGCCGGGGGCGCGCCAGCGCCGACCGGTACGCAGAACACCGCAAGTCGCGCTCGGTCGAGAGGACGCGTTCGGCCGAACCCGGCTCCTCGCTACTCACTGGCGCCTCGAACGTGGCAGGCTCTGAGTGTTCGCCCCAGCCGCACGCTGTTCCATCGGCGAATCCTGCGAACAGCACAGCCGCCGAAGCTCCGGCGGGAGAGGAGCGTGGATCTTTGCCATCCGAACCCTATTCCGTGGGGTCGCACGCCACAGGGTCTGCGGCCCCGGGATCGGCGCCCGGCACGACCGCCGATCCGGTGCCGGGGCCTCGGGTGCCCGAACGGGGCGTCAACTCCCCGGCCGAAGCCGCTGTTTCACGTGAAACAGCCGGCGAACTGGTCGACGACACGCCGATCGGCCGGGCCGCGCAGGCCGCGGTCGAGGCGATCGGACGAGCCGGCGCGGGCCTGCCCCGTCCCGAGCACACCCGCGTCATGATCGTGGCGAACCAGAAGGGCGGGGTGGGCAAGACCACCACCACGGTGAACCTCGCCGCCTCGCTGGCCATGCACGGCAACCGTGTCCTGGTGGTCGACCTCGACCCGCAGGGCAATGCCTCGACGGCCCTGGGCATCGACCACCACGCCGAAGTCCCGTCCATCTACGACGTCCTGATCGAGGGCCGGGAGCTCTCCGAGGTGGTGCAGGCGGTCCCCGATGTGGAGGGCCTCTTCTGTGCCCCCGCCACCATCGACCTGGCCGGCGCGGAGATCGAGCTGGTCTCCGTGGTGGCCCGGGAGAGCCGGCTGAAGCGGGCCCTGGAGGCCTATCAGCAGCCGCTGGACTACATCCTGGTGGACTGCCCGCCCTCGCTCGGCCTGCTCACCGTCAACGCCCTGGTGGCCGGCGCCGAGGTGCTGATCCCCATCCAGTGCGAGTACTACGCCCTGGAGGGGCTGGGGCAGCTGCTGCGCAATGTGGATCTGGTGCGCGGCCACCTCAATCCGTCCCTGCACATCTCCACCATCGTCCTCACCATGTACGACTCGCGTACGCGGCTGGCGTCCCAGGTCGCCGACGAGGTGCGCAGCCACTTCGGGGAGTCGGTGCTGAGCACCAACATCCCTCGTTCGGTGCGTGTTTCCGAAGCACCCAGCTACGGGCAGACGGTGCTGACCTATGATCCCGGTTCCACGGGGGCACTGTCGTATCTGGAGGCCGCCCGGGAGATCGCGCTGCGCGGTGCCCCGGTGCCGAATCCGGCCGCACCCGCGGAGAACAGCCACACCGGTGTCGCCGGGATGCCGCGCACCGCGAGCACGGAGGGCGAGCAGTGAAAGAACGACGCAGGGGGCTGGGGAGAGGGCTGGGGGCGCTGATCCCCTCCGCTCCACCGGCAACGGCCGAGGAGAGCGGCAAGCCCGGGGAGGGCGTCTCCGTCCTGGAGGGCGAGCGGGGCCTGGCGGCCGCCAAGGTGGTCGCGCTCGCGGAGGTGCCCGGCCCGTCCGAGGCTCCGATCGCGGACGCGGTTTCACGTGAAACGGCGTCGGCCCGGCCCGGTCCGCCGGAGGCGGAGTCCGTGGCCGGCGCCTACTTCGCCGAGGTTCCGGCGACCGCCATCCACCCCAACCCCAGGCAGCCGCGCGAGGTCTTCGACGAGGACCAGCTGGCCGAACTGGTCGCCTCCATCAAGGAGGTGGGGCTCCTCCAGCCCATCGTGGTGCGGCGCACCGGGCCGGAGCGCTACGAGCTCATCATGGGCGAGCGGCGCTGGCGGGCCTGCCGCGAGGCGGGCCTGGAGCGGATCCCCGCGATCGTCCGGGCCACCGAGGACGAGCGGCTGCTGCTCGACGCCCTGCTGGAGAACCTGCACCGCGCCGAGCTCAACCCGCTGGAGGAGGCGGCCGCCTACGACCAGCTGCTGCGCGACTTCTCCTGCACGCATGAGGAGCTCGCCGACCGCATCGGGCGCTCCCGCTCCCAGGTCTCCAACACGCTGCGGCTGCTGAAGCTCTCCGCCCGGCAGCAGCAGCGGGTGGCGGCCGGGGTGCTCTCCGCCGGGCATGCCCGGGCGCTGCTCGGCCTCGACGATCCCGACGAGCAGGATGCGCTCGCCCAGCGGATCGTCAATGAGCAGCTCTCGGTGCGCGAGGTCGAGGAGATCATCCGGGAGCGGGCGGACGGCACCGCCTCGGCGGTCCGCTCCAAGCGGCCCCGCGCCGGGCGTCGTCTCGCCCCGGAGCTGGACGAGCTCTCCACTCGGCTCTCGGACCGCTTCGAGACCCGGGTGAAGGTCGACCTCGGCCAGAAGAAGGGCAAGATCACCGTCGAGTTCGCCTCGCTGGACGATCTTGAGCGGATCCTTTCCTCGATGGCGCCCGGCGAGGGCCGCGTCCTCGCCCGCTCCACCGACGAGGAGGACGCCGAGTCCTAGGGCCGGCATCCGGCCCCCGGAGTGCGGCGCGCTCCCGGCGCGCACTGGGCGGTTCCCGTTTCACGTGAAACGGGAACCGCCCAGCTGCATGATGGAGGAGAGGGCGAGGGCGGTTCCGATGCGTCGGAGCCGCCCCGGTGCGGAGGGAGAAGGTGTGGGACGCAGGCTGGCTCCCCTGACGCTGGACAACCTCGGCGATATGCCGAGCCGGTGCCGCGGATGCGTGTTCTGGGAGCTCGATCCGGTGAGCGGCGACGCGGCGATCCGCGGCGGCCATCCCGAGCTGGAGAAGGAGGCGTGGATCTCCGGGGTCCTGCTGGAGTGGGGATCCTGCGGACGGCTGGTCTATGTGGACGAGGAGCCCGCGGGCTATGTGCTCTATGCGCCACCGGGCTTTGTGCCGCGGTCCGCGGCCTTCCCGACGAGTCCGGTCTCCCCCGATGCGGTGCTGCTGATGACGGCCCGGATCATGCCGGGGTATCAGGGGCAGGGGCTGGGTCGGGTACTGGTGCAGACCGTCGCCAAGGATCTGGTGCGGCGGAACTTCAAGGCGATCGAGGCCTTCGGCGAGGCCCGCTGGGAGAAGGCGGCCTGCGTGCTGCCGGCGGACCATCTGCGCTCGGTGGGCTTCAAGACCGTCCGCCCGCACCACCGCTATCCGCGGCTGCGGCTGGAGCTGCGCTCCACCATCTCCTGGAAGGGCGATGTCGAGGTGGCGCTGGAGCGGCTGCTGGGCGGGGCCCGCAAGGAGCCGGCGCTGCGCCCGGTGTGAGAAGACCTCGGGCCCGCGTCGTGTTTCACGTGGAACCGTGAAACACGACGCGGGCCCGAGGTGTGCGCGAGCGGCGTCAGAGCAGGATCGACGGCAGCCGCAGCATGCCCGTCGGCTCGTCGTCCTCCGGCGGCAGGAAGAGCCGCTGCACCGCCACCGCGATCGACTCCACGATCTCCTCACGGCGCGTCAGCAGCCGCCCCGCGTCGCCGTAGTGGGTGAGGTAGCCGATCTCCAGCCGCACCGCGGGCATCCGGGTGCCGCGCAGCAGGCTCCAGGTCTTGCCGTGGATGCGGTCGTCGCCGAAGCCGCAGCGGGCCACCAGCTCCCGCTGCGCCAGCCCGGCGAACTGCTGCCCGGTGGGCGAGTAGCGGGTGTCGTGCCCGTAGTAGTAGGCGGCGACGCCGTTGGCCCCCGGGTTGGCGTGCCCGTCGACATGGAGCGAGATGACGAGGTCCGCGTCCGTGGCGTTGGCGAAGGAGGCGCGCTCCTCCTCGGAGACGACGGAGCCCTGGCCGTTCTCCGGACGGGTCAGATAGGTCCGGACGCCGAGCGCGGTGAGCCGTCCCTCCAGCCGGGTGGTGAGCTGCCACACCTGGTCGGCCTCGGTCATGCCGTGGGCCTCCACACCGGTGTCGTCACCGCCGTGGCCCGGGTCGAGCACCAGCACCTTGCCGGCGAGCGCGGGTCCGGCGCGCAGCAGGTGCTCGGTCTCCCTCATCGCCTGCGGCTGGCCGCCGGTGACCGTGCGCGTCAGGTTGGCCAGGGCGCGGTAGGTGGACGGGCCGCAGGTGCCGTCGGTGACGAGCCCGATGTTGCGCTGGAACTCGCGCACCGCATGGCCCGTGCGGGCCCCGTAGATGCCGTCCACGAGCCCCGGGGTGAAGCCCATGTCCAGCAGCCGCTGCTGGAGTTCGGCGATGTCGTCCCCCACCATCGGTCGTCCGACCCAGTGGGTGAGGATGCGGTCGCCGAGCCGATGGCGGGCCTCGTCCAGATGACGGTAGGTCTCCGGGCCGACGATGCCGTCCACGATCAGGGCGCGCTGCTGCTGAAAGTGGCGGACCGCGGCATCCACCGCAGCGGTGAACGCGTCGGCGCCTTCGGCCTGCTCCTGTTCCGGGAGCAGATTGAGGCGGACGAGCTTGCGGCGGATCTCCGCGACGGCCGGGCCGGAGTCGCCGAGCCGCCACAGCGGCCGCGGCGAGGGTGGGCGCTGCTGGGTCATAGAGCGAAGTGTTTCACGTGAAACGGCAGCGGCGGGGGCCGGTGGTACCGGCCCCCGCCGCTGCCTGCGCGGAGTTGATGGACGATCAGGCCTCGAGGACGTCCGACAGGTCGCGCACCAGCGCGGACTTCGGCTTGGCGCCGACGATCGTCTTCACGACCTCGCCACCCTGGTACAGGTTGAGCATCGGGATGGACATCACGCCGTACTGCTGGGCGATGCCGGGGTTCTCGTCGACGTTGACCTTGACGATGTCGATCTTCTCGGAGTACTCCGTGGCGATCGCCTCCAGGGACGGGGCGATCTGGCGGCACGGGCCGCACCAGGAGGCCCAGAAGTCGACCAGCACGGGCTTGTCGGACTTCAGCACCTTCTCCTCGAAGGTTGCCTCGGTGACGGCGGGGGTGATCTCGGACATGGGTCGCGCTCTCCTTCGGTGTCGGTTGCGCAGCGGTGGTGCGGGTGAAGCGGGCCTGGCGTCAGACCGCCGCGGCGGCGGGCTCCTGCTCCTCGGCGTGGTCGGCCAGCGAGGCGAGGAACCGCTCCGCGTCCAGCGCCGCGGAGCAGCCGGTGCCGGCCGCGGTGATGGCCTGGCGGTAGGTGTGGTCGACGACGTCGCCGGCGGCGAAGACGCCCGTCAGGTTGGTGCGGGTGGAGGGGGCCTCCACCTTGATGTAGCCCTCGCCGTCCAGCTCCAGCTGCTCCTCGAAGAGCGCGGTCCGCGGGTCGTGGCCGACCGCGATGAAGAGGCCGGTGACGGGGAGCTCGCGGGTCTCGCCGGTGACGGTGTCGCGCAGCGTCAGGCCGCTGAGCTTGCCGTCGCCCTGGATGGTGTCGACCGCGCTGTTCCAGGCGAAGGAGATCTTCGGGTCGTCGAAGGCGCGCTGCTGCATGGTCTTGCTGGCGCGCAGCGAGTCGCGGCGGTGCACAATCGTCACGGACTTGGCGAACCGGGAGAGGAAGGTCGCCTCCTCCATGGCGGTGTCGCCGCCGCCGACCACGGCGATGTCCTGGTCCTTGAAGAAGAAGCCGTCGCAAGTGGCGCACCAGGAGACGCCGCGTCCGGAGAGGGCGTCCTCGTTGGGGAGGCCGAGCTTGCGGTGCTGGGACCCGGTGGTGACGATCACGGCGCGGGCGCGGTGCACGGTGCCGGCGGAGTCGGTGACGGTCTTGATGTCGCCGGTGAGGTCGACGGCGGTGACGTCGTCGGAGATCAGCTCGGCGCCGAACCGCTCGGCCTGGGCGCGCATCTGGTCCATCAGGTCGGGGCCCATGATGCCGTCGCGGAAGCCGGGGAAGTTCTCCACCTCGGTGGTGTTCATCAGCGCGCCGCCGGCGTCGATGCTGCCCTCGAAGACCAGGGGCTTGAGCTCGGCGCGGGCGGTGTAGAGGGCCGCGGTGTACCCGGCGGGGCCGGAACCAATGATGATCACGTTGCGGACGTCGCTCACGGGGGGCCTTCCCTGGCTTCTCTCGACTGGCTCGACTGCTCTGCTGCGGTCTGCGGCGGCGGTTTCCCGGCAGTGCCGCGCGCACCCCGCACAACGGTTGCGGACCGGTGGACATTCCCGGAGCACCGCGGTGGTTCGGCGATCGACGTTAGCAGCTTGGCGAGCCGTGGCCCGTCAGGGCAGGAGGGGGTTTCAGCGGGGGATGCTGCGCACCAGGAGCGGGTGGGCGGCGGCCGAGGTGCAGGGGTCCGGAAGGAGGTAGACGCGGAGCCGCGTCGGGCCGTCCGGGTAGACGAGCACGGTGACGGCGCGCCCTTGGTAGGTGCCGGGGCCGGAGGCGAGCGGTGCGGCCTTCGCCTGCGTCTGACCCGGTGCCTGCGGCGGGGCGCAGGAGGTGGTCGGGCGCGCGGAGTTGGGGCTGGGGGCGGACTCGGGCTGCTGCTGGGTGGTGCTGTGCCGGGTGGATCCCTGGACGAGGCGGTGGACCTGGTCGGTGAGGCCCGCATCGGTGTAGACGGGGCCGTGGTGGGGTGCGGAGGCGGAGCCGGTGTTGCTCTTCGCGCCGCTGCCGGCGCTGAGGTCGTTGTGGGACGGCGCCAGCGTACGGACGACCGCGACTGCGCCGCCGGCCACGACGGCGAGCGCGGCGGTGGCGAGCACGGCGCGCGCCAGCCAGCGCTTGCGGCGCGGTGCGCGGGCGGGAGCGCGGCGCGCGGGGGGCCGCGTCGCGTCGTCGCGCGTGGGCGGCGCGGTGCGGCGCGCGCCGGTTTCACGTGAAACAGGGGGCGCGGCGGCGGTGGCAGCGGTGCGGGCGTCGGCCTCGGCGGTGAGCGCCTCGGTGAGGCGCGCGAAGACGTCGTCCGGCATCGGCTCGGCGGTGCTCTTGCCGAGGCCGCGCAGCACGGCGGGAAGCGCCGTCAGCTCCTGGTGCGCGGCCGCGCACTCGGCACACCCCTCCAGATGCGCACGCAGCGCAGCCACCTGCGCCCCCGAGAGCCCCTCGGCCTCGTCCCGCGGCGCGGGAAGCCCGCCGTCCGCCTCGCCGTCGCGCACGGTGGATTCGGACGCGTCGGACTGCTGGGCGGCGTCGTCGGCTGTACCGGCCGGACCGGGGACGCGGACGCCGGCGTCGCCGTCTGCCCCGGAGCGCTCCGGCGCGGCCGCCGTGGGGGGCTGCTCGTCCGTGTCGACCGCTGCGGCGTGGGTGGCGAGCAGGGAGAGGTCTTCCAGGGTGGGGTGAGTGGGGTCGGGGAAGGGCTGGGCGTGGGTCATGCGCGCTGCCCTCCTTGTCCGGGGGCCGGGGTGGCCGCCGGTTCTGTGACGGACGCGGAGCCGGAGGGGTTCCCACCGCCGCCCTTGCCGTCCGGGCCGCGCAGATGGCGCAGCAGCGGCAGCAGGCGTGCGCGGCCGCGTGCGCAGCGGCTCTTGACGGTGCCCGGCGGCACCTCCAGGATCCGAGCGGCCTCGGCCACGGGATAGCCCTCCATGTCGACCAGGACCAGCGCCGCGCGCTGGTCCGCGGGGAGCGCGCGCAGCGCGTCGAGCACCTCGCGGTGCGTCTCGCCGCGCACCACCGGCGCCTCCGCGGACTCCGCGGGCGGAGTGATGCGGTCGCGCACCTCCCCGTCCGGCAGCGCCGCGGTGGGGCGCGCGGACGCGCGCCGCGCACGGTCGAGGCACGCGTTGACGACGATACGGTGCAGCCACGTGGTGACCGCCGAGCGCCCCTCGTAGCTGTGCGCCTTGCGGAAGGCGGAGACGAGCGCGTCCTGCAGCGCGTCCGCCGCCTCCTCGCGGTCGCCGCCGAGCGTGCGCACCGCGACCGCCCACAGCCGGTCGCGATGACGGCCCACCAGTTCACCGAAGGCCCGTGGGTCTCCGGCGGCATGGCGGGCCATCAGCTCGGCGTCGCTCGGTGGTCCTTCCGGCGCTGCCACCCCGTCCCCCGCTCCCCTCTGCATCGGTGCTACTGGCCCGCTCCCAGCACCGAGATCTCGTCGATCCCGCCGCGGTAGCCGTCACCGCCCTGGCTGGGCAGCGACGTGATGTGGACCAGAACATAGCGCGTCTTCACGGGCTTCGAGAGGGTTGCGTCGATCGTCGCGCGCGGACGGCCGAGCGGCGTGAGCCGCTGCGAGAAGTCCGAGAGCCGCGTGGGGTCGTTCGCATCGGCCGGCGCGGCGAGGATCTCCGCCGAGCCGCCCGCCCGGTACATCTTCACCTTCACCTCGGAGACGGGGACCGCCTTGCCGAGGTCGACGATGATGCCGCTGCCGTCCTTCCGCGTCGGCAGGTTGCCGAAGTTGGCGTAGCCGTAGAACGCGGACGTTATCCACGCGGTGTCCGGGTTCCCGTCGACGGCCTTGCCGGCGTCGCCGCCCTGTATCGGTGAGCCGAGGGGGGAGAACTCGGTGGCGCCGTCGATGTGCAGCGGCTTGGCCGCGGCCGTGGTGGGCGTCGTCTTCTTGTGCTTGGCCGCGTCGCCGGTCCCCGTGGAGTTGGACTTCTCGCCGCGGTCGATGACCGTGCGCGCCATCTGCCAGCTGCCGAGGCCCAGGGCGACGAGCACCACCACGGTGACGACCGCCTTGATGGCCCGTCCGGTGCGGCCGGGCAGCGCCGGGGGCGTCGCCGGCACCTGGGCCGTGGCGGGCCCTGTCGGGCCTGCGCCGCCCGGACGGCCGCCGTTGGGGGCGGCGCCGCGCGAGGCCGGGGCGCCGGGGTACGGCGACCAGCCGGTGGCGCTGTAGGTGGGGACGGGGTCCGGCTCCGGCGGGGCCACCTTGGGCATCGCCGAGACCGCCGCGGAGACCTCCGCCGGGGTGCCCAGCGGCTCGTCGTACTGGTGCGGCAGCACCTCCGCGCGGCCGGCGGCCAGTGCGCGCACCGCGATGTCGGCGAGCGGGCGGTTGACGCCGGCGATCACCTGGTCGGGCGGGACCAGCCCGAGGTTGGCGGGGATGCCGGGGAGGCCGTGGCCGCCGTCCGGCTCGGGCCAGTGGCCGCAGAGCGAGGCGTAGAGCATCGCGCCGAGCGCGCGGGTGTCGGAGGCCTGCTGCTCGCTCTCGCTCATCCCGGTGCCGTCGATGCCGTGCAGCGCGGCGTCCACGGCGAGGCCGTTGATGCGGTACTGGCCGCTGTCGGTGCGCAGCACGCAGGACGGGTGGAGGCGGAGGTGGGAGAGGCCGCCGCGGCGGGCGGCGGCGAGCGCCGCGGAGACCTGACGGGTCATCTGGTAGGAGTCGTACGGCTCCTGGGCGCCCTCGGAGAGCAGGGTGTCGAGGCTGGCGCCGTCCGGCAGCCACTCGCGGACCACGTACGCGGTGCCGTTCTCCTTGACGGCGTCGAGGACGTGGACGAACCGCGGGTCGGGGAGGAGGGCCGCGGAACGGGCGGCGGCGATGACGCGGTCGGCGCGGGGGTGGTCGGAGGCGAGGACATAGATGCCGACGGCGCGGCGGAGCTTCTCGTCCATGGCGCGCCAACTGCTGAAGCCGGACGCCTTGGCGACGCACTCCTCGAGCCGGTAGCGGTCGGCGAGGCGGTGGCCGCTGTGCATCTCGGGCGCGGCGGCGGGCTCCGCCGGCTCGGCCTGGTCCCCCTCGTCGCCGCCGGAACCTTCGGTGTCGTCAGCGTCGTGAGCGTCGTCAGAGCGGTCAGAGTTGTCGGTGTCGTCGGTGTCGTCGGTGTCGTCGGTGTCGTCGGCGGAATCGCGCGCCGGATCGGCTTCCGATCGTGCGGCCGGATCGGCCTCCGGATCGGACGGTGTTTCACGTGGAACCCCGTCGCCGCCCCCGGTCTCACCGACCTCGTCGGCGGGGGCCGCGTCCTGCTTCGCTCCGGGCGTCGCGCCGTCGTCGTTAAGCGGCTTCTTCGGGGCCGGGCCCCGCTCCTCCGCCACGTCGACGGCGGCCTCGCTGCGTTCCGCCACCGTCGTCCTGCCTCCCCATCGCTTGAAGTCCCGAAGGATAATTGTGCCCGCTACCCGGGGGTCTGTACGACCTGCCGAAGGTCTCTCGGGTTGCATGTTGATTCGGACAGATCCGGCGGCACCTGCCTCGGCGGAGCCGCGGATTCAGCGGCCGAGCTTGCCCCGCACCGTTGCGACGAGGGCGTTCATCTCCTCGATCCGCAGCAGCCGGGCGCCGATCACGAACATCGGGAGGAAGACCGCGGCGCCGACGGCCAGCCCGGCGATCGAGGCGAACCACGATGCGCCGATCAGGTGGGAGATGAGCCGGGCCACCAGGTAGGCGACGATCGTCGCCGGGACGCAGGCGCCGCAGAGCCGCAGATAGGTCCGCATGATCCGGGCCCCGTCCAGGTCGCCCAGCCGGCGCCGGAGCCGGCCGGAGGCCACCACGACGCCGACCAGGTAGGCGATGCCGTAGCCGGCGGCCATCCCGGCCACCGCGAAGCGGGCCGGCAGCACCAGATAGGCGATCCCGGAGAGGGCTGCGGTGCAGGCGGCCACCCAGACGGTGTTGTAGAAGGGTGTCTTGGTGTCCTCGTAGGCGTAGAAACCGCGGAGCATCACGTACTGGGCGGAGAAGGGGATCAGACCCAGCGAGAAGGCCATCAGGATGATGCCCAGCGACTGCGAGGACTGGCTGCCGGTGCCGATGCCGAAGAGCGTCCCGCCGATCTGCGGGCCGAGCGCCAGGAAGAGGAAGGCGCAGGGGACGATCGCCACCGCGGAGGTGCGCAGCCCGTAGGAGAGGTCGTCGCGGACCGCGCTGTGGTCGCCGTCGACGGCGGCCCGGGAGATCCGCGGCAGCACCGCCGTCATGATCGAGACGGTGATGGCGGCCTGCGGCAGCTGCCAGATCTGCAGGGCGTTCTGATAGGCCGCCAGGCCCGCCCCGCCGAAGCCCTGGTGGACTGCGGCGGAACCGGCGGCGGTGGCCAGCTGGGTCGTCACCAGCAGCCCGGCCTGGTTGGCGAGGACGAAGAGGAAGGTCCAGCGGGCGAGCCGGGCGGCGTGGCCGAGGCCGTGCCCGCGCCAGTCGAAGCGCGGACGGAACCTCAGGCCCGCGTCCCGGACGTAGGGGATCATCGCCAGCGCCTGCACCACCAGGCCCAGCAGGGTCCCGATGCCCAGCAGCCGGACGCCCGCGTCGGGAACCGTCGCCGGGTCGAAGTGGGTGGAGCGGAACGGGCCGTAGACCCAGATGAAGAGGCCGCAGGAGGTGATGATGACGATGTTGTTGAGGACCGGCGTCCACATCATCGCCCCGAACCGGTTGCGGGCGTTGAGGATCTGACCGAGCACCACGTGCAGGCCCATGAAGAAGATGGTCGGCAGGCAGTAGCGGGCGAAGGCGACGGTGACCCGGAAGTTGTCCGGGTTGCTGGCCATCGGCTCCGAGACGAGGCGGACGAAGAACGGCGCCGCCGCCACGGCGATCACCACCAGCACCAGCAGGATGCAGCCCACCAGGGTCAGCAGCCGGTTGGCGTAGGCCTCGCCGCCGTCCTTGTCGTTCTTCATGGAGCGCACCAGCTGCGGCACGAAGACCGCGTTGAGGGCGCCGCCGGCGATGAGGATGTAGAGCAGCGTCGGCAGTGTGTTGGCGGTGCCGTAGGAGTCGCCCAGCACGTTGATGCCGATCGCCGAGGCGAGCACCAGGTTGCGGACGAAGCCGAGCAGCCGGGAGACCAGGGTGCCGGAGGCCATCACCGCGCTGGAGCGCATCAGCCCGCCGACCCGGCCGCCGCCGGTCGCCGGGGCGGCCTCGCCCTGTTGCGGCTGCGGCTGTTCGCCCTGGGGCGGCTGCGGGTACTGCTGGGGGTGCGGCGCGTAGGGCTGCGGTGCCCCGGCCGGCGGGACCGGCGGCAGCGGCGGGCCCGGCTGCGGCGGGTTGTCGTAGTCGTAGGGCGGGGCGGTCTCCTCGAATTGCCCGGCCATGAACTGGGCGGTGGTGTAGCCGCCGGCGCGCGGGTCGTAGGGGGCGGGGCCCTGCTCCGGGGGGACGGCCGCGTAGGCGCCGTGCGCCCCGTAGGCGTCGTACCCGGGCTGCTGGGGCTGCTGCTGGTCGTAGGGCTGCTGCGGCTGCTGCCCGTACTGCTGCTGGCCGCCGTACTGCTGGGGTTGCGGTTGCTGCTGCGGGTACGGCTGCTGGGGGTACTGGCCCTGCGCCGGGTCACCGCCGTACGGCTGCTGCGGGGGCTGCGGGGCCCGTGGATCCTGCGGGGTCCGGGGATCCTGAGGGGGCTGCGGAGGCTGTTGCGAGTACTGCGGGTACTGCTGGCCCTGCGGCGGCAGCGGGTGCTGCTGCTGCCGGCGGCGCTCCTCGTTCTCCTCGGCGCCCGAGATCAGGTCGTCGACACCGGTATAGGGGTCGTCCTCGCCGTAGCCCGAGTACTGCCGGTAGGTGTCGCGGGTGTAGGCGTCGTCCCGGCGCCCGCCCTCGCCCGGAGAGCCCGAGCCCGGCTCGCTGTCGTACGGCGCGTTCATCCCTCAACCTTCTCATCCGCACCGGATCCTTCGGCACCATCGGCGGCCGTGTCCGCGCCCTCGTCCGGACCCTCGCCGGGGCCCTCCTGGGGTGCGTCGCCCTGCGGGCCGCCGTCGGCCTGGCGCCGGGCCCGCTTCCGGTACATCCGGATGATCGCCACCACCACGATGAGCAGCCCGAGCCCGACGACGATCAGCACGCTGTTGCCGGCCGAGGTGACGTTGATGGTGATGCGCTGGGTGGGCCCGTAGGCCTTGCCCTGGAGGTCGTAGAGCCGCACGGTGACCACGGCCCGCCCGTTGGTGGTGGCGGTGGTCGGGAACTCCACCTGGCGGTTGGTGCGCGGCGGGATGTTGAGCCGGTGCCCGTCGCCGACCGTGACGCGGGTCGGCTGGTCGGACTGCATCCGCACCACCACCTGGACGGTCTGCTCCAGGTTGTTCAGCACCGTCACCGGGATGGTGGCGCTCTGCCCGGAGAGCGTGATGGTGCTGCTCTTGGGCGCGATGCGGACCGCCCCGGCGAGGTCGTCGAGGTAGTCGTTGGTCTCCTTCTCGAAGGCCCGCTCGCCGCTGGGGTCCTCCCGCCAGGCGGTGGAGACGGTGCGCATCATGGCGCCGTTGAAGGGGCCGGTGACGCGCTGCGGAGCGGTCAGGATCCGCACCATGTCCTGGAGTTGGGCGTTGACGGTGGCGACCTGGCCCAGGGTGGCGGAGGAGAGCTCGGTGGCGCGCAGCGAGGACGGGTAGGCGGAGGCGGACGGGACGCGACCGGGCGCGCTCGGGTCCGGGGCGGTCTGCTGCAGCTGCTTCAGCGAGATCGGGTCGATCCAGCCGCCCTTGTCCGCCGCCTTCAGCGCCTCGGCGAGGACCGTGGCCTGATCGGTCGTCATCCGCCGCGGCGGGACGATCAGCAGGGTGCGCTGCTTGCTCGGCGCCTCCATGGTGACCATCAGCGTCTGGGCGAGGATCTCCTGGACGGCCTCGGCCCGGGAGGCGGGCGTCGACAGGTCGCGGGAGAGGATCGAGCCGATCGCCGAGTCTGCGACGTCCTCGTGCAGCCCGCCGGCCAGGTTCCGCCGCGCGGACGGGGTGTAGGGCAGGCCGGAGCGGCCGATGCTGTCGCTGTTGGCGATGAAGGAGCTGGCCTTGGCCTGCTTGCCGGTGGCGATGATCGAGGAGTCCAGCCAGCCCTGGACCGGCCAGGCCACATCGGTGCGCGGCTGGACGCCGAGCTTGAGCGCGGTGCTGGCGTTGGCGCTGAGCTCCTGGGCGTTGGACAGCAGCGTCGACAGCTGCGCGGAGCCGTGCCCCCGGTGCGCGATGGAGGCGAGGTCGGGGTCGCCGACGGGCAGCCCCACCACGTCGTCGTGCGGGTAGTCGGCGGGGTTGGGCTGGGTGCCCCCGGAGCCGGACGCGCCGGCGGAGGCCGAGGGCGAGGGCGAGCCGGTGTCGCTGGGCGAGGCGGTCGCGGACGGCGAGGCGGTGGACGAGGGCGTGGACGAGCCGCCGTTCTCGGCGAGCTGCTTGCGGGCCTGGGCGGCGTCCTTGTAGTCGACCATCGCCCACTGCAGCTCCGTCAGCCACTGCTTGGCGGCGGTGCCGCCGGAGCCGGCCTTGGTGCCGCTGCCGCTCGCCACCCGGTAGCCGCCGGCCATGGCGTCCGCGGTGATGGCGAGGTCGGGGTCGACGACCCAGGTGACCGGGAGCGAGTCGCCGAGCTTGACGATCCGGTCGAGCCGGCCGCCGGAGCGCATCTCGGAGGTGAGGCCGTCGTTGCGGAGCACCGGGGTCTGCCGGACGTCGGCCATGGTGCGGGCGGTGACCCGGGGCTCGTCGACCACCGGCCAGAGCGCGGCGGTACGGGTCGGCTGCACCCCGGAGTCGGACGGGAACCACGGCAGGAAGGTGCGGTCGATGCCGAGCGAGGCGCCGTTCTCCGCGGTCAGCTCGACGGCCAGCTCGTAGACGCCGTCGCCGGTGAGCCGCAGCTTGGAGACCGGCACCTTGAGGGTGAAGGTGGCGCTGCCGCCGGCGGTGATGTCCGGCATCGGATGGTCGGCGCCGTCCACCGGGGTGCCGTCGGCCGCGGTGGCCGTGGTGCGCTTGCTCACCTCGTTGATCGTGCTGCGCGAGCCGAGCGCACCGGTGCCGGTGCGCAGCCGCACCTTGGCGTTGTGCCAGGTGTGGCCGGTGCTGTTGCGGACCGTGCCGGCGAGGGTGAGGGTGTCGCCCTTCACCGGCGCCGTCGGCGACAGGTTGTCCAGCGTGATGGGGGCCCGGTCGGCGGCCGCCTCGACGGCGAGCGCGGACGCGGCCGCGGGCCGCGCCGCGGCGGATGCCGCGGTGGCCGGGGCGCCGAGCAGCAGCAGTGCGGCGGCGCCGGCGAGGGCTCTGCGGACGGGCTGCTCGAGCCGTCCTCGCCGCGGCGGAGTTGTCCGTGTCCGTGCCGGCTCGCCCACGCGTGATTCCGCCCTCGGGTGTGTCGTCGGATGTGCGTCCAGGAAGGTGCGTCCTGGAATGGTAACGACGGCGGGTTCCGCGAGTGCCGGGGCTCCGGCCGTCATGGTGAACCGCCTGCTCCCGGAGGGGGTTCGATCCTCCGCGGGCCGCGGTTCCCCCGCTCCTCCGGACGCGTCCGGAGGCCCTGCCGGTTCCGCTTGTCGCGACCGTCCGGGGCGGGTCGGGACGGACGTTACCCTTGTTGGTCGTGCCGAACGCCGAGAACACCCCCGAGATCGAGACCGCTCCCGCTGCGCCGCCCGCCGGCGGCGCCCTCAGCCAGGCGCAGCGCCGGGCCGTGGGCGAGCTGCTGCGGGTCTCCTCGGTCGCCGAGGACCTCGCCCACCGCTTCTCCGCAGCCGGCCACCGGCTGGCGCTGGTCGGCGGTTCGGTGCGGGACGCGCTGCTCGGCCGGCTCGGCAACGACCTCGACTTCACCACCGACGCCCGCCCCGAGCAGATCCTCGCGCTGGTGCGCGGCTGGGCCGACGCGGTGTGGGACGTCGGCATCGCCTTCGGCACGGTCGGCTGCCAGAAGGCCGGCGCGGACGGCGAGCCGCTCCAGCTGGAGATCACCACCTACCGCTCCGAGGCGTACGACCGCACCTCGCGCAAGCCCCAGGTCTCCTACGGCGACACCCTCGAGGGCGACCTGGTGCGCCGCGACTTCACCGTCAACGCGATGGCGGTGGAGCTGCCCGGCATCCAGTTCGTCGATCCGCACCACGGGCTGGAGGACCTCGCCGCGGGCGTGCTGCGCACGCCGGCCGCGCCGGAGGACTCCTTCTCCGACGACCCGCTGCGCATGATGCGCGCCGCGCGCTTCGCCGCGCAGCTGGGCTTCGAGGTGGCGCCCGAGGTGCGCGCCGCGATGACCGGCATGGCGGACCGGATCGACATCGTCTCGGCGGAGCGCGTCCAGGCCGAGCTCAACAAGCTGCTGCTGGCGCCGCATCCGCGCGCCGGGCTGACGCTGCTGGTGGAGACCGGCATCGCCGAGCGGGTGCTGCCGGAGCTGCCGGCGCTGCGGCTGACCCATGACGAGCACCACCGCCACAAGGACGTCTACGAGCACACCCTGACGGTGCTGGAGCAGGCGATCGACCTGGAGGAGGACGGGCCGGACCTGGTGCTGCGCCTCTCCGCGCTGCTCCACGACATCGGGAAGCCGCGCACCCGCCGCTTCGAGTCCGACGGCCGGGTCTCCTTCCACCACCACGAGGTGGTGGGCGCCAAGATGACGCGCTCCCGGATGCGGAAGCTGAAGTACTCCAAGGAGATGGTGGAGGAGGTGTCGCGGCTGGTGGAGCTGCACCTGCGCTTCCACGGCTATGGCACCGGCGAGTGGACGGACTCCGCGGTGCGCCGCTATGTGCGCGACGCCGGGCCGCTGCTCTCCCGGCTGCACAAGCTGACGCGCTCCGACTGCACCACGCGCAACCGGCGCAAGGCGCAGGCGCTCTCGCGCGCCTACGACGCGCTGGAGGAGCGCATCGCGCAGCTGCAGGAGCAGGAGGAGCTGGACTCGATCCGTCCGGATCTGGACGGCAACGAGATCATGACGATCCTCGGCATCGCGCCGGGCCCGGAGGTCGGGCAGGCCTACAAGCACCTGCTGGAACTGCGCCTGGAGAACGGCCCGATGGAGCACGGGGCTGCGGTGGAGGCGCTCAAGGAGTGGTGGGCGAACCGCTCCTGACGGACTGTTTCACGTGAAACGGCGCGGACGGACTGTTTCACGTGAAACCGGACCGATCCGGCTCAGCGCTCCTTGAGGCAGAGCAGCAGCTCGTCGCTGGAGCTGCCGGAGCGGTGCTGGGTGTAGACGCGGTCGGCGCCGGTCCCGTCGCACTGGGAGTCGTCGTTGCTGTCCTTGACCACCTTCTCGACCGTGAACTGGGCGTCCGGGTCGGAGCACTTGGTGATCTTCAGCTCGCTGGCGGTGGAGCCCGTCATGCAGTCGCCGGCCTTGGCGTGGTCGGGGTCGCTCTGCGACAGGACGAAGCCGGCGATGACGAGGCCGAGGACGACCACGCCGCCGATCACCCGCGCGATGATGCGCCCCCGGCCGGGCCCGCTCGGCGGACGCTGCCCGTAGTAGGGCGGACCGGGGACCTGGCCCTGGCCCTGCCCGGGTATCGGCCCCGGCACCGGGCCGGGCTGCGGCATCCCCTGGGCGTAGGGCTGCTGCGGGCCTCCGGCGTACGGCCCCGGCGCGGGGTTCGGCACCGGGCCGGGCTGCGCTCCGTAGGGCTGCTGCGGCGGCTGACCATAGGGCGGCTGCGGCGCCTGCCCGCCGTAGGGCGGCTGCTGCGGACCGTTCGGCTGCTGGCCCCCATAGGGCTGCTGAGGTCCGTAGGGGCTGCTCATGCTGCTCCCCCTCCACATACATGAGGTGTGTCGTCACGGGACAACGACTGCGCAACGGCTGCGCAGGGGAAGACTGTCAGGCGCGGGGCGCGGCGTCAGCTGCCTTTTGAGGACTGTGGCACTCGCGTGACATTGAGCCGTGCCCGGCGCCGCCGCCCCAGCGCATGGCCGGCGGCGACCAGCGCGTAGAGCACCGCCAGCGCGGCGAGGACGTGCGGGGCGCGCCCGTCCGCGGGCAGCACCAGCGCGGCGAGCGCGGCAGCGGCCACGTAGGCGCCGTTGAAGAGCATGTCGTAGAGGGCGAAGACGCGCCCCCGGTAGGCGTCGTCGACACCGCTCTGCACCGCGGTGTCGGTGGCTATCTTGACGCCCTGGGTGGCTATTCCGACGAAGAACGCCGCGGCGAGCACCGGAGCCTGACGGAAGGTGAGGCCCAGCAGCGGCTCCAGCACGGCGGCGGCGGCCGCGCAGGCGACGATCCAGCCGTCCACCCCGAGGCGCCGCACCGCGCTCGGGGTGATCAGCGCGGCGACGAAGAACCCGGCTCCGGAGAGGCCCACCGCCAGCCCCAGGGTGCGCAGCCCGGCCGCGGTGTCCGAGGGGTCGTTGAAGGCGTAGCGGCAGAGCATCAGCATCGTCACCGTCAGCACGCCGTAGCAGAAGCGCATCGCGGTGACCGCGGCCAGTGCGTCGGCGGCGGCGCGGCGCGCGGCGAGGTGGCGCAGCCCGTCGCGCAGCCCGCGCGCGGTGTCGGCGACCGCCGCGCGCAGCGGAATGCGGCGCACCCGGGCGGGGCCGAGCAGCGCGACGGGCATGGTGGCCGCGCAGCCCGCGGAGACCAGGTAGAGCGCGCCGGCGATGGCCACCACGGCGGCGTCCGCGCCGGAGCCGGGCGGCACCACCAGCTGGACGACGAGGGCGGCGCCGCCGCCGAGGGTGGCGGCCACCGTCCCGGCGGTCGGGGCGACGGCGTTGGCGGTGATCAGCTTCTCCGCGGGGACGGTGTGCGGCAGCGAGGCGGAGAGCCCGGCGAGGACGAACCGGTTGACGGCGGTGACCAGCAGCGCGGCCGCGTAGAAGGACCAGTCGGCGCGGGAGGTGAGCAGCAGCGCGGCGGTGGCCGCGGCGAGGCCGGCGCGCAGCAGGTTGGCGCGCAGCAGCACCTGGCGGCGGCGCCAGCGGTCCAGCAGCACCCCGGTGAAGGGGCCGAGCAGCGAGTACGGCAGCAGCAGCACGGCGAGCGCCGAGGCGATCTTGGCAGGGGTGGCCTGCCGCTCCGGGGAGAACACCACGTAGGAGGCGAGGGCCACCTGGAAGGCGCCGTCGGCGAGTTGCGAGGTGAGGCGGGTCGCCATCAGCCGGCGGAACTGGGGGTGGGAGAGCAGGGACCGGGTCACCGGGACAGTCTGCCGCCCCGCCGCCTCGGCGCCGAAGCCGTCCCGGGGCGGGCTATCTCACAACCGCGCGGCGCAGGCGCTCGACGCCCTCGGCGAGTTGGGCGGTGCCGGCGGCGCTGATGTGGGTGAGGCGCAGGTGCGGCGCGGGCGGTTCGGCCGGGTAGTAGGCGCGGCCCGGGGTGACGGCGACGCCCTCGGCGAGCGCCGCCGCGGCCAGCGCGGCCTCGTCGGTGCCGTCGGGCAGCCGCAGCCACAGGTGGTAGCCGCCGTGCGGGATCCGGGTGCGCAGCTCCGGGAGCGCACCGTGCAGCGCCGCCGCCAGCGCGCTGCGCCGCTCCCGCAATCCCTCGGCCAGCCTGCGCAGATGGGTGCGCCAGGCCGGCGACCCGACCAGTTCCAGCGCGGTCTCCTGGAGCGGCCGGGGGACGAAGAAGCTGTCGACGACCTGGGTGGTGCGCAGCCGCTCCAGCGCGGGCCCGCGCGCGGTGAGCGCGCCGATGCGCAGGCTCGGCGAGGTGGCCTTGGTGAGCGACCGGATGTGCACCACCACCCCGTCCGGGTCGTCGGCCGCCAGCGGCCGCGGCGAGGGCGGGGCGTCGGAGTGCGCCAGCAGCCGCGCGAAGTCGTCCTCCACCACGAACGCCCCGGCCTCGCGGGCGATCCGCAGCACCTCGTGGCGCCGCTCGGGGGCGAGCACCGCCCCGGTGGGGTTGTGGAAGAGCGGCTGGCAGACCAGCACCCGCGCCCCGGTGGCCCGGAAGGCGTCCGCCAGCAGCCCGGGGCGCAGCCCGTCGCCGTCCACCGGCACCGGGACGGGACGCAGCCCGGCGGCCCGCGCCACCGCGAGGGCGCCGGGATAGGTGGGGGACTCCACGAGCACCGGCGCGCCCGGCGCGGCGAGCGCGCGCAGCGCGGTGGTCAGCGCGCTCTGCCCGCCGCCGGTGATCAGTACGTCGGCGGCGGTGAGCGCGCCGTCCGGGCCGCCGATGTCGCGGGCGAACCAGGCGCGCAGCTCGGGCAGGCCCTCGACGGGCGGCCGCTCCCAGGTGCCGGGCCGCCGTCCGGCGCGGGCCAGCGCCCCGGCGAGCGCCCGCTCGGGCTGCAGCGAGGGGTGCGGGTAGCCGCCGTTGAGGTCGATCACCCCGGCGGCCGGGACGGCGAGCGTGCCTAGCACCCCGGAGGCGTCCGCGCGGCCGCGGCCGGCCGGGCCGTCGGCGGCGAGCGCCACCTCCTGCCAGGAGACGTCGCCGCCCGGTCGGGGCGCGGCCCGCAGCCGGGCGCGGAAGACGCCCGCGCCGGGCCGGGAGACCACCGAGCCCTCGGCGACCAGCGCGGCGATGGCCCGGGAGACCGTCACCGGGCTCACCCGGTGGCGCTCCATCAGGGTGCGGCTGGAGGGCAGTCGGCCGCCTTCCGGGTAGCGCTCCAGCTCGGCCCGGAGCACCGAGGCCAGCTGGTCCACACTGCTACCATGATTCATGTCAGGACACGATAGCGCTACTACGGAACCGCCGATAGCGCCGATAGCGCCGATAGCCGCATCCCGCGGAACCGCCCTCGCGGCCCTGGGAGTGCTCGGCTTCTCGCTCAGCTTCCCCGGCACGGCCTGGTCGCTGGCGGGCTTCGGCCCCTGGACGTCCACCGGGCTGCGCGGGGTGATCGCCGCGCTGCTCGCCGGGGCGGCGCTGGCCGCGGCGCGGGTGCCGCTCCCCGCCCGGCAGGACCGGCCCGGCCTGCTGGTCGTCGCGGGCGGCTGCGTGCTCGGCTTCCCGCTGCTCACCACATTGGCGCTGCAGACCTCCTCGACCGCGCACTCGGCGATCGTCATCGGGGTGCTGCCGCTGGCCACCGCGGTCGTCGCGACGCTGCGCACCCGGGTGCGGCAGCCCGCGCCGTTCTGGTGGGGCGCGGTCGCCGGCGCGGCGGTGGTGCTCGCCTTCACCCTGCTGCAGAGCCACGGCCGGCCGACGCTCGCCGATCTGTACCTGCTGGCCGCGCTGCTGGTGTGCGCGGCCGGGTACGCGGAGGGCGGCCGGCTGGCCCGCCGGATGCCGGGCTGGCAGGTGATCGCCTGGGCGGTGGTCGCCGCGCTGCCGGTCACCGCCGCCACCGCGGTGGCGGCCCTGGCGGTCGAGCCGGTGCACCCCACCGCCGAGGCGGTGGCCGGGCTCCTGTACATCGCCGCGGTCTCGCAGTTCGGCGCGTTCGTCGTCTGGTACCGCGGGATGGCCGGCATCGGGGTGGCGCGGGCCGGCCAGCTCCAGCTCGCCCAGCCGCTGCTCACCCTGGTGTGGTCGGTGCTGCTGCTGGGCGAGCACCTCCCTCCGGCGGCGCCGCCGACCGCGGCCGCCGTGCTGGTGTGCATCGCCGTCACGCAGCGCGCACGCGCCTGAGCCGGGGAGGCGTCAGCGCGCCTCCCCGGCCCGGGTGTTGATCCGGCGTCGGATCAGCGGTCGACCTCGCCGCGGATGAACTTCTCGACGGCCTCGCGGGCCTCGTCGTCGAAGTACTGGACCGGCGGGGACTTCATGAAGTAGCTGGAGGCGCTGAGGATCGGGCCGCCGATGCCGCGGTCCTTGGCAATCTTCGCGGCGCGCAGCGCGTCGATGATGACGCCGGCCGAGTTCGGGGAGTCCCACACCTCGAGCTTGTACTCCAGGTTCAGCGGGACGTCGCCGAACGCACGGCCCTCCAGGCGGACATAGGCCCACTTGCGGTCGTCCAGCCAGGCCACGTAGTCCGACGGGCCGATGTGCACGTTGTCGGCACCCAGGTCGCGGTCGACCTGGGAGGTGACGGCCTGGGTCTTGGAGATCTTCTTGGACTCCAGCCGGTCGCGCTCCAGCATGTTCTTGAAGTCCATGTTGCCGCCGACGTTCAGCTGCATGGTGCGGTCCAGGACGACGCCGCGGTCCTCGAAGAGCTTGGCCATCACGCGGTGCGTGATGGTGGCGCCCACCTGGGACTTGATGTCGTCGCCGACGATCGGCAGGCCGGCGGCCTCGAACTTGTCGGCCCACTCCTTGGTGCCGGCGATGAACACCGGGAGGGCGTTGACGAAGGCGCAGCCCGCGTCGATGGCGCACTGGGCGTAGAACTTGGCGGCGGTGTCGGAGCCCACCGGCAGGTAGCAGACCACCACGTCGACCTGGGCGTCCTTGAGGGCGCGCACCACGTCCACCGGGGCCTCGGCGGACTCCTCGATGGTCTCGCGGTAGTAGCGGCCCAGGCCGTCGAGGGTGTGGCCGCGCTGCACGGTGACGCCGGTCGGCGGCACGTCAGCGATCTTGATGGTGTTGTTCTCGCTGGCCCCGATGGCCTCCGAGAGGTCCGTGCCGACCTTCTTGGCGTCCACGTCGAAGGCGGCCACGAACTGGATGTCGCGGACGTGGTACTCGCCGAAGCGGACATGCATCAGGCCGGGCACGCGGGTGTCGTCCGGGGCGTCCTTGTAGTACTCGACACCCTGCACCAGCGACGCGGCGCAGTTGCCGACGCCCACGACGGCCACGCGGATCGGAGTGGTCCCCATCTCGGCTGCTCCTTCTACTCGTTCTCTTCGTCGAGGTGCCGGCGCGGGAAGCGCCGGCATGACCCGTGTCCGCCCGTCGATCGGGCGGTCACGAACCCCCGAGCGCATCGTCGTGGCGGGGCCGGCCGGCGCGCTCGGTCTCGATGAGCTCGTTGAGCCACCGGACCTCCCGCTCCACCGACTCCACGCCGTGGCGCTGCAGTTCGAAGGTGTAGTCGTCGAGCCGCTCCCGGCTGCGCGAAAGCGCGGTGCGCATCCGGTCCAGGCGCTCCTGGAGGCGGGCCAGCCGGCCCTCCAGGATCCGCATGCGAACGGCTCGATCGGTCTTGGCGAAGAACGCGAAGTGCACGCCGAAGTGGTCGTCCTCCCAGGCATCCGGCCCGGAGTCGGCGAGCAGCTCCTCGAAGTGCTGCCGTCCGGCCTCCGTGACGTGGTAGACGATCCGGGCCCGTTTTCCGGTGAGCCCCCGCGGGGGGAGCGCCGGGCCGTGGTCGTCCTCCTCCACCAGCAGCCCCTCGGCGACGAGCGCCTTGAGGCACGGGTAGAGGGATCCGTAGGAGAACGCCCGCAGGGTGCCGAGCAGGATGTTGAGCCGCTTGCGCAGCTCGTACCCGTGCATCGGGGCGTCGTTCAGCAGTCCGAGGACGGCGAACTCCAGGACTCCTGAACGTCGTCCCATGGCTCGCCCCTCCTCCGCAGCTGATCGTGTGCTTCGCCAGGTTACTGCCCAGGACGGGATGCGGTGTGCGCCCCGGCCTGTATCGGCACGATATACCGAGCCGATGTATCGGCGCGATACATACGGGGGTCATAAGGCCCGAACGAGCCCTTCCGTGCACCGCTGTGCCCCGGTTCGTCCGCACATGCGAGCGGCGCAGCGCACAGAAAACCGGCCCGGAATCGCGCGGAGGCGACGCCGGGCCGGTGTGGAGGACCGTGGAAAGGACTACAAAGAGATCCCTACCTTGTTCGTGCGGGGTCGGTC
>NZ_MLCF01000058.1 GCF_001879105.1 Mangrovactinospora gilvigrisea | reverse complement strand
CTCACCCCTCACCCCTCACCCCTCACCCGGCGTTGAGTGTGGAATGCGTCTCCCCGATGTTCTGTTCAGCCCTGGCAATCTGCGCCTTCAACGAACTGACGTCCCGCTCAACCCGCGCGATCTTGCCCTGCACCTTCCGGACTTCCTTGCCCGCGGCCCCAGCCGCGGCCGCGTAAGTCGCGGACAGCTGACGGTGCGTCGCGCGGAAGCGGCGCGCCGCCGCCTGAGCGTCCGACATCTCCGCCTGAGCTCGCCGCTCACTCGCGCGCAGTTCCCCCAGCTCGCGATTCGCCTTGTCCAACTTCCCCTCAAGGCGCCGTTTTTCCCTCCCGAGCTCACTGATGCGATTCTTCAGCCGCTTCTGCTCGTCCTTGTCCATCAGGATCACCCTCTCTCGTGTAGCTGACACCATTAATTCTGGTCTCGCCGCAGAGAAAATTGATCATCCATTCAGGCCGTCAGAAACGCCAACCGGCCATCAAAACCTGACCGTTCAGACGATGGCACCCGCCCGGCAACAGCACTCACCCCGATACCGCCGGAGCGCGGGGCAAAGGGAGGCCCGTCCTCCCCGCAGGACGCGCCCAACCCCCCGACCCCGGAAGCTTGATAGCAAACCGCTCAAGATGCTATCATATAGAAGTCAGGCGCAGAGTTCACCACTCAGCGCACACCAGCTCACCGGAGGAACACCATGACCGCCATCGGCCGCGCCCTCTCCTCAGTCCTCGTCGCCCTCGGCGTCGCCCTCATCACCGTCCTCACCATCGCGGCCGCCGTCGCCATCTCGGCCCTGATCTTCCTGGCCAAGGCGGCAGTGCTCGCCCTCATCCTGATGGCCATCGTCGGCCTGCTTCACATGGCCTTCGCCGCCGTCCCGGCCTGGGGCATCGTCACCTGCCTCGCCATCACGTCGGCGGCCATGCTCGCCGTGTCGCTGCTCCGCACCCTCTTCGGTACCAGCACGCCGCGCGCCTGACCCGCACAGCGAACCGGCCCCGCCGCGCACCAGCGGCGGGGCCGGACGCCGCTCCCGCGCCACCCGGGACGGCAGGCAGAGGGTGGGTGGGGTGCGCGGGGCGGGCGACCGTCCACATAGGACAACCACAACGCAGCGGCCCCCTACACGTTCACGGACAAGGCGGAAGGCAGCCCCCGACAGCCGCGGCACAAACCGCGGTCAGCTGACGAACCGTCGAACGCCGTCCGTTCCGAGGTACGGGGCAGGCGACAACACGCCCGCCCCGCACCCGAACCCACCTAGCGAGTCGGCAGACCAAGATTCGCCAGCTTCTTGAAAATAGGATCAATCAGATTCTTGCTAATCTTGGCCGCCCTCGCATTGTTCGTAGAACGAAAACTCAGGGTAGCATCGTCGATATCTTCGAGAAGTTTGCGAGCATCTCGCTTTTGCGACTCCGACATATCGGACTCACCGATTCGCCGCCGGATGCGCCCCACGCGCCTGAGTATTTCCTCTTTGAGGTCATTCTTATCTTTATCGCCAGCCACCGTACTACCTCCTTGCTCTCCATCCTCCCGAAATCGTCAGATCCTGATCGTGGACTGCGTATGCCCCCGGCCCTCGGTCGGCTCATAGACCGCGACCACCGCGCCGAACATCGTGACTACGATCCGCTTGCGTGACTCGGTGGAGACCGAAGCGCCCTTCGTCCGCCAATCAGCCAGCTCCCCGCGCAGATTCTTGTATTCAACGGTGCCCGATGGGACCTCGCTCCCGCTCCGGGCGTGGGCGCACATCCGCACCGTGATCTTTTGAGGCTTCGCGTGATCAGCGCGGATATTCCGCGAGATGGGTGATCCCTTTCCTTGGACGTCGAGCCTGTAATACGTCTCGCTCCCGTTGGTGTGGCGCACCCGGTAATCCCAGCTCCCCACACGATAGACTAGCGCGCCATTGTTCGCAGCAAAGAAAATCGCATCCGAGACCTGAGTCGCCGTCATCGGCGTTGTATTCTTTTTGAAGACCCCGGGGTTGATATTGATCCTCTCCACCGGACCGACTTCCCTACCCATGATATTGCGCTCCCCTCCTGTATTGCTCTTTCGGGTACGACCTTACGCGCTAGCTGTGGTTCCGTATAGCGCATTGTGACGCCGAACACATCAGAGATGTGGACTGTATCGGTAAAGAGGCGATCCGGCATTTGCGTCAGCAAAGCATTGACCAGAAAGCCTTGCGATGCCTGGCGATGGCGCGTAAGTTCATACATGTACCGAGCAATACGGGCTCACCACCCGGAGACACCAAGGAAAGGCCAAAGACCATGGGCATGATCGACTCGGCGAAGACCTTCGGGCGGGCCGTCAAGAGGTTGACCAAGCCGAAAGAACTGATCAAGGACCTTTCGAAGGCTGCGGCCACGAAGGCCCTGGAAGATCGAGTCAAGGACCTGGAAGGACGCATTAAGCAGGCGAACGAAGCTCGAAAGGGCATCCTAGAAGTCATGAGTGAAAATGCAGTCGCCTTTGCTCAGCCTCAAAACTCTCGCCAGCTGAAGCTGCACAATGACGCCCTTGACGACTGGGAGCGCCACATCAAGTACATCGGAAGGCAGATCAAGCTCATCAAGAAGATGATCAAGAAGCTGTAATCGCGTCGGGGCACCCGCTCGCAAACCTGGCGACCCTGCGCAATTCGCACACATCGCCACTGCAATGTACCTCTCAGTGAAAAACCGTCAGGCGCCACCAGCCTGACAACCAAGAAAAGGAGAACACCAATGGGAAAGATCGCCGACGCTGCCAAGGCTTGGACCAAGGCGCAGGCCACCAGGGCGGCCAAGGGTGCGGGCAAGGGCATCGGAAAGGGCATCAAGAAGAGCGGCGCGGGCCTTGGCAAGGGAACCAAGTGGGTCGCGTCCACGGCATGGAAGAAGTTCCTTGAGCCGAAGTGGGCGGACGTGCAGGAGTCCCGGGAGGAGGCCCGCAAGCTCAAGAGCGCCGCCGAAGGGTGGGCCAAAGGCGTCAAGGAGGGCCAGACCTGGAAGTTCGGCGGCCACCATGTGTACTTCCAGCTGGAAGGCCGCAAGGTCCTCAGCACGGCGATGCACAGCACACCGCCGGGGCTGACTCCCCTTCAGGTGTTCGCTCGCTACTTCGACCCGGAACGGCCTGACAACACCGAGCCGAAGAAGGCGTGACGGCCCGGGAGGGGCTGAGCCGGGCAGGCTCCGCCCCTCCCCCGCGCCACCGGGACCGGCCCACGACACCGCCCCAGCCGCGCCGGACCGACCCGGCGCGCACACCGCCGCGGAGCCGTACCGCCAGGGAACGCGTACCGGCCTGTCCCTCTGTCCCTCCTGGTGGGCCCCACTGCCGCACGGCCGCACCCCGATCACCGTCAGCCGGGTTGGAAGGTACAGGGTGGTCGGGTTGCCCGAAGAGAACGCGACGCAAGACCCGGGCGAAACCCTCGACGCCCGCCACACACGGAGACAGAGCACGCCCCGGCACCCAGGCCGGTCACGCCTGCGGAGAGCGGGTGCGGCCGCCCCAGAGGGGCCGCCGCACCCGCCCGCGCGCCGTCAGCCCTCCAGCGCCCCGAGGCGCTCACGGACCAGCGCGCACGTGATCGCCGACGGCTCGTGCTCACCGGCCAGCTCGGCCGCGTGCCGGATCTGGGAGTCCGTCACCTCGTCGGCGTCGTACCCCAGACCGTTGTTGATCATGTACTCGGCGATGGCCGACGCCTTCCGGCTCCGCGCGACCTTGACGTACCACTCGCGCGGCTTCCCCACGGGCAGGGCGACAACGACAGCGAAAGCAGCCATAGCGGGCTCCTCTGGTGCTCGGTGGTGAACCAGTAACTAAAGTATAGCGCTATGAGGCGGTGACGTCAACTCATCGAGGCAGCGACCCCCATTTGCACGAGCACATCCCCAGCGCCCTCCGGAAGGCGAGGGAGAGGGTGGCGCGGGGCGGCAGCGGGCGCCGCGAGTCAACCCCGCGACACCAACCACCACCGAGAGGAACTGACGTCCCCTCAGAACTTGAACGAACCGATCATCTTCGCGACCGATCCCATCATGCTCGTGATCGACGGCGCCACCGAGGACGACGCCAGGTAGAACCCGAGCAGGATGCACACGATCGCGTGACCCACGTGGAGGTTCGCCTTCCTGATCAGAAGGAAGACGATGACCGCGAAGAGAACCACAGCCGAAACAGACAGAGCCATAACGAATGCCCCCAAGAGCGAGTTGGTACCAGGGTGGTATCCCCGGCTCATGACAACAAGTATATAGGAGAATGGCAGGTCACGACACCCATTACCCCCGGTAAGTCACCCCCGGAATCGACGACTTGGCACACGGGGACGGCAAGGAGAGGGAGGGCGGGTCGCATCATGATCCACATCGGTGGTCCGATTCGCCGTCGCAACGCCCCACCGGAAGCGCGCGTGACGCCGTTTCTCCAGGTCGGAGGGCATGGCGCCACTAGGTAGAGGGTTGTAGATTCACATTCGCAATGCTATACTTTAGATGTCAGACGGCCTCACCAGCCGATTACCACCAAGTTAGGGGCATCCCCAGAATGCACGCCGCCAGCATCTTGACCCTGGTTACGTCCACCTTCGGATCCCTCGGCCTGGGCGCCTTCCTCTACCTCACCGCTGTGAAGAAGAGGAAGCCCCTCCAGACGGTGGCCGGTTGGGGCTTCGTCATCGGTATCCTGCTGGCCCCCGGGCCGGTCGGCGCCGGTGTCATTCACGGCCTCACCGCCTCCATCGGCCCGTCCTACCAGGGTTATTCGCTCGGCTTTTCTCTCGTGGTCGCCGCCGCAGCCGCGTACTGCGGCTACAAGCGCGGCCACTCGTACACCGGCTGGTGGTTCATCATCACCATCGTCGCTGGTGTCACCCTCGCCCCCGGACCCATCGGCGCGTTCGTCAACGGCTTCGTCAACGGCGCGGTCAACTGGTTCCACGGCTGATCAACCGCACCACCCCAAGGGGGGTGGGCCGCATCTCGCGGCCCACCCCTCTCAGGCATGCCCCGACTTCCCGGCCACGACCACCGCACGGCCGCCGGGGAGCGAGGCACAGGGTGTTCGGGGTGGCCTGAGAGCCGCTGGCCAAACACCCCACCGACGAGATACAGGCCACCCGCCACCAGATTGCCCATCGATGCATTTTTGACTATGATTAAGAAATCATCCAAGTTACCAGCTTGGGGAGCCTCACCAACTCCGCGCGCGCCCCACCAGCCCGCGCCCTGACCCCACAGGGGGAACCGCCGTGCCCGGCACCCATCCGCACGCCCGCCGCTGGTCGGCCCTCGCCGTCATCCTCACCGCCGTATTCGTCACCTCGCTCGACTTCCGCATCGCGAACGTCGCCCTCCCCGCCCTCCGCCGCGACTTCCACGCCTCCCCCGCCACCCTGCAATGGGTGATCATCTCCTACATCCTCATAGCCGCCACCGGCTTCATCCTCACGGCCAAACTCGCCGACCTCTACGGCCGCCGCCGCATCTTCACCCTCGGCATCGTCACCTTCACCGCCTCCTCCGCCCTCTGCGGATTCGCCCCCACCGCCGCCCTCCTGATCACCGGCCGCATCGGACAAGGCGCCGGAGCCGCCCTCATGGGCCCCGCCGCCGCCATCACCCTCGCCGCCCTCTTCCCCACCAACGACCCCCACCGCGCCCGCGCCTTCGCCTGGTACGGCAGCATCGGCACCCTCGCCGCCGTCCTCGGCATGGCCCTCGGCGGCATCCTGATCGACGCCAACCTCTTCGGCCTCGGATGGCGAACCGCCTTCCTGGTCAACCTCCCCATCGGCGCCGCCGCCTACCTCAGTCGCCGCCTCATCCCCGAAACCCACGGCCACCACCCGCACGACTCCACCCGCACCCTGGACCTGACCGGCGCCGCACTCCTGACCGCCGGACTCATCGCCCTCACCCTCCCCCTCGTCCAAGGCCCCGGGCTCCACTGGCCGCTGTGGTGCTGGCTCACCCTCACCGCCTCCCTCCTCCTGCTCGCCACCTTCACCCACCACCAGCACCGCCGCACCGCCAACGGCAAAGCCCCCCTGCTCAACCTCGACGTCTTCCGGCAACGCGGCTACCCCACCGGCGTCCTCGCCGTCATGATCATGTACGGCACCTCCGGCGCCCTCGGCGTCGTCCTCGTGCAGTACCTCCAGCAACACCGCCACATGACCGCCGCCGCCGCCGGAGCCGTCTTCATCCTCATCAACGGCGGCTACTGGGCGACCAATTCAGCCGTCGCCCGACTCCTGCGCCGCTACGGCCGCACCCTCCCCCTCACCGGCGCCGCGATCATCACGGGCGGATTCGCACTGCTCGCCCTCGCCGGACCCACCGGCGCCCTGTGGCCCATCCTCACCGGAATGACCGCCATCGGCATCGGCCAAGGCTTCATCGACACCCCGCTGTACTCCGCCGTCCTCGGCAGCGTCGCCCCCCACCTCGACAGCGCCGCCGCCGCCGTCCACGCCACCGCCCGCGAGAGCGCGGGCGCCCTGTCCATCGCGCTGATCGGCATCGTCTACTACGGCGCCGGATACACCGCCAGCATGATCACTCTCGCGGCCGCATCCGCCGCCCTCATCGCCCTCATGCTCGGACACGGCCGCACCCTCCCCCACGCCTACACCGCGCGCTGACGGACGGAGGGACCGGGCGGGGGCGGTCACCACCCCCGCCCACGTCCCGGGGCGCGGCAAGGCGGCACCTGGGGTCATAGGAGGGTCCGGCCGGGACGCGGGAAGCAGCGGGGACGCGGGGAAGAGGGAGGGACGGCGTCCCGCGGCGGCACGCGGCGCCCAACGGCAGCGGCGCGCATGGGTCCATGGGTGGACGGGAGCACCACACTTGCGCTATACTTTAGCCATCAGGATACACCACCTGATCCACCAATCCTCACGGGAGGAACCCCATGGCCACCACCCGCCGCCGCATCCTCGTCATCGCAACCCTCATCCTCGTCGCCCTGGTCGCCAGCGGCGCCGTGGCCGCGTTCCTCGGCCTCATCGTGATGATCTTCTTCCTCCTCCTTCACCTGGCCATCGCGGCCGTCCCCGCGTTCGGCTTCCTCGCCTGCCTGGCCATGGTCTCCGCCATCCTGGTCCCCGCCCTGATCATCGCGGCGGTCAGCGGCGGCCTGCTCGCCTCGCTGGCCCGCTCGGCCGCCCGCCGCTTCCTCAAGTAGCCCCGGAGGGCATCCGCCGCCGGTCGGCCCCCGCGTCCATCGAGGCGCGGGGGCCGACCAGACGCGGAGACGACCTGGACCGCTCAGCCCGACCGAAGCCCACTGGCGCGCGGGGCAAAGGGAGGTTGCTTCCCGCAGCCGCACGCTTCCCGGGACCCACCCGACCGGCGGACGGGCGAGCCCCGGGAAGGTCGCCGCTACACGCCCAGGCTGGCGCGCAACGCCTGCGCCACCGCTTCATCGCCCTTGCTCTTGCGGACCTTGGTCACCTCGGCCCACACGTACCGCCCGTCAACCAACTCCTTGGCGATCAGCGCGCGAGTAGCCGCGCTGGCCTCCGTGCGCTGGAACAAGATCACGTGTTTCGGGTCGAGGCTCACATCCACCTTATAGACCGCACGCCCCGCCGTGATCGTCGCCCCACTGGCCGTCAGGCGGGATACTCCCTCACACACCGCGCGTGCGATGCCTGCCGCGTTCGCCATGCCGCTGTTCTCCATTTCTGTTTTGGTGCGGCGGGTTGGTGGCCCGCCGTTGCCTCGAAGCTGGAAACTCATCGCTCGATGGCTTCTAAAGAATATCATTAATCGATCTTGCGCAATACATGAGCCACGCCACACATGATCCCCGTGACAGGAATGCGGCAGGTGCGTAAAGGAGAGGGAGGGGTGTGCTCGGCAACGGCATCTCTCCGCGCGGCAGGACGCGCCAACGCCGCGACTCGGCAACTCGGCAACCGAAATGGCGGGGCCCGGCCGGGACGCATCCGGCCGGGCCCCGCCTCTCGCAATCTGCTACGCCGTCACGAGTGGGGGACCTTCGCGAAGACGCGGCCGAGCCTCGTCACCTTCCCGTCGTCGTGGGTCTTCAGGGGGTCCAAGCCCCCGTCCGCCCTGACGGCCCGATCGACCTGCTCATCCGTCAGTTCCGCGCTGGTGTTGATGACGCCCTTCCTGACCTCGCGCCACTTCGCCATGGCGAACTCCTCTCCTTGGTGGAAACCGGGGCGGTAACCCCAGAACATGCCGTGGATTTACTAGTATAAGATTTGCAAAAGCAAAGTGCAAGGCCTATTCGGCTGCGACTTGCGCGATCCCGATACCGGGGGGCCGGGAAGAGGGAGATGTCGTTCCGCCCTTGCGGGCTAACCTTCTCTCGTAGTGATACTCTTTAGATGTCACTCTCTTGGCTCACCACCTCACTTAGGTAACCACCCCACCGAAACGGAGAACACCGATGCGTTACCTCCGACGCCAATCCCCCGAAACCTATTGGCTCATGACCCCCGAAGCCCACACTGCCGCCGGACTCCAGGACGGCGGAGCCTACGGCATCACCATCTCCCCGCGCGCCGCCGCAGCCGCCCGCAGCAAACTGACCCGCAGCAGCTACGTAGTCGTCCAGGCCGCTAACGGCGAACACAAGGTGTACCAACCCGGAACCGACCCTACGACCATCGACCACAGCACCGACCGACACCCCCGAATCGTCGGCATCTTCACCCACGCCCCCGCCTGACAACACACTCACCACCCGCGCGGCCCACCACCGCACACCACCAACGGAAGGCATCCGCAGCCATGAGCACACCAGCGACGGCGACCGCCATTGCCCGACTCCTCAACCTGACAGCCGCCAGCTACCGCGTCGAACACGTCAACGCGCAGTACCTCCTCAAGCGCAACGACGGCACCCGGCAACGTGCGAAGTGGGTGATCATCAGCTCCGCGAGCGACACCCTCAGCGCCCAGGAAGCCGCCGACACGTTCCGCCCCTACATCAAGCCCAACCCCCGACACTGACGGATTCCCTGATTCCCGACGGCGCGCCCCCGTCAGCAGCACCCAGACACTCGCGGGGGCGCGCCGACACAGACACGGTGCAGCGGGAGCGCGGGGAAGAGGGGAGATGGTGTTACGCCCTCAACGCCCGGCCACCGTTCCGGGGGCGGACGCTCGGGCTACCGCGTCAGTGCGGCAACGCGTCAACGCTCGACGCGTCAACGGCAGGCGCGGACACACGTGCGGTGACGGCGCCACGCGACGTGCAGCGAGATCAGCACGGCGAAAACCGGCAGGGCGACGATGACGCCGACGACGGAGGCGGCAAGGAGGAACATCCCGGTATAGGCGAAGAGGGCCAGCGCCCAACGAGCGCCGTAGATCAGCGTGATCGAGACGAAGCTGGCGGACAGGACCCAGAGAGCGCCCCACGTCTGGCCGCCGAAGTGAGCGGCGCCTATGGCGGTGATCACGATGACACTGACGGCGAGGAGGTGCCATACGATCGGGTGCCTACGGAGGATGGTCATGGCGTCGTCCGCCTCCCTTGGTGGGGTATCAGCTGGTGCCTGCTGATGACTCAAGTATAGCATAAGGTGCGCATGCGGTGCACGCTATTGCGCAGGAGGGATTGGGATGCCCGGAAGAGGGGTGACTACGTCCCGCGCCCAGGAACTCGGAGGCGCCCGTGACTGCTCACTCGAAGCCGTCGATCGTCTCGTAGACCTCGGACATCAGCAACGGGTCGTAGTCGCGCGCCGCGTCGGACACGTCCAACACGGCCAGTTCCGCGACCTGGATCATCAGCTCTGTCGGTGACCCGGAACGCAACGCGTGAACCGCGAGATCCGCCTGACGCAGCTTCTCGCGCAGCTCGCCGCCACTGAGGCCGTCGAGGTCGCCGATCGACAGCTCGTTGACCCTGGCGCGCACCTGCTCCAACTCCTGCCCGAGCTGGGCGATCCTCGCGTTCCCGTTCATGTCATCCTCCCGGGTTCGATCAACCCTATTGCTAGTATATAGTCATCACTGCGTATGCGTCAACATGCGGCGCCCCCTCCCGATCATCGAAGCACAGGGGCGCGGGGCAGAGGGGGATTCTCGTTCCGCGCAAGCGCATGCCTCCCCAACTCGGTTGAGCTGCCGGGAGTGGAACGCGGAATGCCGCCAACACTCATGGGCTGAGCGCACCTGGCGGGTAGCTGGCACGGAAGGCACAGGGGGATTCTGGTGCGTCATACCCGACCTCACCCGCGGTTCCCCCCGGGGGGAACTCCCCGCTGTGGCTTTCTCATCCGAGTTCACGGCCGCGGTCGCAACGCGATCGGCGCGACCTTCCGAGTTCCCCCCGGGGGGAACTCGGTCAGACGAAGCTTCGAAGCCTCCCCCAACATGACGAGTGGGAAATCCCGAGCCATGACGGCGCCGAAGGTCACGCGTCACCATCCCAGAACGACCAAGGCGGCTCGGCTGGGCGGCCCTTCGCCGGGTACGCCCGGCAAAGGGGCCAGGGGCGGAGAGAGGAGAGAAGAAGAGAACAACAGAAGAAAACAAGAACAGCGAAACCTCGCCCCCCGACACACCACTAGACAGACACCTACCTACGGCCCCGCCCGTCCACATAGCTCAGCCACCACGGCCCCCGCACGTACGCACGAACCTTCACCACCGACCACCCGCACGTCGCTTGAACCTCAGCCACCCACTGACCCACACCTGCCTGAACGCCAGCCACGACCTGACTCGCACCTTGCCTGAACCTCAGCCACCCACGTCCTTCACCCACCGCAACCACCAACTCCGTGTCGGCCGAACCGACACGGAAGCCATGCCTCATGCATGCTCCACCCAATCCACATAGCCGCCACTCCCTCACCCGCCACAGCCACTAACTCCCCTGTTCCACATCACCCCCACCCACTCAACCCGCACCCCCACCCACTCAACCCGCACC
>NZ_MLCF01000057.1 GCF_001879105.1 Mangrovactinospora gilvigrisea | reverse complement strand
GCCACGTACCCCCGCGGATCCCGCGTCGCCGTCCCCAGCGGCGGACGCGCCCCCGACACCCCCAGCTCCCGCAGCGCCTCCCGCTGACGCACCCGCGAACCCCCCAGCGCGTCCACCGCGACATGCGCCGTCACATCGCAGGAGCCGTCCGGCACCGGACGCCCCGTCAGCTCCCGCCCGTCCCGAAACGCCGTCAGCGTCCCCCGCGGCGGCCGCTCCTCCGCCAGATGCCCGTAGTCGACGGCCACCGCCGTGCCGCGCTCCAGCACCGCGACCGCCCGCGCCCACGCCTCGTCCCGGGTCCGGCCGATCTCCACCCGGCGGCCGGACGGCCACCACCGCGCCGCCCACGCCGCGTCCCGCGCCGACGCGGGCCCGCCGGGAGACTCCTCCCCCGTCTCCGGATCCACCTCGACGTACCGCAGCCCGCCCGCCGCCCCGCCTTCCGCCGCTCCGCCGTCCCGCTCGCACACCTCCAGCGGCACGTTGTCCAGCCACTCGTTGGCGAAGACCAGCCCGGTGACGCTGCCCGGCGCGGGCAGCTCCGTCCGCCACTCCACCCCGGGGACGTCCGCCGCCGGCCCGACCTCGACCGCCACCGCCCGCAGCCGCGCCCCCCGCTCCGTCCCGGCGAGCAGCGCCGCCACCGCCCCGGCCAGCTCGCCGCGCCCGGCGCCCACATCGACGAAGCCCAGCTCGGCGGGGCGCCCCAGCCGCTCGTCCACCTCGGCCAGCAGCCGGGCCACCGCGCCCGCGAAGAGCTCCGGCGCGGCGTGCACCGAGGTCCGGAAATGTCCGGACGGCCCCGCTCCGGCGCGGTAGAAGCCGCCCGGCCCGTAGAGGGCGTCCGCCATCGCCCTGCGCCACCCGACCCTCACCGGCACCCCATCCGACCCCGACCCCACGCTCATCCGATCTTTCCCGGACTCCGACCTGCGGAGTATCCCAGGATCATCCGCCGGACGACTGCTTCGGGCCGCCGGGCTCCCTACGCTGGAGCGGTGCACCGCTTCTACACCTGGCTGAGAACCCACCCCATCGTGGTGGACGGCATCTGGGCCATCGGCCTGATGTTCATCAGCGTTGTCCAGGTGGTCATGCAGTACCTGTCGTTCCGGCACGGGTACGCCGGGCCCGACGGCCACCGCTACGGCCCGGTCCACTCCGTGCTGGCCCTGGTCTTCGCCGCGGTGATCAGCGCGGCCATCACGGTCAAGCGCCGCTACCCGGTGCTCACCGGCTTCGCCGTGCTGGCCGTCGGCATCGTCCAGTTGGCGACCGGCGTCGGCTTCGTCTTCGCCGATCTCGGCGCCCTCGCCATGGTCTACAACGCGGCCGGATACGGCCCCCGCTGGCTCTCCCGCACCGCGCTGGTGTGCGGGGCGCTCGCCGGCCCGGCGTCCGCGATCCGGTTCAGCAGCCCCACCGCGCTCAACGACTTCTGGGGCATGGTCATCGGAGCGATCCTGTCGGCCGCGCCGTTCGTGGTCGCCTGGGCGCTCGGCGACCTGACCCGCACCCGCCGCGCCTACTACGCCTCCCTGGAGGACCGCGCCCGCCGGCTGGAGCGCGAGCGGGACGCCCAGACCAAGGTGGCGGCCGCCGCCGAGCGCGCCCGGATCGCCCGCGAGCTGCACGATGTGGTGGCCCACAACGTCTCGGTGATGGTGGTTCAGGCCGACGGCGCCAAGTTCGTCCTCGACCAGGCGCCCGAGCAGGCCAAGGAGGCGCTGGACACCATCGCCGGCACCGGCCGCCAGGCGCTCACCGAGATGCGCCGGCTGCTGGGCGTGCTGCGCTCCGAGGAGGCCATCGAGTTCGTGCCGCAGCCGGGCGTGGAGCAGATCGGCGATCTGCTGGAGCAGGTGCGCGGCGCCGGCCTGCCGGTGGAGTTCTCGGTGGACGGGGAGGTCCGCCCGCTCTCCCGCGGCATCGAGCTGACCGTCTTCCGGATCGTCCAGGAGGCGCTCACCAACACCCGCAAGCACGGCGGGCCCAACGCGGCGGCCGCCGTCCACCTGTACTACGGGGACAGCGAGCTGGACCTCACCGTGGAGGACGACGGGCGGGGCGCGGCGGCCGCCCTGCACGACCGCGGCGGTGCGGACGGCCTGGGCCACGGCCTGATCGGGATGCGGGAGCGGGTGGGGATGGTGGGCGGCACCTTCTCGGCCGGGCCGCGCCCCGGCGGTGGCTTCCGCACCAGGGCGGTGCTCCCGCTGCCGGCCGCCGCACCGCACACTTGATCCGAAGTCCCCCGTACGTGTGTGAACCCCTCTCACTCGAAGGAGCGAATCCCGCCGTGGCGATCCGCGTGATGCTCGTCGACGACCAGGCGCTGCTGCGCACCGGCTTCCGGATGGTGCTGGACGCCCAGCCCGACATGGAGGTGGTGGCCGAGGCGGGGGACGGTGCCGAGGCGCTGGAGGTGCTGCGGGCGACCGCGGTGGACGTGGTGCTGATGGACGTCCGGATGCCGCGGATGGACGGCCTGGACGCCACCCGCCGGATCTGCGGCGAGGACCCCAGGAGCCGCGAGGGCGGCCCCAAGGTCCTCATGCTCACCACCTTCGACCTCGACGAGTACGCGTTCTCGGCGCTGAAGGCGGGCGCCTCCGGCTTCCTGCTCAAGGACGTGCCGCCGGAGGAGCTGCTCACCGCGATCCGCTCGGTGCACTCCGGCGACGCGGTGGTGGCGCCGTCCACCACCCGCCGGCTGATCGACACCTTCGTGCCGCTGATGCCGACCGGCCCCGGCCCGACGCCGGCCGACCGGGCGGTGGAGCGGCTGACGGACCGTGAGCGGGAGGTGCTGCTGCTGGTGGCGCAGGGCCTGTCGAACGGGGAGATCGCCGCCCGCCTGGTGCTCTCGGAGGCGACGGTGAAGACGCACGTGGGGCGGATCCTCACCAAACTGGAGCTGCGCGACCGGGTGCAGGCAGTCGTGCTGGCCTACGAGACGGGGCTGGTGCGGGCCGGCGGACCCAAGTGAATCGTTGAAACGGCGCGCCCCGCACTTTGCCAGTATGAAATTCGACTGAATGTGCGCGGAGAGGCAACCATCCCGAGCCTTCCGACACGCCCTTACTTTTTCCTTATCGATATCGTGGGACGGATGAAGGCTCTGGTCCTCTCCGGCGGATCGGGAACGCGTCTGCGCCCGATCACGCACACCTCAGCGAAGCAGCTGGTCCCCGTCGCCAACAAGCCGGTCCTCTTCCATGTCCTGGAGTCGATCGCCGCGGCCGGGATCACCGATGTCGGCGTGATCGTGGGCGACACCGCCCCGGAGATCCGCGCCGCGGTCGGCGACGGCTCCCGGTTCGGCATCGACGTCACCTACATTCCCCAGGAGAAGCCGCTCGGCCTGGCGCACGCGGTCCTGATCGCCAAGGACTTCCTCGGCGACGACGACTTCGTGATGTACCTCGGCGACAACTTCATCATCGGCGGCATCCGCAACCTGGTGGAGGGCTTCCACGCCGACCGCCCGGACGCCCAGATCCTGCTCACCCAGGTGCCCGACCCGCGCGCCTTCGGCGTCGCCGAACTGGCCCCCGACGGCCGGGTCGTCAACCTGGAGGAGAAGCCCCAGCAGCCCAAGAGCGACCTGGCCCTCGTCGGCGTCTACCTCTTCACGCCCGCCGTCCACGAGGCCGTCCGCTCCATCGAGCCCTCCGCGCGCGGCGAGCTGGAGATCACCCACGCCATCCAGTGGCTGATCGACCAGGGCTTCAACGTCAAGTCCAGCCAGCTCACCGGCTACTGGAAGGACACCGGCAACGTCACCGAGATGCTCGAGGTGAACCGCACCTGCCTGGAGGCCGTGGACGGCAAGGTCGAGGGCAGCGTCGACGCCGCGACCGAGCTGATCGGCCGCGTCGTCGTGGAGCCCGGGGCCGTCGTGGAGCGCAGCCGGATCGTCGGACCTGCCATCATCGGGGCGGGCGCCCGCGTCACCGGCTCCTTCATCGGGGCCTACACCTCGATCGCCGAGGACTGCGTCATCGAGGACAGCGAGATCGAGTACTCCATCCTGCTGGAGGGCGCCTCGATCCGCGGAGTCAACGGGCGCATCGAGTCCTCGCTCATCGGCCGCAGCGCCGAGGTCACGCCCGCCCCCAATGTCCCGCAGGCGCACCGACTGGTGCTCGGCGACAACAGCAAGGTACAGATTTCCTCATGAGCAGCAGTCAGAAGGTCCTTGTCACCGGCGGAGCCGGCTTCATCGGCTCGCAGTTCGTGCGGCGGGTGCTCTCCGACCCGGAGGCCACCGAGTCGATCACCGTCCTGGACGCCCTCACCTACGCCGGCAACCCCGCGAACCTCGACCCGGTCCGCGACTCCGCCCGATTCCGCTTCGTGCAGGGCGACATCACCGACCCCGAGCTGGTCGACCGGCTGGTCGCCGAGCACGACGCGGTCGTCCACTTCGCCGCCGAGTCGCACGTCGACCGCTCCATCCTGGGCGCCCGCGCCTTCGTGGTGACCAACGTCGTCGGCACCCAGACGCTGCTGGACGCCGCCCTGCGGCACGGCGTCGACAAGTTCGTGCACATCTCCACCGACGAGGTGTACGGGTCGATCGACGACGGCTCCTGGCCCGAGACCTGGCCGCTGGCCCCCAACTCGCCCTACTCGGCGTCCAAGGCCTCCAGCGACCTCATCGCGCTCTCCTACCACCGCACCCACGGGCTGCCGGTGGCGGTGACGCGCTGCTCCAACAACTACGGGCCGTACCACTTCCCCGAGAAGGTCATCCCGCTCTTCGTCACCAACCTGCTGGACGGCAAGAAGGTGCCGCTCTACGGCGACGGCCGCAACGTCCGCGACTGGCTGCACGTCGACGACCACTGCCAGGGCATCGAGAAGGTGCTGCGCGGCGGCCGCCCCGGCGAGGTCTACAACATCGGCGGCGGCACCGAGCTGTCCAACAAGGAGCTCACCGACCTGCTGCTGAAGGCCTGCGGCGCCGACTGGGACTCGGTGGAGTACGTCGAGGACCGCAAGGGCCACGACCTGCGCTACTCGGTCGACTGGACGAAGATCCACGACGAGCTCGGCTACCAGCCGAAGCACCCCTTCGACGAGGGCCTCGCCGAGGTCGTCCAGTGGTACCGCGACAACCGCGCCTGGTGGGAGCCGCTCAAGGACCGCGCCGGGCTGGAGAGCTGACGACGTGACGAACCCGACCACCGACATCGTGCCGCCCCGGGCCGATTGGCTGGTCACCGGCGCCGGCGGCATGCTCGGGCGGGACGTCCTCGCCCGCCTCGCCGCCGACGCCGAGCCGGCCCTCGGCCTCGCCCGGGCCGACCTCGACCTCACCGACGCGGCTGCCGTGCTCGCGGCCCTGGAGCGGCACCGGGCGAAGGTCGTCGTCAACTGCGCAGCCTGGACGGCCGTGGACGCCGCCGAGGAGCACGAGGCCGAGGCCCTCGCCGTCAACGGCGACGGGGCCCGCAACCTCGCCGCCGCCTGCGCGGCCGTCGGCGCCCGGCTGCTGCACGTCTCGACCGACTACGTCTTCCGCGGCGACGCCGGGGCGCCGTACGCCGAGGACGCCGCCCCCGACCCCGTCACCGCCTACGGGCGCACCAAGCTCGCCGGCGAGCGGGCCGTGCTGGAGGCGCTGCCCGAGGACGGCTCCGTGGTGCGCGTGGCGTGGCTCTACGGCGCGCACGGCAAGAACTTCGTGAAGACCATGCTGCGGCTGGAGGGCGAGCGGGAGCGCCTCACCGTCGTCGACGACCAGCGAGGCCAGCCCACCTGGACGGCCGACGTCGCCGACCGCCTGGTGCGCCTCGGCCGGCTGCCCGCCGCCGACGCGGCCGGCGTCTGGCACGCCACCAGTTCGGGTGAGACCACCTGGTGCGGATTCGCCCGGGAGGTCTTCCGGCTCGCCGGCGCCGATCCGGAGCGTGTCGGGGCCATCACCAGTGCGGACTTTCCCACACCGGCGAAGCGCCCCGCATACAGTGTTCTCGGCCACGACCGTTGGAAGTCGGTAGGAATCGACCCGATCAGGGACTGGCGGGAAGCCCTTGCGGAGGCTTTTCCGCACCTTTGATTGTCTGATCACGGCTTGGTCACTACAGTCGGCTGAACCCTGAGGGCCGTCTGAGCGTCTCAAGGGAAAACGACCGAAACGTCAGCGCCGATTGGGGAGTTCCGCGGTGCATCGTCACGAGTTCCTCCGCACCCTGCACAAGGTCTACCGACCCCGCAACTACATGGAGATCGGGGTGAACGACGGGCGCAGCCTGGCCCTGTCGCGCGTCCCTTCGATCGGGGTCGATCCGGCCTTCAAGGTGGTGAAGCCGATCCGGTGTGACGTGCAGCTGGTCAAGGCCACCAGCGACGACTTCTTTGCGCGCAAAGACCCGCTTGCGCACTTCGCCCGGAGTCCCTTGAAGATCGGCCCCCTCCGGAACCGTCCGCGTGTGCGGGCGGCCCTAGAGAAGGGCCCGCTGAAGCGCGGGGCCGTCGATCTCGCGTTCATCGACGGTATGCATCTGTTCGAGTTCGCCCTGCGCGACTTCATCAACACGGAGAAGTACGCGCAGTGGAGCAGCGTCATCGTCTTTGACGACATGCTGCCGCGGAACGTCCCCGAGGCGGCCCGCGACCGGCACACCGATGCCTGGACGGGCGATGTCTACAAGGTGATCGAGGTCCTGCGGCGCTACCGCCCCGACCTGGCGCTGGTGCCGATCGACTCGGCCCCGACGGGGACGCTGGTCGTCTTCGGCGCCGACCCGGACAACCGGGTCCTCGAGGACGCCTACGACGACATCATCAAGGAGTTCGTCTACGACGATCCGCAGAAGGTGCCGTCCGAGGTGATGGACCGCACCCACGCGGTGAAGCCGATGGACCTGCTCGACGGCGAGCTGTGGGCGCCCCTGGTGCGCGCCCGCGACCTCGGCCTGGGCCGCGGCCGCGGCTGGCCGGCGCTGCGCCGCCGGCTGGAGCCGTTCGCGCTCAAGGACTGACGCACCGGCGCCCCGGCACCCCGTTCGGCCCGCAGGGCCGGGTGGGGTGCCGGGGCGCCGGCGGCAGACCGTGGGCCGACTCAGCGGCTCCGGAGCGACGCGTAGTACTCCTGGCACACGTCGTAGCTCGGCAGCAGCCCCTGCGCCTGGGCCTCCGCCAGGCCCGGCGCGGCCGTGTCCTTCTCGGAGAGCAGCGGCTCCACCCCGGCCGGCCACTCGATGCCGACGCCCGCGTCCAGCGGGTTCAGCCCGTGCTCGCGGTCCGGCGCGTAGCCCTCGCTGGTGAGGTAGATGGCGACGGTGTCGTCCTCCAGCGCCATGAACGCATGGCCCAGGCCCTCGGCGAGGTACACCGCGTGGTGCGTCTCGTCGTCCAGCCGGACGGCCTCCCAGCGGCCGAACGTCGGCGAGCCCACCCGCAGGTCGATGACGACGTCGAGCAGCGCGCCGCGGCCGCACTTGACGTACTTCGACTGGCCGGGCGGCACGTCCGCGTAGTGGATGCCGCGGATGGTGCCGCGCTTCGACACCGAGAAGTTCGCCTGCTTCAGGTCCAGGTCGTGGCCCGTCGCCTCGCGGAACTCCGCACCGCGGAACCACTCGTGGAAGCTGCCCCGCTCATCCGGGTGGATCTTCGGCTCCAGCACCCACGCCCCGTCGATCCCCAGCGGCCGCATCCGCGCCACGTCCTTCCTGTTGCTGTTGTCGCTCGTCGTGCTCGTTGCTCGGAACTGACTAGCGCAGCTTAAGGGCCCGCGCGATGCGCCCGAGCCTGCGGCGCACCTTCCGCGCGAACGGCGCCTGCGCCCCCGCGGACCGCGCCGGGCCCGCCGGGGCGCCGGCCAGCACCGGGTCCGGCGCGCCCGCCGCGGGCCGGCCGCCCACATTGAGCGTCAGGACCCCGCTGCGCGTGATCCACGCGGGCAGCGCCTGCTTGGAGGTGTCGCGGCCCTTGCCGAGCTTGGCGTCCTTCGTCCACCCGGCGACGTGCAGCCGCACCGTGGTGTCCCACGGCGACTCCGCCAGCGGCTTGCGCTTGCCGGCGACGCCGCCGGCCCGGTCCGGCTCGATCGTCGCCTCGCCGTGCACCACCACGCGGAACAGGCCGCCGTCCCCGTCGCCGGCCGGCCTGCGCTCCACCCGGGTCCCGGAGACCGGGACGTACACCTCGGCTCCCGACTTCCGGTCGCGCAGCACCAGTTCGGCCTTGGTGTGCTTGCGCAGCCGCTCGGTGGCGTCCACCTGGCCCAGCTCCGGGCCGAGCGCGGGCAGCACCAGCTGGTCGCGCTCGCCCTCCGCGCGGAACGTCAGCGGCTCCTGCCCGGCGTACAGCTCGGCGCGGAAGGCGATGCGCAGCGCGTCGCCGTCCCACTCCGCCGACTCCAGGTAGGTGCGCGAGGCGATGGACTTCTCCCACTCGGCGAGCGCCTCCAGCTGCTCGACGGTGCCGTGGGTGAAGGTCTCCGCGATGGCCCGCTGCGCCGGCGGCAGGCCCGCCGCGACGCCGGAGCCGAAGCGCTCCTTGACGACCCGGGAGATCTCGTCGAACCACAGCGCGCGGTCCTCCGGGGCGATCTGCTTCAGCAGCCGGCCGCCCCGCATCCGCTCCACCATCTCCACCCGCAGCCAGCGGCGCTGCGTGCGGTCCTTGACGTCGCCCGGCTCCAGGTACCGGTCGACGAGGTCGAGCGCCTCCTCCAGGTTCTTCATGTACCCGGCGGGCTCGATGCGCTGGAACGCCGCGTTGGAGACGTCGTCGCGGGTGACGTGGTAGTAGACGACGTAGTCGGAGAGCACGCTGATCCGCTTCGCCCGCAGGTACGCCTCGATGACGAAGACGTGGTCCTCCAGGCGGCGCCGGCCCTCCTTGAAGCGGATGCCGTTGTCGTCGAGGAACGCCCTGCGGAACATCTTGTGCGGCGTCAGGCTGTCGATGATCTGCGAGTTGGCGAGCGTGGCGTCCGGGCGGTTCTTGCGGAAGACCTCGCGCGGCACCGAGCGGCCGATGCCGGCCATCTTGCCGATCACCACGTCCGAGGAGTTCTCCTCGGCGTAGCTCCACAGCCGCTCCAGCGCCTCGTCGCCGAGGTAGTCGTCGTTGTCGACGAACTGGATGTACTTGCCCCGGGCGGCCTCGATGCCGACGTTGCGGGGCTTGCCGGACCAGCCGGACGGCTCCTGGTGGATGACCGTCACATTGGGGTGTTCGGCGGCGAGCCGGTCGAGCCGCTCGGGGGTGCCGTCGTTCGAGCCGTCGTCGACGAAGATCGTCTCGTACTCGTCGTCCGGCAGCGTCTGCCGCAGCAGGGAGGCAATGCAGTCCTCGATGTGCGGGCCCGGGTTGTAGACCGGGACGACCACGCTGACCTTGACCGTCATGTCAGATACGACCTTCGTGCGACCTTGTGGGGTACTGAGTGCGGATGTGCCAGTTATTAGCAGTTTCGGGCCCGGCACGGCGAATCCGCTGCGGAACCCCTCGTACCGGTGCCCTTCCCCATGAAGAGGCGCTGCGGCCGCGAACGGTTCACCGTGGCGCCGTGATTTTGCCTTCGGGGAACCACCTACCATGGACGGCGCACACGTCCGGTACCCACCAGTGGACTGGAACGGAAGGCTGAACACTTCATGAACCCGATCGAACCCGATGAACCTCTGAGCGGTCTGAGAGACACCGAGGACCGCCCCGGGCGGCTCGCCGTGGGCGTCGTCGGCGCGGGCCGCGTCGGCCCCGCCCTCGCCGCGGCGCTCCGACTCGCCGGGCACCGCGCGGTCGCCGCCTCCGGCGTCTCGGACGCCTCCCGGCGGCGCGCGGAGGAGCTGCTGCCCGGCGTGCCGCTCACCCCCGAGCCGCGGGACGTGCTGGCCGCCGCCGACCTGGTGCTGCTCACCGTCCCCGACGACGCGCTGCCCGACCTGGTCTCCGGCCTCGCCGCCACCGGCGCGGTGCGCCCCGGCCAGCTGATCGCGCACACCTCGGGCCGCTACGGCGTCGACGTCCTGGAGCCCGCGCTGCGGGCCGGCGGGCTGCCGCTCGCCCTGCACCCGGTGATGACCTTCACCGGCACGCAGGTGGACGTCGCCCGGCTCGCCGGCTGCGTCTTCGGCGTCACCGCCCCCGAGCAGCTGCGGCCGGTCGCCGAGGCGCTGGTGGTGGAGATGGGCGCGGAGCCCGAGTGGGTCCCCGAGGAGGCCCGCGGCCTCTACCACGCGGCCCTCGCGCACGGCGCCAACCACCTGGTGACGCTCGTCGGCCAGACCGTGGACGCGCTGCGCGCCGCGGGCGTCGAGGAGCCGTCCCGGATGCTGGGCCCGCTGCTCGGCGCGGCCCTCGACAACGCGCTCCGGCAGGGCGACCAGGCCCTCACCGGCCCGGTCGCCCGCGGCGACGCCGGCACGGTGCGCGAGCACGTCGCCGTGCTGCGCCGGGCCGCCCCGCAGACGCTGGAGACCTACCGGGCGCTGGCCCGCGCCACCGCGGACCGCGCGCTGGCCGCGCGGCTGCTGAAGGCCGAGGCGGCCGAGGAGCTGCTCGGCGCGCTCAACGACGCGACGGGGGAGGGGCGATGACGACGCCTTCGACGGCACCGTCCCCGACGGCGCCCGCCGTGCTGGCGACGAAGCGCCGGCTGGCGGAGGCGCTGGACGGCCGGCCCGGCCGCCCGGTGCACACCGTGATGACGATGGGCGCCCTGCACGAGGGCCACCAGCAGCTGTTCCGCGCCGCGGTGCGGGACGCGGCGGAGGCCGGCGGCGTGGTGCTGGCCACGGTCTTCGTCAACCCGCTGCAGTTCGGGCCCAGCGAGGACTACGAGCGCTACCCGCGGCAGCTGGACGCCGATCTGAAGCTCGCCCAGGAGGCGGGCGTCGAGCTGGTGTTCGCGCCGTCGGTGGAGGAGATGTACCCCGGCTTCCCCGAGCACGGCCCGCAGGTGCGGGTGACGGCCGGGCCGATGGGGGAGCGCTTCGAGGGCGCCTCCCGTCCCGGGCACTTCGACGGGATGCTGACGGTGGTGCACAAGCTGCTGCAGCTGACCCGGGCCCGGCGGGCCTACTTCGGCCAGAAGGACGCGCAGCAGCTGGCGCTGATCCGCCGGATGGCGGCCGACCTGGACCTCGCCGCGGAGATCGTGGCGGTGCCGACGCAGCGCGAGGCGAGCGGGCTGGCGCGCTCCAGCCGGAACGTCTACCTGACCGAGCGCGACCGGGCGGCGGCGCTGGCGCTGTCGCGCGCGCTCTTCGCCGGGCGGAACGCCGCCGCGGGCGGCGCGGGGGCGGCCGCGGTGCGCGCGGCGGCCCGTCAGGTGCTCGACGCCGAGGGCGGGCTGACGGTGGAATACGCGGAGCTGATCGATCCCGCGGACTTCACGGCGGCGCCCGACGCGTTCCGCGGGCCCGCGGTGCTCGCGGTGGCGGCGCGGGTGGGCACGACCCGCCTCATCGACAACCTTCCCCTGGAGGTGTGACCGCGATGCTGCGGACCATGCTGAAGTCGAAGATCCACCGCGCCACGGTGACGCAGGCGGACCTGCACTACGTGGGTTCGGTGACGGTGGACGCCGGGCTGATGGAGGCGGCGGACCTGCTGCCGGGCGAGCTGGTGCACGTCCTGGACATCACCAACGGCGCGCGGCTGGAGACCTATGTGATCGAGGGGCCTCGGGGCTCGGGCGTCATCGGGATCAACGGGGCGGCGGCGCGGCTGGTGCAGCCGGGGGACCTGGTGATCCTCTGCGCGTACGCGCAGATGGACGACGCCGAGGCGCGGACGTACGCGCCGCGGGTCGTGCACGTCGACGCGGCGAACGGGGTGCTGGGCGCGGGCGCGAACCCCGCGGAGCCGGTCCCCGGCACGGACACCGTCCCCGGGGACGACCTCTACCTGTAGCGGCCCGCGCCGGTGGGGCCGGACCGTGCGCCGCGCGGAGCGTGAGGTGCGCCACCCCCGCGCCCGCACTCCGCGCTGAGCGGGGTATCGTCTTACTGACGAAAAGGGGTCATCGATGCCGCACCGCCTTCCCGCTCGCGAGCCCGCCTGGGCCACCCCCGCCCGCCCCGCCGACGCCGTCGTCATCGGATCCGGCGTCGCCGGCCTCACCGCGGCGCTCCGCGCCCGCGCCCACGGCCTGCGCGTCGTCCTGCTCACCAAGGACACCCTCGGCGAGGGCTCCACCCGCTGGGCGCAGGGCGGCATCGCCGCCGCCCTCGACCTCGCCGACAGCCCCGCCCAGCACCTGCGCGACACCCTCGTCGCCGGCGCCGGCCTCTGCGACCGCGAGGCGGTCGAGGCCCTCGCCGCCGAGGGCCCCGCCGCCGTCCGCCGCCTCATCGCCGCCGGCGCCGAGTTCGACCGCGACCCCGACTCCGGGGAGCTGCTCCTCACCCGCGAGGGCGGCCACCTGCGCCGCCGCATCATCCACGCCGGCGGCGACGCCACCGGTGCCGAGGTCTCCCGCGCCCTGCTCGCCGCGCTCGCCGCCGACCCCGACGTCGAGATCATCGAGCACGCCCTCGCCCTCGACCTGCTCACCGACGCCTCCGGGCGCGCCGCCGGCGTCACCCTGCACGTGATGGGGGAGGGCGAGCACGACGGCGTCGGCGCCGTCCACGCCCGCGCCGTCGTCCTCGCCACCGGCGGGCTCGGCCAGGTCTTCGCCGCCACCACCAACCCCGACGTCTCCACCGGCGACGGCCTCGCCCTCGCGCTGCGCGCCGGCGCGCACCTCGCCGACCTGGAGTTCGTCCAGTTCCACCCCACCGTGCTCTACCTCGGCCCGGAGGCCCGCGGCCGCCAGCCGCTGATCTCCGAGGCGGTGCGCGGCGAGGGCGCCCACCTCGTCGACCGCGACGGCGTCCGCTTCATGACGGACCGCCACCCGCTCGGCGAGCTCGCCCCCCGCGACATCGTCGCCAAGGGGATCATGAGCCGGATGCTGGAGACCGGAGCCGACTGCGCCTACCTCGACGCCCGGCACTTCGGCGCCGAGATGTGGGAGCACCGCTTCCCGACCATCCTCGCGGCCTGCCGCGCGCACGGCATCGACCCGGTCACCGACCTCATACCGGTGACGCCGGCCGCCCACCACCTCAGCGGCGGCATCCGCACCGACCGCCGCGGGCGCACCACCGTCCCCGGCCTCTACGCCTGCGGCGAGGCCGCCTGCACCGGCGTCCACGGCGCCAACCGGCTGGCGTCCAACTCGCTGCTGGAGGGGCTGGTCTTCGCCGAGCGGATCGCCGACGACGTCGCCGAGCGGATCGCCGCCGGCGAGCTGCCCGAGACCGCCCCGGCCCCGTTCGGCCCCGACCCGACGATGCCGTCACCCCTTCAGCCCCTCCTCCCGGACGGCGCCCGCGACACCCTGCAGCGCGCCATGAGCGCCGGCGCCGGCGTGGTCCGCACCGAGCGGAGCCTCGCCGAGGCCGCCGCGATCCTCGCCGGGCTGGCGGCGGAGCCGTCCAAGCGCGCCGAGCCGTCCCAGGAGACCTGGGAGAACGCCAACCTCCACCTGGTGGCCCGCGCCCTCGTCGAGGCCGCCCGGGTGCGGCGCGAGACGCGCGGCTGCCATTGGCGCGAGGACCACCCGGAGCGCGACGATGCCCAGGGGCGCCGCCGCTTGCTGCTGACCCTCGACGAGGCCGGCGCGATCGCCGTCCGCCCCGGCCCGCCCCTTCCGCCCGAGCCCCGATACCAGGCCTAGACAGAGAGACCACACGACCGTGAGCGACGACCTTCCCCTCCTCCAGATCGGCCGACCGGGCCAGATCCCCGTCGGCGCCCCCGCCGCCGCGGGCGGCTGCGGCTGCGGCGACCACGGCGACGACTTCGACGTCGACCCGATGGAGTGCGGCCTCGACCCGCAGCTCGCCGGGCTGCTCTCCGAGGCCGGCCTCGACCCCGTCCAGGTCGAGGAGATCGCCCACCTCGCCCTCGAGGAGGACCTCGACGGCGGCGCGGACGTCACCACCCTCGCCACCGTCCCGGAGGACTCCGCCTCCACCGCCGACTTCACCGCCCGCACCGACGGCACCGTCGCCGGCCTGCACGTCGCCGTCGCCGTCCTCTCCGTGATCGGCGGCGACGAGCTGGAGATCGAGCAGCACGTCGAGGACGGCGCCCGGGTCGAGGCCGGCCAGGTCCTGCTGACCGTCACCGGCCCCACCCGCGACCTGCTCACCGGCGAGCGCAGCGCCCTCAACCTGCTGGGCCGCCTCTCCGGCATCGCCACCGCCACCCGCGCCTGGGCCGACGCCCTGGAGGGCACCGCGGCGAAGGTCCGGGACACCCGCAAGACCACCCCCGGCCTGCGCGCCCTGGAGAAGTACGCGGTCCGCGCCGGCGGCGGGGTCAACCACCGCTCCTCGCTGTCGGAGTCCGCGCTCATCAAGGACAACCACGTGGTCGCGGCCGGCGGCGTCGCCGAGGCGTTCCGCGCCGTCCGCGAGGAGTTCCCCGGCCTGGAGATCGAGGTGGAGGTCGACCGCCTCGACCAGATCCCGCCGGTGCTCGCCGAGGGCGCCGACCTGATCCTGCTCGACAACTTCACCGTCGAGGAGACCCGCGAGGCCGTCGCCCTGGTGGCCGGCCGCTCCCGGCTGGAGTCCAGCGGCGGGCTGGAGCTCGGCACCGCCCGCGCCTACGCCGAGACCGGCGTCGACTACCTGGCCGTCGGAGCGCTCACCCACTCCGCCCCGGTCCTGGACATCGGCCTCGACCTGAGGGCGTAGGGTCGTCGGAGCCCGCTCCCCGACGCCGTTGACGAGAAGGAACCGCCCGCCCCATGCTGCTGACCATCGACGTCGGGAACACCCACACCGTTCTCGGCCTGTTCGACGGCGAGGACCTCGTCGAGCAGTGGCGCATCGCCACCGACCCGCGGCGCACCGCCGACGAGCTGTCGGTGCTGCTCCAGGGGCTGATGACGGCTCATCCGCTGCTCGCCGGGCGGCCGGTGTCGGGGCTGGCGATCTGCTCGACCGTGCCCTCGGTGCTCCACGAGATGCGCGAGATGTCGCGCCGCTACTACGGCGACGTCCCGGCGATCCTCGTGGAGCCGGGGGTGAAGACGGGGGTGCCGATCCTCACCGACAACCCCAAGGAGGTCGGCGCCGACCGGATCGTCAACACCCTGGCCGCCACCCGGCTGTACGGCGGCCCGTGCGTGGTCGTCGACTTCGGCACGGCGACGATCTTCGACGCGGTGACGGCCCGCGGCGAGTACGCGGGCTCGGCGATCGCGCCGGGCATCGACATCTCGGTGGAGGCGCTGGGCGTCCGCGGCGCCCAGCTCCACAAGATCGAACTCGCCCGCCCGCGCAGCGTGATCGGCAAGAACACCGTCGAGTCGATGCGGGCCGGGATCATCTTCGGCTTCGCCGGCCAGGTGGACGGCCTCGTCGAGCGGATGTCCGCCGAACTGGCCGACGACCCCAACGATGTGACGGTGGTGGCCACCGGCTCGCTCGCCCCGCTGGTCCTCGGCGAGGCCGAGACGATCGACGAGCACGAGCCCTGGCTGACGCTGATCGGCCTGCGGATGGTCTACGAGCGCAACGTCGACACCGGCAACGGGCACGGGAACGGCCATGGGAACGGCCACGGCAACGGGCGATAGCCCCAACTGGGTACAAAATCACCTGAACTGAAACTGGGTCAAGCGTGTTGTCGTCAGAACGGCGCGCGACGCCCTTAGCGTGACGCCATGCCGACGCCACATGGGAACCGCGGAGGGATGGCCTTCAGCGCCGCCGAACTGCTGGTGCTGCGCCGCGCGCTCACGCATGCGCTCGCCCATCCCGAGGACGCCCACCCCGACGATCTCGGCGACTATCTGCGCCTCGCCGCCAGCATCGAGGAGGCCACCGCCGAGGCGGGCCGGATGCGCGCCTTCCGCCTCGACGAGCTCGGCCGGTACCGCGGCGCGCTGCCCGGCAGCGCCGTCGGCTACCTCGACCTGCTGGAGGACGCGCTCAACAACGGCTACGTCCCGCTCCCCGAGGACCACGCCGCGCTGCGCGACCTGCTGGCGCGCCCCTGCGCGCCGTCGGAGCGGCTCCGCCGCTCCGACCTGTTGGCGCGCTGCCGCCGCGTGGTGCCTCCGGCGGTGCGGCGGCCGGCGCCGCGGCCGGTGCGGCCGGCGCCGGGGACGCCGCGGCCGCTGGCGGGGGTTCCGGTGCTCACCGCGACGCGGCGGTCGCGCGCGGAGGCCGCACGGCGGAGGCATCCGGCGATGCCGGTGCTCGCGCCCCGATAGGGGCGCGGGGAACCGCGCGAGTGAGTGCAGGGGGCCGTGAGCCCGGTGGCGGCCCCGCCCCCGGGTGGTGGCGGTCGCGCGTCGCGGCGGCCGGGGTCCCGGCCGGGTTCCGGCCCGCGCGCCCCTTACGGGGCGTCGGCCCCGGAGGCGTCGATCCGTTCGAGCGTCACCGCGACCTCCGCGGCGTGCGCACGGGCCGCCTCCGCCGCCGCGCCCGCGTCCCCGCGGGCGATCGCGTCGGCGAGGTCCTCGTGGGCGGCCTCGCCCGGCGCGCCCTCGTCCCAGAGCGGGTGCAGGTCCGCGATGGAGTCCCGCACCGCCGAGGCGATCGACTCGTAGAGGTCGGCCAGCAGCGGATTGCCCGCCGCGCGGACGATCGCGCGGTGGAACTCGTGGTCCCGGTCGGCGATCACGTCGATGTCCCCGGAGTCCAGCACCCGCCGCCGCGCCACCAGCGCCGAGAGGATCGCCGCCAGGTCCGCCTCGCTGCGGGCGCCCGCCGCCCCGACCGCGGCCTCCCGCTCCAGCGCCAGCCGCACCTGGAGGATGTGCCCCAACTCGGCGCGCCGCAGCCGCCGCTTGAGGGCCGCCCCCAGATCGCTCGCCGCCCGCACATAGGTGCCGTCGCCGCGGCGGGCCTCCAGCAGCCCGGTGTGGCAGAGCGCCCGGACGGCCTCCCGGACGGTGTTCCGCCCCACGCCGAGCTCGGAGACCAGCAGGCCCTCGGCCGGCAGCCGGGTGCCCACCGGCCACTCCCCGCTCTCGATCGACCGCTCGATCCTGCCGATGGTCTGCTGGACGAGCGTGCCGCCGGCGGTGGTGGTCGAAGCAGAAGTGCTGGTCATGCCTGGCACCCTATACCTCCCATATATCGGCCGGCATCCTGCGGACCGCTGGGCGACAGGCCGTACCGGCAGCCCATCCGAGGGGGAAATATGGGATGTTAGGTTGAGTCCCATGGATCGAAAGAGCCCTCCGGTCGGCCGCACCCTCCTCACCGTCGGCGTGATGCTGATCGCGACCAACCTCCGGCCCGGCGTGGTCTCCGTCTCGCCCGAGCTCGACGCGATCCGCACCGGGACGGGCCTGCCGGCCACCGCCGCGGGGCTGCTGACGACCCTTCCGATCCTCTGCTTCGGCGCGCTCGCGCCGTTCGCCCCCCGGCTCGCCCGCCGGATCGGCGCCCGCGGCGCGCTGGGCGCGATGATGCTGCTGCTCACCGCGGGCATAGCGGTGCGGACCGCGCCCGGCACGGTCCCGCTCTTCGTCGGGACGGTGCTGGTCGGCGCCGCCATCGCGCTCTCCAATGTGCTCGTCCCCGCGCTGATCAAGCGGGACTTCCACGACCGCGCCGGGCTGATGACCGGCGTCTACTCCGTCGCCCTCTTCACCGGGGCGGCGCTCGCCGCCGGCGTCACCGTCCCGCTGGGCGGCGGGCTCGGGCTGAGCTGGCGGGGGACGCTCGGGATGTGGGCGGTGTGGTCGGCGCTCGCCTTCGCGGTGTGGCTGCCGCAGCTGCGCGGCGCCCGCGCCGACCGCCCGGCGGCGGCCACCTCCGCGGCGCCGGGGGCCGCGCGGGAGGCGGACGGGCCGTCGCTGTGGCGGTCCCGGCTGGCCTGGCAGATCACCTTCCTGATGGGCCTGCAGTCGCTGGAGTACTACGCGGCCGCCGCCTGGATCCCGACCCTCCTCACCGACGACGGCATGGCCCGGGCCGAGGCCGGCTGGATGCTCTCGCTCTCCTCGCTGGCCGGCATCACCGGCTCGCTGCTGCTCACCGTCCTCATCGGCCGGGCCCGCAGCCAGGTCGGCTTCGCACTCGCCGGCAGCGCCCTGTTCGCCGTCTCCTTCGCGGGGCTGATGGCCGCGCCCACCGCGGGCGCCTATGTCTGGATGATCGCCATGGGCCTCGGCAGCGGCCTGCTGATCGGCGCGGCGCTCGCCGTGGTGGTGCTGCGCGCGCCGGACGGCGTCCGGGCCGCCGAGATGTCCGGCATGGCGCAGTGCGTCGGGTACCTGCTGGCCGCGGTCGGCCCGTTCGCCCTGGGCTGGCTCCGGGACGCCACCGGCGGCTGGACGGTGCCGATGCTGGGGCTGCTCGTCCTGACGGTCCCGATGGCCCTCGCCGGAATCGCCGCGGGGCGGGACCGGACGCTGCCGCCGCGCACGTCCCGATGCGAGAACGATGGGGAATCGCAGATCCCCCGAGGGGAAAGTGTGCCGGGGCACCGTCCGCCCCTCGATACCCTTGAACGGTGACTGAGCAGAACCAGACCCCGGACGGCAGTGAACTGCCCGAGCAGATGCGAGTCCGGCGCGAGAAGCTCGACCGGCTCCGCGAGGCCGGCACCGACCCCTACCCGGTCGTCTTCCCGCGCACCATCGCCATCGGCGACCTCCGCGCCAAGTACCCCGACCTCGACCCCGACACCGCCACCGGCGACCGCGTCGGCATCGCGGGACGCGTGGTGCTGAGCCGGACCGGCGGCAAACTCTGCTTCGCCACGCTCCGCGACGGCAGCGGCGACGTCCAGGTGATGCTCTCCCTCGACCGCCTCGGCGAGGAGTCCCTCGCCGCCTGGAAGCGCGACATCGACCTCGGCGACCACGTCGGCATCGAGGGCGAGGTCATCACCTCCCGCCGCGGCGAGCTGTCGGTGATGGCGGAGAACTGGGCGCTCACCGCCAAGTCGCTGCGCCCCCTCCCGGAGAAGCACAAGGGCCTCACCGACCCCGAGGCCCGCGTCCGGCAGCGCTACGTCGACCTGATCGTCAATCAGGAGGCGCGCGAGATGGTCCACCGCCGCAGCGCGATGGTCCGCTCCATCCGCGAGACGCTGCAGGACCGGACGTTCACCGAGGTCGAGACGCCGATGCTGCAGACGGTGCACGGCGGGGCCAACGCCCGCCCGTTCACCACCCACATCAACGCCTACGACCTCGACCTGTTCCTGCGCATCGCCCCGGAGCTGTACCTCAAGCGGCTGGTGGTCGGCGGGATCGAGAAGGTCTTCGAGATCAACCGGAACTTCCGCAACGAGGGCGCGGACGCCACCCACAACCCCGAGTTCACCATGCTCGAGGCGTACGAGGCGTACGGCACCTACGACACCATGGCGGACCTCACCCGCGAGCTGGTGGTCAACGCGGCGCGCGCGGTGCTGGGCACCACGGTGGTCCGCGGCACCGGGCACGACGGCCAGGAGAAGGAGATCGACCTGGCCGCGCCGTGGCGGAACATCACCGTCTACGGCGGGATCTCCGAGGCGCTCGGCGAGGAGGTCTCCCCGGAGACGTCCGTGGAGCAGCTGCGGAAGCTCGCCGACGCGGCGTCCATCCCCTACGACAAGGCGTGGGGCCACGGCCAGATCATCCTGGAGATGGTGGAGCGGCTGCTGGAGGAGCGCTCGGACGAGCCGACGTTCCTGCGCGACTACCCGACCGAGGTCTCCCCGCTCACCCGCGGCCACCGCAGCGTGCCGGGCGTCGCCGAGAAGTGGGACCTGATCATCTTCGGGACGGAGATCGCCACCGCGTACTCCGAGCTGGTCGACCCGGTCGAGCAGCGGGCGCGGCTCACCGCGCAGTCGCTGGCGGCGGCCGGCGGCGACCCCGAGGCGATGCAGCTGGACGAGGACTTCCTGCGCGCGCTGGAGTACGCGATGCCCCCGTCCGGCGGCATGGGGATGGGCGTCGACCGGCTGCTGATGATGCTGACGGGCAAGAACATCCGCGAGACGATCCTGTTCCCGCTGGTGAAGCCGAGCTGACGCCGTCCGGGGCCGCGGGGAACGCGCCCGGCCCCTTCCGGTCGCTCGCGCAGTTCCCCGCACCCCCGAAACGGGCGCCCCACCGGCGGAGGCCGGGGAGGCGCCCGCTATCGTGTGGGCATGCAGTACTTCGATGCGCTGTTCCCGTCGATCGCGCTGGCGACGATCTTCACCATCGTGATCCTGCGGATGCTGAAGAACCAGGGCGGTACCAACAAGGGCCGCGAGGACGCGGCCGTGGACGCCGCGATCAGCGCGCGCCAGCAGGCGATCCAGGCCCACCAGGCGGCCCAGCGCGAGCGCGCCGAGCAGCGCTCCTGAGCGACGTTTCCCCGGCGCGCGCGAACCCGACGCACAATCGGCGCGAATCCGACATTCCGGCTCTACTATTGGGGGCCGGAACGAGGAATTCGACGGAAACCGCCGGAGAGTGCGATATGCCGCGTCCACTGGGTGATCTCGAGGACGTCGTCATGACCCGGATGTGGCAGTGGAACCGGCCCGCCACCGTCCGCGAAGTCCTTGAGGACCTTCGAACCGAACGCGAGATCGCGTACACCACCGTGATGACGGTGATGGACAAGCTCCATCAGAAGGGCTGGCTCCGCCGCGAGCAGCGCGGCCGCGCCTATGTCTACGAAGCCGTCGGTTCCCGCGAGGCCTATACCGCCCAGTTGATGGCGGACGCGTGGTCCACCACCGACAACCGGGCCACCGCCCTTGTGCACTTCTTCGGAATGATGTCCCCCGAGGAGCGCGACGCGCTGCGCGCCGCGCTGAAGGTGGTCGCGCCGGAAGGGGCCGATTCGGGTGCGGAGCCCGAACCGCGATAGCGTCCCGGCATGGACGTGACGATCCGACGGGCCCGCATCGGTGATGTGCGCGCGATGCGCCGGCTGCTCGACGGCTATGCGACGCAGGGGATCCTGCTCGACAAGCCCACCGTCACCCTCTACGAGGACGTGCAGGAATTCTGGATCGCCGAGCGCGACGCGGACGCGGAAGTGGTCGCGTGCGGGGCGCTGCATGTGATGTGGGAGGACCTCGCCGAGGTCCGCACCCTCGCCGTGCACCCGGACTGCCTGGGCCACGGCGTCGGCCACCGGCTGCTGGACAAGCTGCTGGAGACGGCCCGCTGGCTGGGAGTACGTCGGATTTTCTGCCTCACCTTCGAGGTCGACTTCTTCACCCGGCACGGCTTTGTGAAGATCGGTGAAGCCGACGAGATCGGAGTCGGTCCGGGGATCTTCGACGAGCTCATGCGTTCCCCCGACGAGGGTGTCGCGGAGTTCCTCGACCTGGAACATGTCAAGCCGAACACCCTGGGCAACACCCGGATGCTGCTGCATCTGTGACGGCCCGGAGGCCGTGCGCGGCACGGCGATCGCCGATCCGCGAGGTGATCGGCGGCGGCCGATCTCGTCCAAGGGGTTTGAAGTTCCGTCGGGAATACGGTTACCTTTCCTCCATAGGGTTTTGAGGAAAGGAAAAGCCGGTGGCGCAGAAGGTGCAGTATCTCCTCATCGACGACCTTGACGGCGGCGAGGCGAACGAGACCGTGACGTTCGGGCTTGACGGCGTTTCCTACGAGATCGACCTTTCGGAGGCGAATGCCGCGAAGCTCCGCGAGGCGCTGGAGCGGTTCACCACCGCCGGACGGAAGACCGGCGGACGGCTGGCGCGTGGCCGGGGCAAGGGCGGGGGCGCCGCGATCCGCGGCAACGACACCGCCCAGATCCGCTCCTGGGCCAAGGAGAACGGATATACCGTGAATGCCCGTGGGCGGGTCTCCGCCCAGATTCGCGAGGCTTATGAGAAGGCGCACTCCTGATCGTCGGCACCCTTGCGTCCCCTCGGGGGTTTCTGACGGGGAATCAGGACGGCCTGCGCAGGGCGCGGCCCCGCTCCGGCGGGTCCGCGCCCTCGTCGTTCCGCCGGCCGCCCCGCCGGCCGCGTCCCGTCGAGCGCGGCCCGCAGGCAGGCGTCCGCGAGGACGGTGACGAGCGCCGGCAGCCCGCCGAGGCCCGGGGCGGCCAGATCGAGGTCCGGCAGCGGTGCTCCGGGGCGTACGACACGCCACTCCGCGTGGTGTTCCGCGCAGAGCGGACAGGCGTTCGCGGAGAGCTGAGCGGCCTTGCGGAGGCCCAGATCGAGCGGAACACCGGCCCATCCGAGCCACTCCAGCAGCTCCGGCAGCCGCTCGCCGGCGCCGGGCGCGACCGGGAAGCCGACCCGCTCCGCGCACAGCACGGCCGGTCCCGCCGCAGGTCGGACGGCCAGTCGGCGCAGCGCGAGGCGTCCGGCGGCGGCCGGCACCTGCAGCAGTTCGACCTGTGTCTCGGGCATGCCAGGACCAACCGCCCGACGGCGCGTCAGGTTACGGAAGCCCGGTGGTTCACGCCGCGGTGACGGGCCTGTTCGCTACGGTTGCGGGGTAGGAGAAGACCACGGGGATTCACCTTCGGGCCCGCCGACGTCGACGGGGCCGGACACCCTCCGGAGCACCGGCAGGAGACGTGTTCGCCCTCGGCGTAGCGGGCTTCGGTGCATCCGCGGGTAATGCGGGAACATGGTCTCGCACCATCGGGGTTGAGGTTTGTGTCGGGGAGTACGCGGCCGCCGAGTCCCTGCGGCGCGGTGGCGGTGCGCCCGGCATGAAGTGAGCTGTCCTGCACGCGGGACTAGCATGCGGAAGGACACGGAGGGGACCGTCCCCTTCCTGCCCGACCGCTCTGAGGAGCGATAACGATGTTCGAGAGGTTCACAGACCGTGCGCGGCGGGTTGTCGTCCTGGCTCAGGAAGAAGCCCGGATGCTCAACCACAACTACATCGGCACCGAGCACATCCTCCTGGGCCTGATCCACGAGGGTGAGGGTGTCGCTGCGAAGGCCCTGGAGAGCCTCGGGATCTCGCTCGAGGCGGTTCGCCAGCAGGTCGAGGAGATCATCGGGCAGGGCCAGCAGGCCCCGTCCGGGCACATCCCCTTCACTCCGCGCGCCAAGAAGGTGCTGGAGCTGTCGCTGCGCGAGGCGCTGCAGCTCGGCCACAACTACATCGGCACCGAGCACATCCTGCTCGGCCTGATCCGCGAGGGCGAGGGCGTCGCCGCCCAGGTCCTGGTGAAGCTGGGCGCCGACCTGAACCGGGTGCGGCAGCAGGTCATCCAGCTGCTCTCCGGCTACCAGGGCAAGGAGACGGCCGGCACCGCCGGCGGTCCGGCGGAGGGCACCCCTTCCACCTCCCTGGTGCTCGACCAGTTCGGCCGGAACCTGACGCAGGCCGCCCGCGAATCCAAGCTCGACCCGGTCATCGGGCGCGAGAAGGAGATCGAGCGGGTCATGCAGGTGCTCTCGCGCCGCACCAAGAACAACCCGGTGCTCATCGGCGAGCCCGGCGTCGGCAAGACCTCCATCGTGGAGGGCCTGGCGCAGGCGATCGTCAAGGGCGAGGTCCCGGAGACGCTGAAGGACAAGCAGCTCTACACCCTCGACCTGGGCGCGCTGGTCGCCGGCTCCCGCTACCGCGGTGACTTCGAGGAGCGCCTGAAGAAGGTGCTCAAGGAGATCCGCACCCGCGGCGACATCATCCTGTTCATCGACGAGCTGCACACCCTGGTCGGCGCCGGCGCCGCCGAGGGCGCGATCGACGCGGCGAGCATCCTCAAGCCGATGCTGGCCCGCGGCGAGCTGCAGACGATCGGTGCCACGACGCTCGACGAGTACCGCAAGTACCTGGAGAAGGACGCCGCCCTCGAGCGCCGCTTCCAGCCCATCCAGGTCGCGGAGCCGTCGCTGTCCCACACCATCGAGATGCTCAAGGGGCTGCGCGACCGCTACGAGGCCCACCACCGGGTCTCCATCACGGACGCCGCCCTGGTGGCCGCCGCCACCCTCTCGGACCGCTACATCTCCGACCGCTACCTCCCGGACAAGGCGATCGACCTGATCGACGAGGCCGGCTCGCGGATGCGCATCCGCCGCATGACGGCCCCGCCGGACCTGCGGGAGTTCGACGAGAAGATCGCCGACGTGCGCCGCGAGAAGGAGTCCGCGATCGACGCGCAGGACTTCGAGAAGGCCGCCGGGCTGCGCGACAAGGAGAAGCAGCTCCAGCAGGCCAAGGCGAAGCGGGAGAAGGAGTGGAAGGCCGGCGACATGGACGTCGTCGCCGAGGTCGACGAGGAGCTGATCGCCGAGGTGCTGGCGATCGCCACCGGCATCCCCGTGATCAAGCTGACCGAGGAGGAGTCCTCGCGCCTGATCCGCATGGAGGACGAGCTCCACAAGCGGATCATCGGCCAGGAGGACGCCGTCAAGGCGCTCTCCCAGGCGATCCGCCGCACCCGTGCCGGCCTGAAGGACCCGAAGCGCCCCGGCGGTTCGTTCATCTTCGCCGGCCCGTCGGGTGTCGGTAAGACCGAGCTCTCCAAGACGCTGGCCGAGTTCCTCTTCGGCGACGAGGACTCGCTCATCCAGCTCGACATGTCGGAGTTCAGCGAGAAGCACACCGTCTCGCGGCTGTTCGGCTCCCCGCCCGGATACGTGGGCTACGAGGAGGGCGGCCAGCTGACGGAGAAGGTGCGCCGCAAGCCGTTCTCCGTGGTGCTCTTCGACGAGGTCGAGAAGGCCCACCCGGACATCTTCAACTCCCTGCTCCAGATTCTGGAGGACGGGCGTCTGACGGACAGCCAGGGCCGGGTCGTCGACTTCAAGAACACGGTCATCATCATGACGACCAACCTGGGCACCAAGGACATCTCCAAGGGCTTCAACCTCGGATTCGCGTCCAAGGGCACCGAGCAGACCAACTACGAGCGGATGAAGAACAAGGTCGCGGAGGAGCTCAAGCAGCACTTCCGTCCGGAGTTCCTCAACCGCGTCGACGACATCGTGGTGTTCCACCAGCTGACGCAGCAGAACGTCCGCGACATCGTCGACCTGCTCACCGCCAAGGTGGACGAGCGCCTCAAGGACCGCGACATGGGCCTGGAGCTGCGCGACGCCGCCAAGGACCTGCTCGCCAAGCGCGGGTACGACCCGGTGATGGGCGCCCGGCCGCTGCGCCGCACCATCCAGCGGGACATCGAGGACATGCTGTCCGAGAAGATCCTCATGGGTGAGCTGCACTCCGGCCAGATCATCGTGGTGGACATCGCCCGCAACCCCGAGTCGGGCGAGGACGAGTTCACGTTCACGGGCACGGAGAAGGCCGTGGTCTCGGACACCCCGCCGGTGGCGGCGGCCGGTCCGAACCTCAGCAAGGACTGACCCGGCCGAGGGCCTGACGGCCCGAGGACCGCGCAGGGCCCCCCGCTCCTTCGGGAGCGGGGGGCCCTTCGTCATGAGGGTCATGTCATATGTGGCGTGGGACGCACGGGCGGCGGTAGGAGTCGGACTCCCCCGGGCGGGCGGGGAGTTGGGCGGTGGCGGGCGCCCGACTACGACGCGGGGTCGTAGCGGAGTCGTTGAGCGCAGGACTTTCGTCCTGTTGGGTACGGCGGACGTCCCCGAGTGAAGTGGTTGATCCATCGTGAAGTACCCGTTCCCCAAGTCCGTTCTGACGTTGACCCTGACGGCCGGTGCGGCCGCGGCCGCGCTGGGCGGTGGGACGGCGTTCGCGGCGTCGTCGTCGGCTTCGTCGGTTTCGTCCGCGTCGGCCTCGCCGGCCGTTCCGGCGGCGCACGCGAGCACGGCGCCCGAGGGGTGGCAGAGCGACGCCGCGGAGGCGTTCGAGGAGAAGGCGATGATGGCCGCCGCGGCGCCGCACAAGGCGCGGGTGGACGCGGCGCATGCCGCGGCGGTGGCGCGGGCGGAGAAGGCGGCGCGGGCCGCCAGGGCCGCGAAGGCGGCCGCGGCACGGGCCGAGAAGGCAGCCGGGGAGCGCGCCGCGGAGCGCGAGCGGATCGCCGCCGCGAACCGCGCGGCCCGCGTCAGGGCGGCGGCGGAGGCGAAGGCGCGGGCGGCGTCGGGGTGGACGCTGCCGGTGGCCGGCGGGTACTCGCTGGGCTCGTCGTTCGGCCAGGGCGGCTCGCTGTGGTCGCACGGGCACACCGGCGAGGACTTCGTCGTCCCGAGCGGGACGACGGTGCGGGCGGCGGCGAAGGGCGTCGTGGTGAAGGCCGGCGCGAACGGGGGCGGGGACGGGGCCGCCTACGGCAACGCGATCGTGGTGAAGCACGCGGACGGGCGGTACACGCAGTACGCGCACCTGTCGTCGGTGGGCGTCAGCGTGGGGCAGTCGGTCGGGAAGGGCGAGGCGATCGGGGTGTCGGGGGCGACGGGGAACACGACCGGTCCGCATCTGCACTTCGAGGTGCGGACGACGGCGGACTACGGGTCGGCGGTGGATCCGGTGGCGTTCCTGCGGAGCCGGGGCGTCTCGGTCTGACCGGTGCGCCGGGCCCGCTCTCGCCGCGCCATCGGCCCGGCACCCCATCCGGGGTGGGCTTGGTGCGCGGCGGGTCGGTGGCCGGCCGGCGGGGGAGTACGACACGGGCCGCCGTTCCTGTCCCCGGGAGCGGCGGCCCGTACCGATCTTCCCTACCTGCGTCGGCCGGCAGTCTGCCGTCGGTGCCGCGGGCCCGTAACCGCGGGCACCGTCCGCCGGTCGACGCAAGGGACATTAGGGTGCCGCGGTTGCGGCCGGAGCACCGGGAACGCGCGGTGCGCCAGCGGAAGGCGCACGGTTGCGTAACGGCGCAATCAGGGTCACTCCGGGACGTCGACGCGGGCATGCCGCAGGTCGAGGATGGCGAGCGCGCCCCCGTCCGGATGGTTCCGGAACACCAGCGGAGCCTCCAGGACGCGCGCCTGGCCCACCGCGATCGTCAGGCCCAGCCCGTGGCCGATGCCGCGCTCCGCGCGGCCCGTGCGGAAGCGCTGCGGGCCCTCCGCGATCAGCACGTCCGGGAAGCCCGGACCGTGGTCGCGCACCCGCACCACCGGGCCGTCGACCGTCACCTCGATCGGCGGTCGGCCGTGCTTGCGGGCGTTGTTGACAAGGTTTCCGATGATCCGCTCCAACCGCCGCGGATCGGTGAGCACCCGCGCCTCGTCCCGCACCTCGATCTTCGCGCCGGAGTGCGAGGCGGCCAGCCGGCTCTCCACGAACTCGCCGAGCGAGAACTCCGAGAGCACCGGCTGCTCGTAGGTGCCGTCCAGGCGGGCCACCTCGAGGACGTCCTCGATGAGGGTGCGGAGCACCTTGGCGCGGTCCTGGACGAGCTCCGACGGCCGTCCCGGGGGCAGCAGTTCGGCGGCCGTCACCAGGCCGGTGACGGGCGTGCGGAGCTCGTGCGCGATGTCGGCGGTGACCCGCCGCTCGGCCTCCAGCCGCTCCCGCAGCGCCTCGGACATGGAGTCGATGGCGTTGGCGAGGTCGGTGGTCTCGTCGCGGGCGGTGCCGCCGACCGCGTCCCGGACGCGGATGGAGTGGTCGCCGGCGGCGACCGTGCGGGCCGCGTCGGCGGCCACCCGCAGCCGGCGGGAGAGCCGTTCGCCGATGAACAGGCCCAGCCCGGTGCCGGTGAGGACGAGCGCCGCGGAGCCGCCCACCAGGTAGGTGTCCAGGTCGCCCAGGATGTCCTGGGTGTTGGTCATGACGCCCTCGGTGGAGAGCGTGTGGCCGTCGATGTCGGCGGCGGCCCAGGCGACCGGCGGGCTCTGCGAGTTGTCGATGTAGGTGGCGCGCTTGCCGGGCCGGATCGCCTGGCGCAGCTCGTGCGGCAGCTCGGGGTCGTCGAGGGTGGCGTGCAGCCCGGGCTGGCCGGTCACCATGTAGAGGCGGATGGCGTAGGTGAGGCTGTCGTCCTGGGTGGAGCGGACGTTGTCGTCGAGCGCGCGGTGCGTGGCGCTGTGCAGCAGCAGGCTGAGCGCGAGCGCGATGAGGAAGGACACCACGGCGATGGCGGTGCTGACCTTCCAGCGCAGCGACCCGCTGCGGGCGGGAAGCCGGCGGGTCAGGCGCCGCAGCATCGCGGTGGCGGAGGGGGTCACGTCGGTCTCACGTCTCGGATATCGGTTCAGCGGGCCTTGAGCTTGTAGCCGAAGCCGCGGACCGTCTCGATCAGGTCCGAGCCGATCTTGGTGCGGAGGCGCTGCACATGGACGTCGACGACGCGGGTGTCGCCGTCCCAGTCGCCGTAGTCCCAGACCCGCTGGAGCAGTGTCTCGCGGCTGAGGACGGTGCCGGGGGTGGAGGCGAACTGCAGCAGCAGCCGCATCTCGGTGGGGGTGAGGGCGATGGGCTTGCCGGCGCGGGAGACCTCCATGCCGTCCGGGTCGACCTCCAGCTCGCCGAAGCGCAGCACGGACGGGCCGTCGTCCGGGTCTCCGGCGGCGCCGGGCGTGCCGGACGCGGTGGCGCCGCCGCGGGCGCCGGCCGCGTCGAAGCGGCGCAGCACCGCGCGGATCCGGGCGACCAGCACCGAGGTGTCGAACGGCTTGGTGACGTAGTCGTCGGCGCCCGCCTCCAGGCCGAGCACCACGTCGATGGGGTCGGCGCGGGCGGACAGCAGGATGACCGGGATGGTGGACTCCTCGCGGATGGAGCGGCAGAGGCTGACGCCGTCCATGCCGGGGAGCATCACGTCCAGCAGCGCGATGTCGGGCTTGCCCGCGCGGAACTGCTCCAGGCCGGTGAGGCCGTCGGGGGCGGCGGTGATGCGCAGCCCGTTGCGTTCCAGCGCGAGTTGGGTTGCCTCGCGGATGACCTCGTCGTCCTCGACGAAGAGCACGTGGGTCTCGGCCATGGTGTGGTGTCGTTCCTCGTTCGGGCGGGCGGGGCGGGTAGGGGGCGTCGGGACGGAGGGCCCGGTCAGCGGCCGGGGCCGTCCTCGGTGTCGGTGTCGACGGGTTGGAAGTGCACGCCGTTCCAGCTGTAGCGGACGGTCTCGGTGGCAGCCGCGGAGGTGCGCGCCTGCTTGCTGTCGGACGGCGCGGGGGTGGCGCCGGTCTCGTCGCGGCTCACCACGATGTCGCCCTTGACGATGGCGGCGCGGACGCCGTCGATCGGGGCGATGCTGAAGACCATCTCGTCCTTGCCGTAGCGGTTGGCGAAGGCGTAGACGGCGGTGCCGGTGTCGTCCGCGCAGGAACGGATGTTGATCAGCACCTCGTTGACGCCGCTCTTGGTGATGTCGCCGTACTGGGCGGTGACATGGTCGCCCTGGTCGCCGCAGAGGTTGACGTCGTCCTTGACGCTGTCGGGGATGCCGGGCTGGCGGGTGACCAGGTGGGCGAGCTCGGTGGTGGTCATCGGGGTGATGGTGCGGACGGGGACCTGCGGCGAGGCCGGGGCGGACCCGCCGGTGGGCGCGGGGCCCTCGACGCGGACGCGGCCGCTGTTGCCGGTGGAGAGGGCCACGACGGCGCCGACCACGGCGGCGAGCGCGGCGATCGAGACCAGGACGGCGGAGAGCGTGCGGGTGGTGCGGCGCCGGCGGTCGGCCGGCCCGGTGCCGGGGGAGGCGGCCGCCGAGCCAAGGGTGTCGCCGCCGCGGCCGGCGGAGGAGCCGGAGACGGATGCGGACGCGGCGGGGTAGGCGGACGAGTACGGCGGATCGCCGGTGCCGCCGAACGCCCCTGGGGCGCGGATCTGCTCCTGTCTCATGCCGCTCGCTCCGAGACCGGCGCGCGGTGGGTCTGGCCGGGCAGGGTGGCCAGGTTCAGCACGGGCGCGCTCCGGTGGTCGTGGTTCCGCTCGTCGTACGGGTGGTGGTCTCGCTCGTCCTGGTGGTGCTCGGTGTCCTGCCGGTGGTGCTCCTGGCTGCCATTCTGCTGCACACCGGACTCATTTCCGATGCCCGCGCGGAGGTTCCCCGGCGCGGTGCCGTAGGAGAGGTCCCCGCCGAGGCGCTGGATCTCCTCTCGCAGCAGGGTAAGCGCCCGGTGCAGCGTGGACTTGACGGTGCCGGTGGACACGCCGAGGGCGGACGCGGTCTGCGGGGTGCTGAGGTCCTGGTAGTACCGCAGCTCGACCACGTGGCGCTGGCGGGCGCTGAGCCGCTCCATGGCGCGCTGCAGCAGGTCGCGCTGGGCGTGGTGCTCGGTGCCGTCCTCGATGGGGCGCTCGGGGAGCTCGTCGGTGGCCACCGCGTACTCCTGGAGGCGGCGGGAACGCCACAGCGAGGTGCGGGTGTTGACCAGGACGCGCCGGACGTAGGCGTCGGCGTGCCGTTTGTCGGTGATGCCGTCCCACATCGGGAAGGTGCGGGCGAGGGCGGTCTGCAGCAGGTCCTGGGCGTCGGCATGGTTGTCGGTCATCCGGCGGGCGCTGCGCAGCAGGATGTCCTGGCGCTCGCGGACCCAGTCCTCGAATCGGGGCTCTTCGCGGTCGGAGAGGTCGCCGCCGCCGTCGGCGTGGTCGGGGCCGCCGGTCGGGAAGTAGCCCGGCCGCTCCAGCACCGCGGTGGTCGTTGCGTCCATGCCGCACCCCTTGAGTGGTTCCGATTGACGCGATCGACGCTACGGAGGGTGGGTTACAGCGACTTCTGTGATGGGCGCACGGGTTGGCGGCAGGCGGCCTGCGGTTTGGTAACAGTTGACCAAGGGCGTTCTTCTGGGGGTGTTTGCCCGGGTTTCAGGGGGTCGGATTCGCCGCGGGGACGCCGGTCGGGAGCTGGTACAGCCCGTCGTCGAGGGGTTCGACGAGGCCGTCGGCGACGAGTCCGTCGAGGGCGCGGGCGCGCTGCACGGGCTCGCCCCAGGCCTCGTCGAGGCGGGCCTGCGGGACGGGCCCGTCGGCGTCCCGCAGCACGGCGAGGAGGCGGCCGCGGGCCTGCCGGTCGGTGCCGGCGTAGCTCTGGCCGCGGCGCGGCGGGCCGTCGTGGGCCGGGCGGCCGGCCCGCGTCCAGGCGCAGGCGTCGGCGAGCGGGCAGTCGGCGCAGCGCGGCGAGCGGGCGGTGCACACCAGCGCGCCCAGCTCCATGCTGGCGACGGCCCACTCGGCGGCGGTGACGGGCGCGTCGGGGGCGCCGGCCGGGGCGTTGGCGGGGCCCTCCAGATGCGGGAGGAGCTGCTCGGCGAGGGCGCGCTCGGCGGCGGTCGCCGCGTTCAGCGGGTACTGCGAGCCGCTGAGGGCGCGGGCCAGGACGCGGCGGACGTTGGTGTCCAGCACGGCGTGGCGGCGGCCGAAGGCGAAGGAGGCGACGGCGGCGGCGGTGTAGGCGCCGACGCCGGGCAGCGCGAGGAGCGCGGCGTGGTCGTCGGGGACGCGGCCGCCGTGGTCGGCGCGGATGGCGGTGGCCGCGGCGTGCAGGCGCAGGGCGCGGCGGGGGTAGCCGAGGCGCCCCCAGGCGCGGACGGCCTCGCCGGGCGGCTCGGCCGCCAGGGCGGCGGGGGTGGGCCAGCGCGCCATCCACGCCTCCCAGACGGGCAGCACGCGGGCGACGGGCGTCTGCTGGAGCATGAACTCGCTGACCATGACGGCCCACGGCGAGGCGGTTGGCTCGCGCCACGGCAGCACGCGGGCGTTCTCGCGGTACCAGGCGGCGACGGTGGCGTGCAGTTCGGCGGAGTCCATGTCCCCCCGAGTCTGTCACGCCCCGGCGGCCGCGCGTCGCGCGCGGGCACCGGCGGGGGCGGTTGGTGGTCGTGGTTCCCGCTCGCCGCGGGCGGGCGGTGGGGGAACCGTTACGGTGGACAACTGCCGTGCCTCAAACCTCACATGACGAACTCTCGTAGAGTTGCACCGTGGACAACTTCCGCAGCCCTGTCGGCCCCCTGCCGTCGTCGATCTACTGGCGGCGCCGCATCGTCGTGCTCAGCGTCCTTCTTCTGGTCGCCGCGCTGGTGGTGTGGGGCCTGCTGTCCGGCGGAAGCGGCGGCAAGGACGGCGCCTCCGGCCCGCCCGGCCGCAAGCCGACGGCCTCGATCACGCCCGGCCCCACGCCCACCGGCTCGGCCATCACCACCGAGCCCGGCGGAGGCGGCGGCAGCGGAAGCGGAGCGTCGCCGAGCCCGTCCGGCACGGCCGGCGCCGGCTCGCCGTCGCCGCTGCCCTCCAACCACTCGGGCTGGAACGGCGGTTCGGGCGCCGGAGGGTCGAGCGGGTCGAGCGGGTCGACGGGGAACGGCGGCTCCGGCGCCCAGGCCGGGATGGGCGGCTCCGGCGCGCAGGACGTCGCCTCGTGGACGTCCTGCTCCTCCGCCCAGGTCACCCTCAGCCTGCGCCCCTACCTCGCCGCCGGCCCCGCGCAGGACCGGTTCGGCCCCGACACCCGCGCCCGGTTCCTGCTCAAGGCGGTGAACGCCGGCGGCCAGGCGTGCAAGATCGACCTGACGCCGCACGTCACCGTCACCGCCAAGAACGGCTCCACCGTGCTGTGGGACTCCGCGAGGTGCGCCGCCACCCGCCAGACGCTGCTGCTCGGCGTCGGCGCGGACGCCACCGTCCAGCAGCTCTTCCAGTGGGCCAAGCTGCAGTCCGACGGCAGCCAGTGCGACCCGGCGCAGCTCGGCCGCGTCCCCGGCGGCGACTACACGGTGAAGATGTCCCTCGCCGGATTCGGCACCGTCTCCACCGACTTCACCCTGAAGTGGTAGCCGCCCCGCCGAACTGACGCCCCGCCGTCAGACGTAGCGCTCCAGGATCGACGACTCCGCGAGCCGCGACAGCCCCTCCCGCACCGAGCGGGCCCGCGCCTCGCCGACGCCGTCCACCGCCTGGAGGTCGGCGACGCTCGCCGCCAGCAGCTTCTGCAGCCCGCCGAAGTGCTCCACCAGCCGCTTGGCGATCGCCGGAGGCAGCCGCGGCACCTTCGCCAGCAGCCGGTAGCCGCGCGGGCTCACCGCGTCGTCCAGGTTGTCCGGCGAGCCGCCGTGGCCCAGCGCCCGCGCCACCATGGGCAGTTCCAGCAGCTCCGTCTGCGCCATCGCGTCCAGGTCGTGCAGCACGCCGGCGACGCCCTCGGCCCGCCGCGGGCGGCGCGCCGAGCCGGAGCCCGAGGAGGAGCGTTCCGGCAGGTAGTCGCGGGCGACCAGCTCGCGCTCCGGGTCGAGACCGGAGATCAGCTCGTCCAGCTGGAGGGAGAGCAGCCGGCCGTCGCTGCCCAGCTCCACCACATAGGAGTTGATCTCCACGGCGATGCGCCGCACCATCTCCAGCCGCTGGGCGACCGCGGAGACGTCCCGCACGGTGACCAGGTCCTCGATCTCCAGCGCGGAGAGCGTGCCGCTCACCTCGTCCAGCCGCAGCTTGTAGCGCTCCAGCGTGGCGAGCGCCTGGTTGGCGCGGGACATGATGGCCGCGGAGTCCTCCAACACCCGCCGCCGGCCCTCCACATAGAGCGCGATCAGCCGCATCGACTGGCTCACCGAGACCACCGGGAAGCCGGTCTGCTTGTTGACGCGCTCGGCGGTGCGGTGCCGGGTGCCCGTCTCGTCGGTGTGGATGGACGGATCGGGCACCAGCTGCACCCCGGCCCGCACGATCTTGGTGATGTCCTGGTCGAGCACCACGGCGCCGTCGAGCTTGCACAGCTCGCGCAGCCGGGTGGCGCTGAACTCGACGTCCAGCACGAAACCGCCGGTGCACAGCTCCTCGACCGCGTGGTCGAAGCCGAGCACGATCAGGCCGCCGGTGTTGCCGCGCAGCACGCGCTCCAGGCCGTCGCGGAGGGCCGTTCCGGGGGCGACCGCGCGGACGGCGTCCTCCGCGCTGCTGTTTCTCTCCGCCCGGTCGTTGGGTGGCACCGCTGCTCCTCCGGTCGGATGGGACGGATCCTGGCAGAGTTTACCCGGGCACGGCCCTCCTCCGCGGAGTGCGGGCAGCGTTGTCAGGCAGCGGGTTCCCGGCGCGGCTTCGCCGCGCGCCGCGGCAGCGTCTTGAGGGCCGCGCCGATGTCGGGGACCTCCTTGACGCGCATCCCGGCGGGGATCTTGCCGGGGTCCGGCGGGACGAGGGCGTGGGTGAAGCCGAGCCGCTGCGCCTCGGCGAGGCGGCGCTGAATGCCCGTCACCCGGCGCACCTCGCCGGCGAGGCCCAGCTCGCCGATGGCCACCAGGTTGGACGGCAGCGGCTGATCGGCCGCCGCGGAGGCGAGCGCCATCGCCGCGGCGAGGTCGGCGGAGGGCTCGGTGAGCTTCACCCCGCCGACGGTGGCGGTGTAGATGTCGCGCTTGCCCAGGTCGAGGCCGCCGTGGTTCTGGACGATGGCCATCACCATCGACATCCGCGCCGAGTCGAGGCCGGAGGTGGTGCGCCGCGGGGTGGGGATCTCGGTGGCCACGGTGAGCGCCTGCACCTCGGCGACGAGGGGGCGGCGGCCCTCCAGGGTGACCGTCAGGCAGGTGCCGGGCACCGGCTCGTCACGGCGCGTCAGGAAGAGGCCGCTGGGGTCGGGCAGGCCGGTGATGCCCTCGTCGGTGAGCTCGAAGCAGCCGACCTCGTCCGTCGCCCCGAAGCGGTTCTTGATGCCGCGCACCAGCCGGAGGCGGGCGTGCCGGTCTCCCTCGAAGCCGAGCACGATGTCGACGAGGTGCTCCAGCAGCCGGGGGCCGGCGATGGAGCCGTCCTTGGTGACGTGGCCGACCAGCAGCGTCGCCATGTTGCGCTCCTTGGAGGCGCGGATCAGCGCGCCGGCCACCTCGCGGACCTGGGCCATGCCGCCGGGGGCGCCGTCCAGCTCGGCGGAGGAGACGGTCTGCACCGAGTCGAGGATCAGCAGGGCGGGCTTGACGTCGTCGAGGTGGCCGAGGACCGCGGCGAGATCCGTCTCCGCGGCGAGGTAGAGGTGGTCGGCGAGCGCCCCGATGCGGTCGGCGCGCAGCCGGACCTGGCCGGCCGACTCCTCGCCGGTGACGTAGAGGGTGGGGCCGTCGGCGCTCGCCGCCTTGGCGGCCACGTCCAGCAGCAGGGTGGACTTGCCGACGCCGGGCTCGCCGGCGAGCAGCACCACGGCCCCGGGGACGATGCCGCCGCCCAGCACGCGGTCGAGCTCGGCGACGCCGGTGCGGCGGAAGCTCGCGGAGGTGCCGTCCACCTGCCGGATGGGGCGGGCCGGCGAGGAGACCGGGCCGGCGGCCGTGGTGCGGATGGGAGTGGCGCCGTGCTCCTCGACCGTGCCCCACGACTGGCACTCGGGGCAGCGGCCGAGCCACTTGGCGGTGGAGTAGCCGCACTCGGTGCAGCGGTATGCCGGGCGCGCGGCGCGGTCCTTGGCTTTGGCCATGGGGGCAACGGTAGCGGCGGGGTACGACAGCCCCCGCCCGCGGTCCGGCCGGGGCGTTTGCGCGGCGCCGGCCCGGCCCTTCCCCCGGGGGACACGGGTTGACTCCACCCTTCCCACGAAAGTGTGAAGGTCGGCCCGGCGGAGGGGGTTTGACGGATTTGCGAAACTACCGTCGCTTCGGTGACGACTGGTGCGCAAGGGAAGGTGCATGTGCAGGCGCACGCGCGGACGGGCCGGCCGGGCGGGCGCCTGGGCGACCGGCTCGCGTCCGACGACGCGGCCGGCACGGGCACCGAAGGATCGGCGGACGGCACGTCGGGCGACGCCCCCGACGGCTCCTCCCCAGGCCCCTCCGACGGGGAGAGCCGGGTGCGCGCCGCCTACGCGGTCTGCGCGGACGGGCTGTTCACCTACTGCCTGTCGGTGCTCAGCGACCACGAGGCGGCCGCCGCCGCCTCGTCCCGGGTGCTCCGGCTGGCGGTGGAGCACCACGGCGTGCTCGCCGACGAGCGGCTGCTGCGCGCCTGGCTCTACGCCCTGGCGCGCGACGAGTGCCTGCGCCGGCTCGCCGCCGTCGGAGGAGACCCGGCCGCGCTGACCCGCGCCGCGGCGGTGGCCGAGCCCGGCGAACGCCGCCGCCGCCGCGCCGAGTTGGGGCTGCTCTCCTGGCCGGAGGCGGCCGGGCTCTCGGCGCGGCAGCGCGAGGCGCTCGAACTGGCCGTGCGGCACGGCCTGGAGCCCGACGAGGTGGCCGCGGTGCTCGGCATGGCGGACTCCGGCCCCACGGGGGCGCGCGAGCTGCTGGCGGGCGCCGCCTCGGAGGTGGAGCGCACCCGGGCGACCCTGGCCGTCGCGGAGAGCGGCGGCTGCCCCGGCCTCACCCGGATCGCGGACAGCCGCACCGGGCTGGTCGGCGCGGCGCTCCGCCGCGAACTGGTCCGGCACGCCGAGGGCTGCGCGCGCTGCGCGGCGCTGCGCGAGGCCGGGGTGGCGGCCGGCGCGCCGGCCGAGCCGCTGCCGGTGATCGCCGCGCCCGAGGAGGCGCGCGGCGACGGCGGCCCCGCCTCGACGCGGGCCCGGCTGGCCCGCCGCGCGGGACGGCGCGGCCGGCTGGCCCGCCGCGCGGGACGGCGCGGCCGGCGGGGCGGCGGCGCGGGAACGGACTCCGGGGCCGCCGAGGAGGGGGCGGCGGCGCCGGAGTTCGACCGGCGCGGCTTTCCGGTGCGCCGCCCGGCCCGCGGCGCCTTCCGCGGGCCGGGCGGGCGCCCGGTGCTCCGGCGGGCGCTGGTGATGACGGCGACGCTGCTGCTGGTGGCGGCGCCGCTGGTGGTGCTCTGGGCGGTGGACCGCTCCTTCCGGCTCTCCGACGACCCGCCGGAGGTGTCGATCTTCCGGGCCCGGGTGGGGGTCTCCTCGGCGGACCGGGTGGGCGACGTCTCGGGAGACTCGCCGCTGGAGCACGGGACGGGGGCGGCCGCGTCGGCCGGGTCCGGCGGCTCCTCCGGCGGGCCGGACGGCACGGCGACGGCGACGCCGTCCGCGTCGGCGTCGTCCTCGGCGGGGGCCTCGGGGGCGGGGCGGCTGGCGCTGAGCGCGGTGGTCTCCGGGGGGCGGACGGTGGTGACGCTGCGGAACGGGGGCGACGCGGCGGTGGATTGGCGGGCGGTGCCGCGGGCGGGGTCGGCGGTGTGGCTGGCGGTGCAGCCGTCCTCGGGGCGGGTGGCGCCGGGGGGCGCGGTGCGGGTGGTGATCTCGGCGGACCGGGAGGCGGCGCCGGCGGGGCAGTGGTCGGCGGAGGTGGAGTTCCCGCCGAGCGGTCGGTCGGTGACGGTGAGCGGGGAGGGGCGGAGCGCTCCTCCCACGGAGCCGCCGACGCCGACCCCGACGCCGTCCGCGGCCTCGCCCACGCCGTCGGGGTCGCCGTCGGCGCGGTGACGGGCCCGCCGCCCTGAAGCCCGGCACCCCACCCGGACCGCCGTGCGGCCTGCCCGCGTTAGGGTCGCGGGATGAAGGTTCTGATCACCGGAGGGGCCGGGTTCATCGGGAGCACCGTGGCGACGCGGCTGCTGCAGGAGGGCGACGTCCCGGTCCTGCTCGACGATCTCAGCCGGGGCCGCGCCGAGTTCGGCGACCCGCTGGGCGACGGCCGGGTCCTCTACCGCGGCGACATCGCGGACGAGGCGCTGGTGGAGCGCATCCTCACCGAGCACCCCGACATCGAGGCCGTGGTGCACTGCGCCGCGCGGATCGTCGTCCCGGAGTCGGTCGCCGATCCGCTGACGTACTACCGGACCAACGTCGCCAAGCCCCTGACGCTGGTCCGCACCCTGCTGCGGCACGGCGTGCGGCGGTTCCTCTTCTCCTCCACCGCCGCGCTCTACGAGCCCGGCGAGGACTTCACCGTCACCGAGGAGTCGGCCCCCAACCCGACGAACCCCTACGCCCGCAGCAAGCTCATGCTGGAGCAGGCGCTCGCCGACATCACCGCGGCCGAGCCGCTGCGGGTGCTCTCGCTGCGCTACTTCAACCCGGTCGGCGCCGACCCCGAGCTGCGCACCGGACTGCAGGACCCCTACCCCAGCCACGCCCTCGGCCGGCTCATCCAGGCCCATGAGAAGCACGAGCCGTACGTGCTGATGGGCACCGACTGGCCGACCCGCGACGGGTCGACGGTCCGCGACTACATCCACGTCTGGGACCTGGCGGAGGCGCACGCCGCCGCCCTGCACCGGTTCGACGCGATCGTCGCGGAGGAGGGCCCGCACCCGGTGATCAACCTGGGCACCGGCCGGGGGACCACGGTCCGCGAACTGGTCGCCGCCTTCGACGAGGTGACCGGCGGGACGCTGGAGGTCGTCGAGGCCCCGCGCCGGGAGGGCGACGTCATCGGCTGCTACACCCGCGTCGACAAGGCCGAGCGGCTGCTCGGCTGGCGGGCCGCGAAGACGCTCCGCGAGGGCATCGCGGACTCCCTCGCCTGGGCGGCGAAGCGCCCGTCCGTGCTGGGGGAGTGACCCCCGGCTGACGGACGGGCGTTCGGGCGTACGCCCGTTGGGGTGGTCGCGGGCTCAGCCGATCCGCAGCGGCGGGTCCGCCGGGTGCGGCGCGGGCATCGGGACGCCGTCCCGGCCCGCCGCCAGCCGCTCCTTGCAGAGCCGGACGAGCTCGTCGTACGCGGCCCGCCCCATCAGCTCCACCAGCTCCGGGCGGTAGCTGACGTAGAGCGGCTCGCCGCCGGTATGGGCCTCCGGGCTGCTGGTGCACCACCAGTTGAGGTCGTGGCCGCCGGCGCCCCAGCCGCGGCGGTCGTACTCGCCGATGGAGATCACCAGCACCTGGGTGCCGTCCGGGCGGTCCACCCACTCGAAGGTGCGGCGCACCGGCAGCTGCCAGCAGACGTCCGGCTTGGTCTCCAGCGGCTCGCGGCCCTCGCGGACGGCGAGGGTGTGCAGCGCGCAGCCGGCGCCGGCCGGGAAGCCGGGGCGGTTGAGGAAGATGCAGGCGCCGTCGACCACCTGGGTGCGGCGGGTCGGCTCGTCGTCGTCCTCGTCCGCCTCCTCGTCGTCGTCCTCGTCCTCGTCGAGGTCCTCGTCCTCCTCCTCGGAGTCGTCGGCGACGATGCCGAGTTCCGCGGCGAGGCCGTGGAACTGCCAGGTCTCCGGGGTGAGCCGGGCGGCGTGCTCCAGCACGCGCCGCTCGTCGTCCTCGTCGGAGAAGTGCGCGCCCAGCGAGCAGCAGCCGTCCGAGGCCCGCCCAGGTTGGATGCCGTGGCAGCCCTTGCCGAAGATGCAGGTCCAGCGCGAGGTGAGCCACGTCAGGTCGCAGCGGTAGACCTGCTCCTCGTTGCCGGGGTCGGGGAACTCCACCCACAAGCGCGGGTAGTCCAGGGGCACTTCGGGGGCGCGCGGGGTGCTCGGGTCCGCCGCCTTGGTCGCCTTTGTCACGTCGGACAGGTTAGGAGAAGGAAACCGCAGACCGGGCGCGCCCCGCCGTTGGCGGCCTTCGGGCATGTGCCGTTCACCACGCGTGGGGCGGGTCACGGGGCGGACTTCCGCCCCTTGCGCGGCGGCTAGTCTGACGGGATGGCTGACACACCGGAACGGACCGCCACCCGTCTCGCTGCCCCGGCGGCGGGGGCGGGAGCAGGGGGCGGCGGGGCACCCGGCTCGCCGCCGGTGGTCCTCTCCACCGCGTCCGTCTATCCGGAGTCCACCATCGCCGGCTTCGAGCTGGCCGCCCGCCTCGGCTACGACGGCGTCGAGGTGATGGTGTGGACGGACCCGGTGAGCCAGGACGTCGCGGCGCTGCGCCGCCTCTCGGAGTACCACGGCCTGCCGGTGACGGCGATCCACGCGCCCTGCCTGCTGATCACCCAGCGGGTCTGGGGCAGCGACCCGTGGGGGAAGCTGGAGCGCTCCCGGGACGCCGCGCTGGAGCTCGGCGCGCGCACGGTCGTCGTCCATCCGCCGTTCCGCTGGCAGCGGCAGTACGCCCGCGACTTCGTCTCCGGCATTCGCCGCATGTCGGACGAATCGGGCTTCTCGGGCGTGAAGTTCGCGGTGGAGAACATGTACCCGTGGCGCTACCGGGAGCGCGCGGCCCTCGCCTACGCCCCCGACTGGGACCCCACCACCGAGGACTACCCGCACTACACCCTCGACCTCTCGCACGCCGCCACGGCCCGCACCGACACCCTCGCCATGCTGGAGCGGATGGGCGACCGCCTCGCCCATGTGCACCTCGGCGACGGCACCGGCTCCGGCAAGGACGAGCACCTGGTCCCCGGCCGCGGCACCCAGCCCTGCGCCGAGGTGCTGCGCCGGCTCGGCGCGCGGCGCTTCGAGGGTCAGGTGGTCGTCGAGATCAACACCCGCCGGCTGAGCCGCCCGGAGCGCGAGGAGGACCTCGCGGAGGCGCTGCGCTTCGCCCGCGCCAACCTGGGCACCCCGGCGGCGGCGATCGGCCGGTGACCGGGCGCGCACCGCGTTCGCCGCGGAGGTGGCGCCCGCCCTGCAGAGCTGTCTGGTGGGCTGAGGCGGCGGGCCGGGGCCGAGGCCGGCCGAAGGTCCGGGATGTGGACGTTCGTATCAGGGGCTGGGCGTGAAGGCGTAGGCTCGGGCGTTACCCACTGGTCCTTCGAGGAGAACAGAAACGTAGGTGAAGCAGCCGTGCCGAGTCTGAGGTCTCGAACGGTCACCCACGGCCGCAACATGGCGGGAGCCCGCGCGCTGATGCGCGCCTCCGGGGTGCCCGGCGCCGACATCGGCGCCAAGCCGATCATCGCGGTCGCCAACAGCTTCACCGAGTTCGTACCGGGCCACACCCACCTCGCCCCGGTCGGGCGGATCGTCTCCGACGCCGTCCGCGCCGCCGGCGGCATCCCCCGCGAGTTCAACACCATCGCGGTGGACGACGGCATCGCGATGGGCCACGGCGGGATGCTCTACTCGCTGCCGTCCCGCGACCTGATCGCCGACTCGGTCGAGTACATGGTGAACGCGCACTGCGCCGACGCCCTGGTCTGCATCTCCAACTGCGACAAGATCACCCCGGGCATGCTGATGGCCGCCATGCGGCTCAACATCCCGACGGTCTTCGTCTCCGGCGGCCCGATGGAGGCCGGGCGGACGACGCTGGTCAACGGCACCGTCCGGACGCTCGACCTGGTCAACGCGATCTCCGACGCCGTCGACGAGTCGGTCTCCGACGAGGACATGCTGCGCATCGAGGAGAACGCCTGCCCGACCTGCGGGTCGTGCTCCGGCATGTTCACCGCCAACTCGATGAACTGCCTCACCGAGGCGCTGGGCCTGGCGCTGCCGGGCAACGGCACGCTGGTCGCCACCCACGAGGGCCGCAAGGCGCTCTACGAGGACGCCGCCTCCACGGTCATGGAGCTGACGCGCCGCTACTACGAGCAGGACGACGACTCCGTCCTGCCGCGCAACGTCGGCACCCGCGCCGCCTTCGAGAACGCCATGGCGCTGGACATCGCCATGGGCGGCTCCACCAACACGATCCTGCACCTGCTCGCCGCCGCCCAGGAGGCCGGGCTGGACTTCACCATGGACGACATCGACGCGCTCTCGCGCCGCGTGCCGTGCCTGTGCAAGGTGGCGCCCAACGCGGCGCCCACCCGCACCTACTACGTGGAGGACGTGCACCGGGCCGGCGGCATCCCCGCCATCCTGGGCGAGCTGAAGCGCGGCGGGCTGCTCAACGAGTCCGTCCACGCGGTGCACGCCCCGTCGCTGGAGGAGTGGCTCAAGACCTGGGACGTGCGCGGCGGTTCGCCGTCCGACCGGGCCGTCGAGCTGTGGCACGCCGCCCCCGGCGGGCGCCGCTCGGCCACCGCCTTCAGCCAGGCCGAGCGGTGGGAGTCGCTGGACGAGGACGCGGCCGCCGGCTGCATCCGCGAGGTGCCGAGCGCCTACTCCAAGGACGGCGGGCTCGCCGTGCTCTCCGGCAACCTGGCCGTCGACGGCTGCGTGGTGAAGACCGCCGGCGTCGACGAGTCGATCCTGACGTTCTCCGGGCCGGCCGTGGTCTGCGAGTCCCAGGAGCGGGCCGTCGAGCGGATCCTCAACAAGGACGTCAAGGAGGGTGACGTCGTCGTCATCCGCTACGAGGGGCCGAAGGGCGGGCCGGGCATGCAGGAGATGCTCTACCCGACCTCGTACCTGAAGGGCCGCGGGCTCGGCAAGGCGTGCGCGCTCGTCACCGACGGGCGGTTCTCCGGCGGTACCTCGGGGCTCTCCATCGGGCACGTCTCGCCGGAGGCGGCGGGCGGCGGGCTGATCGCGCTCGTCGAGGACGGCGACCGCGTCGTCATCGACATCCCGGGCCGGTCGATCGCGCTGGACGTCCCCGAGGAGGAGCTGGCGGCGCGGCGCGCCGCGCTGGAGGCGGGCGGCGGCTACCGGCCGAAGGACCGCGAGCGCCCGGTCTCGGCCGCGCTGCGCGCCTACGCCGCGATGGCGACGTCCGCCGACAAGGGCGCCGTGCGGGACGTCACCCTGCTGGGTGGCTGAGACCGGTCCGCGCGGCCGCCTACCATAAGGGACATGTCGACTCCCCCTGAGCCCACGCCCGAGCCGCTGCGCTTCTTCGGCACGACGTGGGTGGATCGCGGCGGCGCGTACTGGGCGCGCCGCACCGGGTTCGTCGTGGCCGTGCTGATCTGCGCGGCGGCCGGGGCGTTCGTGCTGCGCTTCGGCCTCCAGGGGCTCAGCGTCGGCGAGGGCAGCCCGCTGCTGTCGCTGCTGGGCACGCTCGGCGTCGGGATCTGCTCGGCGGTGGCGGCGGGCCGGACGTGGACGCGCCTGGACGCGGACCGCCGCTCGCGCCCGGCCGCGGGCGTGGTGGTCCGCCAGTCCGCGGCGGCGAAGGCGGAGGCGGCCGAGGCGGAGGCCGCGAAGGGGTCGGCGCGCAAGAACCCGCAGACGCCGCTGATGATCCTCGGCTTCGTCGGCTGGCTGCTCGCCCACGCGGTGCACGGCTTCGTCGAGGCCCCCGGCGAGACGGGCGCGCGGCGCGCGCTGGAGCATGCGCGGGCGAAGGCCGCGAAGCCGAAGGCGAGGCGCGTGAAGGCGAAGGCGAAGGCCAAGCGCCGCTGAACGTTGCCGGTCGGCCGCGGTCACCCGCGCAGTTCCCCGCGCCCCTGACGGGGCGCGTCACGCCCTCGGGCCCGGTGCCACCAGCGCCGACTCGTAGGCGAAGACCACCGCCTGGGCCCGGTCCCGCAGGTCCAGCTTCGACAGCACCCGGCCGAAGTGCGTCTTCACGGTCTGCTCGGCGAGCACCAGCCGCGCCGCGATCTCCCGGTTCGACAGCCCCCGGGCGACCAGCGTCAGCACCTCCCTCTCACGCTCCGTCAGCGCGTTCAGCCGCGCCGACGGCCTCGGCCCCGCGGGCCGCGTCCGGGCGAAGTCCTCGATGAGGCGGCGGGTGACGGACGGGGCGAGGAGCGCGTCGCCGGAGGCGACGATGCGCACGGCGGAGAGCAGGTCGTCGGTGGTGGCGTCCTTGAGGATGAACCCGCCCGCGCCCAGCCGCAGCGCCTCGTAGACGTAGTCGTCGAGGTCGAAGGTGGTCAGCATCAGCACCCGCGGCCGGTGGCCGCGCGGGTCCCCGAGGATGCGGGCGGTGGCCTGAAGGCCGTCCAGCACCGGCATCCGGACGTCCATCAGCACCAGGTCGGGATGGAGGCGGCCGGTGAGGCGCACGGCCTGCTCGCCGTCCGCCGCCTCGCCGACCACGTCGATGTCGGACTGGGCGGCCAGCACCGCCGCCAGCGCGCCGCGCACCATCGCCTGGTCGTCGGCGATCAGCACCCGCACGGCCGCCGCCGTCATGAGCGCGGCAGCCGGGCCCGGACGGCGAACCCGCCGTCGGCCGTCGGACGGGCCGTCAACTCGCCGCCCAGCGCCGTCACCCGCTCCCGCATGCCGCGCAGCCCGTGCCCGCCGGCCGGATCGGACGGCACCGGAACGGGGGCAAGCGGCGCGGAGTTGGCGACGGTCACGGTGAGGTCCTCCCGGCTGGCGGTGAGGCGGACCCGGACGGACGAACCCTGCGCATGCCGGACCGCGTTGCCGAGAGCCTCCTGGACGAGCCGGTAGAGCGTCAACTGCAGCACCGGCGAGAGCGCCGGCGACTGCGCGCCGACCAGCTCGGCGTCGACCGCCACCCCCGCCGCCCGGGTGCGGTCCAGCATCGCCGGCAGGTCGGCGAGCCCCGGCTGCGGCGCCGTCGCCGCCGCGGAGCCGTCCGCCCGCAGCACCCCCAGCAGCCGCCGCATCTCGCCGATGCCCTGCCGCGCCGACTCGGTGATGGAGGCGAACTCCGCGGCCACCGGCGCCGACAGCTCCTCGTCGAGGCGGTACGGGGCGCTGTTGGCCTGCAGCGCGATCACCGACATGTGGTGGGCGACGACGTCGTGCAGCTCGCGGGCGATCCGGGCGCGCTCCTCCAGCAGCATCCGGGCGGCCCGCTCCTCCTCGGTGAGCGCCTCCTGGGCCCGCACCCGGGTCCGCATCTCGCGGCGGACCGCGAGGTAGACGCCGGGGCCGAGGAGCAGCAGCGGGACGACCAGGTCGGCCGACATCGGGTGGCCGGGGCCGGGCATCAGGACGAGCGAGAGGAGCGCGGGCACCACGGCCTGCCAGCCCAGCTCGACGGCGAGCGCGGCGGCCTGGAACCGCCAGCCGCAGGAGACGGCGACGGCGAGCAGCGTCCCCGCGTGCACCCACGCCGGAATGCCGCCGAAGTCGCGCCCGAAGGGGTCGTCCGGGCCGCTGAGGTCCGAGCCCAGGTAGAGGACGAGCATGCCGGCCAGCGAGATCCACCAGGCGGTGCGCGGCCGCAGCAGCGACAGCCCCGGGGTGAGCGCCATCACCAGCAGGACTGGTGCGGCGAACCGGGTGCCGGGGTCCGCCCCGGAGCTGTCGCCGATCCTCGGCAGCCACAGCAGCACCATCAGGCCCTCGAGCGCGATGAGCAGCGCCAGCCGCTTCCCGTGCAGCTGCCGCAGCGGGCTCTCCGGGACGGCGAAGGCCCGGATGCGGTTGAAGAGGGCGAGGGGCGCGGGGTCGGGGGCCACCCCCCGATGGTGCGCGCGGGGGCCGCCGCGGCACATCGCCCGGCGGGGCGAAATCCGGGGTAGTACCGGGGTATTCGGTTGCCGCCCCCGATCGGCCCGGGGTACCTTCCGGTCAAACGCAGACGGAGACGAGTAGCGCGGACGTCCGCGGGTGAAGAGAGCCGCCGGCAGCTGGGAAGGCGGTCCCGTGGTTCCGGCGCGAAGACACTCCCGAGTGCGGGGAGGAAATGCCCCGCCGGCCGGCCCCCGTCACCGGGCCCGTTGAGGTCGCCCCCGCTCGCCGGGGGCGGCGAAGGTGCGGTGGTACCGCGAGTGCCCTTCTCGCCCGCGCCCCCAAGGGATCGTTACGAGACCCCGAGGGGTTGACTGTGATGATCCAGCAGACGACGACGCGTGTTCTCGCCTCCGAAGTGGCGGAGCACGCCGGTGGGTTCGTCCGGCTGAACGGATGGCTGCACCGGCAGCGTGTGCTGAAGCATGTGACCTTTCTGATCGTCCGCGACCGCTCCGGCACCGCGCAGGTGGTGCTCAAGGAGCCGGTGGCGCTTCCCGAGGAGACACCGGTCGCGGTGACCGGGACGGTCTCCGCCAACCCGCAGGCGCCGGGCGGCGCGGAGCTGGTGGACGCCGAGGTGACGGCCCTCTCCGGGCCGGCCGAGGCGCCGCCGTTCGAGCTGTGGCGGCCGACCGCGCCGGAGGCGGGGCTGGCGACGATCCTCGACAACGCGCCGGTGGCGCTGCGGCATCCGCATCTGCGGGCGCCGCTGGAGATCTCGGCGGCGTCGGCGGCCGGGTTCCGGGCGGCGCTGGACGGGCTGGGCTTCACCGAGGTCCACACGCCCAAGGTGACGGCGTCGGCGACCGAGTCGGGCGCCAACGTCTTCGGTCTGGACTGGTTCGGGAAGCGGGCGTTCCTCGCCCAGTCGCCGCAGTTCTACAAGCAGGCGATGGTCGGCGTCTTCGAGCGGGTGTACGAGGTGGGGCCGGTGTTCCGCGCCGAGCCCAGCGACACGGCCCGCCATCTGGCGCAGTACACCAGCCTCGACGCGGAGTTGGGCTTCGTCGCGGACCACCGGGACGTGATGGCGGTGCTGCGCGAGGCGCTGGTCGGGATGGTCGCCTCGGTGCGGGAGCGCGCGGGGGAGGCGGTGCGCCGGGTCGGCGCGCGGCTGCCGGAGGTGCCGGCGGAGATCCCGTCGGTGCACTTCGCGGAGGCGCTGGAGATGCTGGGGCGTCCGGCCACGGAGATCGACCTGGCGCCGGCGGACGAGCGGGAACTGGGCGCGTGGGCGCTGCGCGAGCACGGCAGCGAGTTCCTGTTCGTGACCGGGTACCCGATGGCGAAGCGGCCGTTCTACACCCATCCGGACCCGGCTCGGCCGGCCCACTCCAACAGCTTCGACCTGCTGTTCCGGGGATTGGAGCTGGTGACGGGCGGTCAGCGGCTGCACCGCTACGAGGAGTACCTGGCGGCGCTGGCGGCGCGGGGCGAGCCGGTGGAGCCGTACGCGGGGTACCTGCGGGCGTTCGCGCACGGGATGCCGCCGCACGGCGGCTTCGCGCTGGGCCTGGAGCGGTGGACGGCGCGGGTGGTGGGCGCGGAGAACGTCCGCTCCGCGGTGGCGTTCCCCCGCGACCTGCACCGGTTGACGCCTTAGCCAAGCCCGCTCGGTGCCGTGGCCGGATACGTTCACCGCGTCCGGCCACGGCCCTCGGGACGAAAGGCCGCCCCGACGGGGCGACCCGGGGCGTTGACGCGGGGAATACCGGGCGGGAGATTCATCGCGTGATGAATATCGCGGTGGAGGCGCGCGGGCTGGGCGTGGAGCGCGGCGGTCGCAGCGTGCTGCGGGAGCTGGACTTCGCGGTGCCGGCCGGCAGCCTCACCGGGCTGCTCGGGCCGTCCGGGTGCGGCAAGACGACGCTGATGCGCGCCCTGGTCGGCGTCCAGGCGCGCGTCTCCGGCGGACTCACCGTGCTCGGCGCGCCCGCCGGGGCAGCCGCGCTGCGGTCCCGCATCGGGTACGTCACCCAGGACCCCGCCGTCTACGGCGATCTGACGGTGCGCGAGAACCTCCGCTACTTCGCCGCGGTGCGCGGCGTGCGCCGCGGCCGGCGGCGCGCCGCCGCCGACCGGGCGATCGCGGAGGTCGACCTCGGCGACCACGCCGACGCCCTGGCCCGGGACCTCTCCGGCGGCCAGCACTCCCGCGTCTCGCTCGCCGCCGCCCTGCTCGGCGGCGGCCCGGCCGGGACGGACCGCCCCGAGCTGCTCGTCCTCGACGAGCCCACCGTCGGCCTGGACCCGGTGCTCCGCCGCGACCTGTGGGGGCACTTCGGCCGCCTCGCCGCGGCCGGCGCCACCGTCCTCGTCTCCAGCCATGTGATGGACGAGGCCGAGCGCTGCCAGCGCCTGCTGCTGCTCCGCGACGGCCGGCTGCTCGCCGACGAGGAGCCCGCGGCGCTGCTGCGCCGCACCGGCGCGCCCGATGTGGAGGCCGCCTTCCTGCACCTGGTGGACGAGGCCGCGGCCGGCGGCTCGCGGACCGGAGAGTGAGACACCCCGCCATGCTCCTCAACCCGCCCGTCGCCTTCGCCACCGCCCACCGCGTCCTCACCCAACTGCGGCACGATCCGCGCTCGCTCGCCCTGATGATCGTCGTCCCGTGCGTCCTCCAGGCGCTGCTCGCCTGGGTCTTCGACGACAAGACCACCTTCGACCGCGTCGGGCCGTCGCTGCTCGGCACCTTCCCGCTGATCGTGATGTTCCTGATCACCGCGGTGACCACGCTGCGCGAGCGGCGCTCCGGCACCCTGGAGCGGCTGCTGGCGATGCCCGCCGCCAAGCTCGACCTGCTCGCCGGGTACGCGCTGGCGTTCGGCGCCGTCGCCGTCGTCCAGGCGGTGGTCGTCACCTCCGTCTCGGTGTGGGGGCTGGGGATGAAGACCGCCGGGCCGGTGTGGCTGCTCGGCGTGGTGGCCGTCCTGGACGGCGTCCTCGGCACCGCGCTCGGGCTCTTCGTCAGCGCCTTCGCCGCCACCGAGTTCCAGGCCGTGCAGTTCATGCCGGCCTTCGTCTTCCCGCAGTTCCTGCTCGGCGGGCTGCTGGTGCCGCGCGACCAGATGAACGGCGTGCTGCGGGCGGTCTCGGACGCGCTGCCGGTCTCCTACGCCATCGACGGGATGCAGCGGGTCGCCGCCGAGGCGCACCCCGCCGGGCTCTACTGGCGGGACATCGGCGTGCTGACCGGCTGCATCCTGCTCGCCCTCCTCCTCGGGGCCGCCACCCTGCGCCGACGCACCCCGTGATCGGCGGACCCCATAGGCTGGTGCCGTAGACGGTCCTTAAGGAGGTCCACGTTGTTGCGTCGCATGCTGCTGGCGCTGTCCGACAGCGGCGGCACCAAGGAGATGGTGCAGTCCGCGCCCCTCACCCGGGGGCTGGTGCACCGCTTCGTCGCCGGCGAGACCCCGTCCGCCGCGCTCGGCACGGCCGGCCGGCTGCTCACCCGCGGCCTCGCCGTGGGGCTCGACCCGCTGGTCGAGGACACCCTCAGCCGGGACCGCGCGGCGGCCGTCCGGGACATCTACGTCGACCTGCTGCGCCGCTCCCGCGCGCTGGGCGCGCCGGAGGGCGCGGTGGACGTCTCGGTGAAGCTCTCGGCGGTGGGGCAGTTCCTGCCCCGGCACGGCGAGAAGACGGCGCTGGAGAACGCCCACGCGATCTGCGCGGCGGCGGCCGGCTCCGGGGCGACCGTCACCCTGGAGACCGAGGACCACACCACCACCGAGTCGACGCTCGCCATCGCGCGCGAGCTGCGCGCGGACTTCCCGACGGTGGGCGTGGTGCTGCAGTCGCGGCTGCGCCGCACGGAGGGCGACTGCCGCGAGCTGACCGGCGCGGGCGTGCGGGTGCGGCTCTCCAAGGGGGCGTACGCCGAGCAGGAGTCGGTGGCGTTCGCGCACCGCGCCGAGACGGACCGCTCCTTCGTGCGCTGCCTGCGGATGCTGATGGCCGGCGACGGCCACCCGGTGATCGCCACCCATGACGCCCGGCTGCTGCGGATCTCGGCGGCGCTGGCGGCGCGGTACGAGCGCCCGCTGGGCTCGTACGAGTACCAGATGCTCTACGGGGTGGCGCCGGAGCAGCAGACCCGGCTGGCGGCGGGCGGCGAGACGGTGCGGGTGCATGTGCCGTACGGCGCGGAGTGGTACGGCTACTTCCTGCGGCGGCTCGCGGAGCAGCCGTCCAATCTGGCGTTCTTTCTGCGTTCCGCGGCGTCGAGAGACTGAGGAGAGGTTGTTGATGGAGCGGCAGCGGGTGGCGGTGCTGGGCACCGGCAAGATCGGCGAGGCGATCGTCTCGGGTGTGCTGCGGGCCGGGACGCCGGTCGGGGACGTGCTGGTGACGACGCGTCGGCCGGAGCGGGCCAAGGAGCTGCACGACCGGTACGGCGTCGAGGCGGTCTCCAACGCGGAGGCGGTGGAGCGCGCCGACACGCTGATCCTGACGCCGAAGCCGCAGGACATGGCGGCGCTGCTGGCCGAGCTGGCGCCGGTGGACGGTATCGCCGACCGGTTGGTGATCTCGGGCGCGGCGGGGGTGACGACCGCCAACATCGAGCGGCGGCTGCCGGCGGGCACGGCGGTGGTGCGGGTGATGTGCAACACGCCGGTCCTCGTCGACGAGGGGATGAGCGTGATCTCGGCGGGGGCGCACGCGGCGGAGGAGCACCTGGCCCGGACGGAGGCGATCTTCTCCCCGGTGGGGAAGACGATGCGGGTGCCGGAGGCGCAGCAGGACGCGGCGACGGCGCTGAGCGGGTCGGGGCCGGCGTACTTCTTCTTCCTGGTGGAGGCGATGACGGACGCGGGGATCCTGCTGGGGCTGCCGCGGGCGGCGGCGCACGACCTGATCGTGCAGGCGGCGGTGGGGGCGTCGGCGATGCTGCGGGACTCGGGGGAGCATCCGGTGAAGCTGCGCGAGGCGGTGACGTCGCCGGCGGGCACGACGATCTCCGCGGTGCGCGAGCTGGAGGTGCACGGGGTGCGGGCCGCGCTGATCGCCGCCATCGAGGCGGCCCGCGACCGCTCCCGCGAGCTCGCCGGCGACTAGCCCCCGCCGCCCCTCCGCCCCGGCACCCCACCCGGGCTCGGCGCGGCGAGGGCGCCGGGGGTGTTCAGCGTGGGGGGAGGAGGCCGATGGCGTCGTACGCTGCGGAGACGTAGGGGTCGGCGAGGGCCGACGCGCGGTCCGCGCCGGCGCGGAGGATCTTGTCGATTGTGGCCGGGTCGTCGGCGAACTCCCGGTAGCGCGCCTGCAGCGGCTCCAGCACCGCGACCACCGCGTCGGCGACGTCCGACTTCAGCGCCCCGTACGACGCGTACCGCGTCGCCAGCTCGGCCGGCTCCGTCCCGTCCCCGCACGCGGAGAGGATGTCCAGCAGGTTGGCCACGCCCGGCTTCGCCTCCGGGTCGTAGACGACCTCCCGGCCGCCGTCCGTCACCGCGCGCATCACCTTGCGGCGGGCCGAGTCCGGCGGGTCCAGCAGGTAGATGATGCCCTGCACCGCGGTGTCGTCGGACTTGCCCATCTTGTCCGTCGGCACCTGGAGGTTCATCACCCGCGCCCCCGCGGGCGGCCGCACCGCGCGCGGGACCGGGAAGACCTCGCCGTAGCGGGTGTTGAACCGCACCGCCAGGTCCCGCGCCAGCTCGACGTGCTGCCGCTGGTCGTCGCCGACCGGCACCTCCTCCGCGCCGTAGGCGAGGATGTCCGCGGCCATCAGCGCCGGATAGGTCAACAGGGCCGTGCTGACCGACTCCTGGCGCGCCGACTTCTCCTTGTACTGGACCATCCGCCGCAGCTCGCCGTCGCCGACGACGGACTCCATGATCCAGGTCAGCCGGGTGTGCGCCGCCACGTGCGACTGGCAGAAGACCGTGCAGCGCTCGGGGTCGAGCCCGGTCGCCAGCAGCAGCGTCGCCACTTCGCGGGTGCGCTCCCGGAGCGCCGCCGGCTCATGGGGGACCGTCAGGGCGTGCAGGTCGACGACGCAGAACAGCGCGTCGCCGGGGTCGTCCGAGCGGAACTGGTCGATCCGGGCCCAGCGCTGCATCGCGCCCAGCAGGTTGCCGAGCGTCGGGTGTCCGGTGGGCTTGACGCCGCTGAAGATCCGCATGATGTCGTCCGTTCCTTCCCGTCAGGGGGCGAGTGGGGGGTGGTGCGCACCGCCGCTCGCCGGGAGGCCGGACATCAAAAAAAGGCCGCCGGTCGAGCGGCGGCCTGTGCATGCGCGAGGGGATGGCCGCCGTCAGGCGGGCCACCAGCCGAGTCGCTTGGAGAGCATGCACACGTTCATGGCCCAACCGTACACCTCCGCGCCGTTACCGTGGCCCCATGCGCTACGACCTGATCATCCTGGACAACGACGGTGTCCTCGTCGACAGCGAGCCGATCTCCAATCGGATCCTCGCCGGCTACCTCACCGAGCTGGGGCACCCCACCTCCTACGAGGACTCGCTGCGCGACTACATGGGCGCCGCCGTGCACCGGGTCCACGACCTGGTCCGGGAGCGCAGCGGGCAGCGCCTGCCGGAGGACTTCGACGCCACCCTGCACGCCCGGGTCTTCGACGCCTTCGCGCGCGAGCTCACCCCCGTCGACGGCGCCCCCGAGCTCCTCGGCACCCTGGACGGGCTCGGCGTGCCGTACTGCGTCGCCTCCTCCGGGACGCACCAGCGGATCCGGGTCGCCCTGGCCAGGACCGGCCTGCTGCCGCACTTCACCGACGCGCGGATCTTCAGCGCCGAGGACGTCGGCCGGGGCAAGCCGGCGCCCGATCTCTTCCTGCACGCCGCCGAGAAGATGGGCGCCGACCCGGCGCGCTGCCTGGTCGTGGAGGACAGCCCGCTGGGTGTGGCGGCGGCCCGGGCCGCCGGAATGGACGTGTACGGCTTCACTGCGATGACCCCGGCGGCTCGATTGTCCGATGCGAACATGCGATTTGATGACATGCAGGATCTGGCCAAGTTCCTTTCCTCCCACTACAACTGAGCCGATGTGCAGCACGCGGGCCGCCGATCGGGTGGCGGTGTCGCTCGCGTGGCGGCGGTCACGGCCGCCCTGCGTTTGCCGATCTGCGCGGTGAGGTAGTCCGTTGGCATCCATCGGCCGGGCGAGGTACCGCCGTGACGTGGGAGATGACGAAGGGGGCGGGCTGTTCCGTGGTGGGCGTCGCATCGGATCGGCGGATCGATCAGCCCGAACAGGCCGCGCGCCGCGCGCCGTCGGGGCAGGCCCCGCAGGCGCGCGGCGCGCGGCCCGACCGTCCGCGACGGTGCCCGCCGCCGGGGCCCCGCGCCGCCGGGGCCCCCTCGCAGCGCTACCCCAGCCTCGTCGAACTCGCCGACCAGGCCGGTGAACTGACGCGCCGCCACCCCGGGCTGTGCCGGCTGGAGACGCTGGGCCGCTCGCGCGCCGGCCGCCCCATCCCGATGCTCTCGGTGGGCGAACCCGCCCCGCGCAACGTCCTGGTGGTGGCCGGGCCGCACGCCAACGAGCCGGTGGGCGGCCCCACCTCGCTGCGGCTGGCGCACGCGGTGCTCGCCGATCCGCGGCTGCGGGACGGCACCGCCTGGCACCTCGTCCCCTGCATCGACCCGGACGCCGCGGCCCGCAACGAGGGCTGGACCACCCGGCCCGTCACCCTCGCCTCCATGCACCGGCACTTCTACCGGCCGGCCTTCCCCGACCAGGCCGAGTGGCTGCCGCAGCGCAACCCCGAGACCCGGGCGCTCACCGCCGCCCTGGACCGGCTCCGCCCGCAGCTGATGTGCTCGCTGCACGGCGTGGATGTCGGCGGCACCTTCGTGCAGACCACCGCCGACATCCCCGGACTCGCCGAGCCGCTCGGCAAGTCGGCCGCCGAGCACGACATGCCGGTGGCGCTCGCCGCGCCCGACGCCCACCAGTGGCCGACCGCCGGGCCGGGCCACTACGTGATGCCGGCCGGGCGCCCGCAGAACGTGGTGCCGCTCGGCCTCGGGGTCTCCGGGCCCACCTGGACCTACCCGGCCCGCTACGGCGGCGTCACAGCGATCGTCGAGGCGCCGATGTGGGGCTCCGACGCGGTCGGCGACCCCGCCCCGCACCACGCCCCGCACCGCGAACTGCACGACGCCGCCCGGATGCTGGGGGAGCGCAGCGCGCGGGTCGCCGCGCTCGCCGACGGGGTGGACGTCGAGGACGGCGAGCTGCTGCGGGCCGTCCACGAGACGGTGCGGATCGGCATCACCGCGGCGTCGGCGCTGCCGCGGCGCGGCGGGTCGGGCGCGGCGGCGACCCGCGGCCGGGTCGCCGACCTGGCGATCATCGCCCACCGGCTGCCGCTGCGCGCCGCCGCCATGCTGGGGCGGGTGGCGCCGCGGGCGGTGGGCTCGCTGGTGGAGGAGTGGGCGGAGGAGTACGGGCGCGCCACCCGGGCGCGCTGGATCCCCGTCGAACAGCAGGTCGCCCACCAGGCGAAGGTCGTGCTGGCCGCCAACGCGCGCGTCTGACAGGTGACCGCGGAGCCGCGCCGCGGGGTGCCGGGTCGCTCGCCGGGCGAACGGTCCGCTGTTCCCGCGCGCGCCCACGCGGCGGAGCCGCCCGTCGGCAGAGCCCCGCGCCCCTTCGGGACGCCCGCCGGGCGATAGGTTTGCCCCATGGGCGAGGACGCATGCAATGCGGTGCTGATGTGGGACGACGCCGTCACCGAGTACGACTTCGGGGACGGCCACCCGATGAACCCGCTCCGCCTGCGCCTCACCATGGACCTCATCGACGCCCTGCACGTCCCCGTGGACGTGCGCGCCGCGCCGCCCGCCGCCGACGCCACCCTGCGGCTCGTCCACACCGACGCCTACCTGGACGCGGTCAAGGCCGCCGCCCCCGCGCCCGAGTTCGGCATCGGCACCGACGACAACTGGGCCTTCCCCGCGATGCACCGCGCCTCCGCGCTGATCACCGGCCAGTCCGCCGCCGCCGCGGAGGCCGTCCGCAGCGGGGAGGCGACGCACGCCGTCAACATCGCCGGCGGGCTGCACCACGCGATGGCCGCCAAGGCCTCCGGCTTCTGCGTCTACAACGACCCGGCCGTCGCCATCGCCGTGCTGCTCGAGCGCGGTGTCTCGCGGGTGGCCTACGTCGACTGCGACGTGCACCACGGCGACGGCGTGCAGGCCGCCTTCTGGAACGACCCGCGGGTGCTCACCATCAGCCTCCACGAGCACCCCGCGATGCTCTTCCCGCAGACCGGCTGGCCCGAGGAGACCGGCGGCCCGGACGCCCAGGGCACCGCCGTCAACCTGGCGCTGCCGCCCGGCACCCGGGACCGCGACTGGCTGCGCGCCTTCCACGCCGTGGTCCCCGAGCTCCTCGCGGAGTGGCAGCCGGAGGTGCTCGTCACCCAGCACGGCGCCGACACCCACCTCGACGACCCGCTGGCGCATCTGATGCTCACCGTCGACGGGCAGCGCGCCGCGGCCGCCGCCTGCCACGACCTCGCGCACCGCCACGCCGGCGGGCGGTGGGTGGCGCTCGGCGGCGGCGGGTACGACGTGGTGGGCACCGTCCCCCGGGCCTGGACGCATCTGACCGCCGAGGCGGCCGGGCACCCGCTGGCCGCCGACACCTCCGTCCCGCCGGAGTGGCGGCTGGAGGCCCGCCGACTCAGCGGCGAGGAGGCCCCGTTCACCATGGGCGAGGGCGGCGACACCGCCTATCTCGACTTCCACGAGGACGGTTTCGACCCCGCCTCCCGCCTCGATCAGGCGATCATCGCGGTGCGCCGGGCGGTCTGGCCGCACCACGGGATGCTGCCGTAGCCGGCAGCCCCAGGAGCGTCGGTCACGGAGCGCGTTCTCCCGAACTCCGTCCGAAACACGCCGCAGGCCCGGTGCGACCTGCACAGTTCGTTCACAATCGAGGGCGTGCCCTCGCGAGTTCGCCTCCGGCGCCACTTGATCTCCCGGTGCCTCGCCGGGAACGTCGCCACGCCGCGCGAGAACAACCTCCGGCACTACCGACGGTTCGCCGACCGCGACCCGGCGTATCTCCTCGGCCTCGATCCGCAGGGCGACTGGGGCCCGGACGCGATTCTCGATCTGATGCACCGTCGGGTGGGCGTGCACCCCGATCCGACCTACCGGACGGGTGTCGACCGCATCGACCCCGACCGCACCCTGGACGCGCTGGACGCCTTCGCGGTGCGCCTCGCCGCCACCGCCCGCGACCGCGCGCCGGTGCTCTGCGGCACCGGTCATCCCGCCCGCCTCCTCGCCCTGCACGCGTCGCTGGTCAGGGCGCTGGCCCGGGTCGGCTGCCCGGTGCTGCTGCCCGCCCTGGGCACCGTCCTCACCGTGGGCACCGGGGCGGGGCCGCGGCCCCGGGTGCTGCGGCAGCGGCGCGGAGTGCTGCACCTCGCCAACCCCCCGGCGCCACCCCCGGGGCACCCGGACCACTCCAGCCCCGAAGACCTCGGACAACTGACGGGCGCTCAGGCGGACGGGCCGCGTCCGAGTGCGCCGGCGCACAGCCACTCGCCGCTCCCGGTGCGCGCCGCCCTGGCCGCGCTCGCCGCGGACGGGTCCCCTCCGCCGGCCCTGGTGATCGGCGACCACGGCTGGGTGTGCGCCGCGGGACAGGCCGGAGTGGAGGCGATCGGCTTCGCGGACTCCAATGATCCGGCGCTGTTCGTCGGCGAAGCGGAGGGCCGGGTCGCGGTTGCCGTGCCCCTGGATGACGGACTTTCAGCCAACTTCTACTCGCCAATTGCCCGGTACATCCTGGAATCTGCCGGATTGTCAGCGTAAACAGGCGTTGGTTACTCGTCTTCCCACTGGTACCACGCGCCACTAGTCTGGGGAGGGCGTGCATGTCGGCATATTGACACCGGAGGGGAAGCCGGTGCCCGGCGAGCACGAAAGGTTCGGTGTGTCATGGCAGATGCAGAGCGGCCTCTCAACGAGGTCAACTTCCTGACCGTCGCCGAAGTGGCCTCGGTCATGCGCGTGTCCAAGATGACGGTGTACCGCCTGGTGCACCACGGTGAGCTCCCAGCGATCAGGGTGGGGCGCTCGTTCCGCGTTCCGGAGCAGGCCGTGCACGACTACCTGCGTGATTCCTACGTCGGCAGCGAGACGGCGTAGCCGGCACCACCCAGCCCGCGGCGCGGACCGACCCCGGTTGGCCTGCGCCGCGGGCGCCGCTGTACGCTTCGGGGGTCGGTCGTGTGGGCGCCTGCCCCTGACCACTTCCCCCGTGCCGCGCACCTGAGGCGCGGGGGCACCGTGTCTCGATGTGAGCGAGGTTGTCAGTGGGCTCTGTCATCAAGAAGCGCCGCAAGCGTATGGCCAAGAAGAAGCACCGCAAGCTGCTGAAGCGCACGCGCGTCCAGCGTCGCAACAAGAAGTGAGCACGGGGCCCGTCGGCCCTGCGCATCGCGTCCCCGAGCCGCCTGCCCCGTAGAAGCGGGGTCGGCGGCTTGTGGTGTTTCCCGAGCGCGGCACGAGGCCCGCGCGAGGCGGCCTGAGGAGGAGAGCGGCGGATGGCGGGCAGCACGGTCCTGGTGACCGGCGTCGCACGGCACCTGGGGAGCCGGGTGGCGCGCGCCCTGGTCCGCGCGCCCGGGGTGCGGCGGGTGATCGGCGTGGACGTCGAGCCGCCGCCCGACGGGCTCGGCGACGCCGAGTTCGTCCGCGCCGATCTGCGCCGCCCCGGCATCGCGGCCACCGTCGCCGCGGCCGGCGCGGACACCGTGGTGCACCTCAACGTCAACGCCACCCCGCTGGGGTCCGCAGGCCCCCGGGTGCGCAGCGCCGTCAAGGAGGCCAACGTCATCGGCACCATGCAGCTGCTGGCCGCCTGCACCCGCACCCCGTCGGTCCAACGGCTCGTCGTCAAGTCGACGACGAGCGTCTACGGCTCGGCCGCCCGCGACCCCGCGCTCTACTCCGAGGACATGCCGGCCCGGGTGCTGCCCTCCGGCGGCTACGCCCGGGACGCGGTGGAGGTCGAGGAGTACGTCCGCGGCTTCGCCCGGCGCCGGCCCGATGTCTCGGTGTGCGTGCTGCGCCTGGCGAACGTGCTGGGCCCGGCCGCCGACTCCCCGCTCGCCCGCTACTTCGCCCTGCCGGTGCTGCCCACCGTGCTCGGCTTCGACCCGCGGCTGCAGTTCGTCCACGAGGACGACGCGGTGGACGTGCTGCGCGCGGTGGCGCTGCGGCCGCGCCGCGGCGTCCCCGCCACCTCCGCCGACGGCACCTTCAACATCGCCGGGGACGGCGTGCTGCTGCTCTCCCAGGCCGCCCGGCGCCTGGGCCGCCCGATGCTGCCGCTGCCGCTGCCGGCCGTCACCGCCTCCGGGCAGGCGGCGCGGACGGTCGGCGCCACCGACTTCTCCCCGGAGCAGATCCGGCTGCTCACCCACGGCCGGGTCGTCGACACCACGCGGATGCGCGAGGTGCTGGGCTTCGCCCCGCAGTACACCACCGCCGAGACGCTCGCCGACTACTCCGCGGCCCGCGGGCGGGGGCTGCTCGGTCGGAGTTGGGGGATCGGGTGGTCGGACGTGCGAGGCTGGATCCGTGGCTGATGCGAAGGTGATCCCGTTCGGCCGGGGCGACGGCGCGGTGCCGCGGCCGCTGCGCCCGGCGCCCGACCCCGAGGACGCGGCGGAGGCGGACACGGGCGTGGACGGCGACGGCGTGGACGGCGACGGGGGCGACGGCGTGCCGGGCCCCGGCGGGCTGGAGGAGGCGCTGCTGCGCGGCGTGGACTTCCTGCGCCGGCGGCTCTCCGGCTGCTACGAGGTCGACGACTTCGGCTTCGACCCGGACCTCACCGACAACGTGCTGCTCTCCGCGGTGCGGCCGCTCTACGACCACTACTTCCGCGTCGACGTCGAGGGCCTGGAGAACATTCCCGACGAGGGTGGCGCGCTGGTGGTCGCCAACCACTCGGGCACCCTGCCGCTGGACGCGCTGATGATCCAGGTCGCGCTCCGCGACCACCATCCGGCGCGCCGCGCGCTCCGGCTGCTCGCCGCCGACCTGGTCTTCCAGCTGCCGGTGCTGGGCGAGTTGGCGCGCAAGGCCGGCCACACCCTGGCCTGCCCGGAGGACGCGCTGCGGCTGCTGGAGGCCGACGAGATCGTGGGGGTGCTGCCGGAGGGCTTCAAGGGGCTCGGCAAGACCTTCGGCGAGCGGTACCGGCTGCAGCGGTTCGGGCGCGGCGGGTTCGTCTCGGCGGCGCTGCGGACGGGGCGTCCGATCGTGCCGTGCGCGGTGGTGGGGGCCGAGGAGATCTACCCGATGCTCGGCAACGCCCGGCTGCTGGCGCGGCTGATGGGCCTGCCGTACTTCCCGATCACGCCGACGTTCCCCTGGCTGGGGCCGCTGGGGGCGGTGCCGCTGCCGTCCAAGTGGTCGATCCGGTTCGGGGAGCCGGTGCCGACGGACGGCTACGGGGAGGGGGCGGCGGACGATCCGATGGTCGTCTTCAACCTGGCGGACCAGGTGCGGGAGAGCATCCAGCACGAGCTGTACCGGATGCTGCTGAAGCGGCGGTCGGTCTTCTTCTGACCGGCTGATGACGGATCGAGCCCCGGCGCC
>NZ_MLCF01000056.1 GCF_001879105.1 Mangrovactinospora gilvigrisea | reverse complement strand
GAGTTGGGCGGGGTGGGGCGCGTCGCTGCAAAGGGATGGTCGTGGCGAGTGTTTTGATGGTCGTATGGCCGGGATAGAGAACGTGGACGGCGCATGGGGGACCGGGAGGCTCGCGGAGGTGGTTCCGATCGACAACCCGCGCAGGTGGCCTGCGGCACCGAGTCCGGTGCGGCCGGGGCGCCGGTACGACCCCGGCCGCTACGACGAGGACGAGCGCGAGGACATCCCGACGACCGGTCACGTCGTCCTGCCCTCGCGCCGGTTCGCGCTCGTGCGGGTGCGGACGTTCGGCGACGCGCGCGCCGTCGCCGAACACCTGGACGACCGCACGCCCGTCCTGGTGGACCTCAGCGATGTGGACACCGCGATGGCCCGCCGCGTCGTCGACTTCTGCAGCGGGATCGTCTTCGGTATCCGCGGCCATATCGACCGGGTGGACGCCAACGTCTTCCTGATGGTCCCCGCCGGCGTCCAGACCGGCTGACGCGGGACGGGGGCTACCCCGCCAGGCGGTCCACCGCGGCGCGGACGCGCTCGTCCGTCGCGGTGAAGGCGATCCGCACGTGCCGGTCGCCCTTCGGCCCGTAGAACTCGCCGGGGGCGACGAGGATGCCCTGCTCGGCGAGCCGGTTGACGGTGTCCCAGCAGGACTCGCCGCGGCTGGCCCACAGGTAGAGGCTCGCCTCGCTGTGGTCGATGGTGAAGCCCGCCTTGAGGAAGGCCGTCCGCAGCGCGGCGCGGCGCTGCGCGTAGCGGGCCCGCTGCTCGTCGACGTGCACGGTGTCGCCGAGCGCCGCCGCCATCGCGTCCTGCACCGGCCGCGGCACGATCATGCCGCCGTGCTTGCGGACCTCCAGCAGTTCGCGGACCACCCGCTCGTCGCCGGCGGCGAACGCCGCCCGGTAGCCGGCCAGGTTGGACCGCTTGGAGAGCGAGTGCAGCGCCAGCAGCCCCTCGTGGGAGCCGCCGTTGACGGACGGGTGGAGCACGGAGAGCGGCTCCGCGTCCCAGCCGAGCTCGATGTAGCACTCGTCCGAGACGACGAGCACGCCGTGCTCGCGCGCCCACTCCACCGTCCGGGCCAGCTCGTCCTTGGTCAGGACGCGCCCGGTCGGGTTGGAGGGCGAGTTCAGCCAGAGGAGCTTGAGCCCGGCGGTGTCCGCCTCCCAGGGCTCGCGGTAGGTGCGCGGCTCGCAGCCGGCCAGCCGCGCGCCCACGTCGTAGGTGGGGTAGGCGAGTTCGGGGAGGGCGACCGCGTCGCCGCGGCCCAGCCCCAGCTGGGTGGGGAGCCAGGCGACCAGCTCCTTGGAGCCGACCAGCGGCAGCACTGCGGCGGTGCCGATCTCCGCGCCAACGCGGCGGCGCAGCCACTCGGCGAGCGCCTCGCGCAGCTGCGGGGTGCCGGCGGTCAGCGGGTAGCCCGGGGAGTCGGAGGCGGCGCGCAGGGCGCCCTGCACCAGCTCCGGGACGGGGTCGACGGGCGTGCCGACGGACAGGTCGACGATGCCGCCGGGGTGGGCGGCGGCCACGGCCTTGGCGGGCTCCAGGCGGTCCCAGGGGAACTGGGGCAGCGCGGCGGAGCGCGGGGTGGCGAGGTAGGGCGGGACGGGTGCGGATGCGGATGCGTCGGAAACGCGGCGCGCCGCCCCCGGCTGCTGCGGGGACGGCGCGGCCGCGGCACCGTTGTGCGATGGCGTCACTGCGGGATCAACTCCGAAGAGCGGTGCGGAGGGAGGTCACGGCTGGTTCTGCGGAGGAAGCACGGAGATCAGCGGGTGGTCCTTCTCGATGAGGCCCAGCTTGGACGCGCCGCCCGGGGAACCCAGGTCGTCGAAGAACTCGACATTCGCCTTGTAGTAGTCCTTCCACTCGTCCGGGGTGTCGTCCTCGTAGAAGATCGCCTCGACCGGGCAGACCGGCTCGCAGGCGCCGCAGTCGACGCACTCGTCCGGGTGGATGTACAAGGAGCGCTGACCCTCGTAGATGCAGTCGACGGGGCACTCCTCGATGCACGCCTTGTCCTTGACGTCGACACAGGGCTGTGCGATGACGTACGTCACGCTGTCGTTCCTCCTCGTTTGGGGCGCTCACGCGCAGGGAGCGCGCTGTCCGTCGATGCCCGACACCTAGTATCACCGTTGTGGAGGCTCGAATGCACAGGAGGGGTCCGCATGGCGCGTGAGGGGACCGTGGGCCCCGCCGGCGGCAGCGGCTCCGCGCAGGGCGGCAACGGCGGCACAGATATTCGTATCACTGGCTCCGACGTCGGCCGAAGGGTTTCGGTTCGCCGTGTTCTCGAGGTCGGCCCGGAGGGCCGGCCGGTCTTCGGGGATGTGGTGGGCGAGCTGCTGTCCTGGACGGATGGTCGGCTGGCGGTGCGGCGGCGGGACGGCGCGGTCGTCGAGGTCGACGAGCGGGCGCTGGTCGCCGGGAAAACGGTGCCGCCGCCGCCCGCGAGGCGCGGACGGCGGCGGGGCGCCGGCGGTGACGGCTGATCAGCCGCCGATCCACACCACCGCGATGCGCTGGCTGGTGTTCTTCAGCGCCTGGTCGAGGGCGGCGGCGCCGGCCGCGCCGGTGACGCCGCTGCCCTTGGCGATCGTCACCTTCTCGCCGTTCATGGTGAAGCCCTTGCCGGACGGCTTGGGGCCGAGCGGGTCGAAGGTGTGGCCCCACAGCTGCTCCAGCAGCTGGGTGTCCCAGACCGGCGCGAGGTTGCCCTGGCCGTCGGGCTTCATCTGCAGCAGGTGGTTCTTGCTGAGGGTGTCCGGGCTGAACATGATCGTGTAGTTCCCGGCCTTCAGCGTGACCAGCCCGGACATCGCCGGCTTGGCGAAGTCGTGCATGGCCTTGCTGACGGCCGCGGAGGTGACGGTCGGGTCCTCCTTCTTCAGCGAGAGGCCCACCGGGCTGTCCTTGCCGGTCTCCATCCGGGCGACCCAGGCGCGCTTGATGGCGCTGCCCGAGGTGCCCGGGTCGACGGCGGTGCCGGACCGGGGGGTTATCGCCACGGCCTTGCCCTGCTTGAACGCGATGCCGCCCTCGCGCAGCGTGCCGCCGACCTTGGCGCCGACCTTGGCGAGCTGGGCGTTGAGCTTGTCGTCGTCCTCGACGAGGACCGGGTCATCGGCGTGGCTCACCCCGAAGAGGGAGCCGATGACCGTCACCGGGTTGTAGTCCTTGTGCGCGACGGCCGCCACGGTCTTGGTGGTGTCCAGCTGCAACCCGGCGACGGACGGGTCGAGGCGGAAGGTGCGCCCGTTGGCCGTCAGTCGGAGCGGGGCGCCGGCGCGGGCCGAGAGCGTGCTGTCCAGCTTCTGCTGGGCGTCGGCGCGGTTCAGCCCGCCGATGTCCACGCCGAGCACCGTGGTGTGCAGCGGGACGTCGGCGTGGTTCATGGCCAGGCCGACGACGTACGCGGCGGCGGCGAGGCCGACGATGCCTCCAACGGCGAGGACGGGCTTGGAGCGGCCCTTCCGCTTGGCCGCGGGCGCGGAGGGCGCCGGGGGCGCCGCCGCGGGCGCCGGGGCGCCCTGCTGCGGCGGGACGCCCGAGTGGGCGGCGTCCGGCCGCGGTTGGGGCTGCGGCTGCGGTTGCTGCTGCGGCTGGGCCTGGCCCTGCGGGGGCAGCGGTTGCTGCGGTTGCTGCTGCGGGGCCGGGCGGCCGGCGCCGGGGGTGAGGCCGCCCGCGGGGGTCTGCCGGCCCGGGGGGACCGCGCCGAGCGGCGGCATGGGCTGGCCGCCGGGGCCGCTGACCGGGCCGGCGGGGATGCGGCCGAGGCGGGTGGTGTCCTCGGTGTTGCGCCCGGCGGCGGGGTCCGCGGAGGCGGACGGGGTGTTGGGGCTCGGCTTCCGCGGGTCGACCGGGCCGGTCGGCGCCGGGGCCTGGGCGTGCGCCTGGGCCTGCGGGGCCTGCGGCCGGTTCGGGTTCTGGCTGGGGTTCTGGTTGGGGTTCTGCTGCTTGGGCTTCTTCTGCTTGGCCTTGGGCTTCGGCTCGTCCTCGGAGACCGGCGGCACCACGAACTGGCCGGTGGCGTCCGGCTCGTTGGTGGGGTGCTGGGAGCGGAGGAAGCGGGCCGTGGCGGCGGCCTCCGGCGCGACGCCGGGGTTGCCGGGAGCGCCGGGGTTGCCCGGCGCGCCGGCGAGCGGCGGGACGGAGGGGAAGGACGCCGAGCCGTCCTGGCCCGGCGCGGGAGCGCCGCCGCCCGCGCCGTTCAGCGGCGGGACGCCGGGGAAGGAGGGCGAGCCCTCCTGGGGCGGCATCGGGGCGCCGGGGCCGCCGGGGATCGGCATGCCGCCCGCGGGAGTGTTGCCGGGACCGGCGGTGTAGCCGGGCGCGCCGGCGCCGTTCAGCGGCGGGACGCCCGGGAAGGACGGCGAGCCGTCCTGACGCGGCGTCGGCGCGCCGGCCCCGCCGAAGACGTCGCCGCCCGAGGCGACCCCGGGGCCGCCGAGCCCCGGACCGCCGGGGAAGCCCGCGTTCTGCCCGTCGGGGAAGCCCGGACCCGCGCCGGGGCCCGCCGCGGGGATGCCGCCGGCCGGCGTCCGGCCGGGCCCGTCGCCGAAGCCGGGAGCACCGGCACCGGGGACGGGAATGCCGCCCGCCGGGGTCTGCCCCGGACCGTCGGCATAGCCGGACATACCGGAACCGCCCTGACGGGGATCGAGCCCCCCGCCAACACCCGCACCCGCACCCGGAGTCAGGCCGGGGCCGTCGCCGAACGCGGGAGCGCCGGCGCCGGGGACGGGAATGCCGCCCGCCGGGGTCTGCCCCGGACCGTCGGCGTAGCCGGACAGGCCGGGGCCGTCGCCGAAGCCGGGAGCGCCGGCACCCGGGACGGGAATGCCACCGGCCGGGGTCTGGCCGGGACCGTCGGCATAGCCGGACATACCGGAACCACCCTGACGGGGATCGAGCCCCCCGCCAACACCCGCACCCGCACCCGGAGTCAGACCGGGACCCGCCTCCGCGCCCGGGTACGCCGGTTCGACGTAGGACGGCCCGTCGCCCCACGACGGGGCCGGCGCGCCGCCGCGGCGCGGCAGCGCGCCCTCCGCGCCAAAGGGGCTCGCCGCCGCCGAAGGGTCGGGCGCGGGCGGCAGCGGCTCGGACGGGGCCGTCGGGAACGGGTCCGCGGCCGGCGCCGCCGTCTGCGGCGCGTCGTCCCGGGAGGCCTGCGCCTGCGCCTGCCCCTCGCGCATCGCCATGAACCCGCCGGCCAGCAGCCCGCTGCCGCGCGACGTCCCGCCGTCCGGCGCCGGCTCGGGCGTCGGCACCGGCGCCGGGCCGGTGAGGTCGGGGCGGGGGTGCGAACCGGTGTCGGCGCCGGGCCTCTTGGGCCGGAACCAGTCACTGATGCCGGTCTCGTCCACCGAGGTCGCCGGCGCGGACGGCGCCGCGGACGCCGCGGGCGCCGAAGCGCCGCCGCCCGGCGCCGGACTGGCGTGCCAGTGCGGCGTCTTCGGGGTGCGGCGCGGCAGCGGACCGCCGCCGCTGGTGCCGTCCGCGGGCGGGTTGGGGGGTGCCTCGCCGTCGCCGACGGGCTCGCGAAGGACCATCGGCGGCATCGGGCGCGCGCCGGGGATGGCCACCCGGATGCGGGTGGTCAGCGTGGTCTCGGTGCGCGTCTCGCGCTGGTCGCCGTCGTCCCGCTCTCCCTCCGGGCCTCCCTGGCCGGGGTAGTTCGGGTCCTGGTCAGTGTTTCGACTCACAGCGCTTCACCTTGTTCGCTCGACCGCCGTGCGGGCGGCGCCGGGGGCACCGGGCGGGCTCCACCATACTGTCCGGTGGCCGGTGGGTTTCGGGCGTGCCGAAGGAACGGGCGAGATGCCCGTAGCGCACAGTACACAATGAGGGGTTGGCCTGTGGCGCACGGGTCCGGTGGGTCGCCGACCGGACGGAGCGTCAGCTCGCGGCCACCCTCGCGCGCGCCGGCAGCAGCGCGGCGAAGACGCCGGCCATCCCGCCGAGGAGCAGGAACGCGTAGGCTCCCCCGCCGTTGGCGAGGACGATGTCGCCCTCGGTGCGCCCCGCGGCCAGATAGAGGACGACGGCCAGCCAGCACGCCGCCGGGACGGCCCCGCCCCAGCGGCTGCCGGCGAGGCGCCGGCCGGCGGCGAAGAGCCCGGCAGCCGCGGCGAGCGCCAGCAGCAGCCCGCCGCCCGACCACAGCGCCTGGACGAACGCCCCGGCGAGCCCGGCCGCCAGGCCGAGCACGCCGAGCAGCACCAGCAGGGCACCCCGCACCGCGTTGCTCATCTCACTCCCCCCGTCCGGAGCCGGCGGCCTCATCGACGCCGGCGCCCTCGTCGACCCCCGCGAAGAGGTCCGTCTCGCGCGCGCCGTCGGCCGCGCCGGAGGTGCCGTGCACCAGGCGGTAGTACTCGTGGCCGATGAGCGGCTGGCCGAGGTCGTTGGAGAGCGCGAAGAAGGGGCCGTCCACCGCGATCTGGGTGGCGTGCGCGGCCATCGCCGCCGACTTGCGGGCGGCGTAGGACGATCCGTCGATCTCCGCGGTGACCTCGTCGTCCGGGACGACGCCGGGGACATCGTCGGCGCTGGCGACGGCGCCGAAGGGGCCCTCCTCGCCGGCCGCGCGCAGCCTGTCGAAGCCCTCCTGGAGGACGCTGTGCGGCATGCAGTTCCAGTAGATCTTCTCGACGGCGTGCGGCTCTCCCCCGCCGCCGGGGCGCTGCGCCAGCTCGGCGCCGCGCATCGCGACGCGGTGGGCCTGGATGTGGTCGGGGTGCCCGTAGCCGCCGTTGGTGTCGTACGTCACCAGCACCTGGGGGCGGACCTCGCGGACGACCGCGGCGAGGTGCTCGGCGGCCTCGTCGAGGTCGGCCTGCCAGAACGCCCCGGGGCGCTCGTTGGAGGGGACGCCCATCATCCCCGAGTCGCGGTAGCGGCCGGGGCCGCCGAGGAAGCGGTGGTCGGTGACGCCCAGCTGCTTCATGGCGTCGGCGAGTTCGCCGATCCGGTGCTGCCCGAGGGTGTCGTCCCGGTCGGCCGCGAGGTGCGCGAGACCGGGCGGGATCACCTCGCCCTCCTCGCCGAGGGTGCAGGTGACGAGGGTGACATGGGCCCCCTCGGCGGCGTACTTGGCCATGGTGGCGCCGTTGCCGATGGACTCGTCGTCGGGGTGGGCGTGGACCAGCAGCAGCCGGCGCGCGGCGGGCGGGGCATCCGTCATAGGGGTCAGCGTAAGCCGGTCCGGCGCTAGAACTTGAAGCTGCCCAGCATGTTGGCGAGGTTGCTGGTGAAGTCGCGGATCGTCGGGGCGAGGCCGGTGGAGGCGAGGTAGAAGCCGAACAGGGCGCAGATCAGGGCATGGACGGGCTTGAGCCCGGCCTTGCGCAGCATCACGACCACCAGCACCAGCAGAAGCAGCACCAGGGAGATCGAGAGGGTCACGAGGACGCTCCTCTGCTCAGCTTGTCGGACATCCGGGCGGGCCGGCCACCCCTCGCATACCCGCATCGTAGGCACTGGTTCACCTGGGGTGACGGCGTGAAGGGGGCGCGCGGTAGCGCCGAGGGCGCACGCCCTCGCCGCTCTGGCCTGCGGTGTCGTCACGAGGGCGCGCGGAATCACGGACTCCGGGACGTTACGCCGGGCGGGGTAGGAGTCGAACGCCCGGACGATCCCGCCCGCGGACGCCCGATCCCGGCCACCCGCGCCCCGCGGCGCGGCCGCCGGTCGGCGGAGCACCGCGCCCCTTCGCGGCGCGGAAGCCGCGTAACGTGCGGCTATGACGTTTCCTCAGGCTCATGCGCGGACGCAGCGGTTCACGCTGGGGGCGCCGCGCGCCTTCACTCCGGCCCACGACGGACGGCGGGTGGTGTTCCTGCGGTCGCGCTCGGGCACGGACCGCTCCCATGTGCTGTGGGTGCACGAGCTGGACTCCGGGAACGAGTGGGCCGCCGGCGACCCCGAGGCGCTGCTCGGCGCGGCCGGGGAGGACCTCTCCCCGGAGGAGCGGGCGCGCCGCGAGCGGGCCCGGGAGGGCTCGGCCGGCGTGGTCGGCTACGCCGCCGACGCCGAGCAGCGCACCGCGGCGTTCGCGCTCTCCGGACGGCTGTTCACCACGGATCTGCAGCGCCCCGGCGGGGCGCGGGAGTTGGCGGTGCCCGGCCCGGTGATCGACCCGCGCCCCTCCCCGGACGGCGCCCGGGTGGCGTACGCCGCGGGCGGCGCGCTGCGGGTGGTGGACGCGGACGGCGGCGGCGACCGGGCGCTCGCCGAACCGGACGGCCCGGAGGTCGTCTGGGGCCTGGCGGAGTTCGTGGCCGCCGAGGAGATGGACCGGCACCGCGGCCACTGGTGGTCGCCGGACGGCACCCGGCTGCTGGTCGCGCGGGTCGACGAGGCCCCGGTGAACCGCTGGTGGATCGCCGACCCGGCGAACCCGGGCAGCCGCCCGGCGGAGGTGGCGTACCCGGCGGCGGGCACCCCCAACGCCGACGTCACGCTGTGGGTGGTGGGCCTGGACGGCTCCCGGCGCGAGGTGGAGTGGGACCGGGCGGCCTTCCCCTACCTCGCCGTGGTGCGCTGGCAGGCGGCGGCGCCGGGCGGCCGCCCGCTGCTGCTGGTGCAGTCCCGCGACCAGCGGGAGCAGCGGTACCTGGCGGTCGATCCGGAGAGCGGCGCCACCGAGGTGCTGCACGAGGAGCGGGACCCGACGTGGTTCGACCTGGTCCCCGGGGTGCCGGCGTGGACCGGCGACGGCCGGATGGTGCGCGTCTCGGACGAGGGCGACCGCCGGCACGTCACGGTGGACGGCGTGGACGTCAGCGGCCCGGGGCTGCACGTCCGGGCGGTGCTGGACGTCGGCGACCGGGACGTGCTGTTCACCGCCTCGGCCGCGGAGGGCGCCGAGTCGAAGGAGGCCATCGGCGAGGTGCATGTGCACCGGGCCGCCCTGTCGGGCGGCGGGGGCGCGGCGCGGGTCTCGGAGGGCCGCGGGGTGCACACCGCGGTGCGCGGCGGCGGCAACCTGGTGCTGCTCTCCTCGGCGCCGGACCGGGCGGGCGCGGCGGCCCGGGTCTTCCGGGAGGCGGAGCCGGAGAAGCCGGTCGCGGAGATCGCCTCGCTGGCGGAGGCGCCGGGGATCGCCGCACGGCCGTCCTACGGCTTCGCGGGCGCCCGGCGGCTGCCGGCCGCGGTGCTGCTGCCGACGGGCTACGACGAGGCGCGGGACGGGCTGCTGCCGGTGCTGATGGACCCGTACGGGGGTCCGCACGGGCAGCGGGTGACGGCGGCTCAGAATCCCTTCCTGGTGTCGCAGTGGTTCGCGGACCAGGGCTTCGCGGTGGTGGTGGCGGACGGGCGGGGCACGCCGGGGCGCAGCCCGTCCTGGGAGAAGTCGATCGCCTTCGCGATGGCGGAGCGGTCGCTGCAGGACCAGGTGGACGCGGTGCAGGCGCTCTCCGAGCGGTATCCGCTGGACCTGGCGCGGGTGGGCATCCGGGGCTGGTCGTACGGGGGCTATCTGGCGGCGCTGGCCGTGCTGCGGCGTCCGGACGTCTTCCGGGCGGCGGTGGCCGGGGCGCCGGTGACGGACTTCCGGCTCTACGACACCCACTACACGGAGCGCTACCTGGGCCTGCCCGAGGAGCGGCCGGAGGTCTACCGGGACCACGATCTGGCCGAGGACGCGGGCGGGTTGGAGCGGCCGCTGATGCTCATCCACGGGATGGCGGACGACAACGTGGTGGTGGCCCACACGCTGCGGCTCTCCTCGGCGCTGCTGGCCGCCGGACGGCCGCACACCGTCCTGCCGCTGTCCGGTGTGACACACATGACACCGCAGGCGCAAGTGGCCGAGAACCTGCTGCTTCTTCAGGTCGATTTCCTCCGGCGGTCGTTGTCTTCTTGACCTTTCGTTGGAATTCTTGACCTACTGAATAGGAAAGCTCGCCGCCCCGCGCTACAGAAAGCGTGCGGGCGGCGACGTTTTGGAACATCACCTTCCGCTTTTCGGTCACTTTGTGCATCAGCACGTTGCCCCGTCGTTGCCGATCGGTTTCTGTCCAGCACAGATCGGCAACGTTCCCAACTCGCCCCCGCCGAAAGCAACATATGGGTATAGGCCGCGCCTCAACCCTTGACCTCGCGGTAAACCAGTTGCGAGAGTCCGCACATCCACTCGTGTTAGCGACGACTTACCTCTGCGCGGGGGCATCTCCATGATCAACAAACCTCCGGCCGACCCGAATTCGGACACAGGCACCTCGGTCGGGACGATGCCGGACGAAGAGGGGGAAGCCCAGGGCCCCGTGGCCCGGGAGAGCCTGTCGCCCGGCAAGCTGGCCTGGCGGAGATTCCGGCGCGACCGCACCGGAATGCTCTCCCTCTACATCGTGCTGGCCTTCTTCCTGGCGGCCCTGCTGGCTCCCGTCGTCTCCATGCTCTACGGGAAGAACCCGTACACCCAGTACGGAGTCAACGAGAACCTGCTCAACTCCTTCGGCTACCCGCTCAAGCCCAACGGCGGCATCAGCGGCCAGTTCTGGTTCGGCCTCGAACCCCCGTACGGCAAGGACGTCTTCACCGAGCTGTTCTACGGGATGCGCACCTCGATCGGCATCGGGGTCGCGCTCACCATCCTCATCATCATCACCTCGGTGGTGCTCGGCCTGCTCGCCGGCTATCTCGGCGGCTGGGTCGACTACGTGGTGATGCGCGTGGCGGACCTGCTGATGGCCTTTCCCCAGCAGCTCTTCTTCATCGCGTTCATCCCGGTGCTCTCGGCGCTGTTCTTCAGCCCGAGGGTGCAGACGCCGACCTGGTTCCGCGTCACCATCCTGATCGTCGTGATGTGGTTCCTGAGCTGGATGGCCGTTGCACGCATCCTGCGCAGCGCCGTGCTCTCCATGCGGGAACGCGAATTCGTCGAGGCCGCCAAGCTCAGCGGCGCGTCGACCTGGCGGATCATCAGGAAGGAGATCCTGCCCAACATGACGACGCCCATCGTCGTCCAGGGCACCCTGCTCCTGCCGACGATGGTCTCCGCCGAGGCCGGCCTGTCCTTCCTGGGCGTCGGCGTCCAGCAGCCCACCCCCGACTGGGGGCGGATGTTCCAGACGGGCGCCGCGGTCTACCAGAGCGACATCACCTACATGGTCTTTCCCACCGTGACGATGATCGTCTTCGTCATCGCCTTCAACCTGCTCGGCGATTCGGTGCGCGACGCGCTCGACCCGAAGTCCGCCCGGTAGGCCGCTCGTTCCTGCCTCGACCAGTACCTCTCAGTACGACGCGGTACCACCCGGTGCCTCGAACAGGAAGGTGCTCCACCGCATGACCAGGTCTCTCTCCGGCAGAGCGCTGCGCTACAGCGCCTGCGCGATAGTCGCCTCCTCGGCGCTGGCCCTCTCCGCCTGCAGCAGCGGCGGCGGCGGAGCCAACGCGGGCCCCAAGAACAACCAGGCCCAGGCGCAGCAGTCCGAGAAGAAGTACAGCACCACCAAGGTGGGCACCGCCGCCGACTCGAACGGGCCGGCCACGCCGGTGCCGGGCGCCAAGAACGGCGGAGTCCTGCAGACCTACGAAGAGTCCGACATCGGGCACTACGACCCGGGACAGATCTACACCGCCAACGCCCAGGACATCGTCTCGCTCTTCGAGCGCGGCCTCACCGGCTACAAGATGAGCAACGACGGCACGAAGTTCACCGTCGTGGGCGACCTGGCGACCGACCCGGGCACGGCGTCGAACGGCGACAAGACCTGGACGTTCCACCTGAAGTCCGGGCTGAAGTGGCAGGACGGCACGCCGATCACGGCCACCGACATCAAGTGGTCCTTCGAGCGGCTCTTCGACAGCGGAGAGACCAACGGCCCGACCTACATGCAGCAGTGGCTCTCCAACACCACGGGCGCGGGCTTCCGCAAGTTCTACCCGGGGCCGTACAAGGGCAAGTCGCTGCCGGACTCGGTGCTGTCCGCGCCGGACAACTCCACCATCGTCTTCAACTTCAAGACGCCGCACGCCGACCTGCCCTACACGCTGGCGATGCCCGGCTACGGCGCCGTCGAGAAGGCCAAGGACACCAAGGCCAAGTACGACCAGATGCCGGTCTCGGACGGGCCGTACCAGATCAAGTCCCACTCGCTGGACAAGGAGCTCGTCCTCGAGAAGAACCCCAACTGGGACCCGAAGCTGGACCCGATCCGCCACCAGTACCTCGACGGCTACGACATCCACTACGGCCACTCCACGCAGGACACCACCCAGCGGCTGGAGGACCAGACCGGCGCCAACGCCAAGGCGGTCAGCCTCGGCAACCCCGTCGACCCCAACTCGGCGGACAAGGTGCTCACCACGCCGAGCATCGCCAAGTACACGGTGCAGGGCTACGAGCCGTTCAACGGCACCATCACGTACAACATGACCCGGCTGAAGGACTACCAGGTCCGCAAGGCGCTCTCGATCGCCATGCCGATCAAGCAGATCCTCACCGCGGCCGGCGGCGCCTCGGCCGGCGACCTGGCCGGCAACTACTTCAGCCCGACGATGGCCGGCTGGAAGCAGACCGACCCCTACGGCAAGCTGAAGAAGCCGAACGGCGACCCGGCCACGGCCAAGGCCATGCTCACCAAGCTGCACAAGACCGGGATGAAGGTCACGCTGGCCTACGAGAACACCCCGGCCATGCAGAACGCGGCCGCGGCGATCCAGACCACCCTGAAGCAGGCCGGCGTCAACGTCCAGCTGAAGGACATCCCGCGCTCGACCTACTTCACCCAGATCGACGTGGTCCCCAACCAGTACGACATGTACATGGCCGACTGGGGCGCCGACTGGCCGAACGGCGACACCGTGATCCCGCCGCTCTTCGACGGGCGCCAGATCGCCACCGGTGCCAACAACACCGCGCACCTCAACGACCCGTACGTCAACAAGCAGATCGACAAGATCAACGCGATGACGGACGTCAACCAGTCGCAGACCGCGTGGCAGAACCTCGGCGAGTACATCCTCGAGAAGGACCTGCCGGGCATCCCGACCTACAACTGGACGCAGGTCCAGCTCTACGGGAAGGACGTCGGCGGCGTCGTCTACAACAACGTCCTCGCCATGCTCGACCCCACCCGCCTCTTCCTGAAGTAGAAGCCGCGGGCCCGGCGGCCGTGCGCGCCCCCACCAGGGGCGCGGCCGCCGGGCCCGCCGTCCAGCGCGCAGCCACGGAGAGCAGCGACCCGACATGCTACGTTTCCTGATCCGCCGAGCCCTCGGCGCCCTCGTCGTCCTGATCCTCATCAGCGCCATCACCTACGGGCTGTTCTGGGCCGTGCCCCGCGACCCCGCGATGCTCTCCTGCGGTCGCGACTGCACCGCTTCCGCTTTGAAGATCATTCACCACAACCTGGGCACGGACGAGCCCATCTATCTGCAGTACTGGCACTACATGGTCGGCATCTTCGCCGGCCGGCACTTCCCTGTCGGCAACTGCCCGGCGCCGTGCCTGGGCTACTCCTTCGACGAGTCGACCCCGGTGTGGCCGATCATCACCGGCCGACTGCCCGTCACCATCTCGCTGGCCATCGGCGGTTCGGTGGTCTTCCTGATCGTCGGCGTCGGCCTGGGCATGATCGCCGCCGCCCGCCGCGGCAAGCTCATCGACAAGGTCGCCACCACGCTGTCGATGTTCATGTACTCGATGCAGATCTACTTCCTCGGGCCGATCGCGCTGGCGATCCTCGTCTACGGGCTGCACCTCTTCAACAACCCGGCCTATGTGCCCTTCACCGAGAACCCCTGGGGCTGGTTCGTCGGGCTGCTCATCCCCTGGGCGGTGCTCGCCACCATCTTCGTCGGCGCCTACACCCGTATGACGCGCTCCCTGCTCATCGAGCAGTTCCAGGAGGAGCACGTCAAGATGGCCCGCGCCAAGGGGATGTCGACGCCCTTCGTCTTCTTCCGCTACGCCTGGCGCGGCGCGCTGTCGATGATCATCACCCAGTTCGGCATGGACTTCTCCTCGCTGCTGGGCGGCGCGATCATCACCGAGTACACCTTCTCGCTGCAGGGCCTCGGTGCCTTCAGCGTCGAGGCCACCGACAAGTCGGACCTGCCGTCGATCATGGGCATCATGCTCTTCGGCGCCGCCCTGATCGTCATCTTCAACGCGGCCATCGACGCCTGCTACGCCGTCATCGACCCGCGCGTGCGCCTCAACTAGGAGTCACCCCCTGTGTCCACCATGACCATGCCCGCCGGCAGCCCGGCCGCCACCGGGGGCGAAGCCTTCCTCTCCGTCCGCGACCTGTACGTCCGGTTCTCCACCGAGGACGGCATCGTCAAGGCCGTCGACGGGCTCTCCTTCGACGTGCAGCGCGGCCGCACGCTCGGCATCGTCGGCGAGTCCGGCTCCGGGAAGTCCGTCACCAACCTGACGATCCTCGGCATGCACAACCCCGCCACCACCACCATCGGCGGCGAGATCGTGCTGGACGGCCAGGAGTTGACCGGCGCCTCCGAGCGCCAGCTGCAGCAGCTCCGCGGCAACAAGATGGCGATGATCTTCCAGGACCCGATGACCTCGCTGTCGCCGTACTACACGGTCGGCCGGCAGATCGCCGAGCCGTTCCGCAAGCACACCGGCGCCACCAAGCGGGCCGCCCACGAGCGGGCGGTCGAGATGCTCGCCAAGGTCGGGATCCCGCAGCCCGCGCAGCGCGTCCACGACTACCCGCACCAGTTCTCCGGCGGCATGCGGCAGCGCGTGGTGATCGCCATGGCGCTGGTCTGCAACCCCGACCTGATCATCGCGGACGAGCCGACCACCGCGCTGGACGTCACCGTGCAGGCGCAGATCCTCGATCTGCTGCTGGAGATGCAGCGGGAGTTCGGCTCCGCGATCGTGCTCATCACCCACGACCTGGGCGTCGTCGCCAACACCGCCGACGACCTGCTGGTGATGTACGCCGGCCGGGCCGTGGAGCGCGGCACCGTCGAGGAGGTGCTGCGGGCGCCCCAGCACCCCTACACCTGGGGGCTGCTGGGCTCGATGCCGTCGCTCACCACCGACGTCTCGCTGCCGCTGACGCCGATCCCGGGCACACCGCCGTCGCTGCTGGACCCGCCGACCGGCTGCCCCTTCCACCCGCGCTGCCGGTTCACCGAGCACGTCAGCGGGGCGCGCTGCCGCACCGAGCGGCCCGAGCTGCCCGACGGGCGCGGCGCGGCCTGCCATCTGACGCCGTCCCAGAAGGCCGAGCTGTACGCCGAGGACGTGGCGCCGGCGCTGGGCGAGGAGGCGGTGGAGGCGGCCGCGGACGCCGAGCGGGCCGCGGACGCCGAGGCGGTTGAGGACCAGGTCCCGGGCAGCACGGACAGCGAGGAGAACGAGCAGTGAGCACCACCACCGATTCGCGGTCCGGCGGCGCGCGCATCCCCGCGCAGCGCGGCGAGGCGCTCCTGGAGGTCAACGGGCTGCGCAAGTACTTCCCGGTGATGGCCGGGTTCCCGATCCGCCGCCATGTCGCCGATGTGCAGGCGGTGGACGGCATCGACCTCGAGGTGCGGGCCGGCGAGAGCCTCGGCGTCGTCGGCGAGTCGGGCTGCGGCAAGTCCACCACCGGGCGGCTGATCACCCGCCTGCTGGAGCCCACCGGCGGGGAGATCCGCTACCGCGGGCAGGACATCACGCACGCCTCGCGGCGGCAGCTGGCGCCGATCCGGTCCCGGATCCAGATGATCTTCCAGGACCCGTACGCCTCGCTGAACCCCCGTCACACCGTCGGCACGATCATCTCCTCCCCCATGGAGGTGAACGGCATCAACCCGCCCGGCGGCCGGCGCAAGCGCGTCCAGGAGCTGCTGGAGACGGTGGGCCTCAACCCCGAGCACTACAACCGCTTCCCGCACGAGTTCTCCGGCGGCCAGCGGCAGCGCATCGGGGTGGCGCGGGCGCTGGCGCTGGAGCCCGAGCTGATCGTCGCGGACGAGCCGGTCTCGGCGCTGGACGTCTCCATCCAGGCGCAGGTGGTCAACCTGCTGCAGGGCCTGCAGCGGGACCTGGGGATCGCCTTCCTCTTCATCGCGCACGACCTGGCGATCGTCCGGCACTTCTCGGAGCGGGTCGCGGTGATGTACCTCGGCAAGATCGTCGAGGTCGGCGCGCGGGCGGACATCTACGAGCGGCCGCGCCACCCGTACACCCGGGCGCTGCTGTCGGCGGTGCCGGAGGCGCGGCCCACGGGGCAGTCCGCGCGGGAGCGGATCCGGCTGGCCGGCGACGTGCCGTCGCCGCTGAACCCGCCGTCGGGGTGCCGGTTCCGCACGCGGTGCTGGAAGGCGCAGGACATCTGCGCCAAGCAGGAGCCGCCGCTGGTGCAGATCTCCGGGAACCGGGCGGGGCACCTGAGCGCGTGCCACTTCCCCGAGGAGCCCGGGATCGCGGGCGCCGACCGCGAGATCATCCTCGACAAGGCGCTGACCCAGGACTGAACGCGAAACCCCGGCACCCCACCCGGGCCGCCTTGCGGCCCGTACCCCGCGCGGCGGGGCGGGTGGGGTGCCGGGGTTTCAGGGCGGCTACTCCGCCGTCCCCACGATGTCGCGCTCCTCGGGGAACAGGCACGCGCTGGGGTGCGCCGCCGGCTCACCGGGCTCGGACTGGTACCGCTCCGGCACCTCCAGCACCGGCTCGATCTCCGCGCACACGTCCTGCGCCTTCCAGCACCGCGTGCGGAACCGGCACCCCGAAGGGGGATTCGCCGGGGACGGCACATCGCCGGCGAGCAGGATCCGCTCGCGGCCCTCGCGCCCGTCCGGGTCGGGCACCGGCACCGCCGACAGCAGCGCCTGGGTGTAGGGGTGCGTCGGGTGCTCGTAGATCTGCTCGTCCGAGCCGATCTCCACCATCCGGCCGAGGTACATCACCCCGACGCGGTTGGAGATGTGCCGCACCACCGACAGGTCGTGCGCGATGAAGATGTAGGAGAGGTCGAACTCCCGCTGCAGCCCGGCCAGCAGGTTGACCACCTGCGCCTGGACGGACACGTCCAGCGCCGAGACCGGCTCGTCCGCGATGATGATCTCGGGACGGAGCGCCAGCCCTCGGGCGATGCCGATGCGCTGCCGCTGGCCGCCGGAGAACTGGTGCGGGTACCGGTTGATGTACTCCGGGTTGAGGCCGACGACGTCCAGCAGCTCCCTGACCCGCTTCCGGCGGTCGCCCTTGGGGGCCACCTCCGGGTGGATGTCGTAGGGCTCGCCGATGATGTCGCCGACCGTCATCCGCGGGTTGAGCGAGGTGTAGGGGTCCTGGAACACCATCTGGATGTTCCGGCGGACGGCCTGCAGCGCCCGGCCGGAGAGCTTGGTGATGTCCTCGCCCTTGTAGAACACCTCGCCGGCGGTGGCCTGCTCCAGGTTCATCAGCAGCTTGGCCACGGTCGACTTGCCGCAGCCGGACTCGCCGACGATCCCCAGCGTCTCGCCGCGGTAGAGGTCGAAGGTGACCCCGTCCACCGCCTTGACGGCGCCGATCTGCTTCTTGACGACCACGCCGCGGGTGAGGGGGAAGTGCTTCTTCAGGCCGCGGATCTGCAGGATCGGCTCGCCCTGGGCGTTGCCGACCGCAGTGGCGCCCTGCTCGCCTGTCTCAGCCATGGAGGGTCTCCTTCCAGAAGTGGCAGGCGCTCCCCCGGCCGGCGATCGGCCGCCCGGAGTCGTCGGTCACCTCGTGCAGCGGGGGCAGCTCGTGCCGGCACACCTCCTGCGCCATCGGGCAGCGCGGGTTGAAGGCGCAGCCCTCCGGGATGTTCAGCAGGTTGGGCGGCAGCCCCTTGATCGCGTACAGCTCCTGGCCCTTCTGGTCCAGCCGCGGGATCGACTGGAGCAGGCCCTTGGTGTAGGGGTGGGCCGGGTTCTTGTACAGCTCGTGGACGGGGGCCGTCTCGACGATCCGCCCCGCGTACATCACCGCGATCTTGTCGGCGACGTCGGCGACCACGCCCAGGTCGTGGGTGATGAGGATGAGCCCCATGTGGAACTCCTTCTGGAGGTCCGCCAGAAGGTCCATCACCTGCGCCTGGACGGTGACGTCCAGGGCCGTCGTCGGCTCGTCCGCGATGATCAGGTCGGGCTCCAGGGCCAGCGCCATCGCGATCATGATGCGCTGCCGCATGCCGCCGGAGAACTGGTGCGGGTAGTCGTTGACCCGCTCCTTGGCCGCCGGGATGCGCACCCGGTCCATCAGGTCGACGGCCCGGGCCTTGGCCTCCTTGCGGGACATCCCGCGGTGCACGCGGAACATCTCGGAGAGCTGGTAGCCGACCGTCAGCACCGGGTTCAGCGAGGAGAGCGCGTCCTGGAAGATCATCGCGATCTTCGCGCCGCGGACCTTGCGCCGCGCCTCGTTCGACATGGTCAGCAGGTTCTGCCCGCGGTAGCGGATCTCCCCGCTGGGGATCCTCGCCGGCGGCATGTCCAGGATGCCCATGACCGCCTGGGCGGTGACGGACTTGCCGGAGCCGGACTCGCCCAGGACGGCCAGCGTCTCGCCGGAGTCGACCGAGTAGGAGACCCCGTTGACGGCCCGGACGATGCCGTCGCGGGTCTTGAACTCCACGTGGAGGTCGTCCACCTCAAGGAGCGAGGTGCCGGACGGGGTGGTGTTGCCCTGCCCGACAGCCGTGGTGTCGGTGGTGCTCAAGGGATGTCACCTCAACTTCGGGTCGAGGGCGTCGCGGACGGCGTCGCCGAGCATGATGAAGGCCAGGACCGTCGCGCTGAGGAAGCCGGCGGGGAAGAGCAGCAGATGGATGGCGTTGCGGATCTGCTCGGACGCGTCCGAGATGTCGCTGCCCCAGGAGATGCCGCTCTGGATGCCGATGCCCAGGTAGGAGAGGGTCGCCTCGGCGGAGATGTACATGCCGAGGGAGATGGTGGCGACCACGATCACCGGGGCGATGGCGTTGGGCAGCACATGCTTGAACATCAGCCGCCCGTTGCCGGCGCCCAGCGCCCGCGCGGCCTGCACGTAGTCCGCCTGCTTCACCGTGATCACCGAGCCGCGCATCACGCGGGTGATCTGGGTCCATCCGAAGGTCACCAGGACGAGGGTGACCGTCCAGGCGGTGCGCTGGGTGAACGCCTGGAGCATCACCATCGCGCCGAGCAGCAGCGGGATGCTGAAGACGATGTCGGTCAGCCGGGAGATCACCGCGTCCAGCCAGCCGCCGAAGAAGCCGGCCAGCATGCCGAGCAGGATGCCGGCGACCGTCACACCGAGGGTCGTGAAGATGCCGACGATGATCGACGCCCGGGCGCCGTGCACCACGCGGGAGTAGACGCTCCGGCCGATCTGGTCGTAGCCGAACCAGTCCGCCTGGAAGAAGTGCGCCAGCTGGGGCGTGCCCAGGTAGTGCGACGGGTTGCCCGCGGTCGGGCTGGCGCTGGTCCACATGCCCGGGACGATCGCCATCAGCAGCACGATGAGGATGATGACGGCGGAGATCCAGAAGATCGGACGGAACTTCAGCTCCCGCCAGGCCGAGGCCCAGCTGCCGCCGGACCTCTCCTTGCCGCCGGGCTGGTTGTCCGCGTGGGGCCCTCCGGAGGCGAGCGCGCCGGCCGGCCCGCCCAGGCTCTCGGTCTCGACCGCGCCGCTGTTGTCGGGGGTTCCCGCAGGGGTGTCAGGCATAGCGAATCCTCGGGTCCAGGACGGCGTAGAGGAGGTCGACGATCAGGCTCGCCACCAGGTAGACGATCACCAGGAAGGTGACGGTGCCGACGACCAGCGGGCCGTCGGCCTGGTTGATCGCCTTGTAGAGGACGTTTCCGACACCCTGGATGTTGAAGATGCCCTCGGTGACGATCGCGCCGCCCATCAGCGCACCGAGGTCGGTGCCGAGGAAGGTGATGACCGGGATCAGCGAGTTGCGCATCAGGTGCACGCCGACGATCCGGCGCCGCGGCAGGCCCTTGGCCACCGCGGTGCGCATGTAGTCGGCGCGGACGTTCTCCACCACGCTGGTGCGGGTGAGCCGCGAGACGTAGGCGAGCGAGACCAGGCCGAGGACGATGCCCGGCAGGATCAGCTGCGTGATGTTGTACGAGTCGTTGACCGTCGGCGTCACCCAGCCCAGGTTGTTGCCGAAGACCACCTGGAAGACGTAGCCGATCACGAAGGTCGGGATGGCGATCACGATCAGCGTCACGAAGAGCAGCACGCTGTCGGCGAGCTTCCCGCGGCGCAGGCCGGAGATGACGCCGAAGAGGACGCCGAAGACCATCTCGATCACGAAGGCGACCAGCGCGAGGCGGATCGTCACGGGGATGGCCGCGCCGAGGATGCTCGCGACCGGCTGCTGGCTGTAGCTCGTCCCCAGGTCGCCCTTGAAGATGCCGCTGAGGTAGTTCCAGTACTGGTGCCACAGGGGCAGATCCAGCCCGTACTGGTGACGGAGCGCGGCGAGGGTGGCCGCATCGGGAGCCTTGTCCCCGAACAGCGCGCGCACGGGATCGCCGGGCAGCGCGTACACCATCAGAAAGATGATCAGGGTGGTGCCGATGAACACCGGGATCATCTGGAGCAGGCGTCGAAGGATATAACGCCCCATTGTGCCTCCCTTGGAACGGCGACGCGGCGGCGGCCGGCCCCGCAGCCCCCTCCGAGGAGGGGGCGCGGGGCCGGCCGCGGGGCCACGGCGCCAAGCTGGGCCTGCGCCCCAGTGCCGATTAGCTCTTCTTGACCTGCGTCCACACCGGGTTGCCCTGCCAGTCGTACTTGACGTTGCTGACCTTGGACGAGTAGCCGGTGGTGGAGCGGTAGTCCCAGAGCGGGATCGCGGGCATGTCCTTGGCGAGGACGCCCTCGGCCTGCTGGTAGAACTTCGCGCCGGCCTCGGGGGAGGAGGCCTGCTCGCCCTTCTTCAGCAGCGCGTCGAACTCCGGGCTGCTGTAGGCGCCGTAGTTGGCGTCGGCCCCGGTCGCCAGCGTCTGGGTGAGGAAGTTGGCGATGTACGGGAAGTCGGCCTGCCAGCCGTTCCGGAACAGCTCGTTGGCCGGGAGCTTCTTGTTGACCTCGAGGTTCAGGGCCGTCTTGAAGTCCGGCTTCGGGTCGCCGGCGCACGCGACGCCGGTGGCCTGGGTGATGGAGTTGCAGACCGCGTCGACCCACTGCTTGTGGCCGCCGTCGGCGTTGTAGAGCACCGTGATCTTGTTACCGGGGACGCCGCCGCCGGCCTTGATCAGCTCCTTGGCCTTGGTCGGGTTGTACGTGCAGAACTCGCCGCACGTCCCGGCCTTGTAGCCCTGGGTGTCCTCGGCGGTCCACGCGGACGAGGGGGTCCGGGAGCCCTGGAGGACGGTCTTGGTGATCTGCGGGCGGTTGATGGCCATGGACAGGCCCTGGCGGACCTTGGCCGTGTTCACGCCCTTCCACTCGCTGTTGTACATCGCGAAGGCGATGGTCTGGATGCCCGACATCGGCTGGTCGATCGCGCGGGAGCCGAGGTCCTTCTTGTAGTGGCCCAGGTCGGTCGGGTCCACCTGGTCGAGCAGGTCCAGGTTGTTCGACAGCAGGTCCTGGTAGGCGGCGTCGGCCTTCGAGTAGTTCTTGAAGACGATGCCGTCGTTCTGCGGCTTGTCCGAGCCCTGGTAACCGGACCACTTCTTGACCACGATCTGGTTGTTGTGGGTCCAGGAGTCGAACTTGTACGGGCCGTTGCCGACCGGCTTCTGGCCGTACGCCTTGGGGTCCTTGAAGAAGGCCTTCGGCAGCGGCGAGAAGCCCGTGTAGGCCAGCTCGTAGTTGAAGTAGGAGATCGGCGAGTTCAGCGTGATGTCGAACTTGGTGTCGCTGATCTTCTTCAGGCCCGACATGGTCGTCGCCTTGGGGGTGCCGGACGCCGGGTGGACGTCCGAGTAGCCCTGGATGACGGAGAACCAGTTGGCGTTGGCCTGGGCGTTCTTCGCCTGGGCCGCCCAGTTCCAGGCGTCGATGAAGGAGTCGGACGTGACCTTCTCACCGTTGGTGAAGGTCCAGTTCGGCTTCAGCGTCACCGTGTAGTGCTTGGAGTCCGAGGACTGGATGGACGACGCCACCGCGTTCTCGAGCTTGCCGTCCGGGGTGAACTGCGTGAGCCCCCGGAACAGGTTCATGAGGACACGTCCGCCGTTGACCTCGTTTGCGTTCGCGGGCTGGAGCGGGTTCTGCGGTTCGCCCGACTGGTAGCTGACCAGACCGGCCGTGCCGCTCCCGCCGCTGCTGCTGCCGCCGCCGCTGCCGCAGGCGGACGCGCCCAGGGCCACGACCGCCGCGGCTGCCACCCACTTGGCGCTGGTAGCAACGCGCATGGGTTGCCTCCTCATGACTTGCCTTCGGTACAGGAAGAGCGCCCGCCTGCGGCGGGCGCCCGAAGCTCGTGAGTCGGCGCGCCAAGCGCGTCGGACCCGTTGACCCGAGCACAACAGCCTCTACTATCCGTCACGAGGTGCCGCGCTCCTAGCACTTGTCGATCACTATTTGATCACGTCTACTCCGGAAATTCCCGGAGTGCGGACGAGATCTGTCCAGACAGGGCGGTTGCAATCGGACGGAACGACCGTTGCCCGGGACGCGCTCACCGCTGACCGGACACCTTGTCGAAGGCTACCCTCCGTCACCTCGCCGGGCACGACGACACGCCCCGGCCCCCCGTACGGCCCGTTGGGCCGGGTGGGGTGCCGGGGCGTGGGCGGTGGAACCGCGGGCCGCGCCGGGCGCTACCGCTTGGCGCGGGCGGTGTTCCGGGCGCGCTCCTTCTGGTCCAGGATCACCTTGCGGATCCGGACGGTGTCCGGGGTGACCTCGACGCACTCGTCCTCGCGGCAGAACTCCAGGGCCTGCTCCAGCGAGAGCTTCCGCGGCGGGTAGACCTTCTCGGTCTCGTCCGCCGTGGAGGAGCGCATGTTGGTCAGCTTCTTCTCCTTGGTGATGTTGACGTCCATGTCGTCGGAGCGGGAGTTCTCACCGACGATCATGCCCTCGTAGACCTCGGTCGTCGGGTCCGTGAAGAGCGTGCCGCGCTCCTGGAGGTTGAGCATGGCGAACGGGGTGACCGAGCCGGCCCGGTCGGCCACCAGCGAGCCGGAGGCGCGGGTGCGCAGCTCGCCGAACCAGGGCTCGTAGCCCTCGAAGACGTGGTGGGCGATGCCGGTGCCGCGGGTGACGGTGAGGAACTCGGTGCGGAACCCGATGAGGCCGCGGGAGGGCACCACCCAGTCCATCCGGACCCAGCCGGTGCCGTGGTTGACCATGTTCTCGTTGCGGCCCTTGCGGACGGCGAGCAACTGGGTGATGTTGCCCAGGTACTCCTCCGGCGCGTCGATGGTGAGGCGCTCGACGGGCTCGTGGCGCTTGCCGTCGATCTCCTTGGTGACCACCTGGGGCTTGCCGACGGTGAGCTCGTAGCCCTCCCGGCGCATCGTCTCGACCAGGATGGCCAGCGCCAGCTCGCCGCGGCCCTGCACCTCCCAGGCGTCGGGGCGCTCGGTGGGCAGCACGCGCAGCGAGACGTTGCCGACCAGCTCCTTGTCGAGGCGGTCCTTGACCAGGCGGGCCGTCACCTTGGTGCGCTTGGTCGGGCCGCGGCCCACCAGCGGGGAGGTGTTGGTGCCGATGGTCATGGAGATCGCCGGCTCGTCGACGGTGATCAGCGGGAGCGGCCTGGGGTCCTCGGCGTCCGCGATGGTGTCGCCGATCATGATGTCCGGGATGCCGGCGATGGCGATGATGTCGCCGGGCCCGGCCTCCTCGGCGGGCTTGCGCTCCAGGCCCTCCGTCATCAGCAGCTCGGTGATCTTCACCCGCTCGACGGTGCCGTCGTGGCGGCACCAGGCGGCCTGCTGGCCCTTGGTGATGGTGCCCTCGTGGACGCGGCAGAGCGCGATCCGGCCGAGGAAGTTGGAGGCGTCCAGGTTGGTGACGTGCGCCTGGAGCGGGGCGCCCTCGGTGAAGGTGGGGGCCGGGATGGTGTCCAGCAGGGTCTGGAAGAAGGGCTCCAGGTTCTCGCTGTCGAGCGCGCCGCCCTCGACGGGGCGGTTCAGCGAGGCCTGGCCGTCGCGGGCGCAGGCGTAGACGATCGGGAACTCGATCTGCTCCTCGTCGGCGTCCAGGTCCATGAAGAGCTCGTAGGTGTCGTCGACGACCTCGGAGATCCGGGAGTCGGGGCGGTCCACCTTGTTGATGCACAGGATCACGGGGAGCCGGGCGGCGAGCGCCTTGCGCAGCACGAAGCGGGTCTGCGGGAGCGGGCCCTCGGAGGCGTCCACCAGCAGCACGACGCCGTCCACCATCGACAGCCCGCGCTCGACCTCGCCGCCGAAGTCGGCGTGGCCGGGGGTGTCGATGATGTTGATGACGACCTGGTCGCCGCCGTCCTTGGGGTGGTAGTGGACGGCGGTGTTCTTGGCGAGAATGGTGATGCCCTTCTCGCGCTCCAGGTCGTTGGAGTCCATCACGCGCTCGTCGACGTGCTGGTGGGCGCCGAAGGCGCCGGCCTGCTTGAGCATCGCGTCGACGAGCGTGGTCTTGCCGTGGTCGACATGGGCGACGATGGCGACGTTGCGGATGTTGCTGCGCGTGGGCATGAGAGGGCGGGCTCCTCGGAGAAGGGATGGGGCCGGGTCGCTTACGCCCAGGCACACGGTCTCCGAGTCTACGTGCTGTGCGAGGTGCCGATAAAACCGCGCGGTCCGCGCGGTGCCGGGTCCGCCGCCCTCCGCCGCCCCGCCCCGCTACTTGCGGAAGCCCACCGCCGTGAAGTCGGGGGTGCCCACGCCGAACGCGCCGGCGTTCACCACGTTCGCCCGCGTCGCCACCACGTCCGGCACCTGGAAGAGCGGCAGCGACCCCGCCTCCCGCCACAGCCGGGCGTCCAGCGTGTTCCGCAGGTCGGACGCCTTCCCGGTGTCCAGCTCGGCGCCGGCCTTGCGGAACAGCAGGTCGATCTCGTCCGTCCCGGTGCGGGCCCAGTTCCGCCCGATGTTCATCGAGCCGTCCTCGGACGGCTGCGGCTTGGCGTAGATCGCCCGGTCGTCGACCACCGGGAAGGCGGTCGCCGGCCAGGAGTAGACCGCCAGGTCGAAGTCGCCGGTGGCGACGTGGTCGGTGAAGAAGCCGTCCCCGGACACCGCGACCGTCCTCGACCTCAGGCCCGCCTTGGCGAGCATGGTGTGCACGTCCTTGGCGACCGTCTCGGCCTGCGCGGAGTTCTTGGGGATCACCACCCGCAGCACCGGCGCGTCCGTGCCGACCGCGTCGCCGGCCGCCTTGAGCGCCTTCTGCACCTCGCCCTTGCCGCCGTCGTCCCCGGCGGAGCCCAGCGCGCTGCTGTTGTCGGAGTAGCCCGCCTGGGTGCCCATCAGCAGGTGGTTGCCGGGGGCGAAGGCGGTCATGCCGAGCGGGGCGGCGACGTCCTTGGCGATGGCGTTGCGGTCGATGGCCCGCGCCACCGCGCGCCGCAGGTCGCCGTCCTTGAGCGGACCGGTGCCGCCGTTGAGGGTGAGCTGGGTCCACGCCCCGCCGGCGCCCTTGTGCAGGGTGATCCCGTGCGTCGCGGACGCCTGGCGCAGCAGCGTCGCCGCGCCGGGGGCGTCGGTGTCGAGGCGGGCCAGGTCGACGCTGCCCGACTTGAGCGCGGCGAGCCGCTGCTCGGCCGGGACGGCCTTGAGCACCAGCTTGTCGAGGCGGGCGCGGGTGCCCCACCACTTCGGGTCGCGCTCCAGGGTGACGGTGCCGGCCTTGTCGTCCACCGCGTCCGAGCCGGCGAGCCGGAACGGTCCGGCGGTGGCCGGCAGGTGCCGGCGCAGGCCGTCGTTGAAGGCCTCCGGGGACTTCGTCGCGGCCGCCGGGTAGAGCGGGGTGAAGAGCGCCCGCCAGTCGGCGAAGGGCCGCTTGAAGGAGACGGTGACCTGGTGGGCGCCCGGGCCGGCGGTGACGTCCGAGACGGCGTCGTAGCCGCCGGTGCCGGACGTCCAGTAGCCGGGGTCGGTGCCGCGCAGCGCCTTCCACTGCCCGGCGAAGTCCGCGGCCGACAGCGGCTTGCCGTCGCTCCAGCGGGCCTGCGGGTTGAGGGTGTAGACGACCGTCTGGGGGTTGGCCGCCTCGGCGTCGTCGGAGGCGTCGTCCGAGGAGGCGCCGCCCTTGGAGACCGCCTTGACCAGGTAGTCCTGGTCCATCGTCGGCCGACCGCCGGAGTCCGGCGGGAAGAGCGCGGGCAGCACCGCCTCGGCGACGGTGCGGGTCGCGGCGTCCGCGTCGGTCTGATGGACGTTCAGGGTCGCCGGCACGCCGCCGACGGCCCAGGTCTGGGTGCCGCCCGCGCGGACCTGCGCGGCCGGCGCGGCCGTCAGCGACTGGGCGGGCGGCGCGTCGGCGCCCCCGCCGGAGCAGGCGGCGGCGAGCGGCAGAGGGGCGGCCACCAGCAAGGCAGCCGCGAGCCGTCGTGCCGAAACGTTCCCGCGCACAGGATCCTCCCGACGGAAAAAATGATCTTCGGTGGGTGCTCTTCCGTCGGCCACCGTGCGCTTGTCCGCGGCGCGTCCGCGGGAGACACCCCGCATCCCGCCGCCGGGATCACCGGATCGGACCAGCTTCACACCGGATCAAAAGATCATCAGACGACGATCTCGTGCGATCGATAACAGATCAGCCAGATCCGTGATCAACATGTCCGAACCCCTTTCGCAGGGACCTTTCGCCGCGAGAGACTCGGCTCCGCCGAAGACCTGAGTGATCCGCACCACATTTGCCTCACATTCGACGGAGAAGGTGAGCACCTCGTGTCGCTACAGGACGACGTGTACGCCGCCCGCAGGGACCTGGAACACGTCGAGCGCGCGGTCGCGCGGCTCCGTGCGGAGCTGGACGCGTTGACGCGTCGCTTGCCCCCAGGCGTGGTGCCCTCGCAGGCGCGTCCCCCCGAGGACGTCATCCACGTACCTGACGCTCCCTACGATCCCGCGCTCTGGAGGGACGTGGACGACGAGGGGATCGGTCGGCGCGAGGTGACTTAGACGGTGCAGGTTCCGCTGGGTCACTCGCGCCCACGCGGCGGAGCCGCACAGCTGCCGCAGCCCCGCGCCCCTGAAGGGGCACGTCCAGCCGTATTCGGGAAAGAGATCCGTTGAGCGCCGACACAGAAACGAACCGGCAGAGCGACAGCAGCACCCTCCCCCCGCAGCGGCGTCCGCCGGGCGGGGTCTTCTCGCCGCGGCGCGCCGCGCTGACGGTCCGCCACCTGCGCACCGACCGCTGGTGGCTGCCCCCCGCGGCCACCGCCGCCGGGCTGCTCGCCTTCATCGTCTACGCCACCTGGCGGGCGTTCGCCGGGAGCCACTACTACAGCGAGCCCTACATCTCGCCGTTCTACTCCCCCTGCCTCGCCTCCTCGTGCCCGGCGATGCCCGGCGGCGCGCGCTGGCCGATCTTCGGGTCCTGGTGGCCGCTGAGCCCGGCCGTCATCATCCTGATCGTCCCGCTCGGCTTCCGGATGACCTGCTACTACTACCGCAAGGCCTACTACCGGGCCTTCTGGTCCTCGCCCCCGGCCTGCGCGGTCGCCGAGCCGCACGCCACGTACAGCGGCGAGACCCGCTTCCCGCTGATCCTGCAGAACGTCCACCGGTACTTCCTGTACCTGTCGACGATCGTGGCGGTCATCCTCACCTGGGACCTCGTCCTCGCCTTCCGCGACAAGCACGGCAGTTGGGGCCACGCCGGCCTCGGCACCCTGGTGCTTCTGGTCAACGCGGGCCTGCTGTGGACGTACACCCTCTCCTGCCACTCCTGCCGGCACATCGTCGGCGGCCGGCTCCGGCACTTCTCGAAGCACCCGGTGCGCTACAAGCTCTGGGGCTGGATCGGCGTGCTCAACAACCGCCACATGCTGCTCGCCTGGACGTCGCTGTTCATGGTCGGCTTCGCCGACTTCTACATCTACCTCGTCTCCAGCGGCGCGTTCGCCGACCCCCGCTTCTTCTGAACGACCCTCCCCCACATCGTCTGGAGCTCCCCACACCATGACCGAGGCGGAACGCCACACCTACGACGTGGTCGTGATCGGTGCCGGCGGGGCCGGCCTGCGCGCCGCGATCGAGGCCCGCGCGCACGGCATGCGCACCGCGATCATCTGCAAGTCCCTCTTCGGCAAGGCCCATACGGTGATGGCCGAGGGCGGCATCGCCGCCTCCATGGGCAACGTCAACAGCAACGACAACTGGCAGGTCCACTTCCGCGACACGATGCGCGGCGGCAAGTTCCTCAACCACTTCCGGATGGCCGAGCTGCACGCCCGGGAGGCGCCGGACCGCGTCTGGGAGCTGGAGACCTGGGGCGCGCTCTTCGACCGCACCAAGGACGGCCGCATCTCGCAGCGCAACTTCGGCGGCCACGAGTACCCGCGCCTCGCCCATGTCGGCGACCGCACCGGGCTGGAGCTGATCCGCACCCTCCAGCAGCAGGTGGTCGCGCTCCAGCAGCAGGACGAGCGGGAGTTCGGCGATCCCGAGGCGCGGATCAAGGTCTTCGCCGAGCACACCGTCACCCGGATCCTGAAGGACGGTTCTCGGGTGGCCGGGGTCTTCGGCTACGCCCGCGAGACGGGACGGTTCTTCACCATCGAGGCGCCGGCCGTGGTGCTGGCCACCGGCGGCATCGGCAAGTCCTTCAAGGTGACCTCCAACTCCTGGGAGTACACCGGGGACGGGCACGCGCTGGCGCTGCTCGCCGGGGCGCCGCTGATGAACATGGAGTTCGTCCAGTTCCACCCCACCGGCATGGTCTGGCCGCCGAGCGTCAAGGGCATCCTGGTCACCGAGTCGGTGCGCGGCGACGGCGGGGTGCTGCGCAACTCCGAGGGCGACCGGTTCATGTTCAAGTACATCCCGGACGTCTTCAAGTCCCAGTACGCGCAAGGGCCGGACGAGGCCGACCGCTGGTACGCCGACCCGGACAACAACCGCCGCCCGCCCGAGCTGCTGCCCCGCGACGAGGTGGCGCGCGCCATCAACAACGAGGTCAAGGAGGGGCGCGGCTCCCCGCACGGCGGCGTCTTCCTGGACGTCTCGACGCGGATGCCGGCCGAGGAGATCAAGCGGCGGCTGCCCTCGATGCACCATCAGTTCCTGGAGCTGGCGGACGTCGACATCACCGCAGAGCCGATGGAGGTCGGCCCCACCTGCCACTACGTGATGGGCGGGGTGGCCGTCGACCCGGACACCGCGCAGGCCGAGGACGTCCCCGGGCTCTATGCCGCGGGCGAGGTGGCCGGCGGGATGCACGGCTCCAACCGGCTGGGCGGCAACTCCCTCTCCGACCTGCTGGTCTTCGGCCGGCGGGCGGGGCTGCACGCGGCCGAGTACGCGGGCGGCATCGGCGCGGACCGCCCGGTGGTCGGCCAGCAGGCGGTGGACGCGGCCGCCGAGGAGGCGCTGCGCCCCTTCGGGCTGGCGGAGATGGTCGAGCCGGACGGCCCCCCGGAGGGCGGCGGCCCGCCGGAGAATCCGTACACCCTGCACACCGAGCTCCAGCAGACCATGAACGACCTGGTCGGCATCATCCGGCGGGAGCCGGAGATGCGGGAGGCGCTGCAGCGGCTGGCGCGGTTGCGGGCGCGGGCCAAGCAGGCTGTGGTGGAGGGCCACCGGCAGTTCAACCCGGGCTGGCACCTGGCGCTGGACCTGCGGAACATGCTGCTGGTCAGCGAGTGCGTGGCGCGGGCCGCGCTGACGCGGACGGAGAGCCGCGGCGGGCACACCCGCGACGACTTCCCGACGATGGACCGGGAGTGGCGGCGCAAGCTGCTGATCTGCCGGCTCGCCGCCGGCGCGGAGACGGCGGAGGTGACGCCCCGTCCGAACCCGGCGATGCGGCGCGACCTGATGGAGCTCTTCGACGCCGAGGAGCTGCAGAAGTATCTGACGGACGAGGAGCTGCAGCACTACAGCTCGGAGGACGCGGAGGGGCAGGAATGAGCTATCAGGCGCGGTTCCGGGTCTGGCGGGGCGACGAGGCGGGCGGGGAGCTGACGGACTACGAGGTCGAGGTGAACGAGGGCGAGGTGGTGCTGGACATCGTCCACCGCCTCCAGGCCACCCAGACGCCGGACCTCGCGGTGCGCTGGAACTGCAAGGCCGGCAAGTGCGGTTCGTGCAGCGCGGAGGTGAACGGGCGGCCGCGGCTGATGTGCATGACGAGGATGTCGACGTTCTCCCCCGAGGAGACGGTGACGATCACGCCGATGCGGACGTTCCCGGTCATCAAGGACCTGGTGACGGACGTCTCCTTCAACTACGAGAAGGCGCGGGAGATCCCGTCCTTCCAGCCGCCGGAGGGCGTGGCGGCGGGCGAGTACCGGATGGCGCAGGAGGATGTGCAGCGGTCGCAGGAGTTCCGCAAGTGCATCGAGTGCTTCCTGTGCCAGAACACCTGCCATGTGGTGCGGGACCACGAGGAGAACAAGGCGGCGTTCGCCGGCCCGCGGTTCCTGATGCGGCAGGCGGAGCTGGAGATGCATCCGCTGGACGCGCGGAAGCGGCGGGCGGAGGAGGCGCAGGAGGAGCACGGGCTCGGGTACTGCAACATCACCAAGTGCTGCACGGAGGTGTGCCCGGAGCACATCCACATCACCGACAACGCGCTGATCCCGCTCAAGGAGCGGGCGGTGGACCGCAAGTACGACCCGCTGGTGTGGCTCGGCTCCAAGATCCGCCGCCGCACCGGCTGAGTCCGGTCCCTCCCCGCCGCCCCTCCGCCCCGGCACCCCACCCGAGTCCGGCGCGGTGCCGACACCGCCGCCACCCCCCGGGCTCCACGCGGCGCGGCGGTGCCGCCGGGACCGCACGCGGGGGGGGCGGCAGGGCGCCGAGGACACCCGCCCCGGAGTGGAGACGCGGTGTCGGGACCGTCAAGAGCCCCCCGGCCCGCCCGCGGACCGCCACGAGGCGGCAGAACCAGCGGCGGGCCGCGTGGGCCGCGGAGCGAGGTAGAGCCGACGGGCGGCAGCAGGGTCCTGGCCGCGCACGGACCGCCGCGAGGCGGCAGCAGAGTCCTGACCGCGCACGAAGCGCCGCGAGGCGGCAGGGCCGACGGGCGGCAGCAGAGTCCTCGCCGCGCGCGAGGCGCCGCGAGGCAGCAGAACCGGCGGGCGGCCTCAGGGTCTTGGTCGCGCGCGGACCGCCGCGAGGCCCGCCGAAGGCAACCAACCCGAAGCCGACGTCACGATACCGACACCGTCGGTAGCCCCCCCCCGTCCGCGCGCGAAGCGCCGCGGAGCGGCAGAGCCGACGGGCGGCAGCAGAGGCCGCGCGCGAGGCGGCAGAGCCGGCGGCCAGCCGCATGGTCCTCGCCGCGCGCGAAGTGCTGCGAGGCGGCAGAGCCGGCGGGCGGCCTCAGGGTCTTGGTCGCGCGCGAACCGCCACGACGCCCGCCGAAGGCAACCAACCCGAAGCCGACGTCACGGTACCGACACCGTCGGTAGCCCCCCGTCCGCGCGCTAAGCGCCGCGAGGACGGCCGCGGGCAACCGACCCGGAGTGAACGTGGCGGTGCCGACACCGGCGGCCGCGCGCGAAGCGCTGCGGGGGTGTATGGGCGGCAGCGGAACTGGCGACGCTGGGCGGCAGAGCCGGCCGGGCCGCACGCGGGAGGGAGCCCGTGGGATGGCAGCCGGACCTGGCGCCGGTGGGCGGGTGGGGTGCCGGGGCGGAGGGGCGGCTAGGACGTGGGGCGGGGGGTCAGCCGACCAGGACCGTGGAGGGGAGGGCGAGTTCGAACCAGACGGTCTTGCCGCGCGGGGTGCGCCGCGAGCCCCACCGGTCGGCGAGCATGCCCACCAGCTGAAGGCCGCGCCCGCCCTCGTCCGTCGCCCGGGCCCGGCGCTGCCGCGGCTGCGCCAGCGCCGAGTCCCACACCTCGCACACGATCGACCGATCCCGCAGCAGCCGCAGGCGGATGTCCCCGTACCCGTGCCGCAGCGCGTTCGTCACCAGCTCGCTCACCAGCAGCTCCGCGACGTCGACCAGGTCGTCCAGCCCCCGCTCGGAGAGCCACACCCGGGTCAGCTCGCGTGCCTTGGAGACCGACGGCGCCTGCGGCGGAAGCGTCCAGTCGCCGACCGCGTCGTCCGCCAGCGCGTCGATGCGGGCCATCAGCAGCGCGGTGTCGTCCTCGCCGTGGTGCGGGTGGAGCGCGCCCAGCACGTGGTCGCAGACGTCCTCCAGATCCCGCGCCGGCGCCGCCAGCGAGCGGCGCAGCAGGTTGAGGCCGTCCTCCAGCGCGTGGTTGCGCGACTCCACCAGCCCGTCCGTGTAGAGGGCGAGCAGCGCCCCGTCCGGGAGCTCTATGTCGACCTCCTCGAACGGCTCGCCGCCCGCGCCCACGCCGAGCGGCAGCCCGGACGGCAGGTCGAGCATCAGCGGCGGGTCGTCGGGGCGCACCACCACCGGCGGGAGGTGGCCCGCGTTGGCGAAGGTGCAGCGCCGCGTAACCGGGTCGTAGACCGCGTAGACGCAGGTGGCGAGGTAGATCTCGGAGAGGTCCTCGGGGTTCTCCTGGGCCGGGCGGGACGGCCCGCCGCCCGCGTCGCCGCCCCGCGCCGGCCCCGGCAGCGTCGGCGGATCCGCCAGTCCCCGGGCGATCTCGTCCAGCGCGGCGAGCACCTCGGCGGGCTCCAGGTCGAGCATCGCCAGCGTCCGCACCGCGGTGCGGAGTTGGCCCATCGAGACGGCGGCGCGCAGCCCGCGCCCCATCACGTCGCCGACCACCAGCGCGGTGCGGTGGCCGGGCAGCGGGATGACGTCGAACCAGTCGCCGCCCACCTCGCTCGCGGTCGAGCCGGGCAGGTAGCGGCAGGCGATGGAGAGCCCGGAGGCTGCCGGCCGGCCAGGCGGCAGGAGGCTGCGCTGCAGCAGCAGCGCCCGCTCGTGCTCCCTCCGGTACAGCCGGGCGTTGTCGAGGCAGACCGCGGCCCGGGAGGCGAGCTCCTCGGCGAGCAGCATGTCGCGCTCGCTGAACGGCTCGCTGCCCTTGGTGCGGGAGAAGAGCACCAGCCCGAGCACCGTGCCGCGGGCGGCCATCGGCACCACCAGGGTGGACTGGATGATGCCGTCCAGGTTGTCGGCGTGCTCGCCCTCCTCGGGGAGCACGGCCGTGCGCCCGGAGGCGAGCGCGCGGGCGTAGGGGGTCTCGGCCGGGTAGACGCGGGTGCCGCCGACGTCGATCGGGCCGCGGCCGGCGCCGGCCACCGCGGAGGCGCCCGCCACCCGGCGGACCTCGCCGGGGGCCGCCGTGCCGCCCGCGCCGGGGGTGTCGTCGCCGGCCAGCAGGGCGCTGTAGAGGTCGACGGAGGCCAGGTCGCAGAAGTGCGGGACGGCGACGTCCAGCAGCTCGCGGGCGGTGGTCTCCAGGTCGAGCGTCGAACCGATGTGGGTGGCGGCGTCGTTGATGAGGGCGAGGTTGCGGCGGGCGCGGGCGGCCTCGCGCTCGGCGCGCTGCTGCCCGGTGACATCGACGGCCATCGCGGCGACGCCGGCGGGTCCGCCGCCCGCGTCGTTGAGCCGGTACAGGGACAGCGCCCAGCGGCCGCGGCCCACCACCCGGAGCTGGGTGACGGGCGTGCCGCTGTCGTTGACGCGGCGCAGCGCGGCGTGCAGCCGGTCGGCCTCCTGGCCGGGCAGCAGGTCGTGGGCGGCCAGCCCGGGGTGCTCGGCGGCGGGTATGCCGTCGAGCGCGGCGAACTGGTCGTTGACGCGGATCACCCGCAGCGCGGTGTCGAACAGCGCGAAGCCGACCGGGGACTGGCCGAAGAGCGCCTCGGCGGCCAGCGCTCCGACCTCCATCGGCCCGTGCTCGGGTGCTGCGTCAGGGGTCGCCGGGGACGCCTGGCGGTGGAGCCGGGCGCCCTCGTCCCGCTCGACCTGCTCGGCGTACAACCGCCTCTCGCTCACGCGTTCCCCTTCCGAGGTGCGGAGTGACCGGGCCCGCTGTGCTGCCCGGTGCCTCCCCGCACCTTCACGCTCGCCGTATCCGTACGGAGCCCTTGCCCTGCCGGCTCCGTACTCGCACCGCCGACGCCTGAGTATTCATCATGCGCCGGTCCTCGCGCTGCCTCACGATGCGTCCAATTTCCCCGTCGACGCCTCGGGTAACCCGACTCATCGCGATCAGCCCTCAATCGGGCCGTTGACCAACCTATATGACTCTCCGTCAGGAGAGGCGGAAACATCGGATGCGGTCACTCGGACCGGGTCGCGCGGGCAGCGCTCGCGCCCCCCGCGGCGCCGCCCGCGATGCGGTTCAGCTGCCGATAGATAGCGGAATGGTCAAGGTCGCCGTCCCCGTTGGCGACCAGCGCGGCGTAGAGCTGCTCCACGACGGCGGTGAGCGGCAGCGGCGTTCCGGAGGCGCGGCCGGCGTCCAGGGCGAAGTCGAGGTCCTTGAGCTGGAAGACGGCCCGGCCGCCGGGCGCGAAGTCGCCGGAGAGCCACTTCTCCCGCTTCACCTCCAGCGCGGTGCTGCCCGCGAGACCGCCGGAGAGCACCTCCAGCAGGGCCGATGCGTCGAGACCGCCGCGTTCGGCGAGCAGCAGGGCCTCGGAGACGGCGGTGAGGGTGGCGGCGACGACGATCTGGTTGGCGGCCTTGGCCAATTGGCCGGAACCGAGCGGTCCAAGGTGGCGGATGGTGCTGCCGAGGGACGCCAGCACGGGGCGCAGCCGCGCCAGATCGGCGTCGTCCCCGCCCGCCATGACGGACAGTTCGGCGCGCTCGGCGCCCACGTCCCCGCCGGAGACGGGGGCGTCGACGACGTGCACCCCGTCGCGGGCGAGGCGCTCCCCGAGCTCGCGCACGCCGACCGGGGAGACGGTGCCCATCACGACGAGCAGCGGCGCCGCGGCGGACGCCTGACCCGGCCCGGCGTCCCCGCTCCGCCACCCGGCGAGGAGGCCGTCCGGGCCGGCGAGGACCTCCTCGACCTGCGGCAGATCGGGGAGGACGGTGAGGACCGTGCGGGCGCGGGCCGCCGCCTCCGCCGGGGTGGCGGCGAGGTGCGCGCCGGCCGCGGCGAGATCGCGGGAGCGGTGGTCGGCGGTGCGGTTCCACACCGTGGTGGCGTGGCCGGCGCGCAGCAGGTTGGCCGCCATCGGGCGGCCCATCGCGCCGAGTCCGAGCAGCGCGACTTCAGAGGTTGCGGCCCCGTCGGGGCGGGAGTTCGGCATGCTTCCCATGATGCGTCCGGGTCCGGAGGGATCGCTCCGGAGGGGCCCGTACCGGCGGCCGGAGACCTACCGTGGAGGCATGTCCGGGGACAGCAGGAACCGTGACGAGCTGAGGACCGAGCTGGAGGCCGCCCTCGCGGCCCGGCGCGATCTGGGGCCGGAGTACGAGCACGCGCTGGTGGAGTCCTTCCTCGATCGGATGGACCATCAGCTGCGGGACGACCGGCGCAGCCGGCTGGCGTCGGAGCGCGAGGCGGCCGCGGCGACCCGCGACCGCGCACGCGAGTCGATGGGCCTGGCGCTGGGCTCCCTGGGCATAGGGGTGCCGCTGTCCGGCATCGCCACCAGCAGCTCGGGCCTGTGGGGCCTGGTGGTCACCTGGCTCGGCATCCTCGGGATCAACGCGATCCACGCGTGGTTCCGACGGGCCAGACGGCAGCACGGCTAGGCCGTTTCTGACGGATATCCGTGGAGGTAGGAGCGGCGCCCGGCGCGTGCGATCGGCGTGCCGCACGATGGCCGTCGCAGTGGTTTTGCGTCGGTCTTCGGGCGGTGCGGCGAGCGTGCGTGCCGGGCGTCGCGACGCCGCGGAGATCCGTCAGAAGCGGCCTAGCCCCGTCCCGCCCCCGGCGCGCTGGGCGCGGGCCGTGACATCTGTCATGCAGAAGTCACGATCCACGGCACTGCAGCGGGCACCCCCCGGCGCGCGAAGCTCTTCCCATGACCGCAAACGGGAAGACCACGGGGGTCTCGGTGGGAGCCGAGATCGGCCGTTTCGAGGACGTCCGCAAGGACTACGGCAGCGTCACCGCCGTCGACGGGGTGTCGTTCACCCTCCGCGCCGGGGAGACGGTCGCCTTCCTCGGCCCCAACGGGGCCGGCAAGTCCACCAGCCTCGACATGCTGCTCGGCCTGCGCGAGCCCTCCTCGGGCCGGGTCAGCCTCTTCGACGGCAGCCCCCGGGACGCCATCGCGTCCGGCCGGGTCGGCGCCATGCTGCAGAGCGGCGGGCTGATGGAGGACGTCACCGTCCGCGAGCTGATCCGCCTCTCCTGCGACCTGCACCCGCACCGCCGCCCCGTCGACGAGGTCCTCGCCGACGCCGGCCTCACCGAGATCGCCGACCGCCGCTCGGACAAGCTCTCCGGCGGCCAGGCGCAGCGGCTCCGGTTCGGGATGGCCATCGCGGGCCGCAGCGACCTGATCGTCCTCGACGAGCCCACCGTGGGCATGGACGTGAGCGCCCGTCAGGCCTTCTGGAAGAGCATGCGGACCATCGCCGACTCCGGCCGGACCGTCCTGTTCGCCACGCACTACCTCGAGGAGGCCGACAACGTCGCCGACCGCGTGCTGGTCGTCAACCGCGGCCGGCTGATCGCGGACGGCACCGCCGCCGAGATCAAGGACCGGGCCGGCGCCCGGCACGTCTCCTTCGACCTCGAGGAGCTCCCCGCCCGCAGCCTGCTGGAGCAGCTGCCCGCGCTGGTCTCCCTGGAGGTGCACGGCCGCACCGTGCGGATGCGCACCTCGGACGCGGACGCCACCGTCGCCGCCGTCTACGGCGCCGGGCTCTACCCGCGCGGCCTGGAGGTCACCAGCGTCGGCCTGGAGCAGGCCTTCCTCACCCTCACCGCCGACGACGAGAACCACACGCAGCGCAACGACGAGCAGGGGGCCCTCCGATGAGCACGCTGATCCGCCTCGAGGTCATCCGGATCTTCCGCAACAAGAAGGTCGTCTTCTTCACGCTGCTCTACCCGGCGATCCTCTACATGATCTTCGCGCAGAGCTCCGGCCGGATCGGCGGCCTCTCGGTGAAGCTCTACGTGATGGTCTCCATGGCCGCGTTCGGCGCGGTCGGGGCCACCCTGATGTCCACTGCGCAGGGCATCTCCCAGGAGCGCGCCAAGGGGTGGGTGCGCCAGCTGCGGCTCACCGCGCTCAACCAGAACGGCTACGTGATCTCCAAGATCATCGCTGCGGCGGCCACCAGCGGTCCGGCCATCGCCGTGGTGATGCTCGTCGGCGGCCTGGTGAACGGCGTGCGGATGCCGGCCTGGCAGTGGCCCGTGCTGCTGATCGCGCTCTGGCTGGGCAGCCTGGTCTTCGCCGCGCTGGGCGTCGCGCTCGGCTACCTCGGCTCGCCGAGCACCATCCAGCCCATCCTGATGATCTGCTACCTGGGCCTGTCGCTGCTCGGCGGGCTGTGGATGCCGACCACCGGCTTCCCGACCGTGCTGCGGAAGATCTCCGAGGCGATGCCGACCTACCGGTTCGGCGCCATCGGCCGGACCATCGAGGCGGGCCAGTTCCCGCACGGCGCCGACCTCGCGGTCCTCGCCGGCTACCTGGTCGTCTTCGTGGTCCTCGCCGGCCGGCTCTACCGCCGCGACCGGTCCCGGGCCTGACCGCGACTGCGAGGATGGGGACATGACCGACGACACCCCGCCGCTGATGGGGCGCCGCCCGGAGAACACCCGGGAGCGCCTCACCAAGGTGAGCTGGATGCTCATCTGGATGCTCTACCTGGTCCAGGTGATCGCCGACCTGGTCTCCCGGCCGATGTCGGGCTGGGAGCAGGCGCTCGGCTGGGTCGGCCTGGTGGTCTTCGTCGGCGCCTACATCGCCCTGGTGATGTACGGCCCGGACCAGCGCCGCCGGGCCGTCGCGTACCCGCTGATCGGCGCGATGCTGGCGAGCGCGGTCGCCACCTCGCTCGTCCTCGGCGAGCACTGGCTGCCGCTCTTCATCTACGTCTCCGTCTGCTTCGGGGCCGCGCTCCGGCCGCCCTACTCGGTCCTCGGCAACCTCGGCTGCGCGGGCCTGGTGATCGTCTGCGGGCTGCTGAACGGCTCCGACACCGGCACCATCACCGCGCTCACCATCACCGCCGCCCTCTCCGGGCTGGCCATGATCGGTCTGCGCCGGCTGATCGAGACCAACCGCGAGCTGCAGGCCGCCCGGGCGACCATCGCCAGCATGGCGGCCACCGAGGAGCGGCTGCGCCTCGCCCGCGATCTGCACGACCTGCTCGGCCACTCGCTCTCGCTGATCACGCTGAAGAGCGAGCTGGCCGGCCGGCTGCTGCCGGACCGCCCGGAGGCCGCGGCCGGGCAGGTCGCCGACATCGAGAAGGTCAGCCGGCAGGCGCTGGTGGACGTCCGGGAGGCCGTCTCCGGCTACCGCCGGGCCACGGTGGACGGCGAACTCGCCTCCGCCAAGGACGCGATGCGCAGCGCCGGGATCATCGCCACCGTCGCGCCCGAGCTGGACCGGCTCGCCGCGGACGGCCACCCCCGGCTGGCGCCGGACCGCGCCGGGGCGCTCGCCTGGGCGCTGCGAGAGGCGGCCACCAACGCGGTGCGGCACAGCGGCGCGGCCCGCTGCACGCTGGGCATCGAGGCGTGGGACGACCGGATCGCCGTGGTGGTGACGGACGACGGGGAGGGGGCGCCGTCCGACGCCGCGTCACCCGGCAACGGCCTGCGCGGCCTTGAGGAGCGGCTGCTGCTCGTCGACGGGACGCTGGAGACCGGCCCCGGCCCGCGCGGCCGCGGCTTCCGGCTGCGGGCGTCGGTGCCGCTGCTGCCGGAGCTGCCGGAGCCCGCCGAGGGACGGGCGGACGAGGCGGACGTCCCCGGGTGATCGCCGGGGCGCGGTACCGTTCGCGTGTGATTCGGGTGCTGCTGGCTGAGGACCAGGCGATGGTGCGGGAGGCGCTGGCCACCCTGCTCGGCCTGGAGGACGACATCGAGGTGGCCGTCCAGGCGCCCAACGGCGCCGGGCTGGTGGAGCTGGCCCGCGAGCACGCGGTGGACGTGGCGCTGCTGGACATCGAGATGCCGGGACGCGGCGGCATCGAGGCGGCGGGCGATCTGACGGCGTCCGGGCTGGGCGTGAAGGTCGTCATCCTGACCACCTTCGGCCGCCCCGGGTATCTGCGCCGGGCGATGGAGGCCGGCGCCTCCGCGTTCCTGGTGAAGGACGCGCCGGCCGCGCAGCTGGCGGACGCGGTGCGCAAGGTCCTGGCCGGCGAGCGCGTCATCGACCCCGCGCTGGCCGCGGAGGCGCTGGCGGGCGGCGCGAACCCGCTGACGGCGCGGGAGCGGGACGTGCTGCGCGCCGCGGCGGACGGCGCCGCGACGAATGCGGACATCGCGCAGCTGCTCCACCTGTCGCAGGGCACCGTGCGGAACTATCTGTCCCTGGCGATCCAGAAGACGGGTGCGCGCAACCGGGCGGAGGCGGCGCGGGCCGCGCGGGACAAGGGCTGGCTCTGAGCCCGCGGGTCAGCCCCGCGCGGGGTCGAGGTGATCCGCCAGCACCGCGGCCGCCTCGCGGTCCTGCGGGAGCCAGTCGACGGCGGGGAGTTGATCCGGGGTCAGCCACCGGAGCGCGTCGTGGTCGTCCCGGGCGCCCGGTTCGGGGGAACCCGGCACCAGCTCCGCGAGCAGCACGCGCAGCACGAAGCCCGGCTTGGGCAGCGGCCACTCCCCCGGCAGCGCTCCGGTGACCCGGGCCACGACGCCCAGCTCCTCCTCCAGCTCGCGGACCAGCGCCTGGGCGTCGGTCTCGCCGGGCTCCACCTTGCCGCCGGGGAACTCCCAGCCCGGCACGGGCGCGAGGCGCCGCGCGGCGAGCACCCGCCCGCCGCGCGTGACGGCCCCGCCGACCACGATCTGCGTCATGGCCGGCAGGCTACCGGGAACAGCACTGCCTTCCGGCCAGTGGGACGGACGGGGCGTCAGGCGCTCTCGCCCGCGCCGGTGACGGCGGCGGCGTCGGCGGCCTCCTGGCGGGCCCGGCGCAGGCTGGGGTTGTTCCAGGAGCTGCGCACGCCCCACCAGTAGAAGACCAGGCCCAGCACCCCGACCAGGACCATGTCCCAGCCCTCGGGGATCCAGCCGCGGCCGCCGAACTCCTTGCCGCCGGCGTAGGAGACGAAGGCCATCACCACCAGGTAGGCGACCATCCAGAGGCCGGCCTTGACGTGCCGGGCGAGCTCCGGACCGGGCTTGCGCAACTCGTACCAGGCCCACACCGGCAGCCCGACCACCATGATGATGATGACCTTGCCGGTGAGCGGCCAGCGCGCCCAGTAGAGCACCAGCGAGCCGAAGACCATGGCGATCGGCGCGATCACCGGCATCGCCCGCAGCCGCACCGGGCGGTGCAGTTCGGGCGCGATCCGGCGGAGCGACATCACCGCGATGGGGCCGGTGATGTAGGAGATGACGGTGGCCACCGAGACGATGTCGGCGAGCGCGCCCCAGCCGCGGAAGACCACCAGGAACAGATAGGCGACGATCAGGTTGAGCACCAGCGCCGGGCGCGGCACCCCGGTCTTGGGGTTGACCCGGCCGAAGATGCCCGGCAGATGGCCGTTCTCCTGGACGCCCTGCACCATCCGCGAGGTGGTCGCGGCGTAGATCATGCCGGTGCCGGACGGGGAGATGAAGGCGTCCGCGTAGAGCAGCACGGCCAGCCAGTTGAGCCCCCAGGCGAGGCCGAGGTCGGCGAGCGGGGAGTTGAAGTTGACGCCGGCCCAGCCGCCGTGCGCCAGGTTCGAGGACGGCACCGCGCCGAGGAACGCCAGTTGCAGGAAGACGTAGATCACCAGCGCGATGAGGATGGAGCCGACCACCGCCCGGGGCAGCGCCTTGCGCGGGTTGCGGGCCTCGCCGGCGAGGTTCAGCGGCGACTGGAAGCCGTTGAAGGCCCAGACGATGCCGGAGGTGGCCACCGCGGTGAAGACCGCGTTCCAGCCGCTCGGCGCGAAGCCGCCGTAGCGGTGGTAGTTGGCGGTGTCGAAGTGCGCGCCGATCAGCGCCGCGGCCGTCAGGCAGGGCACCACGATCTTGAAGACCGTGATGGCGGTGTTGGTCTTGGCGAACAGCGAGATGGCGAACCAGTTGAGCAGGAAGTAGACGAGCACCAGGACGGCCGCGCACGCCACGCCGGAGCCGGTCAGCTCCTTGCCGTTGTAGAGGCCGTGCGCCCAGGCGAAGTTCCAGCTCGCCATGTACTGGATGGAGGCGGTGGCCTCGCCGGGGATCACCGAGACGATGGCGATCCAGTTCGCCCAGGCGGCCAGGTAGCCGGCGAGCGAGCCGTGCGAGTACTGGCCGTAGCGGACCATCCCGCCGCCCTTGGGGAACATCGCGCCCAGCTCGGTGTAGGTGAGGGCGATGGTCAGCGCCACCACGGCGCCGATCACCCAGGCGAAGACCGCCGCCGGGCCGGCCAGCACGGCCGCCTTCTGGGAGCCGAAGAGCCATCCGGAGCCGATGATGGATCCCAGCCCGGTGGCGGTCAGGGCCAAGGTCCCCAGAGACCGCCGGTAGTTGCTCGAACCGGACACGCTGTCTTCCTAACCTGAATGACCTGGCAGAGGGCGCAAGCAACCTGACAGGTACGTTCAAAGTGCCGGGCCACTCTAGCCCCTGACCCGGGATGCGGAAGAACACCTGGGATTCGTCCGATAATCGGCGGGTGGCGCGAGATGCCGGAACGTCACCCCTGCGGGTGGCGCCGACCCGCCTGCACCGCCCGGCACACCCGCCCGGTTAGGCTCACTTGGAGCAGTTTCCCTCGATTGCGCCGAGGACCGTTCCGAGGAAAGTGAGCATTCCGTGACCCGTGTGACCCGCCGCACCGCGGCAGCCCTGGCCGGCGCCACCGCCCTGGCGCTCACGCTGGCCGCCTGCGGAAGCAGCGGCGGCTCCTCTTCGTCCGGCTCGTCCGGTTCGTCCTCCTCGTCGGCGGCGAAGCCGACGAAGGCCGACGCCAAGAAGCCGGGCGCGGCCACCTGGGCGGCGCTCGGCAAGCTCCCGGTGAAGGTCGACTCCGCGGGCGCGATCGTCGTCGGCAACCCGAGCGCGAAGAACACCCTCGCCATCTACGAGGACCCGCGCTGCCCGTACTGCAAGCAGTTCGAGACGACGAACATCGACACCCTGGCGGCCGCCGCGGCCAGCGGCAAGATCAAGTTCGAGTACACCCTCGCCAGCTTCCTCGACGCCAACCTGGGCGGCGACGGCTCCAAGCGGGCCGTCAACGCGCTGCGCGCCGCGGTCGACAAGGGCCAGGGCAAGTTCCCGCAGATGCACGCGCTCATCTACGAGAACCAGCCCGAGGAGACCGACAAGAACGCCTTCGAGAACAAGGACCTCATCGGCCTGGCGATGAACGTCGACGGCCTCGCCGACGCGTCGTTCGACAAGGCCGTCAACGGCAACCAGTTCTCCTCCTTCGTCACCGCCTCCGAGAAGAAGTTCCAGGAGGACCTGACGAAGAAGAAGGTCCAGCTGAGCACCCCGACCGTCTTCCTCAACGACAAGCAGGTCAGCGCCGCCAACCTGATGGACGCCGGGAAGTTCTCCGCGGTGCTCAAGGGCGTCGGCATCACCGCCTGACGCCCTCGGGGGGCGCTGGTCAGCTCATGCCTTGGCCAGCGCCTGCTCGTACTCGTGGCGCATCGCGTCGCCGCCCTGGGAGCGCCAGGTCTTCACCCCGGCCTTCCAGTCGGAGATCTTCTTCCGGCCGGCGACCACGTCCACCAGCAAGGTGCTCATCGTGGTGCTCAGCTCGGCGCCCTTGTTGGTGTAGGTGTCGGAGTACAGGCCGTTGACGGGGTTCGACCACGCCATCGCCGCCAGCTGCTTCTCCACCTGGTAGGTGTGCTTGGCGCGGGCCGGGGCGCCCGGCGCGTAGGTCGCCGACGGGCCCTGGGTGAAGGTGCCGACCGGCGAGTAGGTGGTGACGGCCTCGGACTGGCCCTGCGCGGTCGACTTCACGTCGCCGTCCTTGGTGCGCGCCCAGTCCCGGCCCTCGATGCCGAAGTGCAGGAACAGGTGCTCCTCGGTGCCGAACGGCGCGGCCAGGTAGTTCATCACGTTGAGCAGGGTGGGGATGCGCGCCTTGTCCACCTGGTTGCTGATCGCGGTGAAGCCGATGGAGCCGTAGTTGAGGTCGAAGTGGACCTTGGCGCCGGCGTGCGCGGGGAACGGGATGATGACGTCGGCCGGCCAGGAGAGGTTGGGGGTGGCGACGAGGGCGCTCGGCTGGGCCTCCACATAGGCGCCCAGCTGCTGCCCGCCCTGCACCTTGGTGGAGGCGTCGGCGACGTTGACGTCCGGCCAGAAGAGGTTCGCCTGGCGGCACTTGACGGCGAACTCGATGGCGGCCAGGTACTCGTCGGTCTCGTAGTTGGCGGTGAGCTTGCCGCCCTCGTTGCGCCAGCCGTTCGGCGCCCCGTACCACTCGCCGAACATGTGCACGGCGTTCGGGTAGAAGGGCTCCAGGACGTACTTCTTGCGCTTGGCGTCCAGCAGCTCCTTGCACTTGTTGAAGAAGTCGTCGGCGCTGGTGAACGTCGCGCCGCCGACCGGCTTCCAGAAGTCGGCGTTGACGACGTACACCTGGCCCAGGTGGCCCTGGGTGACGGTGACTCCGGCGATCTTCCCGTCGATGACGGAGGTCTTCCAGGAGTAGGTCGGGAGCCCGGCGAGGTTGGGGTACTTCTTGACGGCGCTGCCGCTGAGGTAGGGCGTCAGGTCGTGGAACTTCGCCTGGAGCAGCTGGGGGACCTTCTGCAGGCCCTGGTTCGGCGGGAACCACACCAGCTCGGGTATCTGGCCGCCGGCGATGATCGAGTTGAACTTGCCGAGGTAGCCGTCGCCGACGTCCTGGGTGACGGTCATGTCCAGGGTCGAGCCGAGGCGCTTGTTCAGCTCCGCCAGGTACTGGTTGGAGCTGCCCGACGGCATCGGGGTGGTCCAGGTCTCGGTGAGGACGCTGATCGGCTTGCCGTCGCCGGGCGCGGAGGCGACCGACTTCACCGGGTTGGCCGGGTAGCGCAGGTACACCGGGTCGACGCCGCCGAGCTGCCCGGCGATGTCGGGCGTGGCGGTCTTGCCGGGGGCGTAGACGGGGAGCTTGGTCTTCGCCGACTTGGCGGCCCCACCGGACCCGGAGGCCGCGGACCCGCCGCACGCCGAGAGGGCCGGGAGCCCGACGGCGGCCGCGGCCGCGCCGGTGGCCGCGAGGAGGGTCCGTCTGGAGGGGGAGGCGGTGCTCATGTTCGTTCAGCTCCTTGCATCGAAGGGTGGAGCAGAGGGGGGAAACGGAACACGGGTGGTGCCTTGCCGTATGCAGTTGTGGTGCTGGTGGTGCGACCCGGCGGCCGGCCGCGGTTCGGGGCCGCGGCCGGCCGCCGGGAGTCTGGAGTCTGGAGTTTTTATTCGCCCGTCAGGACTTGGCGAGCGCCTTCTCGTACTCCGAGCGCATCTGGTCGCCGCCCTGGGAGCGCCAGGTCTTCACCCCGCCCTTCCAGGCGGAGAGCGGCTTGCGGCCCGCGACGATGTCGTTGAGCAGGTCGTACATGTTCTGCGTCAGCGTCGCGCCCTTGTTGGTGTTGGTGTCCGAGTAGAGCCCGTTGACGGGGTTCTCGATCGCCATCGCGTGGAGCTGCTTCTGCACCTCGTTGACGCGCTTGGCGCGCGCCGGCGCGCCCGGGGCGTAGACGTAGGGCGGGGCCTGGGTGAAGTTCTGGATGGGCGAGAAGGAGGTGACGGCCTCGGCCTGGCCCTTGGCGGTGATGGTGAGGTCGCCGCTGCTGGTGCGCTTGTAGTCGCGGCCCTCGATGCCGTAGGTGAGGAAGAGGTTCTCCTCGGTGCCCATCGGGGCGGCGAGGTAGTCCATCACCTTGAGCAGGGTGGGGATGCGCGCCTTGTCCACCCCGTTGCTGATCGCGGTGAAGCCGATCGAGCCGTAGTTGAGGTGGAAGTTGGGCTTGCTGCCCGACTCGGCGGCGAACGGCACCATCGCGTCGGCCGGCCAGGAGAGGTTGTCCGCGGTCGAGATCGCCTTCGGCATCGACTCCACATAGGCGCCGATCTGGCCGCCGGCCACCTTGGGGTTGGCGTTGGCGAGGGTGGCGTCCGGCCAGAAGAGGTTGGCCTTGAAGCACTTCACCGCGAACTCGAGCGCCGCGAAGTACTCGTCCGACTCGAACATGTGGGTGAGCTTGCCGCCCTTGTCCGCCCAGGAGTTGGGGGCGCCCCACCACTCGCTGAACAGGTGCACCGCGTTGATGTACGCGGGCTCCAGCGGGTACTTCTTGGTCCGCTGGTCGACCAGCTCCTTGGCCTTGTTGAAGAAGTCGTCGGCGCTGGAGAAGGTGGTGCCGCCGACCTTCTTCCAGAAGTCGCTGTTGACGATGTAGGTCTGGCCGAAGTGGCTCTGGGCGACCGTGACGCCCCAGATCCGGCCGTCCACCACGGACGTCTTCCAGGCGTAGGTCGGCAGGTTGGCGAGGTTGGGGTACTTCCGGACGGCGCTGCCGCTCAGGTAGGGCGTCAGGTCGTGGAACTTCGCCTGGAGCAGCGCGGGGACCTTCTGCAGGCCCTGGTTCGGCGGGAACCACACCAGGTCGGGGATCTGCCCGCCCGCGATGATCGAGTTGAACTTGCCGAGGTAGCCGTCGCCGACGTCCTGGGTGACGGTGAGGTCCAGCTTCGAGCCGAGCCGCTTGTTGAGCTCCGTCATGTACTGGTTGGAGCTGCCGGACGGGGCCGGCTGGACCCACGTCTCGGTGAGCACGCTGATCGGCTTGCCGTCGCCCGGGGCGCCGGAGGTGGCCTTGACCGGGTTCGCCGGGTAGCGCAGGTACACCGGGTCGGGACCGCCGGAGACCCCGGCGATGTCGGGGGCCGCCGTCTTCGCCGCGACGAAGTCGGGCAGCTTGACCTTGGCGGACTTGGCGGCGCCGCCCGAGGTCGCGGCGCCGCTCCCGCAGGCGGTGAGCGAGGCGAGGCCCGCGGCGGACAGGGTTCCGGCGGCGGCGACCCCGAGGAAGCCGCGGCGGTTCAGAGTGCTCATGACTTTTTCTCGCTGTACTGGAGGAGGTTCGGTGGGAGAGGTCGGGCCGTCAGCCCTTGATGGCGCCGGTCAGGACGCCCTTGGCGAAGTACTTCTGGACGAAGGGGTACGCGATCACGATCGGGATGATCGCCAGTACCAGCACGGCCATCTGCAGCGACGTGGAGGGCGGCAGCACCGAGACGCCGAGCGCCTTGGCGTTCATCGACTGGCCCTGCAGCACGTAGGAGCGCAGCACCACCTGGAGCGGCATCTTCGAGGAGTCCTTCATGTACAGGACCGCGTTGAAGAAGCTGTTCCAGTAGGAGACCGCGTAGAAGAGGCCGACGACGGCGATGGGCGCCTTGGAGAGCGGCAGCACGATCCGGGTCAGCACCCGCAGTTCGCCGGCGCCGTCGAGTCTCGCCGCCTCGTGCAGTTCCTCCGGGATCCCCTGGAAGAACGCCCGCACCACGATGATGTTGAAGGCGTTGAGCAGCACCGGGAGGATCAGCGAGGCGTAGCTGTTGAGGAGGTTGAGCTTCTCCACCGTCAGGTACACCGGGATCATGCCGGGGCTGAAGAGGAAGGTGCCGAGCACCAGCATCAGGATCGGCTTGTGCAGGAACGATCCGGTGCGCGAGAGCCCGTAGGCGAGCATCACCGTGCAGATCAGGCTCAGCCCGGTGCCGACCGCCGTCACGCCGAGCGAGACGAACGTGGCGCGGGTGACCACGCCGCCGGCGAGCACCACCCGGTAGGCCTCGAGGGTGGGGTGGTGCGGCAGCAGGACGTAGCCGCCGCCGGCGTTGAGCTCCTTCTGCCCGGCCAGGCTGGTGCCGAGCACCAGCAGGAACGGGTAGCCGATCGCGATGACGATGGCGATCAGGATGATCGCCTTGGCGCCGCGGGTGAGCGGATGGGGCTTCTCCATCCACGGCGGCCGGTCGTACCGCTTCCAGGTGATCATCTCGGCGAAGCGGCCGCGGCTGCCGCCGCGGGGGGCCGCGGAGGTGCTGGTCGTGGTCGTCATCGGTAGATCCCCGACTCTCCGAAGCGGTGGGCGAGCTTGTTGGCGGAAAGGATCAGGGCGAAGCCGATGATGCCCTTCATCAGGCCGGCGGCCGTCGACATGCCCCAGTCGCCGTTGATCACACCGTGGTAGTACACATAGGTGTCGATGACCTCGGAGGCGTCGGCGCCGACCGCGTCGCGCTGCAGGATGATCTGCTCGAAGCCGACGGTCAGCACGTCGCCGAGGCGCATGATGAGCAGCATGATGATCACCGGGCGGATGCCGGGGAGCGTCACGTGCCAGATGCGCCGCCAGGGCCCGGCACCGTCCATCGCCGCGGACTCGTAGAGGTCCGTCGGGACGCTGGCGATGGAGGCGAGGAAGATGATCGTCCCCCAGCCGGTGTCCTTCCAGATGGACTGCGACGTGATCAGCAGCTTGAAGAGGCTGGGGTCGGCCATGATGTTGCCGGTCTGCAGCCCGTGGTTCTCCAGGAAGCCCGTCAGCGTGCCCGCGCCGCCCAGCACCTGCTGGAACATCGCCACCACGACGACCCAGGACAGGAAGTGCGGCAGGTAGACCACCGTCTGGATGGACTTCTTGACGCGCTCGCTGACCAGCGAGTTCAGCAGCAGGGCCAGCGCGATGGGCGCCGGGAAGTAGAGCACCAGCTGGATCGCGGCGATCTCGAGGGTGTTGACCACCGCCGACCAGAAGTCGGCCTGCTGCATCAGCTGGACGAAGTTGGTCATGCCGGTCCAGGGGCTCCCGCTGAACCCGAGGAAGGGGGCGTAGTCCTGGAACGCGACAATGTTGCCCGCGAGCGGTATGTAGCAGAACAGGACGAAGTAGAGGACGCCTGGCAGGCAGAGGAAGAGCAGGGTGCGGTCGCGTCGGAAGCGGACGCGGAGCGGCGGCCGGCTGGCGCGTGGGGCGGCGCTCTGAGCCACGGTCACCTCCCTTTCGGATCCGGCCGTTTGCAGAGGTCTAGACAAAAGGCGCATGGACGGTGCAGCTCGCATCCTGATGCACGATCCCGCTATTTGACAAGACCTGTTCGTTAACGGTTTGGATCAAGCACATCCGCGCATGGTCTGCTCACAAGAAAGAGAGGCCCCGACCGTAACGGGTCGGGGCCTCGGTGTAGCGCGCAGGTTCGATCATGCAGGGGCGTCGGCCCCGTGCTCCGCGGCGCGGACGGTGTGCATCAGCAGCAAAGCCGTGGTCACCGGCCCCACGCCGCCCGGAACCGGGGAGAGCGCGCCGGCGGTCGAGGCGGCCGACTCGGGGTCCACGTCGCCGGCGAGGCCGCCGTCGACGGTGGTGTTGGTGCCGACGTCCACCACCACCGCGCCGGCGGCGAGGTGCTCCCCCGTCAGCAGGTGCGCGCGGCCCACCGCGGCCACCACGATCTCGCCGCCGCGGGTGACGGCGGGGAGGTCGCGGGTGCGGGAGTGGCAGACCGTGACGGTGGCGTTCCGGTCCAGCAGGAGGTGGGCGACGGGCTTGCCGACGACCGTCGAGCGCCCGACCACCACGGCGCGGCGGCCGGCCAGGTCGATGCGGTGGTGGTCCAGGAGGGCGAGCACGGCCTCGGCGGTGGCCGGCGCGAACGCCGGGCGGCCGGCGGCGAGGAGGCCGAGGCTACGGGGGTTGGCGCCGTCGACGTCCTTGGCGGGGTCGATCTCCTCGGCGAGCTGCGCGGGGTCCGCGCCGTCGGGGAGCGGCGTCTGCAGGATGATGCCGTGCACGGCGGGGTCGGCGTTGAGGCGGCGGAGCGCGGCGCGGATCTCGTCCGGGGTGGCGGTCTCGCCGAGGCCGACGGTCTCGGCGGTGATGCCGGCCTTGGCGGCGGCGCGCGAGATGGAGCGGACGTACCAGAGGGACGGGCTGTCGCCCTCCGGATCCGCGGCGAGGACGATGGCGAGCCGCGGCTGCGTGCCCGCCGCGGCGAGCGCGGCGGCGCGCGCGGCGGCCTCCTTCCGCAGCGCCGCCGCCAGTTCGCGTCCGCTCAGCTCCAGCATGATCCGCCACCCTCCGGTCCGTCCCCCGCCAGCCC
>NZ_MLCF01000055.1 GCF_001879105.1 Mangrovactinospora gilvigrisea | reverse complement strand
GACTCCTGCTCCCCGTCTACGGCCGCGAGATCACCACCGCGAGGCCGTGGTGTCCTGAATGGCATCAGCACCCCGAGGCCGTCGCCCGCCTCCATGCCCTCTGGCTGGCCTGGCAGCAATACACCGCCCCCTCAGCCGGCCTCGCTGGCCCCTCCATGTTCCACCGCGACCACCTCGACCCTGCGCTGCTGCAACTCCGCAGCGCAGACGGGCCATTCGCCGCTTGCACGACCAATGTAAACCGCCCGACGCACCGCCTCCTCGCCACGGTTGCCGACCTCGCGTGACCAAGGTGAGCAGAAGTCGAGCTGGCGTCTGGGCCTGTAGACCATGGCGGGGTTAGCCCGCCTTAGAGATCGTCCGAGACGCGAGGGCCTGCCCTCGCTGGCCTCTCCGCTCGTCTCCGAACCATCCGAGGACCCGGCTGATCGCCCAGCGCGATTCCAACGTTTTAGTCAAGATAACTGCCGTGGAACAGACCATCGAATCCGAGCGCGCGGTCCGTGCTGTCCGCGTCGCTCCAGTCGCGCTCGGGGCTCTTGCACTGAGTGATGATGTCGAATGGTGAGAGCCTGGGCTCGTGCCATTCGTGACCGCAGCGGCATCGGACGTAGATCCATTCCCGGAAGCGAAGCACCAGCCAGTCCCGCCGGGCCTCACACTCGCCGCAGCGAACAAGCCCATCAAGAACGGCCAGTTCACCTGCACAGAGCGAGATGTACACCACGGGCTGGGCATCAGAGACCGCCTCGTACGATGCCTCGCCGTGCGCATGGCCGTCAGACTCGATCATCCCAGATCCCTAGGTGACCATAGGCAGCACGGGTTGCGCTGCCGTGTGTATGCACCTCTTGGCCCGATTATCGGTGTGGTCGGCGAGAGGATCCACCCGAATCGGTGTGAACTTCAGCCGACATGGTCCCGGAGTTGGAAGGTGCCATCCGCTCGCGATCACCCTGCGCCTGATCGGGTCGTCGCTGGCGCGTGAGGCGCTGTATCCGCCACACGAGGACTTCTGAGACTGCGTCAGCCGACTCAAGCTCCCGGTCGGCGGCGGCCTCCCGCAGCACGGCAATGGGATCGTCCCCTGCCGCGGCCCGCGCGCGCAGGACGGCGGCGAGCGCCGGCCATGCGGCTTCGGCGAGGACCTGCTCGGCGCGCTCCGGGATGCCTGCGCGGATTGCTGAGGTGAGGTGCATGAGGTCCGCGTCGGACAGGGCGCGGCCCTGAGCGTGCCATGCCGCCAGCGGCCGCCTGGCTGCGCTTGCGTAGGCAGTGCGCAGGTGCGCGGTAGCGACCTGGGCGGCGGCTGCTTGCTGGAGATGGTGGTGGGTGAAGTGCCAGGCAGCGACGGCGAGGGCAAGCTGGACCAGGGTGGACAGGAGCATGGCCGTGGCCTCCTGGTCATCGCCGCGGCCAAGGGCGCTTCCGGCGCGGGCCAGATCCCGCGCCGCGCGGGCGAGGTCACGGGCGCCGGCGTGCCGGGGCGCAACCGGAATGCGGGTAGCGCGCTCAAAGGCTCGTGCAGCATCGCCTAGTTGGGTGTCGTTGGTGGTGGAGGCAAGGGCGTCGAGGAGGGCTCCGGTTGCGGTCAGGGCAGCAGCGGCGTCCGCGTCGCTGGTTGAGCGGTGGCTGAGTTGGCCCAATGCGGCCTCGGCCGCCCGCGTGGCTGCGTGGCGGGCGGTGGACGGGCGCCGGGGTGCCGTTGACCGCTCGCCTGGTCCGGTGCCGCTTAGCCACTGGCGGACCTTAGGAAGGGAGAGGTCGGGAGCGAGCGTACTACCGGGATACCAGACGGGTTGGCCGTGGCGGTTGCGGTCTCCGGGCAAGGCCAGGGAGTAGCCGAGCAGGTCCCCGGAGGGGGCGTGGCGGACTTTGACGCGCACGCCCGCCGCGCGCAGGCGCTGGAGGTAGTCCGTGTCGCTGTCGGCAGCGGCCAGGCACTGGCGGGCGGTGGTGCGCAGCTGCTCGCGGGCGGTGGTGGTCCGTCCGGTGCGGCGGGCCTTGTGCTGTTCGGCACTGGTGGGGCGTTTGGAGTGGGTGCCGTCGCCGGGGTTGAGGCGGCGCAGGCCGTACTCGATCTCGATGCGGCGGCATTCGGCTTGGATGTGGAGGGCGTCGCGGTGGAGGGTGGGGCGGCGGCCGTCTTGGCGGACGGTGGTGGCCACGATGTGGATGTGGTCGTCGGCGTGCCGGACGGCGATCCAGCGGCAGGCGTCGTCGTCGCCGTGGGGGGCGATGCTGGCCGCGGCGACCAGGCGGCGGGCGATGTGCTCCCAGTCCGCGTCGGTCAGGATCCGGTCTTCGGGGGCGGCGCGGACCGGGCAGTGCCAGACGTGGCGGGCCAGGGGCTTGCCGGTGCGGGCGGTGCGGTCCTTGACTGGGGCGTCCAGGACGGTCGCCAGGTGGGCAAGGGTGGCGTCCTGCTGGCGTGTCAAGTACTGGGTTTGATGGAGAGT
>NZ_MLCF01000054.1 GCF_001879105.1 Mangrovactinospora gilvigrisea | reverse complement strand
GACTCCTGCTCCCCGTCTACGGCCGCGAAATCACCACCACCCGCCCTTGGTGCCCCGAATGGCACCAGCACCCCGAGGCCGTCGCCCGCCTCCACGCCCTCTGGCTGGCCTGGCAGCAATACACCGCCCCCGCCGCGGGGCTCGCCGGGCCGTCCATGTTCCATCGCGACCACCTCGACCCTGCGCTTGTGCAACTCCGCAGCGCCGATGGTCCATTCGCCGCCTGCACCACCAACATCGACCGACCAACCCATCGGCTGCTCTCGACTCCGACACCGACGGATTCCATAGACCACGTGTAGCGCCTCGACAACATCAGATCTGTGACTACCCGAAGGGGCCTCTCAGCCAGGTGCGTTCGACCCCTGCCGGCCGATCAGGTGCATCCAGCTACGCCACTGCCGTCGATCCTCGCTCTGAGGCCCGCGGGCCAGGAGAACAGCCAACACATGCACCAGTGGAACTGGACTACTAGAGAGACTGGAAGATCACCGACGCGCGATTAGACCTGATCTCCCAACGACGAACTTCGATGAGCCGCGTCGATCGAAAGGTTCACTCCAGCGAAGGTGCCGTCAAAGCCCAGGGCGGCTGCTGTCCGGTCCAGGCTTCCCCAGGATCCGCCGGATGAGGAGCACTGCGTCATCACGTCCCACGGGGACAGTGAAGGCTCGTACCATTGCCGCCCGCACCGGCACCGGACGTAGATCCACTCCTTGTAGCGGAGAACAAGCCAGTCGGATCCCGCACCACAAGCCTCACACGAAACTACTCCACCCAATACTGCCAACTCCCCTGGACAGAGCGACGTGTAGGTGGTGCCGGCGGCAGATGCACTCCCAATTTCAGCTCCTCGCCCAACCGCCGATTCGTCGCTCATAGTTGACTCCAGAAGGGTGGGCTGTAGCGGCACAGAATCCGCTCCCGTGCAGTCGCACCTCATCAACCGATCACCGGTGTGGCCGGCGGGAGCGTCCGCTCGGATCGGTGGGAACTGTAGCCGACAGGGGCGCGGAGCTGGAAGACCGCTTGCGCTTGCGCTCATGCTGCGCCTCATCGGGTCGTCGCTGGCGCGTGAGGCGCTGTATCCGCCACACGAGGACTTCTGAGACCGTGTCAGCCGACTCAAGTTCCCGGTCGGCGGCGGCCTCCCGCAGCACGGCAATGGGATCGTCCCCTGCCGCGGCCCGCGCGCGCAGGACGGCGGCGAGCGCCGGCCATGCGGCTTCGGCGAGGATCTGCTCGGCGCGCTCAGGGATGCCTGCGCGGATTGCTGAGGTGAAGTGCATGAGGTCCGCGTCGGACAGGGCGCGGCCCTGAGCGTGCCATGCCGCCAGCGGCCGCCTGGCTGCGCCTGCGTAGGCAGTGCGCAGGTGCGCGGTAGCGGCCTGGGCGGCGGCTGCCTGCTGGAGATGGTGGTGGGTGAAGTGCCAGGCAGCGACGGCGAGGGCAAGCTGGACCAGGGTGGACAGGAGCATGGCCGTGGCCTCCTGGTCATCGCCGCGGCCAAGGGCGCTTCCGGCGCGGGCCAGATCCCGCGCCGCGCGGGCGAGGTCACGGGCGCCGGCGTGCCGGGGCGCAACGGGAATGCGGGTGGCGCGCTCAAAGGCTCGTGCGGCATCGCCTATTTGGGTGTCGTTGGTGGTGGAGGCAAGGGCGTCGAGGAGGGTTCCTGTTGCGGTCAGGGCAGCGGCGGCGTCCGCGTCGCTGGTTGAGCGGTGGCTGAGTTGGCCCAATGCGGCCTCGGCCGCCCGCGTGGCTGCGTGGCGGGCGGTGGACGGGCGCCGGGGTGCCGTTGACCGGCCCTCTGGTCCGGTGCCGCTTAGCCAATGGCGGACTTTAGGAAGGGAGAGGTCGGGGGCGAGCGTACTACCGGGATACCAGACGGGTTGTCCGTGGCGGTTGCGGTCTCCGGGCAAGGCCAGCGAGTAGCCGAGCAGGTCCCCGGAGGGGGCGTGGCGCAGCTTGACGCGCACGCCCGCCGCGCGCAGGCGCTGGAGGTAGTCCGTGTCGCCGTCGGCAGCAGCCAGGCACTGGCGGGCGGTGGTGCGCAGCTGCTCGCGGGCGGTGGTGGTCCGTCCGGTGCGGCGGGCCTTGTGCTGCTCGGCACTGGTGGGGCGTTTGGCGTGGGTGCCATCGCCGGGGTTGAGGCGGCGCAGGCCGTACTCGATCTCGATGCGGCGGCATTCGGCTTGGATGCGGAGGGCGTCGCGGTGGAGGGTGGGGCGGCGGCCGTCTTGACGGACAGTGGTGGCCACGATGTGGATGTGGTCGTCGGCGTGCCGGACGGCGATCCAGCGGCAGGCGTCGTCGTCGCCGTCGGGGGCGATGCCGGCCGCGGCGACCAGGCGGCGGGCGATCTGCTCCCAGTCCGCGTCGGTCAGGATCCGGTCCTCGGGGGCGGCGCGGACCGGGCAGTGCCAGACGTGGCGGGCCAGGGGCTTGCCGGTGCGGGCGGTGCGGTCCTTGACGGGTGCGTCCAGGACGGTCGCCAGGTGGGCAAGGGTGGCGTCCTGCTGGCGTCCCGGGTCCGGGCAGAGGCCGTCGAAGGAGGCCACGAGATGGGGGTCGAGGTGCTCGTCGTGGCGTCCGGGGCCGTAGAGGTAGTGCAGCAGGCCGCGGACCCGGCTGCCACGCGCGATCTTAGCGATCATGGTGGAGGTCCTCGGCGGCCTCATCCGTGCGGGCAACAGCGTGCCGGACGGCCGCCAGGACGTTGTCGAGGTCGGCTTGGGCGGGTTGGGCGCCGGCGTTGAGGATCTTGGCGATCTGGTTGAGGTTGGTGCCGACGCGGGACAGCTGGACGCGGACGGCGTGCAGTTCATCGAGGCGGTCGCGCACATCGAGCCGGTGGGCGGGCACATCGGGGCGGGCTGCAGACAGTGCGGCGCTGGCGATGAAGCTGGCGGGCGTCAGGTGGCGCTCGGCAGCGGCGCGGCGGATGTCGGCGTATTCATCAGCGGTGAAGCGGACGCTGCGCACGGTCTTGCGGGGCTCGGTCGTCGGCAGGCGGGAACGCGCTGGATGCTCACCTCTTGGCGCCGCGGCGCCTCCCGCCACCCCTGGGGCGGGAGCCGGTGCCGAAACTCCTTCGGAGTTTCGGACCGGATAACTTGCTCCGCTTCGGTGTCGTTCCTGGTCAGACGGTTCGGGGTGACCGTTGGATGGGATGTCAGGCTCGTACATCGGTCCCCCGGTTGACGGCCATCAGGAGAACGGTGGTGACGAAGGCGCCCACCTCGCGGGCGCCGACGAGCAGGCGTGCGGGCTGGTCGGCGAAGACATGGACCAGCCAGCTGCCGTCGGCCCGCTGCTCGACGCGATCCAGCAGGCGGGCGCGGTGAAGGGTCTCCAGCCATGCGGCTGCTTCGTCGGTGGTGAACGGGCGTGTCCGGGGCATCGGCGTTCGGCTCCTTGACGGTCGGGGAGTACGAGGAAGAAGAAGGAGGAGCAGGCGGCCGGCCCCATCACAGCGGGGTGGCCACCTGTCCGGTGGATGGTGCGGGTTGGGGCTGGGCGGCTAGAGGTTGCGGAAGGTGTCCGGCGGGCCCCCTCCGTCCTGGTTGCGCACCAGCCGCATCAACTCGGTCAGCCGGTCGTTGGACAGCGTCAGGCCCTGGCCGCGGACGGCCTCGGCGACCACCGCGCGGCTGGAGCGTCCGGCATCGGCGATCGCGCGGCGGGCGATCGGCAGCAGTTCGTGGGCGGACAGCAGGCCGGTCACGGTAACCGGCAGGTCGCCGATCGGCTCGGGATGTGGGCGCGGGCGGTGACCGCCACGGCCGTCCGCCGGGCTGTCCGGGGGCTGACCGGGCTGGTGGTCCGCGGTGGCTGACCGGTTGTCGGTCACTGCCGGGCGGCCTCGGTCAGGCTGGGCGGTGGGGCGGTCGGTCGGGTGACCGCCGGGTGCCGATCGCCGGTCAGTCTCGGTCGGGTGACCGGACAGTGGCGCGTCACTGATCGGGTCCGGCTTGCCGGTCGGCGGCGTCGACTGACCGGTCTCCGGGGATCGCGGTGCCAGCCCCGCACGGCGGGGCGGCTGCCGGTCGGCCCGGTCAGGCTCCTGACCGGGCGCGGACGGTCGGTCGCCGTCTGCGGGATGACCGGTCGTCTGCCCGGCCAGTGGGTCTTGGTGACCGTCGGATGTCCGCCGGTCACCTCGGTCGAGGGGTCCGGTGGTGACCGCCGACGTGTCCGGGCGGTCACCCGTGCGAACGCTGCCAAGGACTTCGCGGTCAACGGCACCGGAGTGACCGGCCGGTTGTCCGCCGACCGGCTGACCGCCCTTGCCGGTCGGCCGGTCGGGTCGGTCACTCCCGCCCGCACCCGGGCGGTCAGTTGCCGTGCGGCGACCGGTCACCGGTCCGCTGACCGGCTGTTCGGCCTCGCCGGTGGTGACCGCCGCTCCAGTTGGTCGGTCGGCCGGTCGATCACCGCCGAGGGCTTCGCGGTCACCCGGGCCAGGATGGCCGGTCAGCTGTCCGCCGACCCGGTCAAGGCGTCCGGCGGTGACCGCCGACCCGTCCGGTCGGTCACCCGGTCGACCGCCACCGAGGGCTGCGCGGTCACCCGTTTCGCGGTGGGCGGTCGGCTGTCCGCCGACCGGCTGACCGACCCGACCGCCCGGGCCGCTCCGCCGGCCGACCGCCGCGAGTTGACGGTCCGATGGTCCGCCGTGGCGGGCGATGAGGATGTACAGGTGGACCGCGCCGGCCAGCGCGAGCGGGGCCAGGGTGGACAGCAGGCCCACCGTCATGTCCCCCAGCCGCAGCCCGTGCGCTCCGGCGCCGGTGCCGGGGTGCTCGTCGTTGAGGCGCACAGCGTGCAGGGCGTTGGCCCAGATGCTGGCGGCGGTCGCCCCGCCCACCAGCATCCAGGCATACAGCCGGGCGCCGTAGGAGGCGGCGCGCAGGACGACCAGGGCGCGCACGCCGTAGGCGATGAACCCGTCGATGACCAGGGGGAAGGCGTAGGTCAGGGGTGGGCGGATGTGGATGGCGACGGCCATCTGCTGCAGCGCGTCGTAGGACAGGGCGCAGCCGGCGGCGCCCAGCAGGGTGATGGCGGCGCGGTCCCAGCCGGTCGCGCGTCCGGTCGTCGGCCCGGGTTCGTGGGAGGTTCCGGGTGGGGTGAGCGTCTTCATGCGGCGCGGTCCAAGGTGGTGCGGGAGACGGCGGCGACGGCGGCCTGGATCTCGGCCGCCTTCTTCAGCAGGCGGCCTGCGGCGTCGGGGGTCATGGTGAGGCGGTTGGCCAGCCAGGTGCGGGGGTAGCCGCGCAGGACGGCGAGGCGGATGAGGGTGTGCCGCTCGGTGAGGCTGAGGTGGACGCGCAGACCCCGCATCGCCGCAAGCACCCGGGCGGGCTCGTAGCGGGTGCGGGCCTCGACGTTGATGTCGCGGCGCTCGCGTCCGGACAGGCCGGCGCGGATGCCGGTGAAGTCGCGGTGCAGCACGGCGTCGTCGAGGCAGACCTGGCGCACCGGGCAGATCCCGCACAGCTGCTTGGCGGGGTCGGCGTCGGGGCCGTCCTCGTCGTCGGGGAAGAAGTGGCCGGGGTCGGCGTGGCGGCACTGGGCCTGCTCGCGCCAGTGCTCGGCCTCGGCGGCCTGGAAGGGCAGGAGGGGTTGTTCGGGGTTGGGCATGAGCGTGCTCGCTCTCTGGTGATCGCCGCCGGGCGGATCGGGGCAGGCCATGGGGGCCTTCCGGGTCGCGGTGGGCGGCGGACGTCGGATGCCGGCCGGTGCGTCAGGCAGTGGGGAGGCGGCGGTCGGGTCCGTCCAGGACGATCCGCTCGGTGATCTGGGCGAGCCGGGAGGTCACCCGCTCGCCCACCGCCTCCTGCAGCTGGGGCGTGGGCAGGTTGGTGGTGTAGATCGTCGGGAGCATCCGCTCGTAGCGGGCGTTGACGAGCCGGTGGATGACCGCCTCGGTCCAGTCGCTGGACTTGCCGACCCCCAGGTCGTCCAGGAGCAGCAGGCTGCAGCGGCACATCCGCCGCATCACCGCCTCCGGATCGCGGCCCGGTGCGGGCCGCAGCGCAGCCTGCAGGTCCGGGTCGGTGGTGGCCACGAACTCGCACCGCACCCCGGCGCCCAGGACGGCGCGGATGGCGGCGTAGGCGCTGTGGGTCTTGCCGGTCCCGGTCGGCCCGGCCAGCAGCAGGCTCGGTCCCGGGCCGACGATCGGTCCGCGGCTGGCATCCGCGCGGCTGCGGGCGGCCTGCACGGTCTCGCGGACCCAGGCCAGGACCTGCGGATGGTCGGTGACCGCCTCGGCGAACAACGCCGGGATCCGGGCGGCGGCCGCCTCCAGCGCGATCACCGCATCCACATCGGCCCCGCGGGTCGGGCAGGTCGGCCGGTCCGGATCCAGTCCGCGCGAGGTCAGGATGGAGCGCAGCCTTCCGGCGAGGTCGCCTCGGGGGCGCAGGACTGCCATGGCTACCACCCCTGCCGGTAGGCGTCGATGTCCTCCGGGTTGCTCCACGCGCGGTGGCGGCCGGACGGCGGCCCGGGTGGTGCGGCCGGGATCGGGTTCATGGCCTCGGCGACCAGATCCGGCAGCAGCCTGGCGCCCAGCTGCTTGGTGCGCATGCGCTGCAGTCCGGCCCGGATGAACTCCTCGGGGATCTGCTCGGCCACCAGCTGGTCGACGGCCCGCTGGAGTTGGGCCCGGATGCGGTCCGGGGGTGCGGCCCGGAGTTGATCGAGGTGTTCGCGCAGCAGCGGGGCGCTCCTCGCGCGCACGCCCCCGCGCGGGTGCGCGCCCCCACGCACCCGCCCGCGCGGGTCACGCTCCGAAGGAGCGTGGGGTCCCTGATCCACGATCCTAGGTCCGGGCACTGAGCCCTCACTGAGCCCTCCATGAAGGCTCACGGAGCCCTCACGGAATTCCTCGTCCGTGCTGCTCAGCGTGCCCTCGGGCGCCCCCTCGCCAGCGATGGCCTGCGGCGGGACCGGGGCGGGGTCGTCGGCGTCGTCGTCGGGAGCGGGCCCGTCGCAATCATCGGGATCATCGCCGGGGTCGGGCTCCACAAGGTCCGCTTCCCACAATTCCGGGTCCCACGGGCCGGGATCGGTGATCGGCGGGCCCTGGCGTTCCGCCCGAAGCTGCACGCGACCGGGCCGCTGGGCGAAAGAGTCGTCCTCCTCGACCCGAACCGCGTCGGCAGGCTCGGCATCCTTCGGCTGCCGCTCGACGCCGACCTGACGGTGCGTCGAAACGGGCGGCGCCGGGGGCGCGTGACGGCTCAGCGCGGGATCGCCCTGCGGCGGGGCGGGATCGGGGTGGGGCGGGTCAGTCGGGCGCGTGGCGCGGCAGATCGGACCGCATTCGGAGCAGCGCGGGTCGGTGTCGTGGAGCGGGCAGGGCGGGATCCGCGACGGGCTCGGGCGGTTGATCTTCTGCTGGCGGTGCCAGTCGATGACGTGCAGGTAGGCGGTGCCGTCGCAGCCGGTGTAGCGGCAGATCAGCCCGGCTGCGGCCAGCTGCTGCAGGTCGGACTCGACGTCGATGGCGGTGTGCTCGGGGCGCAGCGCCCACAGGATGCCGGCGATGATGGCCGCGTGGTCAAGGTGGCGGCCCTGGTCGTCGCACTGCGGGATCAGGTGCAGGTAGGTGCGCTCGGCGTAGATGGAGACCGTCGCGAGCTTCACGCAGTGGCACATCTCCGGCTTCTGGCAGCGGATCCGGGCCATGCTCACACCCCCGCTTCAACGCGGGGCAGGTGTGCAGCACGTCGGCTGCACTCCGGGCACGCAGACCGAGTTGGCATATGCCGGTGGGGAAAGTGGCTGATCAGTGCCCTCGTACTCAGACATGGGGGCATGAGAGACTTCCTCTCGTTGGTGAGGCCCACCCGGCGTCTCTTGACATGTGGTGGCGGGTCGGGCCGTGGACGTTGCCGTGCGCGGCGCGTCAGGCAGCGCTCGGAAGCTCCAACTTCCGGGCGCTTTGCCGTTGCGCGACCAGAGGGTGCGGCGAAGCCGTCCGCTTCGTGGCGGGGCTCGCCGGTTGATCAACTCGCGGGCGACGCCGACCATATAGGGAGATCCCCTCGATCCGGCAAGGCCGCGCGATCGAACGCTCCGTCAGGTCCTGCGCGGGCGCGACACCGGGGGCCGGGGTGCCGCGCACCTGCGGCCGGGGGGTGCTGTGCGGGCCGGCGCGGCAGTCGACGCTGTGCGTCGAGCGGCGTGGTGGACCCGGACAGCTGGCATCGCTTCCCCCGGTTGACTCGCAGGACCCTCTCGCGGATGAGGTGCTTTCCGAAACTACCGGTTGGTTCACAGGACGCAAGGGTCACCAATGCACAAGATCACGAAATCCTTATCCAAGATGCTGCATCTGCCACCCAGTTGAGCACCCGCCGCAGGCGCCCCACGGGCCACTGACTGCCGCTCCGACCTGCAGCAACATCAGCTCCAGGCGGAACCGGTCGGTACGGAACGCGGCTTTGCCAGATTTTTAGGTTTTGCCCGCATACCGGTGTTGCATATGCTTTATGACTATCCATCGGTTCGGGGCCGGTGGAGCGGCCTGGTCGCACGGTGCCTGAGGGGGCGCTGCCCGTGTGCGAGGGGCCGGACCACAACTTCATGGAGGGACTCTCGTGGTGATGCCTGCGGTCAATGGCGACCAAGGCGACATCCGTGCCGTGCTGCTGGAGCAACTGCCGCTCCAAGGCGCGCACACCGACTTAACGGGAATGATCAAGACGCTGGCCGACACCCTCGGGGCCCGCGTCCAGGTCACAGACCGGGACGGCAAGGTGATCGAGGACGCCGGCGGAAGCGTCGAGCTTCCCCGGTGCGCACACGACCGGGCCGACGCCCTGCGCGAGGCGGCCCCGGACACGCTAGACATTACCGCGCACGGCCTGCACGTGCGGCTGCTGGCACTCGGCTCCTGCCGCCCGCGCCCCGTGCTGCTGCTGGCCCGCGAACGCCCCTTCACGCCCGGCGAGATGCTCGCGCTCCCGTCCGCGGCCGGGCTGTGCGCGCTCATCCACCGGCTCACCGAGGCGGCGGAGCAGCGCCGCCACCGCGTCCGCAGCGAGATCACGCTCCGCCAGTCGGTCTTCCAGATGCTGATGACCAGCCAGACCAGCTCCGCCAGGCGGACCGCGCACAACCTCTACCCAGGGGTACTGGACCGGCCGTTCGTCCGCGTCAGCCTCCTGACCTGCGGCACGGACCACCGCGAGACCGTCTCGCAGGGCATCGAGCAGGAACTGGGCCGCCCGGTGCTGTGCGTGCACTGCCCGGCCATCAGCCACCAGCTGATCGTCATCACCCCCGCCGCCGACGACCAGGAGGCCCAGGACACCTGTCTGGAGGGCGCGTTGGAGCGGGTGATCGCCCGCACGCCGGCGCGGTGCGCCGGCGTCAGCCGGGCCCGCCAGACCCAGGACGCGGCCGCCGCCTACAGCGAGGCCGTCCAGGCGCACCTGGCCGCCGACCGCTCCCGGACCCGGTCCCGTGTATGGCACTACAGCGGTCCGGCCGAGGTCGCCGAGTGCCTCGGCTCGGGCGCGCACCGCTGGGCCGCCGACCTCCTGCAGCCCCTCGGCCGCATCCCGGCCAACACCGCGGGCGACTGGAGAGGAACGGCCCAGGTCGCGCTCTTCTTCACCGCCACCCAGAGCTCGGAGATCCTGGGCCTGCACCGCAACACCGTCACCAACCACCTTGATCGGCTGGGCGAGGCGCTGCACCTGGATCTGGGCGATGCCCGCGGCCAGGCTGTGCTGAGCACCGCACTGCAGATCCGCGCCCGCTACGCCGCCACCGACCCGGCCAGGCGCGCGCCGCGCACCGTCTCCCTGGAGAGCCTGCTGCAGGCCGAGCCGGCGCGGGAGTGGGCGCGCAGCTTCCTCGCCCCCCTCAGCGAGCAACCCGCCCTGCGCGGCCTGCTGGCGACCTGGGTCGCCAACGGCCAGAACGCGGACCGGACCGCTGCAGCCGCCGGCTGCCATCCCAAGACGGTTCGCCGCCGCCTGCGCAGCGCGGAAGAAACGTTGCGGCGGGTGCTGTTTTCCGAGCAGGGCGCCTCCGGGCTGCACGACACGATCATGGCCTTGCGCATCGTCGGCGAGCTGCCCGAACTGCCCGACCCGGTGGCCCCGATGCCGTTCTGCTCCTGACCGGGGCGCCCGAAGCGGGTGCAAGATAGATCGCTTCGGGCGCCTCCACCGGCCGGCGCGCACCCGGGAAGCCGTGCCCCGCCTACCGAGGACATCCGCCGCCCGGCGCCATGCTCCGAGCCGACGCGCCGAGCACGGCCCCAGGAGCATTCGCCGACGGCAGACACGGCCCCACACGCTTGAGCACCAGGGCTGATCCAAGGTCTAGTACCACCACCTCGCGGAACACCCGCACCGAGACGGTGGCGCGAGGCCCTTCACCAGCCCTTTCTCCTGCACGGAGCGTGCCCTCGCCATGTCTACTCCCACCCCCGCCCCGGCCCCCACTGCCAAGGACCGTCCCGGCCAGCTGCGCGCCCGCGTCGCCCAGGTCCTGACCGACCAGGCGGGCACCGCCCTGACCGTCACCGCGATCAGCCGGATCCTCGGCCGCTCCGCCGGGGCGGTCGGCAACGCCGCACAGGCCCTGGTCGAGCGGGGCGAGGCCGACTTGGCGGGCGCGAGCCCCCGCCGCTTTGCCGCCAACGACCGCACCGCAACTGCCGCTTCGGCGGTTCCCGGCCCGGCACCGGTGCCTCCCGTCGCCGCGCCAGTCCCTGCGCGTCCGGCTGCTGCGGGCAGGCCGATCCCGATCCGGCGGCCCAACGGGCAGGACTACCACCCCCGCGCGCTCGCGGGGATGGCGGATGTGGAGGTGTTGCGCAGGCTGCGCGAGGCCAGCATCGCCGCCCTGCTCTACGGCCCGCCCGGCACCGGGAAGACCTCGCTGATCGAGGCCGCCTTCCCCGACCTGCTCACCGTGGCCGGGGACGGCGACACCACGGTCGGCGACCTGATCGGCGAGTACACCCAAACCCCCGACGGCGGGTACGAGTTCGTCTACGGCCCCCTGGTGGTCGCCATGACCGAGGGCCGCGCCCTGCTGATCGACGACGCCACCCTGATCTCCCCGAAGGTCCTGGCCGCCCTCTACCCGGCCATGGACGGGCGCCGCCAGATCACCGTCAAGGCCCACAAGGGCGAGACCATCACCGCCGCCGACGGCTTCTACCCGATCGCCGGGCACAACCCGGGGGTCCACGGCGCGATCCTGACCGAGGCGCTGTCGTCGCGGTTTGCGGTGCAGGTGCAGGTCGGCTCCGACTACGACCTGGCTCACGCGCTGAAGATCGACTCTCGGGCGGTGCGGATCGCTCGCAACCTTGCGGCCCGGGTGGAGTCCGGCGAGGCCGGTTGGGCGCCCCAGCTGCGGGAGCTGATTGCCTTTCAGAAGATCGCCGCCGTCCTCGGGGATCAGGCGGCGTTCGCCAATCTGGTGGGCGTCGCGCCGATCGAGGACCGCGATCTGGTCGCCGAGCTGGTCGCCAAGGCCACCGGCACGCCCGCGGAGGCCCTCAGGCTCGGCCCCCGCCTCTAGCCCGGATGCACGGGCCGCCCGCCTCGGCGGCCCCACCCCGATCCCTCTCGCCTCTCTTCCCCTTGTCGCAGCGATCCCTGCAAGGAGCCCCCTCCCATGACTGGCCACCTTCACCGCCGTAGTCCCGCGCAGCTTGCCGAGGATGCCCGCTGGGAGGACGACGGCGGCGCCCTCGTCCGCGAGCGCGACGATGCCCCGCAGTGGCGGCGGATCGCGGCCGCCCTGTCTGCGCGGCTGCCGGAGCTGTCCGGGCGCGAGGACCTGCTGGTGACCATCGATCAGCACACCCGCTCCGGCGCCCCGGCCGCCTTCTTCCCCTCCCTGGCCGCCATCGAGATGGCTGCGAACGTCTTCGCCCCCCTGGTCCCGAAGAGCATCCGCCCCGAGCGGGTCGGGGATGAGGAGCGCTACCCCGTGGCCTGGGGCGCTCTCGTCCACGAGGCCGCGCACGCCGCTCACAGCCGCTGGACCACTCCCCTGCATCTGCGGGGTACGGCGGCCGATGAGGCGGCGCAGTTGCTGGAGGAGTCCCGCGCCGAGCACCGCCACCTCGCCCGCCGCTCTGCCGACCGCCAGTTCCTGCGGAGGGCGGTGCACCGGCTGGTGTTGGACGATCTGGCCGACCCGCAGGTGGAGGAGCGGTGGCAGGCCGGGCAGGCCGCCGGGCTGATCCTGGCCCGCCGCGATGCGGGCGTGCTGGATGAGGACGAGGCCCAGCCGGTCGCCGAGGCCGTCGAGCACCTCCTGGGCGCCGAGACGCTCGATCGGCTGGCCGCGATCTGGACCGACGCCCACACCACCGGAGACGACGACACGGAGGCGATGCTGGCGTTGGGCCGGGCGTGGTGCGAGAGCCTCGGTGCCCGCCCCGAAGAAGCGCCTCCGGTCGCGATGGGAGGTGGCAGCGGTTCAGGATCTGCAGTCGCCGAGGCGGCTCGGCAGGCTGCAGGATCGGCATCCGCTCACCAGCGGCAGGAGGCGGAGGCCGGGGCGGACGCCCGCGCCGTCCGCGCGAAGGCGGCGGCGTCCCGCAAGACAGACCGGGCTCGCGACCGGGCGGCCGCCGCTCAGGCCGAGAAGGTGTTCGCCCCGGCCGCAGGGGCTATTGCCCCCGGCGGCCGAAGGAATGAGGCCCTGTTCGATCCCAGGGTCGGCAGCCGGAACCCCCTGGCGGCGGAGCGGCGTGCTGCCGCGGTGCTGGCCCGCGCCCTGCGAGCGGCAGCCGCGCGGGAGCGCACCGAGCGGGTGACGACCTCGGCGGCCCCGCCCGGACGGCTGGTGATGCGCGCCGCGCTCGCCCGCGACGCGCAGCGCGCGGCCGGAGCCGTGCCCAGCGCGGAGCCGTGGAAGGCCGTGCAGCGCCGCCACGTGCCCAACCCGCCGCTGCGGGTGGGGATCGCCGTCGACGTCTCCGGATCGATGGCCGCCGCCACCGGCCCGATGGCATCTGCCGCCTGGATCACCGCCCAGGCCTGCACCCTCACCGACCCGAACTCCCGCTCCGCCGCCTTGGCGTTTTCCACCGACCTGACCGCGCTGACCCGGCCCGGACGGGCCCCGCGCCACGTGCCCTACCTCCTGGCCGACGGGGGCGGCCAGTGCCTCGCCGAGGCCGCCGACGCCCTGACCAGCGCGCTCGCCCTGGACCGTCCCGGAGCAGGGCGTCTGCTGGTGGTCGCCTCCGACGGCTTCTACACCCCTGCCGAGCGCGCGTTCGCCACGGATCGGCTGAACCAGTTGGCCGCCTCCGGCTGCGCCGTCCTCCAGATCGCCTTCGACGACCAGGTCGTGCCGCTCCCGCACGCCACCGTCCTGATCGTCGCCGATCCCGCCTCCGCGGTCGCGGCCGTCGCCACGGCCGCCACCACCGCCCTGCGCAACGCTTGTTGACGTCTCGCCGCGGCTGCTCCCGCCCCTGGCAGGAGCAGCCGTCCCGCTTGTGCCGTGGTGGACGACTGCCCACTGCGACGGACCGTGCGGTGTTGCGCCCCCGGGCGACGGATCGCGGATGCCCGCGATCACCTGGCCCGCCCAGCTCTTCCTCGTAGCTGCCGTCTTTGACCGCAAGGAGTGGCCGTCGTGATGCGCGCCTGTATCGGAGGATCGCGCGGCGCCGCGCCGTTCGATGCACGATCCTGGACCGGTGCGGGCATCCTGACCTGAGGCGGGCGAGAAAGGGGGCGGTCGTGGGCGCGACGGCGAGCGCCGATTCGGCGCTCAAGCGGGCCAGGCTGGCACGCAACCTGACGTTGGAGGATGCCGCCGAGGGACTGAACGCGATCACCGGCGGGGCGGCGGATGCGAGCCTGCTCAGCGCCTGGGAGTCTGGACGCCGGCGGACCGGGACGCGGAACCGGGCGGGCCTGTGCGAGCTGTACCGGGAGCGTTCGGAGGTCCTGTTTGCCCATCAGGATGGCGCTGCGGCAAGTGCGTTGGAGGCGTCGGGGACCGGCGCGGTGGTCAAGCTGCTCACTCGCTGGACGGATCTGATGGAGTCCATGGTCGAGGTGGTGGACGGGGCGCGGGAGCAGCTGGTGGTGACCGGCTCGCGCAGCCGGGAGGAGGCGTACTTGGCGGCCATCGAGACCACGCTGGCCCAGCATCCGGATCTGGTGCACTACCGGGTGCTTTACGGTCCGCCGCGGCATCGGGCGCTGGCGGAGCATTTGGTGCGGCTGCTGGAGCTGCGCGATCCGGCCTCGCGCCGCAACGGGGTCAAGACCTTGCACCTGGGGATCGTGGAGGCGCCGGATGCGCTGGAGCGGTTCTTCGTCGCCTCAGAGAACGCGGCGGTCATCCCGCTGCCGAGCCTGCACGGCGCGGACGGGTTCGACTGCGGGGTGCTGCTGGGGCGGGAGGCGGCCGTGGGACTGGTCCACCATGGTCGAGAGGCATGCGGATCCGCACGGCAGGTGGAGAGCATTGATGCGGTGCGTGCGCTGCCGGTGCGGCACCCGTAGATGAGGGGCAGGGACGGCGTGGGCCAGGAGCACGAGGGCGTGGCGGTGGAGCGGGCGGGGTCGGTGGTGGCGCTTGCGCAGGCGCTGGTGCGGTGTTCGAGCCGCGCCGGAATCGATGACTACGAGCCGGTCCTGGGCGTACTGGAGGATTGGCTCGCGGAGCGGCGGGTGCCCTGCCGACGGCTGGTCGCAGCTTCGGGCGGTTCGGTGGGATTGCTGGTGGAGATCCGCGGGGGGCGGCCGGGGCCGTGGTGGGCGCTGGATGCGTGCGTGGACACCGCGCCGTTCGGGGACGAGTCCGCGTGGTCGTTTCCGCCCATCAGCGGCGAGGTCGTCGACGGGTGGCTGCTGGGCCGCGGCTCCAGCGATTCGAAGATCGCGGCCGCGCTGTTCTGCCATCTGGCCGCGGAGCTGCTGCCGCTGGCCGGCTCCTTCGCCGGCGGCCTGGCGGTGCTGCTGGACGTGGACGAGCACACCGGCGGCTTCGGCGGGGCGCGGACCTATCTGACCGAGGATCACACGCCGCGCCCGGCCGGGGTGTTGATCGGCTATCCGGGCTTGGATGAGGTGGTGGTGGGAGGCAGGGGGCTGTGGCGGGCCACGATCGCCGTCCATGCGCCCTCGGGCCATTCCGGTTCCAGCCGGTCCGTGGTCGGGGCGATCACGCGGGCGGCCCGCCTGGTGCAGCTGCTGGATGCGGCCGACCTTCCCGGCGCGCCGGGGACAGGCTTTCCGTTGGCGCCGAAGCTGTCGGTGACCGCGATCCGCGGGGGTGAGGGCTATTCCGTGGTGCCGGATCGGTGCGAGTTGAACGTCGATGTCCGCACCACTCCTGGCTTTGATGCCGGCGAGGCCGAGACGCTGGTGCGCAAGGCGGTGGCCGAGCTGGACGCGGATCTGCCGGCCCCGCGGCCGACCGAGATCACTCCGGTGGCCTCGTGGCCGCCCTTCCGACTCACCGAAGGCGACCAGCCGGCCGCGGCCCTGCTGGACGCGGTGCGCGGGGCGGGGCTCACGGTGCGTGCCAAGACGGCCGGTCCCTCGAATATCGGCAACTTGCTGGCCGGGGAGGGCATCCCGGCCACCGCCGGGTTCGGGGTGCCCTACGAAGGGCTGCACGCGGTCGATGAGCGGGCCCACCTCGCCGAGCTTCCGGTGGTCTACGAGGTCTACCGGCAGGCCGTCCTTGCGTTGCTGGACGCTTCCTAACCGCGTCCCATCTTCGTCCCATCCCGCCTCCCAGGAACGCGCCACGTGCGTCTCTGGGAACGGCGGGCGCCCCGCGCTGTCATAGGAGCACGCCGTGCGGGAGCGGCCCGCAGCCGGATCGCTCCCGAGCGCGGGAGTCGGTGAGCACCTGGGTGTCGCAGCCCTGTGGTTGCATGACGCGCAGCAATCGCTACTCCACGTAACTGCGAGAAGGGTGTGCAGCATGACGACGGTTCAACCCCAGGAGGCCGAGCAAGCACGTCGGCTGCGCGAGGCGATGGTCCAGACGATCATCGACGAAGTCGACACGCCGCTTCCGGAGAAGGTGCTGGCCGCGCTGCGGCAGGTGCCGCGACACCGGTTCACCCCGGGCGTCGACCTGGAGCGGGCCTACGGGGGCGAGCCGATCGTGACCAAGGTCAACGAGCGCGGGGTGCACATCAGCTCGGTCTCGGCTCCCCGAGCGGTCGCCGTGATGCTCGCCCTGCTGGACGTCCGCCCCGGCCATCGCGTCCTGGAGATCGGGAGCGGAGGCTACAACGCCGCCCTGCTGGCCCACCTGGTCGGCCCGGACGGCGCGGTGACCAGCGTCGACATCGACGCCGACGTCATCGAACGGGCGCGGGCCTGCCTGGATGCGTCCGGATACGACCAGGTGCGCACCGTGTGCGCCGACGGCGAACTCGGCATGGTCGAGGACGCGCCGTTCGATCGGATCATCGTGACGGTTGGCGCGTGGGACATCCCGCCGGCCTGGCGGACCCAGCTGGCGCCGGACGGGAGGCTGGTGCTTCCCCTGCGCACGCGCGGCATGACCTACGCCTGGGCCCTTGAGGCCGACGGCCCCCGGCTGGTCAGTCGGCTTCGCCCCAGGGCGATGGGGTTCGTGCCGATCCAGGGCGCGGGCGAGCACCGCGGCACCTCCTTGTTGCTGGAGGAGGACGTCAACCTCTGGCTCGATGAGGCAGACCTGGTCGGAAGCGACCGGCTGCACGGCGTCCTCACCACGCCCGCGCATGAAGTCTGGAGCGGCGTGGCGGTGGCACCCGGCGAGACCTTCGGCAGCTTGGAGTTGTACCTTCTCGCCCGGCCCGGCTTCGCCCGACTGGTCGCCCAGCAATCCGCGCTGGAGCGGAAGGCGGTCCGCCCCTCATGGCGGATGGGCACCCCCGCCCTGGTCACCGACGACAGCATCGCCTACCGGGCCGAACTGCGCCCGACCGCCGACGGAGGCCGGGAGTTCGGGGCGATCGGCCACGGTCCCTGCGGGGCCGAGCTGACCGAACGGCTCGCCGAGCACTTCCGCACCTGGGACCGCACACACCGCCACGGGGCTGGCCCTCAGCTGTCGGTCCATCCCGCCGGCGACACCATCGAACCAGCCCCGGGAAGCCTCATCCTGCGCAAGCTCCACACCACCATCGTCGTCTCCTGGGCCGATCCAGTCCGGTAGGCGATCGCACCACCGCCCCTAACCATCCGCACGGAAAGGTCTGTTGGCCATGGACGTTGATCTGAGTGAGTTCGCCCTGGATGTCGAGCTGGTCGACCTGGGCACCGAAGCGATCGGTTCCTCGTCGGAGGAGTGCACCAGTGACGGCTGCACCGGCTCCACGGAGAAGAGCGGCTGCTGACGCCGCTGCAGTGAATCCGTGACCCGTCGGCCGCCCCGGGCGTGTCCGGGGCGGCCGACGCCTGCTCGGGCGGCTCGAGGTCGTCACGTAAGCCGAAGGGGGATCGATGGCCAGGTTGTATCGCGTCGTGGATGCCGGGATGCTGCGCGCCGCGGCCGCATCGGGTGGGACGCAGAGTTGGCCGACAGTGGCCGAACGCTCCCAAGACGCTGCGCCAGCAAACTGGCGTAACTGGCTGCGGCAGGAGTGGCGTCCGGACCTCGCCGAGGCGGTCGAGGTTGCCAGCGCCGATCTGGCGGCCGCCGTCGAAGGCGCACTCAGCGGCCGGATCACCTCGCCGCAGCGGGTGCGCCGCACCGTCGAGGCCGTCCGGAACTACCGGCTGCGCTCCGCCGGACGGGCGACGCCGTTCGGGATGTTCGCCGGCATCGCACCGATGCGCCTGGAGCGGCACACCCAGGTGGTCTGGGGAGGCCGGCACCGTGCGGCCGCAGCGCCGGATCCCCGATGGCTGGCGGAGATCGAGGCCGTCTTGCTGCGCCAGCCGGCGTCCCTCGCTCGCACGAGTGTCGCCGTCAACGATCTGGTCGTCGAGCGGAACGGCTGGATCGAGCTGCCCGGAGGAGGGGGGGCCGCCGCGCTCGGATCGGACCGGTGGCAATGCCGGCGCATCCGGTTGACCGATCCCGTGCGCCGGGTGCTGGAGGCGGCCTCGCCACCGATCACCGTGGCCGTTCTGCTGGGGCAGCTGGGCGCTCAGTTTCGCACCGTGCCGGGGGGTGTCCTTGCCCGGCTCGTCACCGACCTGATCGATCAGGGGGTGCTGCTGACGGACCTCGAAACCCCGATGCACGTCACCGACGTCCTGGCCCACTTGCGCGCCCACCCGGCCACCGCCGCGGCCAACGAGAAGGTGGAAGGCGAACTTGAGGAGCTGGCCTCCATGATGGCCGACTACCCGTCGGCCGCCACGCCGTCGGCCCGTCGGGCCCTGCGTGAGCGGGCCGCCATCCGCATGGGCGCCCTGGGGCCGCCGGCGCGCCCCCTGGCCGTGGACGTCCACCTGGATGCGGCGGTCAGCCTTCCTCCTTCGGTGCGGGCCGAGGCCGCGATCGCCGCCGAGGCGCTGGTGCGGCTCTCGGCCCGGCCGCACGGCAGGCCCGAGTGGAGGGCCTGGCACCGGGCGTTCCTGGAGCGCTACAGCTCCGGTGCCCTGGTTCCGGTCATCGAGGCGGTCGACTCTGCGATCGGCGTGGGCTACCCCGCCGGCTACCGGGGCGCGGCCCGTCCCGCTCCGCCGCCGCTCGGCGAGCGCGACCACCTCCTGCTGCGGTGGGCGCAGTCCGCGGTGCTGGAGGGGCGCGAGTTGACGCTGGCCGACCGCGACATCGAGCAGCTGGCTGCGGCGGCCGGCGCCGCACGCGGGCCGGTCGCCCCGCACACCGAGCTGCGCTTCGCGGTGGCTGCAGCCACTCCGCAGGCCGTGGATCGCGGCGCGTTCCTCCTGCTGCTGGCTGGAGTGTCCCGGGCCGCCGGCACGACCCTCGGCCGGTTTTTGTCTCTGTTGGATCCCGCCGCCCGCCAGAGCGCTGTCGATGCGCTGAGCGGACTGCCGCCGATGACCGAAGGTGCGGTTATCGCGCAGCTGTCCTGCCCGCCGCTGGCCCCGAGAGTGCGCCACCTGGGGCGCAGCGTCGAGGTGTTCCCGCCGCTGCCGGTGGGTGAACACCCCGCCGCCGGCGGCGGCTTCAGGTTGCGTGACCTGGCCGTCACCGCCACCGCCGACCAGCTGTGGCTGGTCGACCTGTCCACCGGCCGCACCGTCGAGCCGCTGATGCTCAACGCCATTGAGCATCGTCTCTCGGTCCATCCGATGGCGCGGTTTCTGTGCGAGCTGCCCACCGCATTGGCCGCCCGCCCACTCCCCTTCCAGTGGGGTGCGGCCGAGCAGCTGTCCGTTCTCCCCCGGGTGCGCTACCGGCGCACCGTGCTCGCCCCGGCGCGGTGGATGATGGCCGCCGGCGAACTGCCCGAGCGGCATGTCTCCTTCGCCGACTGGAGTGCGGGCTTTGCCGCGCTGCGCCGCGCTCGGCGCATACCCCGGTGGGTACATCTCGGGCCGGACGACACCCTCATCCGCCTCGACCTGGACGAGCCCGCGCATCGCGCCGTGCTCCGCACCCACCTGGATCGCCATAACGCCGCCGTCCTCCACGAGGCCCCGGATGCGGACGCGTTCGGTTGGATCGGCGGCCGGGTCCACGAGATCGTGCTGCCCCTGGCCTCCACCGCTCCACCCCAACCTTCGCCCCCGCACCTGCGCGCCGGATCCCAACAATCCGCTTTACGGCCCGTCCATCTCCCGGGCACCTCGCCGTGGTTGTGCGCGCAGCTGCGCGCCCATCCCGACCAGCACACCGCGATCCTCATGCGGCTGCCGAAGCTGTGGGAGTGCTGGCCCGGTGGCCCGCCGGCCGCGTGGTTCCTGCGCTACTGCCATCCCGGCCCCCATCTGCGGCTGCGCATCCCGCTACCCGAGCCGGACGACTTTGGTCCGGCCGCCCGCCGGCTGGCCCTGTGGGCCGAGCAGCTGCGCGAAGCAGGACTGCTCGCTTCCCTGTCGCTGGCCAGCTACGCGCCGGAGACCGGACGCTACGGCCAAGGAGCGGCTCTGGCCGCCGCGGAGCATGCCTTCGCCGCCGACTCGGCCGCCGCGCTGGTCCAGTTGGCAAGCTGCGCGAGCGCGCACGGGCCGGATCGGACCGCATTGGCCGCCGCGAGCCTCCTCAACCTCGCCGCCGCGTTCACCGGCAGCCCGACCACGGCCCGAGCCTGGATGCTCAAGCAGCCGGCCCGTCCGCCGGCCCCCGCGCCGACCGCGCGCGTCCGGGGCGAGGCGCTGCGCCTCGCCGACGCCTCCACGGGCGCCACGGGGCTGGCCGGTCTGCCATCCGGCGCTGAGCTGGCCGACTCCTGGAAGCAGCGTGCAACCGCGATAGCCGCCTACCGGAGGGCACTTCCGGCCGACGGCCCCAATCCGGACCTGGTGCTGTCCTCCCTGATGCACCTGCACCACGCCCGGATGATCGGACTCGACCCTGACAGCGAGCGGACCGTCCGGCACCTGGCGCGTGCCGCGGCCCTGTCCCACACCGTCCGCGCCAGGGCACGCGATGGACACTGACCGCCTCCTGCAGGTATCCACCAGTTTGGCGGACGAGCTGTCGGACCCGGCCGACCACGCCGGCTGTCATCCGCAGTCGCTGGCCGACGGCGCCGCCGGCATCGCGGTGCTCCACCTCGAACGTGCCGCCCAGCACCTGGGCGATCCCGCCCTCGGCCATCGGTTTCTGGCCGCCGCCGTCACCGGGGGCCTGCACACCGGCTCCACGGCGTCGCCGTTCTTCGGGACACCGGCCGTCGCCTACGCCCTGCACGCCGCAGCGCGCTCCGGACGCTACGTCCGCGTCCACGACATCGTCGACCACGGTGTCGCCGACGTGGTGCAGCGCCGCCTGGACCACGCGCAGGCGCGGATCGAGCGCGGCGATGCGCCGGCCCTGGGCGAGTTCGACGCCCTCTACGGACTCACCGGGCTCGCTGCTCACCTCCTCCGCCACGATCCACATGGCGTGCAGACGCGGCGGGTCATCGAATACCTGGTCCGGTTGACGCACCCACTCCCCGGCAGCGGCGGACTCCCCGGATGGTGGAGCTGTCAGCCCCTCAAGAGCCGAAACACGGACACGACGGGAGGCCACAGCAACCACGGCATGGCACACGGCATCAGCGGCGTCCTGGCCGCCCTCGCCCTGGCCGAACGCAACAGCATAGGCGTCACCGGGCAGCGCGAAGCCATCGAACGGATCTGCACCTGGCTGGATACCTGGCAGCAGCCCCACCCCAGCGGACCGTGGTGGCCGGAGATCGTCACCCTCGAAGATCTGCGCCGCCGAACCCCCCGGCAGCTGCGCCCGTCCCGCCCGTCCTGGTGCTACGGCACCCCCGGCATCGCCCGCGCCCAGCAGCTGGCCGCGCTCGCCCTGCACGACGAGGCGCGCCGCGACCTGGCCGAGGCAGCCATCCTCGGCTGCATCAACGACCCCCAACAGCTCGCCCAGATCACCGAGTCCGGCCTGTGCCACGGGGCAGCCGGACTGTTCCAAACCGCCTGGCGCATGGCCGCCGACTCGGTCACCGACACCCTGACGGGCCATCTGCCGGGACTCGCCGAGCAGTTGCTGCCGGACAAGCCGAACCCGGAGTCGGGCCTGCTGATGGGGAGGGCTGGCCTGGCGCTGGCGCAGACAACGGCCGCGACGAGCACGGTAGTCACGGACTGGGACGCGTTCATGGTGCTCCGGTGAAGGCGACGACGTGCCTCCTTGACCGAGACGATCAGACGACCGTCGAAGCCCCGGTCGCCGCTGTCCTCGACCGCCTGCGTTCAGGTGCCGCTACCTGACCAACGGATCCACCGGCTGGGTAGGGTCAAGCTGGGTCACACCGAGTGGGAGAGGGAGCTGTATGTCCAGCGACATCGTGATCGCCCAGACCACCATCGACGACGAGGAGCAGGCCAAGAGCCTGGCGCGCGGGGCCGTCGAGGAGCAACTCGCCGCATGCGCCCATATCGACGCGCCCTTCACCGCGATCTACCGCTGGAAGAACGCCATCGAGACCGCGAAGGAATGGCGGGTCTCGTACAAGACCACGCTCGATCGGCTCCCGGACCTGGCGGCCTGGGTGGCCGGCCGGCACAGCTACGACGTGCCTGAGTGGATCACCCTGCCGGTGACTGGCGGGTCGGAGGCGTATCTGGCCTGGGTCGTCGAGGAGACCCATCCGCGGTAGGGCGGAGCGAGAGCCTCCCGCGGTCAGGGCAGGAAGGTCTCACGCCACTCCATGGACGTCATCTCCAGCGCCGCGTCGGCCAGCACTCGGCCCGATTCGGTCCGCAGGTGCTCGTAGGAGGTGTCGATCCAGGGCTGGATGTTCCTGTGCCCGGCCTCACGGTACTCCACGGCCTGCACCAGGCAATCGACCTTGTCGGCATCGTGGGCGCACTTGGCCTCGATGCTGGTGCAGCTCTCGTACTCCTCGACGATCTTCTGGATCCCGTCGCGGACCGCCGGGTAGGCGCCGGCGAGCTGGTCGGCGGTGATGGCCTCGTTCGGCTGGGCCTTGAGGTAGCGCTTGCCGATGTGGGCGATGTCGCCGATCCGCGACTCCTGAGTGTCGTGGAACAGGCTCAGCAGAGCGGTGCGAGCCGGGTCGGCGCCCTCCATCATGGCCAGGATCGAGCCGATGATGCCCGCGCGGAAGGAGTGGTCGGCGATCGACTCCGGCTCCTTGACCCCCACATGCCACCAGCCGGTGCGCGACATGCGCTTGAGCATGCCGGTCTCGAAAACGAACGCGACCGTTCCGCGCGCGGGGTCCTGTTCGGTCATGCGCTGTTCCTCTCGCCGATCTGTCGGTGCACGGCGCTCAGCTCGCGCCGGGCCCGGGTGGACACCTCCGCGCCGTCCAGCAGCCCGGCGACGCGTACGGACAGCACACTAGCCGCCTGTGGCGCAGCGTCAGGAAGCCATGGGTGCAAGGTCATCAGTGACCAGATCGAGTGGGCGTAGAGGTTGTTGTACGTCGGCGCCTCGTCCAGGCCACGGACCAGCCGGTGCAGCAGGGCCATGGGCTCCCAGCTCGACAACTCCCCAACGTCTCCCATGAACCCGTCGTCGGGCTGCGCCTGGCGCACCGCGCCGAACCAGTAAGCCCAGTAGGTCAGGTTCGCGGCCTCGCCACGATCGTCGTCGGCGATCGCCCGGTCAATGAAATCGATCAGCGGCGTGTGGTCACCCAGGCGGGCCAGGGCGGTGGCCGTGGAGCGGGCCTCGGCCCACTGCGGGGACCAGCCACGCATCCCGAGGGTTCCGCGCCGGCTGTGCAGGGCCTGCGCCGTCCACGACGAGGCGCCGGGGCTGCGGTCGTAGGAGGTCAGGTATAGCGCCTGGCGGCGCAGCAGGACGCCGGCGCCGGTCGACGGGGCCGACTCGATCGCGGTGCGGAGGTTGGTGAACACCGCGGCGCGGTCCGGGGCGGACAGCGTCGGCGCCGTCGGTGACGCACCGCGCCTCGTCGGTACCGGCAGGGCCGCGATGATCGGCGGCGGTCTGCCGATGAGTGTCCAAGCGATCATGTGGGTCGTCATCCGATCGTGCACCCACTGGGCGAGGGGATGGCTAGTCGCCTCTGCGGGCGGGGCGAGGATGCCGGCCACGATCCGGTCGGCGTCCATCGCCGCGTCGAGCAGGCCGATGAGCCGCTTGTCGGCGCCGAGCAGGGGCAGGCGGTGGCGCAGGTCGATGAGCGTTCCGGCTTTCATGTTGGCTACGGGCCGACGGCCGGACTCCCAACCCTGCACCGTGCTGAGGTCGACGCCGCCGATCGCGTCGCCGAACGCCGTCTGCGATCTGCCCGTGCTCTCGCGAATCAGTCGAAGTACATAACCGCTGATCGCTCCGGTCCCCGCCATAGCCTCGCCCACCGCTGCGGAATGCGTACTGCCAGTCAGTACTACCCCATTGGCGTGCTACCTACGGTCGTTTTCGACCCAATCAATCAGGGGGACCAGTGGCGATCATGCTCGACCTCTGCGCGGCGGACGGTACCTCGTCCGCTGCGGGACTCCGGCACCGCGCCTGGTCAATCGCGGTGGGCGCCGGCCGGCCACACCACGGTTACGGGCAGGCCCGCATCCTGGGCTCGCGCGACGACGTCGCTGGTGCCGCTTCGGTTGGCGGTGGTGTCGCCGTCCCAGACGGCAATGAGGTGATCGGCAGTGCCCAGGAGGATTTCGTTCGCGGCCTCGTAGGCGTCTCGGCTGGCGGTGTCGAAGGGAAGTACCTCCACGTCGGCTGCAGCGATCAGGCGGTCGAAGTCGGGCGCGTGTGCTGGCTTGACCTTCCGGTCGCGGTAGTCGCGGGAGGGCAGGACGACGCGCAGCCGTCCGCCGGCCTTCACCACCGCGTCGGCGAACAGGGTGTCCGCGCCGCGGGCCAGGCACGTGACGCCGATCAGGTCCTCGGCGGGGTACTTGGCGATCTCATCGTCCAAAGCTTCGCTGATCATGGGGATGCTGTCGGGTGCGACGTTCATGTGTCCGGTCACGGCAAGGACCACCACGGGTCGCTCCTTTTGTCAGTCGGCCAGCAGGACGCGCAGCCTATCGCGTGCCTCGCGCAGTCCCGGGCTGGTGTGGCGGCCCACGGTGTAGGCGTAGAGCCGGGTCAGCTGGCGGCGGACACGGGTGGAGGTGAGCTGCTCGGCCACTTCGACCGCGGCGAGCGTCGCCGGGGCGGCTGCACGCAGGTCTCCGGTGAGGAAGTGGCATTCGGCCAGGCCGATCCGGTCCAGGACGTGCGAGCGGCCGGCTTCCGCAGCGCGCTGGTCGATGGCCGTGCGGATCTGGTCGGCTGCCCGCTCGGCGTGGGTGCGTGGATCGGTGCGGGCCAGGTCGAGGCGGCGTCCGCCGGTCACCCCGGTCAGTTCGGCGGCGTTGAAGTAGCGGATCCAGTACGGGTCGTCGTCGCTGCCTCCGGCTTGTGCGAGGGCCTGCTCCGCCTGGCCGGTGGCGCGCTCGAAGGCGCCGACGCGGCCCATGGCCGCGTAGGCCCACGCTTCTCGGGTGAGCAGCATTGCCCGGACCCGGGGGGCTGCCGTGCCTCGGGCCCCGTCCTGGGCAAGACGGACGAGGTCCAGCGCGTCCTGGGGTTGATCCCGGTAGAGCAACTGACGGGCCATGGCGGCCAGGACGTTGGCGCCGAAGGGCATGTCGCCGCCGGCGTGCGCGGCGCGCAGGGCGAGCCGGTAGTACTGCTGGCCGCGCTGTTCGTCGCCCTCGTCCAGCGTCATGGATGCTGCGGTGCTGGCCAGTTGGGCCATCACCCGATACAGGCCCATGGCGATGTGGGTCTGCTGGTGGTGGGCCAGGAAGGCGCTGACGTCGTTGAGCTGGCCCAGGACGGCCTTGCGCTGAAGGCCGCCGCCGTGGGTGTGGTTCCAGTGGCGGAAGGCGATAGCGACCTGCTCCAGGTGCTCCACGTCGCGGCGTCCCAGCCGTCCCGGCGGCCGGTGGGTGGCGTCGGCGGCGGCGGGCCTGAGCCAGGGTTCCAGCGGATCGAGCAGGGCTGCCCCGGTGAGGGTGGCGGCCATGGTGCGGGTGGCCGCGCGGCGGTCGAGCATCAGGTCGTTCCTCGTCAGGTCGGCGGCGAGGTCGGCGGTCCGGGAGGGTGCCCAGGCGCCCGTCGGCTCCGGTGCGGCCGTCACATCGTCCGCGGCTGCCGGCGGCAGTGCTGGATCGGCCTGGTGTTCCCAGGGGCGGTCGGCGAGTCCCAGAAGGCGTCCCGGGATGCGAAGTCCGTCGGCGATCCGGCAGATGACGGCGAAGGCGGTCACCTGCTGTCGGCCCCGGATGATCAGGGAGATCTTTCCGGGGGTGATCCCGGTGGCCGCCGCGAGGGCGTTCTGGGACAGGCCGGCCCATTTGGTGAACAGCTTGAATGCGGCGGCGAGGTCGTGCTCGGCCAGCGCGCGGCGCACGTCGGCGCGCTCCAGGACCTCGGGCGGGATCTGCTTGCGGTTCATTGCGACTTCCTCTGCGCACCCGCGCCGTTGCGGCGTGCTGATTTGGCCGGACGCCAGTGTATGACCGCGGCGGTAACCCCTGCCGGTCATAGGCATAGCCCGGGGTGCACCGTGAGGCTGCATACCAAGGGCAGGGTCTCGCTTCACGAATCTCCGTTCGACGGTGTGACGTTCACGCGTTGGCGGCCTCGTCCCTTGCAGCATCTCCAACTCCGTTCAGGAGGTCCGGATCGCATGGCGCAAGCTGCCTCACCTGCCTTTGGCACGAGCCGCCCGATGGCGATTCCGGGGATCTGCACGTGCTGCGGCCGACCCCGCCCGGCCACGGTGCGTACGGGTCGGCGGCGGCTCCGATCGGGCGGCGTGGTCGTCGTGCGGACCTGCATCGGCTGCCTAGCGGGCGGGGCCGCCCGGAAGTCGGAGGCGGGCCGATGATCATTCAGTTGGAGTCCCCACTCCCGGGCGTCGCTGCCGAGTTGGCGTGCCGAGGCTCTGCAGCCCAAATGATGCGGGCCCTGCTCACCGCGCACCCGAACGCGGCGACAGCCCACCAGGTCGCCTTCGCCGATCAGGACGACACCGAGACCCTGAAGCGGCTCATTCACAAGCTCGGCGGCTGGCCGACCCTGGCTCCGGTGGGCGAGTTGGCGTCCTCGGCCGCACTGGTCCTTGCCGAAAGGGCCATCGCGGAGCGGGAGTTCCAACGGCGTGCCCTGGCCCGCAAAGCATCCTCGTCCCCGATCCCCACCCCGTGCGCCCTGGAGTCCACCGTGCCGTCCACAACCCTGTCACTCCCCCCCGCCTACGCCTGGCTCGCGCTCGCCGTCGAGCCTCCGGAGCTGCGCGCCATGGCGCTGCAGGAGCTGGATTCCGGCCAGACCGCGCTGCCGGTCGGCACCGCCTTCGATGTGGTACGGACCGCTGCCGCAACCGGTCTGGAGGCGATTCCGCACTTGCAGCACGCGGGCGAGCAGATCGGACCGGTCCTTCTGGCGAGCACCGCGCCGGCGTGCCGCACCTACTTCCTGCTTCCCCCCGGATCGACAGAGCGGTGGCGGGCCCCGGGCTCTCGGGCGCTCCCGAAGCAAGGCGATCGGCTGACGGTGCCGGGTTCTGGGCCCTGCGGGGGCCGCATCTGGCTGGTGCCTCCGGACGGCCGCGGCGTGCTGACCGCCCCGGATGCTTTGGCCGCAGCGCTGCAGCGGGTGGCCGAGCAGGTGGCGGCAGCATGATCGCTCCGCGCGCCCCGCACCTTGCGTTCGGGTGGCGTCTTGTGGTCGCCGCGGCGCGGCCGGGACCGGAGGCAACCCAGCCGGCCGGGTCGCGGCGACCACAACGCACCATCCGACGTTCGTGCCCTGCACAATCCGCAGACCGCCGCCGCCAGTCCGCTGACGGTGCGTCCGGCGGCCCTGACCCCACCTCCACCTGTGACGATCCCCCAAGGATTCCGATGTCCCAGCACGCTCTCGTTCGCGATCAGCTCGCACCCGGCGAGCAGCGCCTGATCCTCGATCCGGTCGGCCCCGACGCCGCACTCAGGGACGCGATCGCCGACGCCACTGACGGTCGCTGGAGAGCCATGAGCGCCCTGCTCACCGCCTCCTCGGGCGAGTGGAGTCTGCGAACCAATCGGATCCGCGCGATCGCCGCCGAGGTACGCACCACCGCTGTGGTCGAATCCTGGCTCGCGACGGAACCGCGCAATCCCGACGCGCGGATCATGGAGGCCGCGGTCGCCGTCGAACGCGCCATCCTCAGCCACCGGACCCGAAACGTCGAGGCATCGAAGCGTCTGGCGGAGGCGACCCTGGCCACCGCCGGGCTGCTCGCGGACGTGCGGGCCGACCCCGCGCCGCAGGTCCTTGCGCTGACACTCGCTCAACTCGCCCCGGCCCGAAGCCAGCACAACCAGCGCGGCCCCCGCGCACTGACCGCCGATGGCCCCTGGACGCTGCTGTACGAAGCCCATGACCGCGACCCGTTCAACCGCGAGGCCTTCCACGCGATGTTCAAGTTCTGGGCTGCCCGGGGGCTCGCGGAATCGGCCTACCGCTTCGGGCTGTGGGCGGCCTCCGAGGCGCCCAAGGGCGCTGCACCCCTTCTGCTGCCGCTCTACGGTCACATCGCGGTCGAGCGTGGTGGCACCGACCCCGGGCGCGAGTCCGCCCGCGCGCACTGGCACAGCGACCGTCAAGTACGCAGCGACACCGACGGGGCCCTGAACAAATGGTTCCCCTACGCGCGAACCCGGACCGTCCCGGAGCTGTCCCATCTGGCCTACGGCCTGGTGCGGGCGGACCGGCTGGCCGAGGCCTCAACAGTGTTCGACGCGATGGGCCCGTATGGGCACACCGAACCCTGGTCGCAGCTGGCCCTCGAACCCGAGCAGGTCCCCGAGGTGATCGTGAGCGCCCGCGACCGGGCCCGCCTCATGCGGAGGTCGCCGTCCGGCCAGGACGCCTCCCGGCGCCCTGCCCGACCCGGGGCAGCGCAGTGAACCCGCCGGCGGCGGCCCACTCGCTTCCGTGCCGATCTCCCCGGCGAGGCGTTCCGATGCGCGCGCGCACGGCAGGCGGATCCCTGTGTCCTTCGGCGGACGCGCTAGGCGAGCTTCAGTATTTCGTGCAGGTCGCGAACCCGCGGCTGCCTGGTGTGCTTGCTCAACACCTGGCCGAGGTCACGCAGGTAGCCGACGGCGCGGGACTGCCCTATCGCCGCAGTGCGGCTGTTGGCGTGGACGGCCCGGATCGCCCGGTCGGCGGCTTCCTCGATCTCCCCGAGCCCGGCCAGGGCCTCGGCACGATAGATGTCGTAGAGGATCTTGTCGCGCTCGCTGGCGACGCCGTCATCGTCGCCGCGGGCCAGCACGGACAGGCCCTGCTGCGGGTCGCCGGTGCGGGTGTAGCCGCGGCCGATCTCGGCCATCGATTCGGGATGCACGAACCAGTACAGCCAGTTGGGGTCCTGCTCGGCGTCCCGGCGCTCGAAGTGCTGGACCGCGGAGCCGAGGCTGCGGCGGAACCGCTCGCGCTGATCGGGGCCGGCCAGGGACAGCGCGCGGGCGTCCCAGGTGTCCAGCAGGGAGCGGACCCCGGGGGTCAGGACGTGGGCGCCGCCGGCGCGGGCCGAGGCGGTGTAGTCCAGCGCGTCCTCGATCTGCAGCTCGCCGGCGGCCTGGAAGGCCAGCGAGGACATGACGTAGACGCCCATCATGGTGTCGCCGCAAAGGCTGGCGGCGCGCAGCGCGGTCGCGTAGTAGCGGTTGGCGGTGCGGTGCCAGCCGGCGTCGTAGGCGGCCCAGCCGGCCAGTTGGGTCAGTTCGCCCACGATGCGCAGCATCTTCGCGCGGCCCTCAGGGGTGAAGCTGCCGACGCTCAGCAGCCGCAGCGCGAAGCGGACTTCGGGTTCGACGAGGGTGAAGGTGGTTTCGCCGCCGTAGTGGTCGTCGGTGATCCGCAGTTGCTGGGCCACGTCGAAAAGCCGGTCGAGGATGGCGGCGTCCACGCGTCCGCCGTTCTCGATGCCCTCCAGGGGCTCGGGGCTGGCGATGATCCACTTGTGGGCGGCGCGGGTCAGGTCCGGGTTCTCGGCGGTGGGGATCAGCGCCCCGTCGGGAAAAAGCAGGCCGCGGCCGTCCTCCAGCGCGTCGGCGACGGGCATGCCGTGGGCGCGGGCCCAGTCGGCGGTGGACTGCTCCCACGGCCTGGGGGCGAGTCCGAGCATGTGCCCGGGGATGGCCAGTCCGTCGCAGATGCGGCGGATCAGGTCGATGTCCTGGCTGCGGCGCGTGCCGCTGAGGTACTCGGCGATCCGGCTGGGGGTCACGCCGATCCGGCGGGCGAGGTGGCTGTTGGTGAAGCCGATCCCGCCGTACTTCCTGACGATGGACAGGACCGCGGCGTAGTCCCCGGTGGCGCAGGCCGTCGCGAAGTCGCTGCGCTGCAGAAGGCTGGCCGGAACCGCCTTCGGTCCGCGTTCCGACATCTGCGCCCTTTCGCTGCCCGTCACGCTCGGCCGTCTCCCGGTCCGCTACCGGCGGGTTTACCCATCCGGGATACCCACCCTGCTCCTAGTCTGCCCGGCTTCCGATCCACACGATGGCCGAACGGCCATGAACCTGGGCGTTTCTGCTGGTCGTCGTGCACTACCGCTCGATCTGGGGAGATCACCGATGTGCCATCACGGGGTACGAACCGGCCGCTGCACGCGGTGCGGCCGCGACGATGTCGCGGTGCGCGGCAGCCGAGACGCCGCCAAGTGCCAGCCGTGCGGCGCCCTGCTGCTCGCCGCCGGACTGGGGACCTGCTGGGACGCGGAGCCGGTCGTGCCCCGTCCGATCGCACCACCGCCGCTGTTGGCAAGCGGCTCGGCAGGCGGGAGGTGACCGCCGTGCAGGAAGAGACGGGTCCAACGCGCACGGCCGGGGACGGGCTGGAGCCCGGGTGCTGGGCCAAGGACGGCCTGACCGGTGTGATCGTCCAGGTCGTGTCGGTAGAGGCCAACCAGGTGCGGGTGCGCTCCGAGCTGGGCCGGGAGTGGTCCGTCGCGCGCCGTCTGCTGTCGCTCGCCGACGGCGCGGAACCCAAGCGCAGGTCCAAGTCCGAGACGGAGAGCGGCACGTGACCGCCCGATGCATGACGTGCCGGAGGCTGCGCGGGGGGGTCGAGGAGGGCCTGGCCGGACTGAAGATCGCCAGGGCGGCCGACGACGGCAGCCTGTGGCTGGCCATCGCCGCCGACCTCGACCGCGACACCCTCGTCCTGGCCCGCCACGTCGCCCGCCACCTGCCGTGGTGGAAACGGTGGCTGTGGCAGGCCCGCCATCGCCGCACGCTGCACCAGCAGATCCACCGGCCGATCGGCGCCGTCCCCCAACGCGCGGACGCGCAGCAGCCGACGGGAGTACAGCTATGACCGCCCTCCCCCACCCCGCGACTCACCCCTCAACGCACCCACGCGCAGCAGCGGACGGGCGTGCGGCCATCACCGGCCTTGCCCACCCCGCCGCCGAAGACGAGGGCAAGGCGGCTGCCGGCAGACCCCGGCCCTGTCCGCGGTGCGTCCGGCTGACCGCGCGCATCAGCTCCGAAGCCGACCACGCCCAGCAGGTCGCCGCCTCACCGGCCTTCGCCGCCCACGTCTCGGACGTGATGGTGCAACGCCTGGCCGATGCCGTCACCGACTGGCGGGTGCACCTGCTCGGCGACCACTCCGAGGACTCCGACCAGATCCCGCGGCTCGCGCTGAGCAGCTTCGCCTGACCCGGTCCGTTCATGCTCCCGGTCGCCGGCCCCGGATCCCCCGGCGGCGGCCGGGGTTCGACTCCCGGCGGTCGTAGGGGCTGCCCGCCCTCACTGCGGCGGCCGCCGGGAAGCCTCGGGCCCGACCGCAGCCGGGCCCGAGGCCACAAAATCACCCACCCCAGTTCCACGAGAGGCAGCGATGGCCAGGACCACACACCGAAGGGGCGCCACCCGGATGGACCCGACAGCTGCGCGGCTGTGGTGGCTGGCCGAGACCAGCGTCTCCTCGCCGATGCTGGTGCTCGCCGACTTCCAGGCCACCGGCGAATCGCTCGTCCAGGTCGGCACCCGCTTCGACGTGCTGAAGCTCCCCGCCGCCCTGGGCACCCGCGCCCTGCGGCGCCTGCGGGAGGCCGGATGCCACCAGGGCCCCGTCCTGCAGGCCGCGGACACCGGCAGCCTCTACGTCCTCCTCGCGCCCGGCGCCGCTGCGGCCTGGACCGGCACCGGAACCGCCGTCGGACGCGAAGACCTGGTGACCCTGCGGGTGCCGATACCGGGAGCCGTCCGCGGGGGCCGCTGCTGGCTCACCCCGCCCGGCCCCGACACCCCGCTGACCGACCCCGC
>NZ_MLCF01000053.1 GCF_001879105.1 Mangrovactinospora gilvigrisea | reverse complement strand
GACCGCACCTTCCTGATGCACCTCGGCGGCAAGATCTCGATGCAGTCGAAGCACCCCATCCGGAACCGCGACGACCTGTCGATGGTCTACACCCCCGGCGTCGCCCGGGTGTGCATGGCGATCGCCGAGAACCCCGAGGACGCCCGCCGCCTGACGATCAAGCGGAACTCGGTGGCCGTGGTCACCGACGGTTCCGCCGTCCTGGGCCTGGGCAACATCGGGCCCAAGGCCGCGCTGCCGGTGATGGAGGGCAAGGCCGCGCTCTTCAAGCGGTTCGCCGACATCGACGCCTGGCCGATCTGCCTGGACACCCAGGACGCGGACGAGATCGTGGCGATCGTCAAGGCGATCGCGCCCGGGTTCGCCGGCATCAACCTGGAGGACATCTCCGCGCCCCGCTGCTTCGAGATCGAGGCGAGGCTGCGCGAGGCGCTGGACATCCCGGTCTTCCACGACGACCAGCACGGCACCGCGATCGTGGTGCTCGCGGCGCTCACCAACGCGCTCCGGGTGGTCGGCAAGGACATCGCGGACGTGCGCGTGGTGATGTCCGGGGCCGGGGCCGCGGGCACCGCCATCCTCAAGCTGCTGCTTGCCGCCGGGGTGCGCAACGCCGTGGTCGCGGACGTGCACGGCGTCGTCCACGCCAAGCGGGACGACATCGCGGGCGAGGGCGGCGGCGAGGCGCTGCGCTGGATCGCCGAGCACACCAACGCCGAGGGCGTCACCGGCAGCCTCAAGGAGGCGGTGCGCGGCGCCGACGTGTTCATCGGGGTGTCGGCGCCGAACGTGCTGGCCGCCGAGGACGTCGCCGCGATGGCCGACCGCGCCGTGGTCTTCGCGCTCGCCAACCCCGACCCGGAGGTGGACCCGTCCGCCGCCGCGGAGACCGCCGCGGTGGTCGCCACGGGCCGCAGCGACTACCCGAACCAGATCAACAACGTGCTGGTCTTCCCGGGTGTCTTCCGCGGTCTGCTGGACGCCCAGAGCCGGACGGTGAACACCGAGATGATGCTGGCGGCCGCCCGGGCGCTGGCCTCGGTGGTCTCGGAGGATCAGCTGAACGCGAACTACATCGTCCCCTCGGTCTTCCACCCCGAGGTCTCCAAGGTGGTCGCGGCGGCGGTGCGGCAGGCCGCGCAGGACAGCGGCGAGGCGCCCAAGCCCAACGGCGTGGCCGGGGCAGGGGCCGAGGAGGAGCCGGACGGCGCCGCGGCCGAGGCGTTCGCGGCGGAGGCCTTCGAGGGCCGTCCGGTCGGCGGCGGGGGCGTCATCCAGCGCTGAGCCGTTCGGCTGTGACGGGCTGTCGGCGCGTCGCCGCCGCTGGTGGGCGGTGCCTGGGGTTTAGAGTGGCGCAGGCCGGTTTCGGGGCCCGCCACGCCCCCAGGGACGCCCGACAGGGCGTCATCCGGGTGCGGATTGCGTCTCGTTCGTGTGAAGCGGCGGGGTGGCGGATTCGCTTTCCGGCATGAGTTGGGGGCAGGATTCGCTAAGCGGGCAAGGGCTGTGCCCGTGCCCTGAAGGCGACAGACCACAGGAGTTAGAATGAACCGCAGCGAGCTGGTTGCCGCGCTGTCCGAGCGCGCCGATGTCACCCGGAAGGACGCCGACGCTGTTCTCGGCGCATTTGCCGAGGTTGTTGGTGAGATTGTCGCCAAGGGCGACGAGAAGCTGACGATTCCGGGTTTCCTTACCTTCGAGCGGACCCACCGTGCCGCCCGTACGGCGCGGAACCCGCAGACGGGGGAGCCGATTCAGATTCCCGCCGGCTACAGCGTGAAGGTTTCGGCCGGTTCGAAGCTGAAGTCTGCGGCGTCCGGTAAGTGATTCCACGCAGAACGGCGGGTCCCTTTCGGGACCCGCCGTTCTGCGTTTTTTGACGGGGCGTCAGCCGGGGAAGCCCGGCGTTTCGACCTTGGCGCCCAGCGAGGCGAGCTTGTTCATGAAGTCCTCGTAGCCGCGGTTGATCAGGCTGATCCCGCGGACCGTGGAGGTGCCCTCCGCGGCGAGCGCCGCGATGAGGTAGGAGAACCCGCCGCGCAGGTCGGGGATGATCAGCTCGGCGCCCTGCAGCCGCGACGGGCCGCTGATCACCGCGGAGTGCTGGAAGTTGCGCTGTCCGAAGCGGCAGGGCGTGCCGCCCAGGCACTCGCGGTAGAGCTGGATGGTGGCGCCCATCTGGTTGAGCGCCGAGGTGAAGCCGAGCCGGGACTCGTAGACCGTCTCGTGCACGATCGACAGCCCGGTGGCCTGGGTGAGGGCCACCACCAGCGGCTGCTGCCAGTCGGTCTGGAAGCCCGGGGCGACGTCCGTCTCCAGGGCGATGGCCTTCAGCTGGCCGCCCGGGTGCCAGAAGCGGATGCCGTCCTCGTCGATCTCGAAGGCGCCGCCGACCTTCCGGAAGGTGTTGAGGAACGGCACCATCGTCCGCTGCTGCGCGCCGTGCACATAGACGTTGCCGTGCGTGGCGAGCGCCGCGCAGGCCCAGGAGGCGGCCTCCAGGCGGTCCGCGAGGGCGCGGTGGTTGTAGCCGCCGAGCCGGTCGACGCCGGTGATCCGGATCGTCCGGTCGGTGTCCATCGCGATGATCGCGCCCATCTTCTGCAGCACGCAGATGAGGTCCTCGATCTCCGGCTCCACCGCGGCGTTGCTCAGCTCGGTGCTGCCCTCCGCCATCACGGCGGTGAGCAGCACCTGCTCGGTGGCGCCGACGCTGGGGTAGGGCAGGTGGATCTTGGTGCCGCGGAGCCGCTGCGGGGCCTGGAGGTACAGGCCCTCGGGGCGCTTCTCGACGGTGGCGCCGAACTGGCGCAGCACCTCGAGGTGGAAGTCGATCGGACGGTCGCCGATGTGGCAGCCGCCCAGACCCGGGATGAACGCGTGTCCGAGGCGGTGCAGCAGGGGTCCGCAGAAGAGGATCGGGATCCGGCTGGACCCGGCGTGCGCGTCGATGTCCGCCACATTGGCGGACTCCACGTGTGAGGGATCCAACAGCAGTTCGCCGGGCTCGTCGCCCGCGCGCACGGTGACCCCGTGCAGTTGCAGCAGGCCTCGGACGACGCGGACGTCGCGGATGTCGGGCACGTTGCGCAGCCGGCTGGGTTCGCTGCCGAGCAGCGCCGCGACCATGGCCTTCGGCACCAGGTTCTTGGCACCGCGCACCTTGATCTCGCCTTCCAGCGGGGTGCCGCCGTGCACGAGGAGGACGTCGTCGTCGGTCATGTGTGTCTTCGCGTTCCTGGGGGACTCAAGGACTGGGGTGGTGTTGCGTGGCGGGACACATTAGTCCCTTCGCCACCCCTGTAAGAGGGTATCGGGGGCTCGCGCGGTTCCCGTCCGGGCGGGTCGGGCGCGCGCGTGGGGGGAATCCGCGAAGGTCTGCGGCAACCGTCCCGCGCGGCGGCGGATTGCGGGATCATGTGGCCATGACCGAGGTTGCCTCGCTCACCGGGCGGCTGCTCGTCGCGACGCCGGTGCTCGCCGATCCGAACTTCGACCGTGCGGTGGTGCTGCTGCTCGACCACGACGACGAGGGCTCGCTCGGCGTGGTGCTCAACCGCCCCACCCAGGTCGACGTCTCCGACGTGCTGGCGCAGTGGGCCAATCTGGCGGGCCGGCCGCCGGTGGTGTTCCAGGGCGGGCCGGTGGGTCTCGACTCGGCGCTGGGGCTGGCGGCGGTGCCGGGCGAGTCGGAACCGATGGGGTGGCGCCGGGTGCACGGCGCGATCGGCCTCGTCGACCTGGACGTGCCGCCGGAGCTGCTCGCCTCGGAGGTGGGCGGCCTGAGGATCTTCGCCGGCTACGCGGGCTGGGCGCCCGGCCAGCTGGAGGAGGAGCTCGCCGAGGGCGCCTGGTACGTGGTGGAGTCCGAGCCGGGCGACGCGTTCTCGCCCGACCCCTCAAGGCTGTGGCGGGCGGTACTGCGGCGGCAGCGCAACGAGTTGGCGATGGTGGCGACGTATCCGGACGACCCGTCCATGAACTGAGCGCTTCGCGGCCGAGGGGTGGCTCCTATGCTGGAGGGCATGAGCACTCCTCTTGAGTCCGAGCGGACCTCCGGCAGCGCGGACACCCTCGTCGAGCCCACGCCGGACCTCTCGCACGGAGACGGCGACCACGAGCGGTTCGCACACTATGTGCAGAAAGACAAGATCATGGAGAGCGCGCTGTCCGGCTCGCCGGTCGTCGCGCTCTGCGGCAAGGTCTGGGTGCCCGGGCGCGACCCGAAGAAGTACCCGGTCTGCCCGATGTGCAAGGAGATCTACGAGACGATGCCGCTGGGCGGCGGCGGCAAGGACAAGTCGGGCAAGGGCGGCGACAAGAAGTAGGCCCTCCCGCGCGACGGCCGCGGCGTGAGAGATTGGCGGGGAGGGGGCGCTTTGTGCGGCGTCCTCGGCGTACCGCCGACGCGACCCGCGTCTCGTCAAACTGCCGCTAAACTCGGACAGTTGGCGCATACCGGGTCCGAGTCGCGGTGCGCGGCGAACTGCGGGCCGTCCGGATTGTCCGGGTTGTCAGGGAGCGAGTGGGTACAGCAGCGGTGAGAACGAGGATCATGCTGCCGGGGAGCCTCGACGAGGCGGTCGCGGCGCTCGACGCGGTACCGGCGGCCGTTCCCGTCGCGGGCGGAACCGACCTGATGCCGGCGATCAACTCCGGCCGACTGCGCCCCGAGGCGCTGGTCGGGCTCGGCCGGGTCAAGGAGATGCGCGGCTGGCGCTATCTGGAGGACGGCCGGGCGCTGCTCGGTGCCGGCCTCACGCTCGCGCGCATCGGCCAGCCCGACTTCGGCGCGCTCGTCCCGGCGCTCGCGGCCGCGGCGCGGACCGCGGGGCCGCCGCACGTCCGCAACGCGGCGACGCTGGGCGGCAATGTGGTGTCCGCCGCGCCGACCGCCGACACGCTGCCCGTGCTCGTGGCGCTGGAGGCGGAGGTGACGGTCGCCGGGTCGGCCGGGCGGCGGGACGTGCCCGTCAGCCATCTGCTCACCGGGCTGGATCCGCTCGGGCCCGGCGAGGTGCTGGTCTGCCTGCGGGTGCCGCTGCTGCACGCTCCGCAGGTCTATCTGAAGGCGCAGGCGCGGACGGGGCCGTCGCGGTCCGCCGCATCCGTCGCGGTGGTGCTCGACCCGGCGCGGCGCGGGGTGCGCTGCGCGGTGGGCGGGGTGGCGCCGGTGCCGCTGCGTCCGCTGGACGCGGAGGCGTGGGTGGCGTCGGTGATCGACTGGGACGGCGGCCGCCGGATCGCGCGCGAGGCGCTGGCCGCCTTCGGCGACTACGTGGCGGCGGCGTGCGTGCCGGAGCCGGCGGGCGCGCCGCGCTCGGAGGCGCTGGCGGCGGAGCGGCTGCGCCGCACGATCGCGGTGCTGGCGCGCCGCGGACTGGGAAGGGCGTTGGCATGAACAACCGACCGAGCGGGGATCTGCCCGGTGCGGCGGACTGGTCGCCCGACTCCACTCAGTCGCTGGCGGTGCCGTGGCTGGCGAAGAAGGCGGAGACGCCCGAGCCGTCGCCCTCCGGGCCGTCGGGGCCTTCGGGGTCTTCGGGGGCGGGCGCGGCGGGCGACGACGCGACGCCGGTGGCCGGCATTCCGGCGGTGCCGGAGGCGGCGGGATTCGACCCGATGTTCGAGTCTGAGGGCGGGGATCTCACCGGGGTGTGGGACCCGGGCAGCTGGCACGGCCTCGACGCGGGCGGCGCCACCGCGGGAGCGGCCGACGCGCCGACCCCCGGCTACGTCCACGGCGGGCTGCCGGAGGGCGTGGCGCCGGCCCCGTCCGACGAGGTGACCTCGGGCGGCGGGATCGCCCCCGGAATGATGGCCGGCCTGCTCTCCGGCGGGCTCGGGGCGCCGAGGGCGCCCCGGGAGGAGTCCTCGTCCCCCTCCCCAGAGGAGACGGCGCGGCTGCGGCCGGTGACGGACGAGTCGTGGCTGGCGGGCTCGGCGGGCGACGGCGCGGGCCGCGAGTCGGCGCTCGGCCGGTTCTCGGCGGGCGTCGCCGCGGCGGCGTCCTCGCCGGAGGCGGACTACTCCTACGGCGGCGGGCTGCCGGCGGTGCCGCCCGCGGACGGCGCGGACCCGGCGGGCTACGGCTCCGCGGACGGGCGGTTCCGCCCGGGCGAGGTGAGTGTCTCCGGCGGTGGCGGTGCTGCGGGGGCGCCGGGCGGCGACGGCTTCGGCGCGGGCCCGGACGGCGGCGTGTACGGCAGCGGCGGCGCTGGGCGCGACGGCCGGTCGATGACGGGTGCGCCCGGCCCGATTGCCGGCGGTGGCGGGTACGGCCCGATGGGCGGTGCCTCCGGCCACGGCGTCGGCGAGGACGTCTCCGGCACCTTCGGCGGCGGCGGTGTGTACGGCGACGACGGCGGCGGCGCCCTGGGCATGGGCCACGGCGTGCCGGGCCAGGGGTTCGGCGGCCCGCAGGGCGTGGGCCCCGGTGTGCCGGGCCAGGTGATGTCTGGACCTGACGGCCAGATGGGGAGCGGCGGCCCGCAGGGCGCGCCCGGCCCCGGTGGGTCGGATGGTCGTGGGATGCCCGGCGGCACACCTGGTGTGCCGGGGCAGGGAGTCGGTGGGACCGACGGCCACGGCATGCCTGGGTTCGGTGGGCCGCAGGGCGTGCCGGGCCAAGGGGGACAGCCCGGGTTCGGTGACCCGCAGGGCCACGGTCTGCCGGGCCAGGGGCCCGGTGGGTCGGATGGCCGGGGGATGCCTGGCGGCGCGCCTGGTGTGCCGGGGCAGGGAGTTGGCCGGTCGGACGGCCGCGGTATGCCCGGGGCCGGGCCTGACGGCCAGTCAGGGGGCGGCCGGCCGGAGGGTGTGCCGGGTCCGGGTCCTGTCGAGAGGGGCCAGTCCGGTATCGGTGGCCCGCAGGGCGTCGGCCACGGCGTGCCGGGCCAGGGGCCCGGCGGGACGGACGGCCGTGGCGTGCCCGGACAGAGCGCCGGGGGGCTCGGCGGGCCCGGGACCGGGCCTGATGGCCGACCGGGGTTCGGCGGGCCGCAGGGTGACGTCCACGGCGTGCCGGGACAGGGAGTCGGTGGGACCGACGGTCACGGCATGGCCGGGCCCGGCGGGCGGCCGGGGTTCGGCGGGCCGCAGGGTGTGCCGGGCCAAGGGGGCCCGCAGGGCCACGGCGGGCCCGAGCAGGGGGCCGTCGGGGTGCTGGCGGAAGGCGTCGGCGGCGACAGCGTTGCCGCCGCGGAGGCGGGCCGCTTCGGCGCGCCCCCCGGCGGGTTCGACGCCTATGACGAGCCGCTGCCGCTGGTCGGCGACGGCGAGCACCCCTCGTCCAGCTACACCCTCCGCGTCAACGGCGAGGACCGCACCGTCCAGGACGGCTGGATCGGCGAGAGCCTCCTCTTCGTCCTGCGGGAGCGCCTCGGGCTGGCCGGCGCCAAGGACGGCTGCGCCGAGGGCGAGTGCGGCGCGTGCGCCGTCCAGCTGGACGGCCGCCTGGTGGCGTCCTGCCTGGTGCCCGCCGCGCTGGCGACCGATCAGGAGATCCGCACCGCCGAGGGGTTGGGCCGCGACGGCGTCCCCTCCGACGTCCAGGCCGAGCTGGCCCGGCACGGCGCCGTGCAGTGCGGCTACTGCATCCCCGGCATGACCATGGCGATCCAGGACCTGCTGGACCGCAACCCCCGCCCCAGCGACGCCGAGGCCCGCGACGGGCTCTCCGGCAACCTGTGCCGCTGCACCGGCTACTCCGGCGCGCTCGCCGCCGTCCGCGCCGTGGCGCGCCGCCGCCAGGAGGCCGCCGAGGCGGCCGACGCGCAGGCGGAGGCCGCGGCGCAGGCGCACGCCGCCGGGGACGGAAACGGAGCATCCGCGTGACCACCACCGAAGAGACCCCCGCCGAGGGCGTCCCCGCGCAGCCCGGCGGCGCGGAGGAGATCGACGGCCTCGGCGCCTCGCCGATGGCCGACACCGCCATGTCCAAGGCGATGGGCACCTACCCCTTCGCCACCGACCTGTGGGCCGAGGGCCTGCTGTGGGGCACGCTCGTCCGCTCGCCCCACCCGCACGCCCGGATCGTCCGGATCAACACCGAGTCCGCCTTCCGGCTGCCCGGCGTGCAGGCCGTCGTCACCGCCGCCGACATCCCCGGCGACCCGCTCACCGGGGAGCCCGTCGCCGACCGGCCGGTGCTCGCCCGCGACGTGGTCCGCCACCACGGCGAGCCGGTCGCCGCGGTCGCCGCCGACCACCCCGACACCGCCCGCCTCGCCGCGGCCGCCGTCGAGGTGGAGTACGAGCTGCTGGAGCCGGTCCCCGACCCCGAGCGCTCCTTCCACGCCCCGCCGCTGCACCCGGACGGCAACCAGGTGCGGCACCTGCCGCTGCGGTTCGGCGCGCCCGACGACCCGGCCGCCGTCGGCGAGGTGGTCGTCGAGGGCCTCTACCGGATCGGCCGCCAGGACCCGGCGCCGGTCGGCACCGAGGCCGGCCTCGCGGTGCCGCGCCCGGACGGCGGCGTCGAGCTGCACCTGTCCTCCACCGACCCGCACGGCGACCGCGACCGCGCCGCCGCCTTCCTCGGCCTGGAGCCGGAGCGGGTGCGGCTGGTGGCCGCCGGCGTGCCCGGCGCGGTCGGCGAGCGCGAGGACATCTCCCTCACCGCCGCCCTCGGCCTGCTGGCGCTGCGCACCGGACGCCCCGTCAAGATGGCGTTCAGCCGGGAGGACGCGCTCCTCGGCCACGTCCACCGGCACCCGGCCGTGCTGCGCTACCGCCACCACGCCGACCGCGACGGCCGGCTGATCAAGGTCGAGGGCCAGCTGGTGCTGGACGGCGGCCCCTACGCCGACGGCTCCGAGGAGACCCTCGCCACCCTGGTGGCGCTCGCCGCCGGGCCGTACGTCGTGCCGCACGTCCGGGTCGACGGCTGGGTGATGCGCACCACCAACCCGCCCGCCGGACGGCTGCCGGGCGAGGGCGCGCTGCAGGCCTGCTTCGGCTACGAGGCGCAGATGGACAAGCTCGCCGCGAAGCTCGGGCTGGACCCGGTGGAGATGCGGGCCCGCAATGTGCTGGCGACCGGCGACATCATGCCGACCTCGCAGACCGTCACCTGCCCCGCGCCGGTGGCCGATCTGCTCAAGGCGGTGATGGCCGAGCCGCTCCCGGAGGTCGCCGCGGACGGTGGCGAGGAGCTGCTGCCCGGCGGCACCGGCGGCGCGGCCGACCTCACCCAGGTGCGGCGCGGCATCGGCTTCGCGGTCGGGATGGTGCCGCTGCTGGGCATCGAGGGCGCCGACGAGGTCTCCACGGCCACCGTGCGGGTGCTGCCGGTCTACGAGGACCTGGAGGGCGCGGCGTCCGGCGTGGAGTGCGTGGTGGAGTGCGCGGCCGTGGACACCGGTTCGGGCTTCGCCACGCTCGCGGCGCAGATCGTCCGCGAGACGCTGGGCGTGGTGCGGGTGCGGGTCACCGGTGCCGACTCGGACCAGCCGGCGGCGGGCCCGTCGGCGCGCGGCCGCCAGGTGTGGGTCTCCGGCGGGGCGGTGGAGCGGGCCGCGGGCATGGTCCGCAAGCAGCTGCTCCAGCCGATGGCGGACGAGTTGGGCATGAGCGTCGAGCTGCTCTCGCTCCGCGACGACCGGGTGGTCTCCTACGACGGGCGCTACGCGCGGCCGATCGGCGAGCTGCTCGGGGGGCGCGAGCTGTGGGCGTCGGCGCAGTACCGACCGCATCCGACGGAACCGCTGGACGAGAACGGGCAGGGCGACGCGTTCGCCGGCCTGGCGTTCGCGGCGATGCGGGCCGTGGTGGACGTGGACGTGGAGCTCGGCTCGGTGCGGGTGGTGGAAGTGGCCGTCGCGCAGGACGTGGGGCGGGCGCTGAACCCGCGTCAGGTGCGGGCGCGGATCGAGGCCGGGGTGACGCTGGGGGTCGGAGCGGCGCTCATGGAGGATCTGCGGACGGACGCCGGCGGGCGCGTGGTGAACGCGTCGTTCGGCGGGTACCGCGTGCCGACGGCGCTGGACGCGCCGGTGGTGCGGGTGGCGGCGCTGCTGGAGGAGCGGGACGTGGTGGCGACGTTCGGGGCCAAGGGGGTCGGGGCCGTTCCTGCGGTGGTGACGCCGGCGGCGGTGGCGGCGGCGGTGCGGAGCGCGACGGGGCGGGCGGTGCAGCGGGTTCCGGTGCGGAGCGCGGATGCGGTGGAGCGGCGGTCCTAGGTCCTGTCCGGGGTCCGCGGGGGTCCGTGGCGGGGGGCGGCGCCGTTAGCCTGGTTCGGTGACTGATCTTGAGGGTGGGGTGCTGGGGCGGGCCTATCGGCGGATGACGCTGGGGATCGTCTCGGTGGTGTTCCTGATCGCGTTCGAGGCGACCGCCGTCGGCACCGCGATGCCGGTCGCCGCGCGCGAGCTGCACGGGCTGGGCCTCTACGCGTTCGCGTTCTCCGGGTTCTTCACCACCAGCCTGCTGGCGATGGCGGCCTCCGGGGAGTGGTGCGACGCCAGGGGCCCGCTGGTGCCGCTCTTCACCGGCATCGGGGTCTTCGCCGGCGGGTTGGTGATCGCCGGGACGTCTCTGTCCATGTGGGAGTTCGTGCTCGGTCGGGCCGTGCAGGGCCTCGGCGGCGGGCTGGTGATCGTCGCGCTCTACGTGGTGGTGGGGCAGGCCTTCCCGGAGCGGTTGCGGCCGCATGTCTTCGCCGCGTTCTCGGCGGCCTGGGTGGTGCCGTCCATCGTCGGCCCGCTGGTCTCCGGGACGGTGACCGAGCAGCTCGGCTGGCGCTGGGTGTTCCTCTCCATACCCGTGCTGGTGCTGCTCCCGGTGCTGGTGATGCTGCCGGGGCTGCGCCGGCTGCCGCGCGGCGGCGGTGGGACGTTCGGCCGGCGGAGGGTGCTGCTGGCGCTGGGCGTGGCCGTCGGCGCGGGGCTGCTGGAGTACGCCGGGCAGCACCTGTCCTGGGTGGCGCTGGCGCCCGCCGCCGTCGGGGCGGCGCTGCTGGTGCCGTGCGTGGTGCGGCTGCTGCCGGCCGGGACGTTCCGGTCCGCGCGGGGGCTGCCGTCGGTGATCCTGCTCCGCGGGATCGCCGCGGGATCGTTCATCTCGGCGGAGAGCTTCGTCCCGCTGATGCTGGTTCAGCAGCGGCACATCTCGCCCACCTTGGCCGGGCTCTCGCTCGCCGGCGGCGGGCTCACCTGGGCGGCCGGGGCGCGGCTGCAGGCCCGCGCGCCGCTGGTGCACCGGCCGGGCGGGCGGGCGAAGCTCAACCGGATCGCCATGGTGCTGGTGGCGATATCCGTGGCCGGCGCCTCGGCCGGCCTGCTGCACGCCCTGCCCGCCTGGGTCGTCGCGGTGGCCTGGGCGGTCGGCGGGGCCGGGATGGGCATGGTGATCACCAGCCTGAGCGTGCAGATGATGGACCTGTCCAAGCCCGAGGAGGCCGGCGCCAACTCGGCGTCCCTGCAGGTCTGCGACTCCCTCGGGAACGTCATGCTCACCGGCCTCGCCGGGGCGTTCTTCGCCTCGCTGCGCCACGTGGGGGACGGTTCGCTCGCGTTCGCGGTGATCTACTGGACGATGGCCGGAATCGCCCTGACCGGCGCCGTCCTCGCGGTGCGGACACGGGCCGGCGCGACGTGATGCACGGGTTCGCGCCGGCACTGCCGCGGCAGCCCGGGCTCCGGTTCGGCCGGCGGCGCCGTCGCGCTCACCCGCGCAGTTCCCCGCGCCCCTTCGGGGCGCGCCACCCGGAGCCCAACCCGCTAGGGTGGGCAGGGTTGTCCGTCCCCTCTCCGTGAGTCCCCAGGAGACCGTGAGTAACACGACCACCACCGCGAGCCATCTGTCCCCGGCGTTCCCGGCCCACGCCGCCTGGGGCACCGCGGGCAAGCTGCGAGCCTGGCAGCAGTCCGCCCTCGACCGCTATCTGGAGACCACGCCGCGCGACTACCTCGCGGTCGCCACCCCCGGCGCGGGGAAGACCACATTCGCGCTGCGCATCGCCTCGGAGCTGCTGCACCGTCATGTCGTGCAGCAGATCACCGTGGTGGCGCCGACGGAGCACCTGAAGAAGCAGTGGGCCGAGGCGGCCGCCCGGATAGGGATCCGGATCGACCCCGACTACTCGGCCGGCCCGCTGTCGAAGGACTACCACGGGGTGGCTCTGACGTACGCGGGCGTCGGCGTGAAGCCGATGCTGCACCGCAACCGCTGCGAGACCCGCAAGACGCTGGTGATCCTTGACGAGATCCACCACGCCGGCGACTCGCTCTCCTGGGGCGAGGCGGTCTTCGAGGCGTTCGAGCCGGCCACCCGGCGGCTCGCCCTCACCGGCACCCCGTTCCGCAGCGACACCAACCCGATCCCGTTCGTGCAGTACGCGGAGGGCTCGGACGGGGTGCGCCGCTCCTCGGCGGACTACACCTACGGCTACGGGGACGCGCTCCGGGACGGCGTCGTCCGCCCGGTGATATTCCTCAGCTACTCGGGCAGCATGCGGTGGCGCACCAAGGCGGGCGACGAGATCGCCGCCCGGCTGGGCGAGCCGATGACCAAGGACGCCATCAGCCAGGCCTGGCGCACCGCCCTCGACCCGCGCGGCGACTGGATGCCCAATGTGCTGCGCGCCGCCGACAAGCGCCTCACCGAGGTGCGCAAGCAGATTCCGGACGCCGGCGCGCTGGTGATCGCCTCCGACCACGAGGCGGCCCGCGCCTACGCCAAGATGCTGCGGGAGATCTCCGGGCAGGGCGCCACCGTGGTGCTCTCCGACGACGCGGGCGCGTCCAAGCGGATCGAGGACTTCGCGAGCGGCGACGACCGCTGGATGGTCGCCGTCCGGATGGTCTCCGAGGGCGTGGACGTGCCCAGGCTCGCGGTCGGCGTCTACGCCACCTCCATCTCCACGCCGCTCTTCTTCGCCCAGGCGGTGGGACGTTTCGTCCGGTCGCGGCGGCGCGGCGAGACCGCGTCGGTCTTCCTGCCCACCATCCCGATGCTGATGGGCTTCGCCGGCGAGATGGAGGCGGAGCGCGACCACATCCTCGACAGGCCCAAGCGGGACGACGGCGAGGAGAACCTGCATCCGGAGGAGGACCTCCTCAAGGAGGCCGAGCGGCAGAAGGACGAGCCGGGCGCCGACGAGCAGATGTCCTTCGAGGCGCTGGAGTCGGAGGCCACCTTCGACCGGGTGCTCTTCGACGGCGCCGAGTTCGGCATGCAGGCGCATCCGGGCAGCGAGGAGGAGGACGAGTACCTGGGCATCCCCGGCCTGCTGGAGCCGGACCAGGTGCAGATGCTGCTGCAGCGCCGGCAGGCCAAGCAGATCGCCCGCAGCCGCCGCCGTCCGGACGCGGAGGCCGACCTGCTGGAGAAGCCGGCCGAGGACCGTCCGGTGGTCACCCACAAGCAGCTGCTGGAGCTGCGCAAGCGGCTCAACACCATGGTGGCGGCGTGGCACCACCGCACCGGCAAGCCGCACGGCGTCGTCCACACCGAGTTGCGCAAGGCGTGCGGGGGGCCGCCGAGCGCGGAGGCGACGGCGGGGCAGCTGGAGAAGAGGATCGCCAAGTTGCAGGAGTGGGCGACCCGGATGGCGTGATCATTTTTCTGCGGTCGGCCTGAAGTTCACGCGCGTATGAGCATCCGAAATGCGGAATCCCCTTTCGGTAGGCCGTCGCGGCGTGCTTCTATTTCCCCCAACTTGCGGACGCGGCCCGGTCATCGGGGCCGCCGGATGCCCCGGGGGCGCCCATGACCAGCAACGACTCTGCAAGAGCGGTTTCGAGAGCGGGCTCCGGCGCCGCGGTGGCGGCGGTCCTGGCCGCCGGTCCGCGCACGCCCCGGCGGGCCGGTCAGCCCGAGACGTCCCAGACACTGGACCGCGGCCTGTCGGTGCTGCGGCTGCTCGCCGAGGAGGAGCGAGGGCTCACCGTCGGCGACCTCGCGGAGCGGCTGGGCGTCAACCGCACGGTGGTCTACCGGCTGCTGGCGACGCTGGAGCAGCACCGCCTGGTGCGGCGCGGGCCGGACAACCGGTTCCGGCTCGGGCTGGGCCTGATACGACTGGCGGGGCGGGCGCAGCCGCTGCTCTCCGACGCGGCGCTGCCGGTGCTGCGGGCGTTCACCGAGGACTTCGGGGTGACGGCGCACCTGACGGTGGCGGACGGCGACGAGGGACTGGTCGTCGCGGTGGAGGAGCCGGCCTGGAGCGATGTGCACGTCGCCTACCGCGTGGGGCTGCGCCGGCCGCTGTCCTGCGGGGCGGCGGGGGCGGCGATCGCCGCGGCGCGGCGGGGCGGCGGCGCGGGATGCGCGGTCGCGGAGGAGATGCCGGGGGTGCGGGGCGTGGCCGCGGCGGTACGGGGCGTCGCGGGGGTCGAGGCGGCGCTCGGGGTGGTGCTGCTGGGCGAGGCGGTGCCGCGGGGGCTGGCGGAGCGGTTGGTCGAGGGCGCGGAGCGGCTGTCCGTCGCGCTGCGGTAGGGCCCGCCGCCCGGGGGCCGGTGCGGTGGCGGCGCCGTCGGCGGCGTGCGGCGCCGGCGGCCGACCCGCGCGTGGTTGGATGGGGGCGTGTCGGGATGGGTGAGCAAAAAGGGGCCGCTCGCGGCCGTGGCCGCGGTGCTGCTCGCGGCGCTCTTCGCGGTGGCGCTGCTGGTGCCGCTGCCGTACTCGGTGATGGTGCCCGGGGACGCCTCCGACGCGCTCGGCACCGCCAAGGGGAAGCCGGTCATCACCATCACCGGCCACCCCGTCCGGCAGACCAGCGGTGAACTGCGCACCACCACCATCGGGGCGACGCTGCCCGACGCGCGGATCACGCTGGTGGACGCCGTCCGGGCGTGGTTCGCCACCGACCAGGCGGTCGTCCCGCGGGACGCGATCTACCCCTCCGGGAAGTCCGTCGCCCAGCTCAACAAGCTGAGCGCGCAGGAGATGCAGCAGTCGCAGCAGGCCGCGGTCTCCGCGGCGCTCTCCTACCTCAAGCTGGACCCGGACACGGTGAAGGTGACGCTCGACCTGCCGGACGTCGGCGGGCCCAGCGCCGGCCTGCTCTTCAGCCTCGGCATCGTCGACAAGATCCAGGGCGACGGGCACGGCGGCGACCTCACCGGCGGCAAGGACATCGCCGGCACCGGCACCATCACCGCCAAGGGCGCGGTCGGCCCGGTGGGCGGGGCGACGCTCAAGACCCAGGCCGCCAAGGCCGCCGGGGCGACCGTCTTCCTGGTGCCCAAGGGCGAGTGCTCCAGCGCCAAGGCCAACCTGCCGTCCGGGCTGCGCCTGGTGCCGGTGGTGAGTTTGCAGGACGCGATCGGCTCGCTGCGCGCCCTGCACACCGGCGGCTCCGTCCCGTCCTGCTGACCGGCGGTCACACCGCCGAGCGCACCAGCGGGGTGACCCGGTAGGGCACCGGGTTCTCCATGGCGATCGAGGTGGCGGCCCGCACGATGCCGCGGAAGCCCACCACCCGGTCGATCACCCGCTGCAGATCCGCGTTGGAGCGGGCCACCAGCCGGCAGAGCATGTCGGCGGTGCCGGTGGTGGTGTGCACCTCCAGCACCTCGGGGACGGAGGCGAGGTGCTCGCGCACCGCCGGCCCCTGCCCCTGGACGATCTCCAGTTGGGCGAAGGCCGTCACCGGATAGCCCAGCGCCGCCGGGTCGAGCTGCGGCGACATCGAGCGGATCACCCCGCGGGCGCGCAGCCGGTCCAGCCGGGCCTGGACGGTGCCCCGCGCCACGCCGAGCCGGCGGGACGCCTCCAGGACGCCGATCCGCGGCGCCTCGTCCAGCAGCAGGATCAGCCGGGCGTCGAGCACATCGATCGCCCCCTCGTCCCGGTCCACTTCCGCCACACTGGCCTCCCTGCCCGACGAACGATGGTCAAGGTGTACAACCGCCCGGGAGATTGCGCCAGAGGGCTGGACACTCTGCCCAGTGAAAACCGGAAGTCTTGCGCACGGCGGTGACCCGGGTCACGCTGCCCGCAACGGTTCCGGCCCGGGATGCCGGACGGACGACAGTGACGTCAGACGGAGGGTGATGCGTTGTGGCCAAGGACGACCTCTTCCCGGTCAAGGGCATGGACGCGGTGGAGTTCGCCGTCGGCAACGCCAAGCAGGCCGCGCACTTCTACGCGGCCGGCTTCGGGATGACCTGCACCGCCTACCGCGGTCCGGAGACGGGCCACCCGGAGTCGGCGTCCTATGTGATGGAGTCCGGCTCGGCCCGGTTCGTGCTCACCTCGGCGGTGAAGGCGGGCAGCGACGAGGGCCGCCGGCTCGTCGAGCACGTCGCCGCGCACGGCGACGGCGTCGTCGACCTGGCGCTGGAGGTGCCGGACGTCCGGGCGGCGTACGAGCACGCCACGGCGGCCGGCGCGCGCGGCCTCGAGGAGCCGCGCGAGGTGAAGGACGAGGACGGCACGATCGTGACGGCCGCGATCGCCACCTACGGCGACACCCGCCACACCCTCGTGGAGCGCAGCGGCTACCAGGGCGCCTTCCGCCCGGGCTATGTCGCGACCGGCGCGGAGAAGCCCAAGGCGGACCGGTTCTTCCAGGCGATCGACCACTGCGTCGGCAACGTCGAGCTCGGGAAGATGGACGAGTGGGTGAACTACTACCACCGCGTCATGGGCTTCACCAACATGAAGGAGTTCGTCGGCGACGACATCGCCACCGAGTACTCGGCGCTGATGTCCAAGGTGGTCGCGGACGGCACCCGCAAGGTCAAGTTCCCGCTCAACGAGCCGGCGATGGGCAAGCGGAAGTCGCAGATCGACGAGTACCTGGAGTTCTACGGCGGCCCCGGCGTCCAGCACATCGCGCTGGCGACCAACGACATCGTCGGCAGCGTGCGGGCGATGCGCGAGGCCGGCATCGAGTTCCTCGACACCCCCGACACCTACTACGACACGCTGGGGGAGTGGGTCGGCGAGACGCGCGTCCCGCTGGACGAGCTGCGCGACCTGAAGATCCTCGCGGACCGCGACGAGGACGGCTACCTGCTGCAGATCTTCACCAAGCCGGTGCAGGACCGGCCGACCGTCTTCTACGAGCTGATCGAGCGGCATGGCTCGATGGGCTTCGGCAAGGGCAACTTCAAGGCGCTCTTCGAGGCGATCGAGCGGGAGCAGGAGCGGCGCGGCAACCTGTGACCCCGGCGGGACCCGGGCCGTGACGGTGGTTCAGCGGTCGGGGAAGGCGAGGTAGGCGGGCGGGACGGCCTCCGTCAGCCAGACGCCGTTGGCGCTGCGCTGGAAGCGGTGCCCGTCCGCCGCCATCTCCCCCGCCCTGACCACCAGCACCACCGGCCGCCCGCGGCGCGCTCCGACGCGGCGGGCGGTCGCCGCGTCCGGGGACAGGTGCACGGCGTGGCGGCTCATCGGCCGCAGGCCCTCGCGCCGGATCGCGGCGAGGGCCCGGGGGTGGGTGCCGTGGTAGAGCACGACGGGCGGCTCGGCGTCCTCGTACTCCAGCTCGACCTCGACGGAGTGGCCCTGGCTGGCCCGGATCCGGGTGCCGGACGCGTCGAAGGCGAACCGGCTCTTGTCGTTGCCGGCGACGACCTCGTCGAGCTGCTGCCGCGTCAGGCCGCGGCCGTGCGCGGCGAAGGCGGCGAGCAGGACGTCGACGTCCACCCAGCCGGCGGGGTCGAGCTCGACCCCGATGGTCTCCGGCCGGTGCCGCAGCACCAGCGACAGGAACTTCGACGCGCGGATGCGCTGTTGGGGGTTCTCTTGGGGATTCATCTGCATTTGATACGACAGTAGTGGGGGCTCGGGCGGCCCTTCCAGACATTTACTGGTCCGCCAGCAGCCGGGCCAGGCCGGCGTCGAGGGCGAGGGCGCGCTGCTCCTCGCCCGGCGGCAGGATGTGGTGGGTGAGGCGGATCCAGCGGCGCACCTCCTCGCGGTCCGCCTCCAGCAGGGCGTTGCCGTCCGGGGAGCTGAGGGCGAGGCAGATCACCTCGCGGTCCCGCACCCGGGTGGGCCAGATGCGGACGTCGCCGTAGCCGCAGGGGCGGCGGACGCCCTCGTCCAGCAGCTCGCGGGCGAAGACCCAGCGGACCGGGAAGTCGCTGCCGACGTGGAAGACCATGTGCACGGCGAAGGGGTCGGAGCTGCTGTAGCCGAGGCGCGCGGGGACCCGGACCGAGCGCTCCGGCGAGAGCACCAGGTACATGTCCAGGTCGAGGTCGACGGTGTTCTCCACGTTCTCCATGGCGCGGGTTTCCTTCCGTTCCGGCCTTGCGGGCGCGGGGTCGTGACGGTGCGTTCGGAAGGAGAGAGGGGGTCGGCCCGCAACTCTTACGCCGGTTTCGGGGAATTTTTTCGGGCGTTCGCGTTACTGTTGGTCACTGCGCGGCGACGGTTGGTGGTCAGGTGTTCGGCGGGGCTCCGCGGGACGACGGCGGCCACCCGGGGGTGCGGCGCGCCGACGTCCTGGGTGCCGAGCGAGTTGTGGCGGTGTCATTCCGGCGATGGAGTCCCACGAGTCCTCCTACGGTTCGAGCGGTTCGAATGGTTCAGGTATGAGAGCGAGCGGGCAGGCGGCCGGGCCCGGGCCCGGCTACTACACCGATCCGTCCGTGCCCGGGTATGTCCGGTACTGGGACGGCAACGCCTGGATCCCGGGCACGAGTCGGCCCGCCCCGGCGGATGGCGAGGTGCTGGAGCCGCCCGCGGCCGCGGCGCGGGCGGCGGCGGCCGCGGGTGGGCCGTCGATGCGGTTCATCCCGCCGCCGACGGGCGACGCCTCGGGGGTGATGTACCTCGACGGGGTGGAGGGGCTCTCGACGGAGGCGCCCGCGGCGGCGGAGCCCTCGCCCGAGGCGCAGGCGCACGCGCAGGTGCCGGGTGCGGCGGACGACGGCGGCGGGGCGTGGCACGTCCGGCGGCGCACGCAGGGGCGGCACGTCTCCTGGGGCTCGGGCCCGGGGGCGGACGGCGGCCACCCGCGGGAGGAGCGCTGGGACGAGGGCACGCCCGGCGGGATCGTCGCCGACTCCCTGGCGGGGCTGACGGGAGCGTCGGAGCCCGCGCCGCTGCGTCCGGGCATCTTCGACGAGACGGGCGTCTCGCACGGGCCCGGCACGGACGGGCCGACGGGACGTCGGGGCGGGGGCGGCGAGGCGCCCGGCGGCGTGGACGAGGACGGTCCGCTGTCGCGCGCCGCGCGGGCGCTCGGCGGGGCGCCGATGGGGTATCGGCAGGGAGTGGTCGGCGGCACGGCGGACCAGGTCGGCCCGGGCGCTCCGATGGGGCGTCAGCCGGGTTCCGGCGGGCCGGAGTTCGGCTGGTCCGGAGGGCAGCCCGGCGGAGTGGATCTGTCGGGGCAGGCGCCCGGTGGTGCCGGCGGTGGGCGTGCGGGCCAGGGCGCGCCGATGGGCGGTCGGCTCGGCGGCGGCGGTGTGGACCCGTCGGAGTGCGCCCCGGGCGGTGGCGGCGCGCAGGCGCTCGGCGGGGGCGTGGGGCGCGGCACTCCGATGGGGCGTCAGGCGGGGGCCGGCGGTCGGGAGGCCGGCCGGTCCGCGGAGCAGTCCGACGAGGTGTACCCGTCGGCGCACGCCTCCGGCACCCAACCGCCCGGTGGAGGCGCGGGGCGGGGCGCCCCGGTGGGGCGTCAGCCGGGAGCCGGCGGTGTGGACGCGCAGGACGACTCGCCCGCGGGCGCGCAGGGGCTCGGCGGCCGTATGGGCCAGGGCGCGCCGACGGGGCGTCAGCTCGGCGCCGTCGGATCGGAGTTCGGCTGGCCTGGCGGGCAGTCCGGCGGTGCGGACCCGGCGGCGCACGCCGCGGGCGCGCAGGCGCGCGGTGGGCGCGTCGGGCAGGGTGCGCCGATGGGGCGGCGGCAGGGTTCCGGCGACGTGGACGCGCAGGACGGCTCCGGCGCGGTCGGGCCCGCGGGCGTGCCGGGCGGTGCGGGCGCGCAGGCGCTTGGTGGCCGTGTGGGGCAGGGTGCGCCGATGGGGCGTCAGCCGGGTGTCGGCGGCGGGGTGGACGCATCGGGGCGAGTTCCGGGCGGAGAGGGTGCGCAGGACCTCGGTGGGGGTGCAGGCCGGAGCGCCGCCCTCGGGCGGCAGCCCGGGGGCGGGGCGGGCACGGGGGCGCGGGTGCCGGGCGGCCGGTCGGGCGCGGGCGGGCCCGCGCTGCGGCCGGGGATCTTCGACGAGACCGGGCCCTCGCCGGAGGCGGAGGCGGAGGCGGACGCGGAGCCGGCGGCCGACGCGGAGATCCCCGCGCCGCCGCAGCCCCCACCGAGCGGGGCGCTGCGCGCCCTGGGCGGAGCCGCCGCAGGCGGGAGCGCCGCCCCCGCGACGCACAGCGCGCCCACCGCCGCAGGCGAGGTCTCGTGGGCGGAGCGGGTGCACCATCTCGCCGTGCAGGCGGAGGAGTCGGACGAGGCCGCCAGCGTCGGGCACCGTCCCGAGCCGGCCGCCGCCGCCGCGGCCGCGCCCCGCCAGGGCGTCCGCTCCGAGCGGCCCGTGCCGCGGCCCCCGCGGCCGCGCCTCGGCGCGCCCCGCGCCCGCGTCCTCGCGCGGCTGGTGGACACCGCGTTCGCGCTCGGCCTCGCCGCCGCCTTCGGGGTGCCGCTGGGGCTGGCCACCGCCGCCCACATCGCGTCGAAGATCGACCAGGCGAAGGACACCGCCGGCCGGTCCACCGTCTGGCTGGTGGACGGCGCCGTGCTCGGCAACGCGCTGACCCTGCTCGCCGGCCTCGCCGCCGTCGTGCTGGTGCTGGAGATCGTGCCCACCGCCCGCACCGGGCGGACGCCCGGCAAGCGGCTGATGGGCCTGCGCGTGCTGGACACCGCCACCCGCCGCCCGCCCGGGTTCGGCGCGGCCGCGCGCCGCTGGGTGCGGCTGGTGCTCTCGGTCGTGCTGCTCTACGGCATCCCGCTCGGCCTGTGGCGGATGGCCCGCGGCCCGCTGCACCAGTGCGGGCACGACAGGTCGGCCGGAACACTGGTCGCGGACGCCGCGCCGAACGGGTGATTCGGCGGTCGTGCGCACACATAATCCGTGCACGACCGATCAATAATCCTCAGCCGTGCGGTCTAATGTCCGACATGAGCGCACCCGCACCCCAGAGCGACGGGCCGCGGCCCGCGACCTCCGCCCTCGACGACCTCCCGCGGATGGGCGCCGCCGATCCCGTGCCGGACCCGCGCCGCCCCCCGGTCTCCGCGCTGCCGCCGCTGGCCGGCTTCGGCCGCCGGCTCGGCGCCCGGGCCGTCGACTTCGTGCTGGTCTTCCTCGTCGTCGGCCAGCTGATCACCGGGCTCATCTGGGGGTTCCACACCTCGTCCGTGGACCCGGCCTCGCATGCGCCCAAGGCGCAGCTGCTCGCCGCCGCGCTGATCCAGGTGGGGCTCGCCGTCGTCTACGAGACGGCGATGTTCGCCAAGTGGGGCCAGACGCTCGGCAAGATGCTCTTCGACGTGCGGATCGCCCGGCGCGACCGGGAGGCCGAGATCCCCGGCGTGGGTGTCGCGCTGCTGCGCGCCTGCGTCTACTACGTCCCCTACCTGCTCGCCGCCGGCCTCATCGGCATCGCCTTCTGGCTGCTCAACGGCCTCTGGCAGACCTGGGACAAGCCGTACCGGCAGTGCCTGCACGACAAGGCGGCCCGGACGGTGGTCGTCCGGGCCCGAGCCTCGTGAACGCGCTGAACGGTCGGATTGGTCAGAGGTAGAAGAACCGGTTCGCCACGGAGTCAGCGGTGCGAGAGGGTGCTCTCGCGGACGCGTCCCGCCGTGCGGCCCTCGGGGACCACGGTGACGGGGTATGACGTCGATGTCACCGACCGGCCGGCGCGCTGGGCCGCACTCGTCTGGGTGCGGCGCACGCCGAACGCCACGGCGGCGCCCAGTGCCAGGCCCACCAAGGTGAGCCCGAAGACGGCGAGCAGGCTGCCCGCCCCGGAAGCGACGAGCAGCAGCGTGGTCGCCACAACCACGGTGATCGTCCCATACGTCAGTTGAGCGGCTGTCAGGCGAGGCATGGGGTTGCCCTCCTGGTTTCCTACGGGTCGCGGGGTTGCGAACAAAGGGGTTGTCTGACGAGGTTGCCGGATCGCACGATCGGGGGCGCTCGTTGCCGCAAGCGCCCCGCAATCGACTCTAAGGCAGTGCTTACCCCGCTGGAAGCGCTCACGATCGTGCACGGCAGTCACACAGGGCGCACCAGGGGGCGCACGGCGGCACGCCACCGTCATATCCAGCAGAAACGTGATCTGACGATGCGTGGATGACATCGCGTCAATTCCGAACGGGAATGCTGAGACCTTGCCCACAGAGCGGACAGCGGACGGCGCCGATCCGAACGCAAGGCGTCGAAAGCCCAGTTGGGAGCGGGTGCGGAGGCCCGCCTCAGGCTGACGGTCCGTCAGGGGCGGACGATCGGCTTGCCCACCAGGCGGACGCCCGCCGCCTCCAGTTCCGTCACGGCGGCACCGGTGGTCTCCTGCGCCACACCCGCCGTCAGCTCCAGCAGCACCCGGGTGCCGAACCCCTCGGCCGCGGCGTCCAGAGCGGTGGCCCGGACGCAGTGGTCGGTGGCGATGCCGACCACGTCGACCTCCGTCACCTCGCGCTCGCGCAGCCAGGCGGCGAGGCCCACGCCGTTCTCGTCGGCGCCCTCGAAGCCGCTGTAGGCGGCGGCGTGCGCGCCCTTGTCGAAGACGGCCTCCACGGCGCCGGACGTCACCGACGGGGCGAACGCCGGGTGGAAGCCGGAGCCCTCGCTGCCGGCGACGCAGTGCGCCGGCCAGGAGTGCCGGTAGTCGGGCTCGGCGGCGAAGTGGTCGCCGGGGTCGATGTGGTAGTCGCGGGTGGCGACGATGTGGTCGTACCCGCAGTCGCGGTCGGCGACGAGGTCGGTGACGCCGGCGGCGACGTCGGTCCCGCCTTGGACGGCCAGGGAGCCGCCCTCGCAGAAGTCGTTCTGGACGTCGACGACGATCAGGGCTCTCCGCATTCCTCTACGTTACTGCCGCCCCCGGGCGGCGGTGTGCCGCGCGTTCACACCGTCTCGGTGGGGATCACCGGCTCGCCGGAGGAGAGCTGGGTCGCCGACATCGGCAGCTCCGCGCGGGAGGCGGCGTGGCGCTGCTGCGCGGCCGTCAGCGGCTCGCGGCCGACGATCTCGCCGTCCGTCACCAGAGGGACCGTCAGGCGGCGGCCGGGGAAGTCGGCCGGCGGCTCCGCCCCCAGGCCCACCACCTCGGCCTCGGCGACGCCCTCGGCGTCCAGGCGGCGGGCCGCCCACTTGCGGCCGCCCCGGCTCGGCTTGTTCTTGGAGCGCTTGGCGACCGGCACGAGGGGGTCGCCGGGCGCGGCGCCGCGACCCTCTCGGGCCACCAGCTTGTAGACCATCGAGCAGGTGGGGTGGCCGCTGCCGGTGACGAGGGAGGTGCCGACGCCGTAGCCGTCCACGGGAGAGGCGGCGAGCGCGGCGATGGCGTACTCGTCGAGGTCGGAGGTGACGGTGATGCGGGTCTTCTCGGCGCCCAGCTCGTCCAGTTGGCGGCGCACCCGGTGGGCGAGGAGCAGCAGGTCGCCGGAGTCGATGCGGACGGCGCCCAGCTCGGGGCCGGCCACCTCGACGGCGGTGCGGACGGCCTCCGTCAGGTCGTAGGTGTCCACCAGGAGGGTGGTGCCGCGGCCGAGGGCGTCCACCTGGACGGTGAAGGCGTCCTTCTCGGTGTCGTGCACCAGGGTGAAGGAGTGGGCGCTGGTGCCCATGGTGGGGATGGCGTAGCGGTGGCCGGCGGCGAGGTTGCTGGTGCGGGAGAAGCCGGCGATGAACGCGGCGCGGGCGGAGGCGACGGCGGCCTCCTCGTGGGTGCGGCGCGAGCCCATCTCGGCGAGCGGGCGGGTGCCGGCGGCGGCGGTCATCCGGGACGCGGCGGCGGCGATCGCCGAGTCGTGGTTGAGGATCGACAGCAGCACCGTCTCCAGGACGACGGCCTCCGCGAAGGTGCCCTCCACGGTGAGGATCGGCGAGCCGGGGAAGTAGGTCTCGCCCTCGCCGTAGCCGGTGATGCTGCCGGTGAAGCGGTAGTCGGCGAGCCATTGCAGGGTGGGCTCGTCGACGACGCGGTTGTCGGCGAGGAAGTCCAACTCCGCGGGTCCGAAGCGGAAGTCCTCCACGGCGTCCAGCACCCGGCCGGTGCCGGCGACGACGCCGTAGCGGCGGCCGTCCGGCAGGCGGCGGGCGAAGACCTCGAAGACGGAGCGGCGGTGCGCGGCGCCGCTGCGGAGGGCGGCCTGGACCATGGTCAGCTCGTAGTGGTCCGTGAGGAGGGCCGTGGAGGCGTTCATGGCTGCGATCGTACCTCCGGCTGTCGTCACTCTGACGATTTCCCCGCCTGCCGAGATGTCGGTGCCGTCCATGGCACGATGGGGGGCGTGAGCGTGGCACCAGCGGAGATCGAGAAGACCGAGGGCGTTCCCGAGACCTTCGAGGTGACGGAGCCGGACCGCCCCTGGGTGACGATCGTCCACAACGACCCCGTCAACCTGATGAGCTACGTCACCTATGTCTTCCAGACGTACTTCGGCTACTCGAAGGCGAAGTCCGAGAAGCTGATGATGGACGTCCACCGCAAGGGCCGCGCCGTCGTCTCCTCCGGCTCCCGCGAGGAGATGGAGCGCGACGTCCAGGCCATGCACGGCTACGGCCTCTGGGCCACCCTCAGCCACGACAAGTAGTACTGACGGCCTCTCGTCTGCGGGCGCCGGCGGCCGTACTGGTCGGCCATGAGCGGTGACGAGGGGTTGATGGCGCTGCCCGGCTCCGGCCCCGAGGGCCTCGCGGAGTTCCGGCTGCGGGTCGTCGGCGCGGCGCGGCTGCTGGGCGGCGACCCGCCGCAGCCGCTCGGCCCGGAGGCGTCGGACCACGAGTGGTTCGAGTGGGAGCACTCCGCCCGCGCCGCTGCCGGCGCCTGTGTCCGCGAGCCGCGGGCGCTGCCGGAGGGCGCGCTCGACGCGGTGGTCGGTGCCGCCGTGCTCGATCCGAACCCCAGTGTCAACCGGCAACTCGTCGCGCCCGCGCTGGCGTTCGCCGGCGCCGTGCGGGTCAAGCGGGCCCTCCTGGAGAGGCTCGCCGAAGGGACGGATCCGGAGCGGACCGGGGCCGCCCGCGCCTGGGACTGGTCCGACCTGCCGCTTCCGCCGAGGCGGTACGAGGCATGGCCGCTTGTGCGCGAGCCGGACCTGGCCGCCCGCGCGGCGCTGTCCGCGGATCGCCCGCGGGCACGCCGACGCCTATCTGCGGCACCGCGTCGAGGTTCAGCTCGGGCGCCCGTAAGGACGCGGCGTGCCCGGGACGGCCCTTCGGCACGGCTACCCTTGTGCGGATGACCGGATTCTTCGAGGTGGGCAAGGGTGGCGCGCCGCGCGTTGAGCTGGACGAGGTGGAGCGGTCCATCCTGCGCAGCCTCGCGGTGCAGCTGATGGAGCTGATCGGGCCCGGGTCGCGGCCCGCGGAGGAGGACGGCGCGGCGCCGTCCGACGATCCGTTCGAGCGGCTGATGCAGGAGATGCAGGACACCCCGGACGGCCCCGTCGAGCGCCCCACCGATCCCGCGCTGGCGCGCCTGTTCCCCGACGCCTACGGCGAGCCCGGCCGCGCCGAGGACGTCGACTCCGACTCCGAAACCGCCGCCCGCGCCGCCGAGTTCCGCAAGTACACCGAGCCCGACCTGCGCCAGCGCAAGCGCGACGACGCCCTGGCGCTGATCCGCACCCTCGACGGCGCCCGCACCAAGCGCAACGGCCACGCGATCGTCGAGCTGGACGAGGACGACTCCCGCCGCTGGCTCGGCACCCTCAACGACCTGCGCCTGACGCTGGGTTCGCGCCTGGACGTCAGCGAGGACGACGACCGCGCCTACCGGATGCCCGACACCGATCCCGACAAGCCGCTGATGATGGCCTACCTGTGGCTCGGCGGCCTCCAGGAGACCCTCGTCGGCGCCATGATGGGCTAGCGATCGACGTGAGGCCCGTCACCGTTTCCGAACGGCCCGCGCCCGCTGCCTGGAACGTCACCCTTCGGTGACCCTCCGCGGTGACGGCGTTCACTGCGTGGGCTCCTGGCGGGCCGTTAACCTGACGCGCATGCTGACCATTTCCCGGGACCTGCACGACGCGATCATCGAGCACGCCCGCCGCGACCACCCGGACGAGGCGTGCGGTGTGATCGCCGGCCCGGCCGGCACGGGCCGCCCCGAGCGGTTCATCCCCATGCTCAACGCGGCGCGCTCGCCCACCTTCTACGAGTTCGACTCGGCGGACCTACTGCGGCTCTACCGCGAGATGGACGACCGCGACGAGGAGCCGGTGGTGATCTACCACTCGCACACCGCCACCGACGCGTACCCCTCGCGCACCGATGTGAGCTACGCCTCCGAGCCGGACGCGCACTACGTCCTGGTCTCCACCAAGGACTGCGGCAACGGCGACGGCCCCGTGCAGTTCCGCTCCTACCGGATCGTGGACGGCGACATCGCCGAGGAGCCGGTCCGGATCGTCGAGGTGTCCAAAAAGCCGTCCGCTGCGTGAGACGGACGATTTAGTTCGGTGTGGGAATCAGTACGATGAGCCCATGCGTTCCCCGAAGGTGAGCGATACGCGCCCCGCGCCGGGGCTGCTCCTGGTCGCCAGGCTGCACGTCGATCTGTGCCGCCTGGCCAGTGCCATGTGTTGTCGCTGACGGCGGCGACCCCCCCTTACGGCCCGTACCTCTCGGCCCGTCCGGGCTCCCCAGCCTCCCTTCCGCATGTCTTCTTCCCTCATCCCTGACGCATCGGAGCGCCCAGCCATGGCCATCGACGTCCGCATTCCGACCATCCTCCGCACCTACACCGACGGCGCCAAGGCCGTCGAGGGCAGCGGCGGCACCCTCGACGAGCTCTTCACGGACCTCGAGTCCCGGCATCCGGGCATCCGCGCACGCCTGGTGGACGGCGGCAGCCTGCGCCGGTTCGTCAACGTCTACCTCAACGACGAGGACGTCCGCTTCCTGGACGGCATCGGCACCCCGGTCGGCGACGGCGACAGCGTCACCATTCTCCCGGCCGTCGCCGGCGGTTCCGCCTGATGCGGTTCGGCAGCCTCGCGGAGTCCGTCGGCAACACCCCTCTGGTTCACCTGCGGCGGCTCTCGCCGTCGGAGGACGTCCGGATCTGGGCCAAGCTGGAGGACCGCAATCCGACGGGTTCGGTCAAGGACCGCCCCGCCCTGCACATGATCGAGCGTGCCGAGGCGGAGGGACGGCTCCGTCCGGGCGCCACCATTCTCGAGCCGACCAGCGGGAACACCGGGATCTCGCTGGCCATGGCGGCCCGCCTCAAGGGCTACCGGATGGTCTGCGTCATGCCCGAGAACACCTCCGCCGAACGGCGCGAACTGCTGGCGATGTGGGGCGCGGAGGTCATCCCGTCGCCGGCGGCCGGCGGCTCCAACACGGCCGTGCGGGTCGCCAAGGAGCTGGCCGCGGAGCACCCCGACTGGGTGATGCTCTACCAGTACGGCAACCCCGACAACGCGGGCGCCCACTATGCGGGCACCGGCCCGGAGATCCTCGCCGACCTGCCGACCGTCACGCACTTCGTGGCGGGCCTCGGCACCACCGGGACGCTGATGGGGGTGGGCCGCTACCTGCGGGAGAAGGTGCCGGGCGTGGCGGTCGTCGCGGCCGAGCCGCGCTACGACGACCTGGTGTACGGGCTGCGCAACCTCGACGAGGGGTTCGTCCCCGAGCTGTACGACGCGGAGGTGCTGACCACGCGGTACTCGGTGGGCAGCGCGGACGCGGTGCGGCGCACCCGGGAGCTGCTGCGCGAGGAGGGGGTGTTCGCGGGCGTGTCGACGGGGGCGGTGCTGCACGCGGCGCTGGGGCTGGCGCGGAAGGCGGCCAAGGCCGGCGAGCGGGCGGATGTGGTCTTCGTGGTGGCGGACGGCGGGTGGAAGTACCTGTCGACCGGCATCTACAGCGCGGAGTCGGACGAGGCCGCGGTGGAGCTGCTGCAGGGGCAGCTCTGGGCGTAGCGGTCGGCGGTGGTCGCTGTTCGCCGCCCCTCCGCCCCGGCACCCCACCCGCCCGGCTCCGCCGGGCGAGGGGGTCGCTCGGCTCGGCGTCCCGGCCGCGCGGCTGTGCGGGGCGAGGGGCGCGCCTCGGTTCACCGGGCGAGGGGGGCCGGTTGGTCAGGCTCGGCGTACGAGGAGCCGGGTGTTGCCGTCCTCGGGGCGGCCCAGGCGGCGGGTCGGGGCGCCGTTGGGGTCGTTGTAGGCCAAGTCGCGGAAGGTGCCCGCGAGTCGGCTGCCGCGCACGTCCGGCTCGATGAGGGTGGTCCAGAGCGAGACCGTCCCCTCGCCGTGGTCCGCGACCTCGATGATCCGCGCTTGGGTGGGGTGGTCGATGTGCGCCGCCGTGGTGATCTCCCAGAAGGAGCGGTCCGGCGAGGGCCCCCGCCACGGCGTGATGGTGTTGCGGTGGACGTGCCCGTTGACCCACGCCGCCACCCCCGGGAACCGGTGCAGCAGCGCCCGCAGCTCGACGTCGCTGTGGTGGCCGCCGGCGTCCGCGCCGCCGCGCGGGTCCGGGCGGTCGTTGTCGATGCCGCCGCTCTGGTGGTGGCTGAAGACCAGCACCACCGGGTCGTCCCCGCGCCCGCGCATCGCCCGCCCGCCGGAGTCGTAGTAGCGGCCCGCGTGCGCCGTCAGCGTCCGCTCCAGCCAGGCGAACTGCGCGTCGCCGAGGGTCCCGTCGATGCCGCCGGCCCCGTTCGTGGAGTCCAGCGAGATCCCCAGCACCCCCGGCGCGACGGTGAAGGTGTAGTAGGTGCGGCCCGCGGCCAGGTCGTCCGCCGCGTAGCCGTGCCCGACCGGCCCCGCGCCGGTGTAGCGCGGGTCGAGGTGCGCCGCCAGGTAGTCGCGCTGCGAGAGGGGCCGGCGCGCCGCGTCCGGGGTGACGGTGCGCAGCCCGCGCCGGTCCGCGGCCGACCCGCCGTGCGGGTCCAGCAGTGCGGCCAGCGTCGCCGCCGCCCGCGACGGGTTGTCCGAGACGTCGCCCAGCATCCGCGCGCTGATCGACGGGTCCACCGTCATCCGCTTCAGCGAGCCGGTGGAGAGCCGGTCCAGCGCCGCCGAGTTGGCGATCGCGCCGGTCACCGAGTTGTCGTGGTTGCCGGGCGTGGAGTACCAGGGGATGCGCAGCCCGGCCGCGCGGATCGGGCGGATCGCCCGGTCCAGCAGCCCCGGAAGCTCGGGGAAGCCGCGCCGCTTGAGCACGTCCCGCAGCGGCGAGTCCGGGTTGTAGTAGATCGGCAGGCCGCTGTTCTGGGTGCCCTCGAAGCGGTGCGGGTCGCCCGAGTTGGGGGCGACGGTCCCGCCGCTCATCAGCGTCAGGAACCAGTGCAGCTCGTTGTGCTGCTGGTTGTCGGTGTTGTCGCCGGTGGTGACGGCGCAGGCCAGCGGCAGCCCGGTGTGCGGGGCGCCGCGCAGCCCGTTGATGCGGCGGATCAGCGCGTCCGCCGACTGGACGGAGAGCGCCTCCTGCGGGCGCTGCCCGACCAGGCCCTGGCCGACGACGATCCACTCGGTGCGCATCGGGCTCTGCACGTCCACGATGTGCAGGTCCGTCAGATGGACGAAGGCCGCCAGCGCGGTGGCCGGGGCCGCGGCCTTCGGAGGCGGCGCCAGCTCGGTGCGGGTGACCAGCGGCAGGCCGGGCCCGGGGACGAGCGGCCGGTAGCGGCCGGCGGCGGCCGGATCGGGAACGGCGGTGGCGACGAGGGTGGTGCCCGCGGTGTCGGCGACGGGCCGTCCGCCCAGCTGGTCGGCGGGCGCGGAGTAGCGGCGCTCCAGGCGCTCCGTGGACGGGTGCGAGGTCTCGGTGACCAGCCACGCCGCCAGCGCGGCGGCGGAGGCGGTGCCGGCCGCCGCGGCGAGCAGCAGGCGGCGGCTCGGGCGGGACGGGGACGGGGGCGAGCCGGGGGTGGTGCTGCCGGTGCCGGTGGTGGTGCTGTCGGCTGCCGGCACGGCTTGGGGGGTGGCGTTGCTGACGCTCATCGCGGCGGGCCCTTCGGGGTCACGGCGCTCCCACGGCAGTGGGCTCAGCGGGAAGCTGCCCGTCCGCGGTGACGCTGCGTCAACGTCCCCATAAGCTCTGCGTTAACGGTCACCGCCCGTGCGGATCCGGGCCCTGATCAGGCCACCGGGCCGCCAGTGGCCTGCCGTTCACCCCGAGTTGGGGCGCGCCCTCTGGTGCGCTCATGCCACAGGTGGGACTCTCGTCGCGCATGTGCCGCCCTGCCGCAGCCGTCCCTGGGGGTCACCGTGTTCCGTCGCGTCCGTAGCGGGCTGCTCGCCCTCGCCGTCGTCCTGGCGCCGACCCTCGTCGCACCTGCCACCGCCGCGCACGCGGCGATCGCCGACGGGGACGGCATCGAGACCGCGTCCCGCAGCCGGACGCTCGCCGACGGTGTCGACCTCACCACGTTCGACCGGATGGAGTCGGACAAGTGGGTGCACGCCATGGCCCTCTCCGTCGACCTCTCCGGCAGCGCCCGCGTCGACTTCATGAGCAGCGGCAAGGTCTCGCAGCGCGCCACCGTCACCGACATGGTCAAGGCGCACGACCCCGGGCCCGGCCGGCGGGTGGTGGCCGGCACCAACGCCGACTTCTTCGACATCGATGCCACCGGCGCCCCGATCGGCCCCGGCATCGACAACGGCAAGCTGGTGCAGTCCCCGAACCCCGGCAACACCGTCGCCGCCGCGTTCGGCACGGCCGCCGGCGGCAGCGGCGACCCGGCCGGCCGCATCATCGACCTCTACTTCGACGGCACCGTCACCCTGCCGTCCGGCAGCCACCCGCTCGCCGCCTACAACTCCTCGGCCGTCCCCGCCGACGGCATCGGCCTCTACACCCCGCAGTGGGGCTCCGCGGACCGCGCGCTGACCGTCGCCGGGGCGGCCAAGGTGGTCGAGGCGGTGGTCGCGGACGGGCACGTGGTCTCCGTCAACGACAAGGCCGGCAGCGGGCAGATCCCGGACGGCGAGAGCGTGCTGCTCGGACGGGACGCCGGCGCCGACGCGCTCGCCGGGCTGAAGCCCGGGGACGCGGTCTCCACCGACTACGAGCCGCGCACCGGCGATGGCTCGGCGCTGCCGCGCACCGCGGTCGGCGGGCGCGGGCTGGTGGTCGTCGACGGGCAGCCGCAGAACTGGGAGGGCAAGCCCAACAACGCCGTCGCGCCCCGCACTTCGGTCGGGTTCTCCAAGGACGGCCTGCACATGTACCTGATCGTGGTGGACGGGCGGCAGGTCGGGCTGCCGGGCGTCACCCTCACCGAGCTCGGCCTGATGATGAAGAAGCTGGGCGCCTACAACGCGCTCAACCTGGACGGCGGCGGGTCGTCGGAGATGGTCGCGGCGCTGCCCGGCCACACGTCCACGGTCGTGCAGAACACCCCCTCGGACGGCAGCGAGCGGCAGGACGCCGACGGCCTCGCCATCACCGCCCCCAGCGGCGACGGCAGGCTCACCGGCTTCGACGTCGCCACCGCCGCCGACCCCGCGCAGGCCCCGACGGCCCTCCCGTCACACCCGGACCGCGTCTTCCCCGGCCTGACGCGGCGCCTCACCGCCACCGGCTACGACGCCGACTACGGGCCGGCCGCGGCGGGTTCGCCCGCGCCGCACTGGCGCACCTCGCGGGCCTCCGTCGGCTCGGTGGCGGACGACGGTGTCTTCCGCGCGCGCTCCTCCGGTTCGGTGGACGCCATCGCCTCCCGGGGCAGCGCCTCGGGCCGCCTGCCCCTGCACGTCCTCGGCGGGCTGCAGCGGCTCGCGCCGACGGCCTCCCGGGTCTCGCTCACCGATCCGTCCGACACCGGCAGCTTCGGCCTCACCGGGCGGGACGCCAACGGCGACACCGCGCCGATCGACCCCGAGGACGTCCGTCTCTCCTACGACCACAGCGAGTTCACCGTCACCCCCGACGAGTCCACGGGGACGTTCTCCGTCACCAGCACCAGTGCCGCCGCCACCGGGCTGATCACCGCCACCGCAGGGGGCCGTTCCGCGACGGTGGGCGCCTCGGTCGGGCTCGTCGACCACCAGGTGGCCGGCTTCGACGACGCCTCCCAGTGGACGTTCACCTCCGCGCGCGCCACCGGTTCCACCGCCGCCACCCCCGACGGGCACACCGGCACCGGGCTGCGGCTCGGCTACGACTTCACCCAGTCCACCGGCACGCGCGCGGCGTACGCCAACCCGCCGCAGCCGATCGCGGTCGCCGGGCAGCCCCGCGCCTTCACCATGTGGATCGACGGGGACGGCAAGGGCGCCTGGCCCAGCCTGGAGTTCACCGACTCCACCGGGGCCAGCGTGGTGCTGCGCGGGCCGTACGTCACCTGGACGGGGTGGAAGCAGGTCACCTTCACGGTGCCGGCCGGCTCCCACTACCCGCTCACCGTCAAGCGGTTCTACCTCGTCGAGACCAGCGCCTCCAACCAGTACAGCGGCGCCGTCACCCTCGACGACCTGGACGCGCAGACGCCGCCGGACCTCACCGTCCCGGCCCCGCCGGCGGTGCACGACCCGCTGCTGACGACGCGTCGGGCGGTGGACGGCCGGCAGTGGCGGTTCGCCGTCCTCGCGGACGCCCGGCTGACCGCGGACGACCCGAACGGGGCGGCGGCGCAGCGCGTCCGCGGCATCCTGGCGAAGGTGCGGGCGGCGCACCCCGACCTGCTGCTCGTCGACGGCGACCTGCTCTCCCGGGGCACCCCGGCGGACCTGGCCTTCGCCAAGCAGCTGCTGACGGACGGCCTGGGGAACATCCCGTGGACCTACCTCCCGGGGGCCGGCGAGGTCTCCGGTCCGGGTGCGTCGCTGGCGGCGTTCTCCGCGGTCTTCGGCGCCGTCCCGCGCACCCAGGACCACAACGGCACCCGCTTCGTCGACCTGGACACCTCGGGGCTGAGCCTGCGCGGCGGGGGCGGCGACGGGATGGCCCAGATGCATCTGCTCCGCGACCAGCTGGACGCGGCCGCCAAGGACCCGTCGGTCGGCTCGGTGGTCGTCGCGTCCAGTGTCCCGCCGGAGGCGCTGCCCGACCCGCGGGAGGCGTCCCTGCTGCAGCGCTGGCTCGCCGGCTTCCGCGCCGCCACCGGCAAGGGCGTGCTGTTCGTCGGAGCCCGCACCGGCGCCTTCGGCGCCACCCGCGTCGACGGCGTCCCGTACCTCAACGCCGGAGCGGCAGGCGAAGACCCGGCCGCCTCGTCCTCGGACGGATACGCCGGCTGGTCCATGGTCGGCGCCGACCGGGTCCCCGCCATTCAACAGCAGAGGACCCGTCAGGAGCCATTCCTTCCGGGCCCGGACTGGGTCTCGGCCACGGCGGGGTGACCGTCCGCGGGAACAGGGCGGGAACAGGGCGGGCGGTCGGGGCCGTTGTACCCCTCGCTGCACCTGAGCCCTGTCACCCCGGAGGAGAGAACTCATGAACGATCGGCCCCTGACGCTGATGGCGGTCCACGCCCATCCCGACGACGAGGCCACCAGCACGGGCGGCGTCCTCGCCCGGTACGCCGCCGAAGGCGTCCGAACGGTGCTCGTGACGTGCACCGACGGGGGGTGCGGGGACGGGCCGGGGGGTGTCAAACCGGGCGATCCCGGGCACGACGCCGCCGCGGTCGCCGCGATGCGCCGCAAGGAACTGGAGGAGAGCCGCGAGGTCCTGAAGATCAGCCACCTGGAGACGCTCGACTACGCCGACTCCGGGATGATGGGCTGGGCGACCAACGACGCCCCCGGGTCCTTCTGGCAGACCCCCGTCGAGGAGGGCGCCGCGCGGCTCGCCGAGCTGATGCTGAAGTACCGGCCCGATGTCGTCGTCACCTACGACGAGAACGGTTTCTACGGCCACCCCGACCACATCCAGGCCAACCGCATCACCATGGCGGCGCTGGAGAAGTCCGGGCTGACGCCGAAGGTCTACTGGACGACCATCCCCCGCTCGGGCATGCAGCGCTTCGGCGAGATCATGCGCGAGTTCAACCCGGACGCGCCGGAGCCGTCGCCCGAGGAGGCCGCGGCGATGGCGGAGATCGGGCTGCCCGACGAGGAGATCACCACCTGGGTGGACACCACCGCCTTCGGCGGCCAGAAGTTCGACTCCCTGGCCGCGCACGCCAGCCAGGGCGAGAACATCTTCTTCCTGCGGATGGGCAAGGAGCGGTTCACCGAGATGATGGGCGTGGAGACGTTCGTGCGGGTCCGCGACACCACCGGCGCGGACGTCCCCGAGAACGACCTCTTCGCCGGGCTGCGCTGAGCCGCGCGGCGGCACGCGGCGGCGCGCCCCGGCTCTGGCTAGCGGGGCAGGGAGCGGATGTAGGCGGCGCCGCAGACGCTGCAGAAGGGGTGGGCGGCGTCGGTGCCCCAGGCGTCCTCGGGCTGGGTGGCAGCCTCCTTGGCGAGGTCGGCGCCGCACATCGCCCGGGGGTCGTCGCCGCGGGACATGTGCCACACGGCGACGCGGGCGTCCGGCTCTCCCGGGGTCTGGCCGGCCTCGTACTCGGCGCGGATGGTGAAGTCCATGATGTGCCTCCTCCTACCGTCCAGGGTGCGCCTCCCGGCGGCCGGGCGCAGGCCGGCCGATCGGCCCTAAAGCCTGAGAACCGCCAGGTAGCCGGGGCCCTCGGGGGCGCGTTCGAGGGAGTCCAGCGTCCAGGGGGAGGCCTCGACGGCCGCCGTCAGCTCCGCGGGGGCGGCGAGCCAGTAGTCGAACCACGGGGTGGCCGTGGCGCCGTCCCGCACCCGGATGCGCAGCTGGCCGCGGGCGCGGCCGCGGCGCAGGTTGCGGGCGTGGTAGTCGGCATGCGCGGGGTCGTCGCCGGGGTCGGTGCCCATGCCGAGCAGGACGGCGCCGGGCCGGGCGGCGGCGGCGAGGGCGGCGAGCACCGCGGGGGCCTGCGCGGGGCCGGCGAGCAGGCCGAGGCCGTTGCCGAACAGGGCGAGCGTGTCGAAGGCGCCGAGGTCGCGGGGGAGTTGGGCGACGGAGCCCTCCACCGCGTCGACGCCGCGCTCGCGGGTGACGCGCACCGCGCCGGGGGAGGGGTCGACGCCGACCACCTCCAGGCCCTTCGCCGCCCACGCCACCGCGTGCCGCCCCGCCCCGCAGCCCATGTCGAGGACACGGCCCGAGGCCAGCTCCCAGCCCCGGCGCTCCAGCGGCGACCAGGCGTCCGGCTCCGCGAAGTAGCGGGCGGCGTCGCTCGCGCCGAGCAACGCGTCGTCCCGCTCGATGATCTCCACCGCGGACCAGGGCGCCGCGCCCGCCGCCCAGCAGCGGGCGAGGATGCGGCCGAAGGCGTCGTCGAGGGACGGCTGTGATTCATCCATGCCGGGCACGGTGGCAGGCCGCGGGCGCCGGCCGCACCCGGATTTACCCGGGGTGGGCCGTGTGCCAGGCGGTGAGGGAGTGGTTCCAGGCGGCGGCGTCGAGGGCGGTGAGGGAGGCGGGGAAGAGGCCGTCCTCCTCGCGGGCGATGTGGTGGTGGAGCTCGTCGACCGCGGTGACGAAGGCCTCGCGGGAGGCCGGGTCGTGCAGGTCCAGGGCGGCCAGGAAGGCGTCCAGCTCGCGGTGCTCGCGCTCCAGCGCGGCGATGTAGTCGGCGTACTCGCCGTCCCGCCGCATCATCGCGAAGAGCCCGTCCTCCTCGCCGCGCCAATGGCTGCGCAGCAGCTCCGCGACGGGCGCGACCAGCGCCTGCGCCGCGTCGACCTCGTCGACGACCAGGTGCCGGACGGCGCGCCCCGCGAGATCCGTCACCGCCTCGTGCTCGGCGATGAACTCCTTGATCAGCGGGATCTCGCGGCAGCCGCAGTAGTGGCACACGCCAGCAGTATCGCGGCGCCCGGCCGGCCCCGGGCGGACCGTCCTCCGGATGGCCGAACGCCCACCCGAACCCGCCCCCGGCGGTGCCCCCGACGTGCCCCCGGCCAGGTGACATCCCCCACAGCCCTCGTTTCTCGGACGGTGCGGGCACCTCCTCCCGCCTACGCTCGCCTACGTGGCAGACGCTCCCATCGGCATCTTCGACTCCGGCTTCGGCGGCCTCACCGTGGCCCGCGCGGTACTCGACCAGCTCCCGCACGAGCCGGTCCTGTACCTGGGCGACACCGCCCGCCAGCCGTACGGTCCGCGTCCCATCGCGCAGGCCCGCGCCTTCGCGCTGGAGTGCCTGGACCAGTTGGTCGACGAGGGCGTCAAGATGCTCGTCATCGCCTGCAACACCGCCAGCTCGGCCGTGCTGCGCGACGCCCGCGAGCGCTACTCCGTCCCCGTGGTGGAGGTGATCGGCCCGGCCACCCGCCGCGCCGCCGCCGCCACCCGCAACGGCGTGGTGGGCGTCATCTCCACGGTCGGCACCATGGCCTCCCAGGCCTACCCCGACGCGTTCGCCGCCGCCCCGCACATCCGGCTGGTGAACCAGGCGTGCCCGCGCTTCGTGGAGTTCGTGGAGCGCGGTGTCACCGGAGGTCCGGAGCTGCTGGAGGTGGCCCGCGCGTACTTGGAGCCGGTCGCCGCGGCCGGCGTGGACACCCTGATCCTCGGCTGCACGCACTACCCCCTGCTCACCGGCGCGATCTCCTACCTGATGGGCGATCAGGTCACCCTGATCTCCAGCGCGGAGGAGACCGCCAAGGACGTCTACCGGGTGCTGGCCGCCGAGGACCTGATGCGGGACCCCTCGCTGCCCGACCCCGAGCACCGCTTCCTGACCACCGGCGACCCCGCCCAGTTCCGGGACATCGGCCGCCGCTTCCTCGGACCCGAGCTGAGTCGCGTCGACGTGACGGGGACTGCCGCCCCCGCCGAGCGCGCCGGCCTGTTGGAGGTTTCCTGATGAGGCTCACCATCGTCGGCTCGGCGGGGTCCTACCCCTCGCCGGAGTCGGCGTGCTCCTGCTACCTGGTCGAGGCCGACGGCTTCCGCCTGGTGATGGACCTCGGCAACGGCGCCCTCGGCGCGCTGCAGCGGTACGCGTCGCTCTACGAGATCGACGCCGTGCTGCTGACGCATCTCCACGCCGACCACTGCCTCGACATGACGTCGTACTTCGTGGCGCGCAACTACCGGCACGGCGGCTGCCCCGAGCTGCTGCCCGTGTACGGGCCGTCCGGCACCGCCGAGCGGCTCTCCCGCGCGTACGGGATGCCGCAGGAGCCGGGCCTGGACACGGTGTTCGACTTCCGCACGGTGCGGGGCGGGGAGAGCTTCCGGGTCGGGCCGTTCACCGTGGTGCCGGAGCGGGTGGCGCATCCGGTGGAGGCCTACGGGTTCCGGGTGGAGCACGGCGGGGTGGCGCTGGCCTACTCCGGCGACACCGGTCCGTGCGACGGGCTGGAGCGGCTCGCCGACGGGGCGGACCTGCTGCTGGCCGAGGCGTCGTTCCTGGACGGCCGGGACAGCACGCCCGATCTGCACCTCAACGGGCGCGAGGCGGGGGAGACTGCGGCGCGCGGGGCCGCGAAGCGGCTGGTGCTGACGCACATTCCGGTGTGGACGGACCCGGGGGTGAACCGGGTGGCGGCCGAGGCGGCGTACCCGGGGCCGGTGGACGTGGCCGTGCCGGGGGACGTGTACGAGATCTGAGGCACCTGACGCACCGCCGTGCGCGCGAAGAGCCCTCCCCGGCCGCCGCCGGGGAGGGCTCTTCGCATCGGGGCACCGGTGCTACTTGGTGATGTCCTCGATCTCCTCCTCGGGCTCGCGGCCCGGGGTGGGGAGGTTGAACTTGGTGATCACGACGCGGAAGACCACGTAGTAGACCACCGCGAAGCACAGCCCGATCGGGATGAGCAGCCACGGCTTCGTCGCATGGCTCCAGGAGAGGCCGAAGTCGATCAGGCCGCCGGAGAACGTGAAGCCGTCGTGGATGCCCAGCGCCCAGGTGATGAACATGGACAGGCCGGTCAGCACGGCGTGCACCACGTAGAGCACCGGCGCCAGGAACATGAAGGTGAACTCGATGGGCTCGGTGACGCCGGTGACGAAGGCGGTGAGGCCGACCGAGACCATCGCGCCCATCACGGCCTTGCGGCGCTCGGGGCGGGCGCAGTGCGCGATCGCCAGCGCGGCGGCCGGCAGCGCGAACATCATGATCGGGTAGAAGCCGGTCATGAACTGGCCGGCGTGCGGGTCGCCGGCGAAGAAGCGGTTCAGGTCGCCGTGCACGCCGTGGTAGTCGCCCACCTGGAACCACATGAAGGTGTTGACGAACTGGTGCATCCCGATCGGGATCAGCAGGCGGTTGACGACACCGAAGATGCCCGAGCCGACGGCGCCCTGGTCGATCAGCCACTGGCTGAAGTCGGTGAGGCCGGCGCCGATCGGCTTCCAGATCACGCCGAAGACGATGGCCATCGCCAGGCCCATGAAGGACATCAGGATCGGCACCAGGCGGCGGCCGTTGAAGAAGCCGAGCCAGTCCACCAGCTTGGTGCGGTGGAACTTCTGCCACATCACGGCCGAGACCAGGCCGACCACGACGCCGCCGAGGACGCCGGGGTCCTGCGGGCCGCCCATGCTCTTGGGGAAGGTCGTCAGCACGTTGTGGAAGACCAGGTAGCCGACGAGGGCGGCGAGCGCGGTGGAGCCGTCCGCCTTCTTGGCGAAGCCGATGGCGACGCCGATGCAGAAGAGCAGCGCGAGGTTGGTGAAGATCGCGCCGCCGGCGCCGGAGAAGAGGGTCGCGACGGCGTCCCACTTCAGGCCCTTGGGGCCGAAGACGTCGTCCTGGCCGAGACGGTTGAGGATGCCTGCCGCGGGGAGCACGGCGATGGGCAGCTGGAGGCTGCGGCCGACCTTCTGCAGGCCCTGGAAGAGTGACGAGCCGGCCTTCTTCTTGACCGGCCCCGTCGTCGAGGTCGCCATGCTCATGGCGGGGGTCCTCCTGCGGGGGACAGGTCAGACCGGCACGTCCGGGGGAGACGTGCTTGGTCTAGACCACTGATGGGGTGCAGGAGGCAGTTCACACAGCGCCGGTGAGCAGTGTCAAGGCAGCCGCCGAGGGCTCATCACCGCCGGTCAGACGGGGTTCTGACGTCCAGTTGCATTTATCCAGGGCTCACCTGCGAAATCGGTACAAGGTAGGACGTCCTTTGTCCGAAACCCGAGGTCGGAGGGCGTTACGCAACCGTTGCCGCCGCGCCGCCGG
>NZ_MLCF01000052.1 GCF_001879105.1 Mangrovactinospora gilvigrisea | reverse complement strand
CTGACCGCCAAGTCCGGCGCGGCCTTCCAGGCCCGCAAGTGGGTCTCCGGCAACGACAGCCTCGGCTGGTACAACACCAGCAGCAAGAAGACGGTGCCGGTCGGCGACTCCTCCTGCCTCTCCCTCACCGGCCCCGACGGCCGGATGTACACCGCCAACCCGTGCATCGCCCTGGTCAACCCGGGCGACCGCTACCACTACCTGATGCGGCTGCAGAACGCCGGCACCGAGCCGGGCACGGCGATGCGGATCGTGGACCGCTTCCCGGTCCAGGGCGACAAGGGCGTGATCATCGATCAGTCCCGCGGCACCGCCTGGGACAACCGCCCCACCCTCGCCTCCCGGCCGACTCTGAGCGGGCCCGGCGACATGCAGGTGGCCTACGAGAACAGCGAGCCGCTGTGCACCGACGATCTGAACATGGGCGGCGCGGGCTCCACCTCGCCGCAGTGCGGCTCGGGCACCTGGGACGACGGCTACAGCAGCCGGGCGGTGGGCATGCGGCTGGAGCTGAACTTCCCCACCCCCTTGGCGCCGGGCGGCATCGATGAGATCACCTGGGCGATGGACACGCCGCTGGATGTCACCCACAACGGCGACCCGACCATCGCCTGGAACTCCTACGCCCACAACGAGACCACCGACCGCGGGGGTTCGACGGCCCCTGTCCCGCCGGCCGCGCCGGGCCGGGCTCGGGCGCTGCGGGCGGCTGCCGACCCGCGGGTGCTGCAGCCGAACGAGCCGATCCAGGTCGGCGTGGCGCTGGCGTACGGCAAGCTGCGCCTGGTCAAGCACCTCGGCAGGCATCCCGATCAGCTGGACGGTGCCCTGAAGAAGGTCCCGTTCACCTACCACGTCACCTGCACCATCCACCCGCAGGGCCACGTGCCGCGCACCGTGATCGACCAGGACTACAAGGTCGCGGCCGACAAGCCGGTCACCCTCGACGGCATCCCGGCCGGCGCCACCTGCCAGGTGTGGGAGACCTCGGCCCGCGGCGGCAGCACCGACCACCCCGCGTCGAACCCGGTGACGGTCACCATCAAGCCCAGCTTCGGCACCCCCACCGTGGAGACGGCCGCCATCACCAACGACTTCGTCTTCGGGCACCTGGAGCTGAAGAAGGCTGTCACCGGCGACGCCGCCGGCTATGCGGCTGGACGCACCTTCTCCGCCACTGTCGACTGCGCGCTGCCGAACGGCAGCGGCGGGGCGAGCGACCTGGTGCTGCACCGCACCTACCAGGTGAGCGCCGACAAGCCCGTCACCGTCGGGCCGCTGCCGGTCAACACCCGCTGCTGGGCCTCCGAGGTCGACACCGGCGGCGCGGCGCAGGCGAGCGTCGACCACGGCTCGCCCGACAACCCGGCGATCGTCACCGAGGACTCCACCGGCACCGCGACGATCACCATCACCAACACCTTCCCCGGAGCCGAGCTGACGGTCACCAAGCATGTGGTGGGCGGCGCCGCCGGCCCCTACGCCTTCACCCTGGCCTGCACCACGGGCGAGGGCGAGGTGCCGCTGGCGGACGCCGACCGCACCTTCGCGCTCAAGGACGGCGAGCACCGCACCATCACCGTCCCGGACGGCGCCCACTGCACCGTGAAGGAAACCCACATCCCCACCGGAGACACCGTCACCTACCGCGCCTCCACCGGCGGCAGCGACGGCGCGGTGGCTGTCGACGGCTCGGCGGCGGTGGAGATCACCAACACCTTCCCGCCGCACATCGGCCCCCACCCCGGGCACGGCGGCGGACTGGCCGGCACCGGCGTCCAGGACTGGACCACCCTGGCCGGCGCCATCGCCGCCATCACCGTCGCGGGCGGCGCGGGGGTGTGGCTGATGGCCCGCAGGCGCCGCGCCTGACCCCAGCGGTGTGATCCGATGCGGCCCCGGACCCTTGCGGTCCGGGGCCGCCGTCGTCGATGAGCGCGGATGCTTCAGCGCACCGTCAGCGTCGCCGGTGCGCTCTCCGCACCGTCGAAGCCCACGGCGACCAGCGTCAGCCTCGTGCCCGACGGGAGGGCCTCGACCACCACCGCGTCGCCGCTGATGCGGCCCAGCCACTGCGGGGCGGGACCCGCGGTGCGCACGTCGTAGTACCAGACGCCGCGTTCCGCCGCCTGCCACACCAGGCCGGTCGCGCCGGCCGAGGTGGCGTCCACCCGGAAGCCGGACGGGCGCGCCGGCCGGCGCCCCAGCGCCCCGTCCAGCACCCGCAGTTCGCCCACCCGCACCGCGAAGTCGGCCGCCGCGCCCGTCCCGAAGGCGCCGATGGACAGGGCGGTGACGGTGGCGCCGCGGCGGGGGCGGGGCCGGAAGGTGAGGCGCCGCCAGCCCTCGCCGGCGTCCACCGCGGCGCCGACCGGGCTCAGCCACTGCGTGGCTGTCGGCCGATCGCCGTAGGAGAGGCCGAACCGCAGCCGGTCGCCCGCGCCCGCGGTCACGGCCTTGACCAGCAGCGACAGCTCCAGCGCGCGGCCGGCGTCCAGTGCCGTGCGATACAGCCGCACCTCGGTGGCCAGCTCCCCGCCCAGCCGGCCCTCGATCCGCAGGCAGGAGCCGCCGTTGTAGGCGGCGCCGCCCTCGTAGTCGGCGGACAGCAGCCTGTCGCCGCCGGTCTCGCCGGTGGCCGCGTCGCGGGTCCACCACTGCCAGCTGGGCAGCACGTCCTGGATGCCGATGTGGTACCAGGCCCGCGCCCCCGCCCGGGCGCCGGCGAGGCGGAAGCCGTCGCCCTGACCGGTGTTGAAGCGGGTGGTGAAGGGCGCGGCGCCGATCACGGAGCGCTCGGGGACGAAGTTGGCCATGCCGTAGCGGGGGACGTAGTCGACGGCGGCCGCCTCCACGGGACTCGGGTGGACGGGGACGGGCTGCACGGCCGGGTTCTGCGCGGCACCGGACCAGAACTTCCGATCGGCGACGTCGATCGCCGGGTAGAGCTGCGCCGGGTCGCCCGCTTGGTCGCCGAGCTGGTCGCGGGTGCGCTGCACGGTCCGGTCCGACTGCACGAACAGGGCGAGGCTGGCCACCGCCGCGCCGTCGCCGTTGAGCGGGACGACCTCGGAGGCGAAGTAGTCCAGTGCGTTGAGGTGGCGGCCGTCGTTCTCCTCCTGGATGTCCAGGCCGAAGTAGAGCGTGGCGAAGGGGTCGAGGCTGCGCTCCTTCGCGAGGGCGACCGAGGGCGTGACGTAGTCGGCGTCGTGGTGGTAGGAGGAGGTCGTCGGGATGTTCTTCGGCCAGGCGTAGTTGATGAACATGCTGTCGGCCGTGTGCCCCGGGTTGACCCAGCCGGCGTTGTGGGCGTCGAAGCGGTTCTCGTACTCGCCGCTGCCGTCGGTCCACAGCGCGTCGTAGATCTGCAGGTGGAAGTGGTCGATGCCGTTCGCGCGGGCGCGGGCGTGCATGGCGTCGAACAGCGCGGCGAGGTCGGCGGCCTGGCCCTCGGTGATCGTCTTGCCCTCGATGTTGAGGAAGTAGCCGTCGAAGCCGAAGTAGCCGGCGAGGTCGACCAGCTTGTCGCCGATCAGGTAGTTGCCGGCCGCGTCCCGGGCGAGGAAGTCGGGGACGGCGCCGGGGGTGGCGGAGATGTAGGGCTGGAAGACGATGCCGAGGGCGATCGTGCCGTTGCGGTGCGCGGCGTCGACGTAGCCGGGGTTGGGCAGGTTCTGGGCGCCCATCCAGCCGCCGAGGATGTCCTGGTACTGGGCGAAGCGGGTGATGTAGGGGTGCTGGTCGTACCCGTAGCGGGTGTCGACGAGGCTGGGGGCGCCGGCCAGCGGCTGGTTGTAGTAGTGGTTGAGGCTGGTGATGCGGGGCCTGGGGTCCAGCTTGGGGTTGGCCTGGGTGGCGCGGGCGCCGTCGATGCGGCGGGCGAGCGGGACGCGGCTGCGCATGTAGCGGGCGTTGGGGTCGGTCGCCGGGTCGTAGGCGAGCAGGGCCTGGACGGAGGCGGCGTCGCGCGGCTGAAGCTCCGTCAGGGTCGGCGGAAAGGTCGGGCCGTTCGCGGCCGCCTTCGCAGTCGCCGTCGTGGGTGCGGCGGTGGCGGGGGCGGCGGCCGCGGCGGTGCCCACGGTGGCGGCGAGGGTGACCCCGGCCGCGGACAGGAAGGTCCTGCGGCTGACGGTGAAGGGCCGGCGGGGCGGCTGCGCGGGGTGCAAGGATCCTCCAGTGCGGCGAGCGGCGTCTCACCTTGGCACCAGAAACATCCTATGTCTATCTCTGAAGCATCGTTGGCGTCTTCCCCGCCGAGCACCAGGACCAGCGGACCGAGTGCCGCCCCGGCGCTGGGCGCCGGAGTCATCCGCTGCCCCGGCACCCAGGCGCCCGTCCCGATACGCCTCGGCCGCTGAGTACTGACACCGGGGAGCGACGCCCCGGATGGCGTTGGCGACGGGACGCCCCGTCCGACGGTGGCACAGGTGCGCGGCGCTCGGGAGGCTCCGCCATGGCCGACTCCGGCGGTGGCCGGAACCGGCGCGCCCCGAACCGGCCGTGGGCGCCGGCGCCGCCGGGCGACAGTTGACGTGGCGTCAGCGATGATCAAGGATCGTCGTGGGTGGGGCGCTGGGGTGCCGCCGGGGTTGCCGATCTCCGCAGGACACCGCCCCGCGCCGCGCCGACGGTCCGCGCCCGAGCTTCGGCCGGGCGCGGACCTTGGTTTCCACCGAGGCTGCTGGCGGCTCGCGAGCTGATTGCGGGAGCGACCTGCGGGACCACGCGGTGGCCGACGCACTCCGTTCGACCGGGCTGCACGCGCTACAGGCCACCGTCAGGATGCGGCGAGGCGCGGCACCGCGTGGCCGCGGCCTGGGCTGAGTATCGCGCCGAGATCCCAGGCTCGGCGCACTTGGCCGCGATGCGGAAGCGGCACCTCCGAGGCAGGTCAACTCAGGCTGTCGCGCCGCCGCCGCCGCCGGCCGACCTCGCACTCGGGGAGTGGGCAGCTGCTCAGGGGGTGACGATGGCGAAGTCGGGGTCACCCGGGTCCAGGACCGCCGCAAGTCGCGCCAGGACCGCGGCGTCGCCGGCCACCCCAATGCCCGCCTTCGCCAAAGCATCGGCGGACAGCCCGCCGGTGGCCAGCGCCGGCAGGGCCCGGGATGTCGCGGTCAAGGTGGCATCCGCGTCGCCCTGTTGGGGTGCCGCGCTGTAGGTGAGCGCCCCGTTGGCCAGCCGCAGCCGGAACCGCCGGTCAACATCGCTCAGGACCACGTCGACGGTCAGCTTCTCCTCCCATGCCTTGGGGCCGTTGACCTGGATGGCGACGGCGTCGAAGAGCATCTCCGGGGTCAGCGCCGACAGCACGTCCGCCGAGCCCGAGACGGTCGGCGTGCCGAACGTGCCCTCGCGCAGCTCGGTGGCCCCCGACAGGTAGATGTTGCGCCACACCCCGTTCTCCGCGCCGTAGCCGAGCTGCTCGAAGGTGTCGGCCAGCAGCTCCCGGGCCCCGGCGTGCTCGGGCTGGGCGAACACCACATGGCTGGCCAGCTCCGCCGCCCACCGGAAGTCGCCGTCCTCGAACGCCGCACGGGCCTGCTCGACCACGGCGTCAGCGCCGCCGCCGAGCTTGAGGTAGCGCTTGCCCTGCTCGACGGGCGGGTGCTGCCACAGGTGCGCGGGGTTTCCGTCGTACCAGCCCATGTAGCGCTGGTAGATCGCCTTGAGGTTGTGGCTGGCCGACCCGTAGTAGCCGCGGGCGTGCCAGGCGTTCTCCAGTGCCGGCGGCAGCTTCAGCTCCTCCGCGATCTCGATCCCCGTCCAGCCCTTGTTGATCAGACGCAGGCACTGGTCGTGCAGGTAGGCGTACAGGTCGCGCTGCTCCGACAGGAACCGGGTGACCCGCTCGTTGCCCCAGGTGGGCCAGTGGTGGGAGGCGAAGACCACCTCCGCCTCGGCCCCGAACAGATCCAGGGTCTCGGTCAGGTAGTTCGACCACGCGTGCGGGTCGCGCACCAACGCACCGCGCAAGGTCAGCAGATTGTGCAGCGTGTGGGTGGCATCCTCGGCCGAGCACAGCGCCTTGTGCGCGGGGAAGTAGACCAGGAACTCGGCCGGCGCCTCGGTGCCGGGCGCCATCTGGAAGACCATCTCCACGCCGTCGACGGTCTCGCTCTGCCCGGTGGCGGTGATCTCCAGGGTCGGGGCGATGAGCGTGATGTTGCCGGTCGCCACCGTCTGCGCCAGCCCGGTGCCCAGCGCGCCGTGCGGGCCGCGGGCCAGCGCCGCGCCGAACATGTACGCGGAGCGGCGCGACATCGCGGTCCCGGCGTAGACGTTCTCGGAGGCGGCGTGCTCGGTGAACTGCTCCGGGGCGATGATCGGCACCCGGCCGGCGTCCACCTCCTCCTGCGTGGTCACCCCGCGCACCCCGCCGAAGTGGTCCACGTGCGGGTGGGTGTAGAGCACGCCGGTGACCGGCTTCTCCCCGCGGTGCTCGCGGTACAGCGCCAGCGCCGCGGCCGCCGTCTCCTCGGTCACCAGCGGGTCCAGCACCAGGACCCCGCGCTCGCCCTCGATGAAGGTGATGTTGGACAGGTCGAAGCCGCGGACCTGGTAGATGCCGGGCACGACCTCGAACAGGCCCTGGATGGCATTGAGCGTCGACTGCCGCCACAGGCTCGGGTTCGCCGTCTCCGGCGCCTCGCCGTGAAGGAAGGCGTAGGTGTCGTTGTCCCAGACCACCTCGCCCGCGGGGTTGGTGATGGCGTTCGGGGTCCGCGTGCCCAGCAGGCCGCGGGTGGCGTCCTTGAAGTCCTGGGTGTCGGAGAACGGCAGGCTGCTCAGCAGGTCCTGGTTCTGGCGGGCGACGGCCGGGGACACGGGCCTCGATGTGTGCGACATAGCGCTCATATTGGTCATTGGGGTCACGTTCTGCATGCCGACCCACCGATCGGCGCCCGCACGTTTTCCCTCGCCTCCGCTGGACGCCGCACCTGTCGGTGCGCAGCCGGCGCCGCCTCCCGGCGCATTGCATCTGGACAGGTGCGCCGGTCCGCCGCCGCTGCCCTCGGCCTCGGACGGCTCGGGCTCGCCGATGGGCCGGGCGTGAAGGGCGGTGCCCTGGTCGGGTCGACTGGCGGCCGCTGGCCGCGAGGGCGGCCGCAGCCCTGCAGGTGCACAACAGGGGGCTGCGGCCGCACCGGACGGGTGATCCCGTCCTACCCGGAGACTTCAACCGACCGGGGTGAGGATCCGTTACGCCATGCCACGCGAACGGGGCATTCCGACCACTGCGGTACTGCGCGGCCGATCGGGTGAACAGACCGCAAGGCGCCGCGCGACATGGAGGCTCAACATCCCCGCGTAGGCATAGCCGGGCGTGACGGACCATCATGAGCAACCCGGCAGACGGGTGCCGAGGAATCGAATGCAGGATGTTGCCTCTCGCGGCGTGCGACAGCGCCGCGGGCTGAACGCGCGTCAGGTCCCCGAGACGATGGACGGCCGATGTGCGTCCTGCCCATGGCTCCGTCTGCCCGAATCTCGACCGGGACCGGAGATCCATCCACCGCGGGCTCGCGCCGCAACGAGCCGCCCCTCCCCGCGCGAAACGGCTTCGGCCGCCGGCTTCCGAAAAAGTTTCGCCCCCCACCCGCAACCGGCTCGTACACAGAGGCGTTCTTCCTGTAGCGGCAGGATGGAGGGGAGCACCGGTCGCCCGCTGCAGTCATGGCAACGACAGGCGGGCGCCCGAGCGGGATCGAGGGGACAGGCGCCCTTCGTGCACCGGGACCCCGTGCGGGGGCGGCGACGGGCCTGCCGGCCGACGCGGGTGTTGAAGTGCCGAGCGCTCCGCCGATACCACCCGCCCGTCCAACCCCGGCTCGGCCTCTCCCGAGTGAGGAGCGGACTGCGCCGGGCGCCGCGACCGACGTTGTTCACCAGGAGGCGACCGCGCCCGCATCCGAGTCTGGTCGGCTGCAGCGGCGGAGGCCATCGGGAAGTCCCCATGGACGGCCAATTGCGGTTGAACGGTGGGTGGCTGCAGTCAGTTGATCGTCTCCCGTTTTGCCGCCGATGCGGTGACTCAGATGTCGGCGTGCTCCAGTCGCCCGGTGGACCATCTCCCGCGCAGGTGCGGGCCGGTTCGGTGAGGGGTTGGATGAACTGCGTCAGGACGGCAGCCGCAAGTTTGGCCATGATCGTCAATCGGCGGCGCGAGGCATACCCGGCCATCCTCGGCGTACGGCCCTGAGGCCCGCGTCCGGCGCCGGCCTGAAGCTCATTGATCAACCTGGCTGTACAGGTGACTGGCTGTGGACTCCTGCCGGGCCGCGCTGTCCAAGTGGCAGACAGCCGCTCCTCGCAGCAATTCCTGAATGGCAGGATCGGCGTCTGCACCCAGCCGCTCGAGCCGTTTGGCAACGACAAGCGCGCGGGCCCGCGCCGCGCGCGCTCGTCTTCGGGCAAGCGCCGCTGCACCGGCTTGGTCATCGCGAAGCATCCAGCCCCCTCGTGGATGGTGTTGCCCCAAACGGGCGGGGCCCCGACACCCCGACATCCTTGAGGAGACCTTCCGGCTGCTGGGCGCTCACAGACGCGCGCCGTCGTCCCCGGCCTGGTCGAACGCTGTCATGACACGGCTGTCTGCACGCGAGATCTCCCGACGCACCGGCCTGCCCCGCGCACGGGTTGCACGGATGCTGCAGGGCGCCGGTATGCCGCGACGCTCGCGCGGGGAAGGCGGCCACCGCGGCGCCGGTCCACCGGTCCGACTCCGACCTCACCTGGAGCAGCTGTACGCGGAGCAAGGATGGTCCTCGACCGATATCGGACCCCTACTGGGTATGTACCCGCGCAGGGTCCGAAAGCTGCTTGCCGACCTGGGAATTCGGCGCCGCGGGCCAGGTAGCGCCGGTCGGATCACCAGGGCGAGGATCAGCCCGCAGCAGCTGTCCGATCTGTTTGTCGAGGCCGATCTGAGTGCGCATCAGGTCGCTGACAAGATCGGCTCTTCCCGGGGTGCAGTGTTGCGCAACGCCCATGAGCTGGGGATGGCGGTTCGGGTTGGAGGGCTGCCATCGGCCAGTGGCCCCAGGGACATCGAGTTGATCGAGGCCCTGTACGCCGATCCGGCCGTCAGCCGAGTGCTGCGGCGCCATGCTGTTGGCCCTGTCCCTGTCGACGTAGGCAGACTGAGGGCCCGCTTCCCGCAGCCGCTTCGTGTCTCGGACAAGCTGCTGGCCGACCTGTACCTGGAATCCGGAGTAGCAACCACGCACATCGAGCTGCTCACGGGCATGACGGCGGGCACGGTCACCAGACGCCCGCGTGGCGCGGGCATCCCGCTGCGCGGCGCCGGAGGCCGCAGTCCCTTCTTAAGGCGCTTGCGTGCTGTGGATCGCGGCCCGCAAGCAGTGGACAGTGTTCCGGATCGATGAGGCGATCGCGCAGGTGCGCGGCACGGGCGGGCCGCAGCACGCAGCTCCGCCTTTGTCTGTATCAGCCGATCTTCCGGGCGAGTGCGATCCAGTCGGCCACTCGCTGCCCCTTGATCGCGATGAAATGCGGGTCACGTTCAAGGCGCGCGAGGAGTTCGGGGCCGGCCGGGACCCCTGCCTCGACGAGGAGACTCAGCTGGAGGACGGCCCGGGTGGTGTGGAGTACCCCGATCAGCTTGCCGATCTCGTCGGAATCGAGCGGCGCGGTGGTGTCGAAACCGTGGCTCAAGGAGTTGCGGGCATGCTGTGCAACATGGCTCCATCGCCTTACCTCGCCATTGAACAGCCACTCGACGACCTCAGCCCCCAACAGGTCCACCAGGCCAAGCAAACGATCACGCAGGGACGTCTCGATGAAGCGCGCTCCGGATACCACCTTCTTCTTCTCTTCGTCGGTAAGGCCCGAAGCATGCTTCAAAGCCGCCTCGGCCTTCGCTGCAAGCGCCGAGGGGCGGTGCGGCCCCCCGTGCCGCGCGGATAGCCAGCGCTGAAGGGTCTCGGCGGCGGTCACGGCCTCGACGACCTGCGTCTCCAAGTTGGCCTTGCCCTGCTTCTCGGCGACACCTACCGGGAAGGGAAGGTCACAGGCGAGCGAAAGCCACGTCGGCAGAATCCGCGCGGGTTCGATCTCGATCGCGGTGAACAAGGGGCTGACGGCGTGTCGGGGCGGGTCGGTGGCGACATCGGGATCAACCTCGACCGGGGCCAGGGGGCCTTCGGCGTCGGTCGGCCACAGGAGCAACCGACTGGCCCTGCACGGCTCATGGGTGACGATCGACAGCAGCTGGCAGACCGGCTGGATCACCCGCCGTCTCAGCTCGTCCAGCGAGTAGCCCTCCTCCACCTGGACGTCAATGGAGTGCCGCTCCGTGAACGCCCAGCTGCGCGGGTGGTTCGCCCACTTGCGTTGGACCCGAGCTTCCAGGGAGAGGATCACGGCACCGCAGGAGACGACCTTAGTCACGGGGCGGCCAGCGGCGCCGTCTTCGCCACTTGGTGGATGCACGGGCCACCAGTAGTCCAGGTGCGTGACATCGAACCTGGCTCGCGTGAAGTGCTCGTCGGGAGCAAAATGTCCGCCGCGCAGCAGAGTGTGGCCGCCCCAGTGCTGGGCGGTGTCCACGGTGGCCCCGTCGACGTCGAAGGCCCCGGCGCGGTGGGTCCAGTGTGCTCCAAGGAGCGTGATGTCGTGTTTTCCGGCATGGCCGCAGATGGCAGTCGGCGTCAGCAGGGAGATTCCGGCAGCTTCGGGAAAGGTGCCGAGGCCTCCGCTTAGCGTCAGAAGGTACTCGTCGTCGACGCGGGTCAGGAGACCGGGTACTCGGTGATCCGGGTCTTCCTGGCGCCACCACTCGCCAAGAAGGGGATCGGATTGAAGGGTCATGATGGGTCCTTGGACTGCGACAGCTGATAGCTCGTCACAGTAGAGCCGTCATGCCGCCTGCGTCCCGGTGTTTTCGGCGGAAGCAGATCCGCACTGACGCCTCGGATCGGCTGAGAACGGGAGAAGGCCCTCCGGCATGGTGGGGAAGGGCGCTGGCGGTGGACACGGCGGCGGGTCGGGCATGGGCAACTGCTGCCCGCCACCAGGTCGGCGACGATCGTGTGAGTCGACGGGGCGTCAGCCCCGGGCCAGCCGGCGGTAGGCGCCGTGATTGATCCGCGAGCGCAGGTCCCCGAGCCGGGCGGGCCTGTTCGCCTGGTAGCCGGCGAAATTGCCCTCGAGCCATTACCAGTTGGCTTCGCCCTCCCAGGCGAGGATGTGGGTGGCGACGCGGTCCAGGAACCATCGGTCATGCGTGGTGATCAAGGCGGAGCACCGAACCGTTGCCCGGGCTGTCGACCAGTTCCACGCCGCTTGGAAGGCTGGCGTCGGCCAACTTCACCTGCACCTCAACCAGATGGAGTTCGTTGTCCCGGTTGCCGTGCTGAGTGACCAGTGCCGGAAGCTCACTCAGCAGGTGTTTGGTCCTCCGTCTGTCGCGGAACTCAGCAGTGACCTGCTCGACCGAGCCACGCCGTACGACTGTCGCCACCGAGGTCAACGGGGTAACGCCCATCGGGAGCAGTGGCTGTCCCAGCAGGGCATTGATCAGTGTCGACTTTCCGCGCTTGGCCTCCCCGGCCACCAGCACCCGCAGACGCCGCCTTCCAATACGCCGACGGACGTTGGCCAGGTCCGCGGCGGAGTCCGTCGATACCACCAGCTCGGCCAAACGGTCGAGGGCGTCTTCCAGTTCGACAGCGCTATCCATGCCAGCCACAGTCCCTCCCACCCGCTTGTCTCTCGGGTAGGGACCGTTGGCGGCAGCTGCCGCGGTTGTCGGCGGGCCCCTCCGCCGCGTTTCTACGGTACGCCGAGCACCACGGTGGAGCCGAACCTCAGCAGCCGGCGGCAGACATCGCCCTGGTCGGTGCTTGGAGGGCGGCTACATGAAGGTCAAGTACAAGGAGACTTCGCGGGGCGGGCTGGCCGTCAACGTCATCGAGTGCTGACCCCGGGGCGCTGAGCTGCGGCTTACTGTCTTTCAGGGCTGTCGGGGCCTTTCCGGTTCACATGATCGAAAGTCCCCGGGACGTCCCCGTGACAGCCCCGAAAGTCCCCGAGCAGTCCCCGGCGTGGCCCCACCCCAGGGTGGGGGGCGTCCGAGAAGGCGCCTGGTGTGGCTTACAGGCCGAGGCTGGAGATCGAGGGCAGGTATGGCACCGGCTCGTTCCCCACCTTGATGCGGTCGCCGTCGTGGGAGCCGCCCATGCAGATAGCGTCCGCGCGCCCGGTGTCCACCATCCGGCCGCCTCCCATGACGCAGGCGATGCCCGTCGTGTATCCCTGGGCGGCTGCGGTGGTGGCGGCCCCCCAGGACGGCGGACAAGCCGAACCCGGCGATGAGCATGGTGTGGGCGATGCGACGCATAGAGCTCTCCTCGGATGGTGTGCGGGGGATTCGCTCCCCACTCGTCACCCGTGCCATCGGCAGCCCTTGGCAGGATGGCCAGCCGCGTGACCCGAAGGAGCGAACACCGTGCCGCCATTCGCACCCGACGCTGCTCCACTCAAGAGGCAGCGGGGGCGAAGGCAGCGGGATGTCGAGGACGTGCGGGGCCGGCTGGGTCGGCGGGCGCGGTCAGCGGGTGGTGTGCGGGAGCTTCAGCAGGGTGTGGATCAGGCTGGGCCTCGTGGGCCGACTCGGGCTTCCGCCGAGGTAGTTGGTGGTGACCCTAACGGCCGTGGCGCCGTCGAAGGACGCTCCCTTGAGGGCGCCCACCTTGTACTTGTCGGCGAAGCCGGCGTCGCGGCAGTTGCTGTCCGCGTAGGGGTAGACGACACGCTGGCCGCCGTCGGTGCCCCGCTTCATGTTGTTGAAGATCGATCGGGTTGCGGGGATGGTGGCGCACAGGCCGCCCTGGGTGTCGGTAACGACGGTGCGGGTGCCGGTGTAGTGCTCGCCGGTGTAGGCGCAGACGGCGTCGGTGGGGCAGTCGGCGGGCGGTGTGTCGGCCTTGCCGGTGGCCGCGGCAGGGAGGGCGCCGAGGGCGATGAGGGTGGCGGTGAGCGATGCCAGGGACGCGGTGCGGAGGTTCACAGCACAGGTATCCCACAAAAGGATCATGGAATTCGGGAGGACACGGCCCGGTCGGTGTGCGTCATGCGTCAGGAGGTGAGGTCCTTTTTCCAGGTGGCCAGGCGGATCCCGGCGCGCTTGAGGCGTTTTTTGGCCACGGCGCGTCGTACGGAGCGCGCGTGGGCCCGACCCGGACATACCCTCACCCGCCCGCTGGGGGGCCGTCGTTGTCCCGTCGATCCGGGGATGCAGGCGCTGGCGGTAGCAGGCGAATACTTCGGGGTCGGTGACCGGGCTTGCATATCCCGTCACCACGACGCTCCAGCTGAGGCGGTTGCTGGAAGCTCAGGAACAGGGATATTCCGTATGCAGGAGGCGATAGACCGGCTTGATGCCGTCGAGTGCGAGGCGGTATACCTCAGTGCCGGTTGCTGCCGTTCTCGTGTACGCCGCGCCTGCACGGCCACAGTGGTGCCGTACCTCGGTGAGAAGCCGATCCCTGTGCGGAACGGGGGCGCGGTGGCCGTCGAGCGAGCCGCCTCGGTACTCCACCAGAACCGGTGGACCCTGACGGATGAACGCGACAGCGGACAGGAATCGAGCAGCCGCCGCGGCAGTGCGCGACCGTCGCTGGTCGAGGTCCGTCACGGCGCCCATCATCCACCTTGGAACGCGTTGATAGGAGTCCCTGTCGTGTGCGTGGTTTGCTGAGCTTCGCGTGGTATCGGGCGCGCTGCGAGGGCCCGGCTCCGGCCATGTGGGAAGCCAAGGTGGGCCGTACTGGTTGGTGCGCGAGTGTGGCGCCGCCCGCCAAATCCGCTTCCGAACTGGAAGGGTGGCGTATGGGGTTGCACCTGCGTCTCCGGCCGCAGGACGGCGTCCTGGCGTTGCTCTGCCGGGCCGGTCCGTGCGCCTTGGCCCGACCGGTGACCTGGTGCTCGGCGGTCGTGGCTGCGGTCTGCTCTCAGCCCTGCGCGGTGGGCCGGACCACGACCTCGTTGACGTCGACGCCCTCCGGCTGGGCGATGGCGTAGTGGATTGCCTCGGCGATCGCGGCGGCGGGGATGGCGATGCCCATCTGGCCCTCGACAGCTGTCCGGGTCGCGTCCTCGCCGATGGAGGCGGTCAGCTCACTGCGGGTCAGACCCGGGGTGATTACCGTGACCCGCACCTGACGGCTCTCTTGGCGCAGCCCCTCCGACAGGGCGCGGACGGCGTGCTTGGTGGCGCTGTAGACGGCCGCCGTCGGATCGACGCGCAGTCCGGAGACGGACGCGATGTTGACGAGGTGTCCGCTGCCCTGGGCCTGCATGACCGGCAGCACCGCGGCGATGCCGTGCAGCACGCCCCGCAGGTTGACGTCGATCATGCGGTCCCATTCCCGGACGCGCAGTGCGTCCAGCCGCGAGAGCGGCATCACCCCGGCGTTGTTGACCAGGACGTCGATGCGCCCGAACCGCTCGTATGCCGCCGCGGCGAAGGCGTGCATGTTCGCCGGGTCGGTGACGTCCAGGGCCAGGGCGGCGGCGCTGCCGCCGTTTGCCTCGATGCCGGCGGCGAGTGCGGTGAGGCGGTCGGTGCGGCGCGCGCCGAGGAGCAGGCGGTGGCCCGCGTCGGCCAGCCGGCGGGCGGTGGCCTCGCCGATGCCGCTGCTGGCCCCGGTGATCAGAACCGCCTTGGCGGCGGCTGCGGGGGAGGAGGGGGCGGAGGGAGCGGTCATCGTCGGTCTTTCGCTGGGTCTGCAGCGGCGCGGTGCGCCGCCCTGGCTGCTGTCAGCTTCGGCCGCCTCGCGCGGTCGCGGCAGGGCGCGCCTTCCTGGGTGCCGCACACCCAGGATCACGCGGCGTACGATTCCCCTCATGGGAGCCAATGACCTGGGAGAATTCCTGCTGGCTCGGCGCTCCCGGATCGGCCCGGGGGATGTTGGGTTGCCCCGTTCCCGCGGCCGGCGCGTCAGCGGACTGCGGCGGGAGGAGGTTGCCGTCCTGGCCGGGGTGAGCGCCGACTACTACACCCGGCTGGAACAGGGACGGGAGCGCCATCCCTCCGGCCAGGTGATCGATGCCCTGGCGCGGGCGCTTCACCTGGACGACGACGCCTGCTGGCACGCCTACCGGCTGGCGGGGCTCGTCCCGCACACCGCCGATGGGGCCGGTGGCGACGGTGAGCGGGTCGCCCCCGCGCTGCTGCGGCTGATGGAGACCTTCCCGGCGGCCGTCGCCTACGTGGTCAATCGGCGGCTGGACGTCCTGGCCTGCAACGCCCTGGCCGAAGCTTTGTTGTCGCCGCTCGCCGACCGGCGGGGGATGGTCCGCTCGCTCTTTTGCGATCCGGCGGCCCGGGAGCTGTTTGCCGAGTGGGACGAGGTGGCTCGCGACACCGTCGCCGCATTGCGGCTGGCCCACGGGCATGCGCGGCACGATCCGCGGATGCGGGCCCTGATCGATGGACTGCGCCGGGACAGTGCGGAGTTCGCGCGGCTGTGGAGCCGTCAGGACGTCGGGCGCCTCGCCGGTCGCACCAAGACCTTCCATCATCCGCGGGCGGGCGTCTTCACTCTCACCTACCAGACCTTTGAAGTCGTTGCCGCCCCTGGCCAGTACCTGTTGGTCGGTACTCCCGAACCGGGCAGTGATGACGCCGTCCGCCTGGCGTTGCTCGATCCCGGGCGCCACGCCGGGCCCGACGACCCGGCGACCGCCGCCAGCCGGTAGCGGCGGCCGGAGCGGCGCCGTGGGGCACGAGGCGTTCCGTGTGTGGCCGGGGGCGCGTCGAGAACGCCAAGCGCTGACATGAGGTTGGTGACGGGGCCTCAGGTCGTGCCGAAGGCGACCGCCATCGCGCTGATCGAGGCTCAGAGCTGGGTGGCGCCGCCGTCGACGGGCAGTTCGGCGCCGGTGGTGAAGGAGCTGGCATCTCCGGCCAGGAACAGGGCGGCGGCGGCGACCTCGTCGGCGCGGCCGACGCGCCCCAGCGGTGTCGGCGTGGCGGGGGCGGCGCCTTGCGCGTCGCGGTCGCCGCCCGGGAGGGCGGCGCGCAGTTCGTCGGCGCCCGGCGTGGCGACCGGACCCGGCGTCAGGGCGTTGACGCGGATCCCATGGTCGGCCAGCTCGCCCGCCCAGGTGCGGGCGAGGCTGCGGATGGCGGCCTTGGTGGCGGCGTAGACGCCGAGGCCCGGGGTCGCACGCAGCGCGGCACTGGAGGACAGCAGGATCACCGAGGCCCCTGCGTCCAGCAACGGCAGGGCCTTCTGGACGGTGAAGATCGTGCCCTTGAGGTTGACCGCGGTGGTGCGCTCGTAGTCCTCCTCGGTGATCAGGCCGAGCGGTTCGTAGCCGCCCACGCCGGCGTTGGCGACGACGATGTCGAGGCGGCCGCTGCGTGCGGCGATCCCCTCGAAGAGGCGGTCGAGATCGTCGGTGCGTGAGACGTCGCTGGGCACCGCGATGGCCCGGTCGCCGATCTGCTGGACGGCGGCGTCCAGTTCGGCCTTGCGGCGTCCGGTGAGGTAGACGGTTGCCCCCTCGGCGGCGAACCGGCGGGCGATGGCCAGGCCGATGCCGGTGGATGCGCCGGTGACCAGGGCGGTCTTGTTCTGCAGCTGTCCCATGGAAATCACTCCTTGACGTAATAACTTTGGTTACATTTGTGGGTGTGCGACAGGCCCGTCCGGCGCTCGGGCGGATCTTGGGCTATGCGGCCGCGAGGATGTCGCGCAGCACGTCCTCCAGTGTGGTGCGCGCCAACTCTGTGCGCAGGGCTGCCTCGACGCCGTCGTACACTGCCGACAGCGCCGGGCCGATGCCGTGTCCGACGACGCACTCCGGGTCCGGCTCGGCCGGGTGGAGGGCGAAGAGCGGACCCGGCTCGACGGCCTGGTGGACGTCGAGCAGGGTGATCGCCGACAACTCGCGCGTCAGGGTCCATCCGGCGCCGGCGCCGCGCCGGGAGTCGGCGAGGCCGGCCTTGCGCAGTTGTGCCAGCAGGCGGCGGATGACCACGGGGTTGGTGTTGACGCTGGTGGCGATCTGCTCCGAGGTGGCGACCTCGTGGCCGCGGCGCTGGTAGAGCCCGATCCAGGTCAGCGCGTGCGCGGCGACCGTCAGCCTGCTGTTGGCTCCCATGTCGCAACCATAGTTGTTACGACTGCTCGCGGCAACCCCCAACGGCGACACCTGGCCCCGCTCACCCTTGCGAGTTGATCACCATCGATGGGAACGGCAGCGTCACTGGAGCCCGACGACCTGGTGAAGGGCTTCCTGCGGCTGCCGTTCGACGCCCCCGAGGGAACCCGGCACGTCTACGACAACTCCACCACCTACCTGACTCGCCGAGGCCCTGGGCATCACCCCGCCTTCGGCCTCAGCGCTCGCGACGGCCCTGCGCCACGGAGAGCTGATCACCACGAGCCGCCGGGGCCGACAGGTCCAGCACAGCGTCAGCGCCCTGGGCAATGCCATGCTCACCGCCAACCCCCGTCCCGGTCCCCGCTCCGGCTAGCGGTCGCCTGGCCGCCGCACAATGGCACCCCGACGCTGTCCGCCCCGGTTCGGCGCGGTCCGCACCGCCCTCGGCACACCCCGGCTCGGTCGCCCGGGGCCTTGCGCCCGTCACCCTCGCCGCAGGGCGCCGTTCGTCCGCAGGTACCTCCTCAGCGCGACGGCGAAGAGCAGCCCCCAGACCAGGAACGACAGATCCCAGAGATACAGGTGCCACCACAGGGGCTTCCACTCGACCGGCTGTGCCGGGGTGACCGCATGCGTGGCCGCAAGAAGATTGGTCACCTCCAGCAGGCCCCCGTACAGGGTCAGGCCCACCGCCGCGATCCAGGCCGGCACCAGCACCGACCACCGCGGCATCCGACGCCCCCACGGCCGCACCAGCGCCAGCGCCAGGCCCGCGCCGAGCAGTTTCAGCACACCGGTGATCCACACCGCGGCGTAGATCGCCGCATCCCCGGCCAGCGCCCGCCGCTCGATCGCACCGCCGATGGTGTCCAGCCCCGTCCGGCCTCCGCTGCCCCGGTAGAAGCTGACCAGCGCGAAGACCAGGCCCCACGCACAGGCCGCGTAGGCCGCACCGGTCGACCGGCGAACCGGCGCGCCGAAGGAGTCCGCCATCACCAGCCGCACGCGGGGCGCCTCGAAGCCCATGACGCTACTGTCCCGGCCGGACGTCCAGGTCCACGACGACGGCAAGTCCGGCCAATTTAGCTAGCGGTCGAGCACTCGATCATCACCGCGATCGTGCAGATGCTCAGTGACCGGGTGCCATACCACGAGCTCGGCGGCAGCTACTTCGTCCAGCGGGATCCCGAACGGGCGGGATGGCGAGCGGTTTCCCGGCTGAACGAGCTCGGCTACCGCGTCTCCCTCGCCCCCATGGACGCCACCGGGTCGTCCAGGCAAGGACGGAGCCCACGGGCTATGCCGATCGGTCCCACATCCTGGCCGGAAAGACCCGAGCTTCAGCTATTCACGTGTCAGAGTCGATCACTGACACATGCGGGCAGATGCGCGGCGGCCGACTCCTGCAGGGCCGCGCTGTCCAGGTGGCAGTCGACCGCCGCGGCAAGCATCGCACGCAACCGCGGCCCGCAGCCGCTCCCGAGCCGCTCCAGACGGTCGGCCGCCGCCACGGCGCGCGCGCGTGCGGCTGCGGCACGTCGGCGAGCCAGCCCGGCCGGACACCCCCGGCACCGGCTGGCGGTCACCACGCCACCGCAGGGCTCGGACACCGATTGCGAGCAGAGTCCATCCGGCCGATGCGCGGGGTCGGACCAGCGCGTCGGCCGTCCCAAGGCCCCGCACCGGTGCTCCGCTCCCGGGTCACGGACATCGCCGACCGCGCGGTGTCGGCCGCCGCCGCGACAGTGGCAACCCGCCGCCTTCCGTGTCGGCCCGACTCCGAGCCGCGTCTCCCTCTCCCACATCGGGAATCGGCATCCGAGGACATGGAGCCCTGCCGAGGCGGCCGAAGAGGAGGCGGGCGGCGCGCTCGAGCGCGGCCGGCGAAGGCGCCTACCGGCATGCTGGCTACCACGACTTCGCCCGGGAGCAGGGCGATGCCTTGGTGGATCCCCGCGATCGCGTCTCCGCCGGCCGTGCCGAGCGCGTCCGGGACGGCCCGGCATGCCTGGTCGCGGTCGCTGGTCTCGGGGTGCCCGGCGCAAAGGGCGACGCGCACGTCGATTACCCGACGGGGGTGCGCGCGATGTCGATCGCGCGCCGCATGCGCTTGCGGCAGCCCGCCTGGTTGGGGACGCGACCGCGGATGTTCGGGCTGATGTCCGTCACGAGGTGCGCGTTGTTGGCCATGCGGCCTCCACTGAAGCGAGAGTCTTCTGCCGGCGTGCTGAGAGGCCGAGGGCCGCGGTGCATCGAGCGATGGCATTCCTCGTCCGGCTCACGCGCGCGGCTTCAGCAACTTGCGCAGGTCCACGTCCTCGTCGGCCAGCTGGGCGGCCTCGACGTCGACGTTCCGGTCGATCAGGCGCTGTGCGGCGCGGACGTCGAGCGGGCGGTCCAAGGAGACGGCGCCGACGCAGCGCGAGCCCCGAAGGTAGAACACGGTGCCCTGCCCGGTCTCGATGTCACCGCGCTGCACTGGCCGCGCCCGCGGGTGGTAGTGCCCGGCCATCTCGAAGTGGGTGCCGTACCGGTCGGTCCAAAACCACGGGGCGGGCGGATTCTGCGGTGGGAGTCCGAGGAGGGAACGCGCCGCGGCCTGCGCGGTGCGGCGCGCGTTGTCCCAGTGCTCGGATCTGTGCGGTGCGGAGGCGATCCGGGCAACGTCGCCGATGGCGTACACGTTCGCGGCGCTGGTGCGCATGCCGGCGTCGACCAGAACGCCGTTGTCGACCTCGAGCCCGGCGGCCTGCGCGAGTTCGGTGTTCACCGTGATGCCGATGCCCGCCACGATCACATCCGCCGGCACGTGCTCGCCCGTCGTCAGCACCGCCCGGCCGGACTCAACGGCCACGACACTGCCGCAGACGACGTGCACGCCATGGGCGGCGTGTTGGGCGTGCAGCGCGCGGGCGGCAGGCGGGCCGATCGCCTGCTGCAGCGGTAGCGCGTTCGGATCGACCAGGACCACGTGGCATCCGCGGCCGCTCGCGGTTGCCGCCACCTCCGCGCCGATCAGGCCCGCGCCCACGACCAGGACATGGGCACCCGGTGCCAGGGCGTCGCGCAGCACCTGGGCGTCGGCACGGGTGCGCAAAGCCCGAGCCGACTCGCACCCCGGCACCGTCAGCCGCCGCGCCCGTCCGCCGGTCGCGAGCACGATCGCGTCCGCGGCCAGGGCCTTGCCGTCGGCGAGTTCCACACGGCCGGCGGCGGGATCGAGCATGACAACGGGGGTCCCCAGCCGCAGGTCGATCGCGTGGGTGTGATACCAGTCGGGCAGTTGCAGCGCGATGTCGGCGAGCTCGCGCTCGCCGGCGAGGTACTGCTTGCTCAGCGGCGGCCGGTCATACGGCAGGCGGGGTTCGTCGCCGACGATCGTGAGCCGGCCTGGGAACCCACCCTCGCGCAGGGCTCCGCACAACGTCACCGCCGCCAGCCCGGCTCCGACTACCAGGACATGCCCGGGCAATCGGGGACGGCCTGGCGGGGTGTCGACGCCGTTCATCCGACATCACCCGGGAGCCGGCCCGGGCTGAGCACCACCCGGCCGCCCAGGACCTCCACCCGGTGGGCCCGGGCGTTGCGCAACGCCGGGGGGCAGGCCACCGCCCCCGTCGCGACGCTGAACCGGCTCTGGTGCACGGGGCACTCGATCTCGCCGTTCTCCAGCCAGCCCTCGCCGAGCGAGGCCTTTTCGTGCGGGCACGTGTCGTCGAGGGCGTAATAGGCGTCGCCGTCGCGGAAGATCGTGATCGCATCGGACCAACCGGTCTCCCGCGCCGGGACGGTGCGCATCCCGCCGTCCTCGATCTCCTCGGCGGCGCAGACGTCGACGGGCTGCTGGTCACTCATGGGTTCTTCTCCTTCAGGGGTGTTCCCACAGGGGCGCGGCGGCGTCGCAGGATCCGTATGACGATCAGTAGGGCCGCGGCCGCCCACACCACGGCGAGCACCGTCCACAGGCCGGTGGCGTAGTTGCGGGGCAGCGCCGAGGGCAGGTCGGGCTGGCGTCCGCGCCCCAGCACGGACGGCAGCGCGATCCCGACGATCACCGCGGTCGCGATGCAGGCGCCCTGGACGACGGGCCGCACCAAGGCGGGGACGGCCCTGCCGATCAGCCATCCGAGCGCGAACGTCAGCGGCAGCAGGACCGCGAGCACGATCACCGCGACCCTGGCGGCGAACACGAGGTAGGGCGAGGTGGAAAGCCTCGGGCCACCGCCACCGAAGACCGCAAAAGCGATCATCGCCAGGCCCACGCCGACCAGCAGCCGCCGCACCCACGCCATGACACCCATCTCCGGTTTGCCGGTCACGCCGCGCTCCCCACGATCAGCTGCGAGAGCCACTTGGTCTGCAGGACGCCGGGCCGGTTGGGCGCGATGAGCCGAGCGGGGTACCCGTGGTCGAGGTGCAGCGGCTCGCCGTGCAGCCGAAGCGCGATCAGCGTCTCCGGGTCGCGCGCATGAGGCGGATCGACGATCGAGCGGGCGTAGGCGCTGCCCCGTTGCAGGGAAATGGCCGCGACCTGGTCTGCGCCGTCTCCGCCGACCAGGTGGACCAGGTCGCGCAGCGCCACCCCGGTCCAGGTCGCGCCCGCGCTCCAACCCTCGACACAGGTGATCGGGAGCGCGGCGGTGGTCTGCCGCATCGCGGCGAGGTCGCTGAGGCTGAGCCGCACCGTCCGGGCCGGACCGGACACCGCCAGCCGCCAGTCGGGGCTGGTGGCCGCGGCGTGGACGCCGGCCGCGAGGGCGGACTTGTTCACCGGCACGCCCTGGGGTCCCACACGCGGGTCGCGGTCGGCGAGCACCGAGACCGCCGCGAGCGGGCGGACGGTCTCGCCCACGGTCGCCGCCGTGACCACCGCCGACGTCGCCGCCACCGTGGTCAGCAGACCGCGGCGGGTCAGGCCCGCGGGCGGCCGGCGCAGCGGACGGACGGGCGCCGCCAGCGCGCGCCGCACGACCGGGAGCTTCACGCCGATGTGCACCAGCAGCGAGCCCGTCACGACCCATGCCGTCCAGTAGTGCAGGGAGGTGAAGAAGAAGCCCATCGCCGCGTACCAGCGGGCGATGTTCAGCACGCCGGAGGACAGCTGAACGATAGCCGCGACGACCAGGACCAGGACGCTCAAGCGCTCGAGCAGCTGGGCCCAGGTCTGGACGTTCGCCCACCTCCGGACCCCCGGCAGGCGCAGCAGCCGCGGGAAGACCGACCAGAGCTTGGCCAGCACCAGGGGGATCGAGGCCAGACCAGTGGCCACGTGCATGCCCTGGGTCACGCGGTAGAGCCACACCGGGTGAGCGGGCCAGAAGAACCAGGAGGCGGGATGCTGGATCTCGTGGCTGATGAACCCCGTGACGAAGCAGATCGCGAACATGGGCCCGAGCCACACCCCGAGCTGACTGGTCAGCCTCGGGGTACGGAGCGTGGAGGTGAACCCCTTCATGGACAGCCAGGCTAGGGAGCACCGGCGCCCACGACGACACCGAAACAGGCAAATCCGTCTTTCCGAATTATTACGGCTAATGACAGAGTTCTGACGACATCGCCCCGGAGCTCACGCCCGGCGCGCCGGAAGTGCGCTCCGCGCACGTCGCGGCCGCGGTCGCCGTCGGATCCGCACCGCGTCCGGCGGCGTGCGGCTCCCTATGCCCGTGGTCGACGACGACCAGCCATGCTGGGGCGCGTACCGAGACGCTGCGGGCCGCCCCGGCGCGATCCGTCTGCAAGTCGATCTCCAACGCATCCGCCCGATCGACGACCGTGAACGCGACGTCGTTGAAGGACGGGTGGGTACCGACATGCTCGCCGCTCGGGGTCCTGCGCCGTCGATCATCCTCGCCGGGCGCGAGGACTCGGGCGCAGGCTCCATGCGGGGCGGGAATCCGGCACCCGGGCTCTCGGTGGCGAGGTGATGCCCCCTCACCGCGCCCGCCTACTGCCTCAGCACGACTGCGGCCGGCCGGCGCGGGCCACGGCCTCCGCAATCGCCGGACCCCACTCAGCCGACTTCTCGAAACCGCGGCGCACCGTCTTGCGGCTGACGGTCACCGCATCCCACCGGTAGGCCGCCGTCCGCCCCCGCGCGGCGACAACAACCAGGCCGTGTTCGTACAGGCTCAGCCGCTGGCCGCGCTTGCGCCGATTGCGCCCCAGCACCTTCAGCACTTGGTAGCCGAAGACGGCGGCCGCACGCAGCCCGAGGACCGCGGCCCTCCCGCAACACCCAGGATGCCAGACCAGCCCCGGGCAGCCTGCTGTGCACGCGGTGACCACGGTTGCCACTCCAGGTGGCGGCGGTGGAGTCGCGCCCCAAGTCCCGTCCCCGGCCCGGGTTGTGGTGGAGGTTGGTTCGGGTCGCATGTCGGTGACGCTCGTGGTCGGGTGAGAATGCGGACCCGGCGGACGGCCGCCGTGCCGCACCGGCCACCGCATCGACCGCATCCGCCGAGCCCAGCACCACGAAAAGGCCGCCGGGGCCGGCCGTGTCCGGGCAGACGTCCGCGCCGACAAAGGACGAGGCCGTCATCGACTGCACTGTTTCAACGACGTCGATCCGAACGAGCTGGGCACCTGTCAGAGCCACGATCCGCACCCAGCGGGCTCACCCCGGCGCCCGGCACCGGGACACACACCCCTGAGCGGGCTCAGCACCACGCAGCAGTCCACCGGGCCGCTCCCGGTCCGGGGATCCCCCTTGGACGATCAACGCCCGCGGGAATCCTGGCGGAACCACCAACCGAAGCCCACGACCAGCGCCGTCAGGATCGGCAGAGACAGGTCCACCGGGCCGATGCCGCCCTTGAGGGCACCGAGGACGCCCTCGATGGCCAGTACGACCCCACCGCCAAGCAGCGCCAGAACAACGGCGGGCATCCGGTGGCTGCGGGCCGCGTGCACCGACCGGCCCGGAGCGGTCGGCTCCCCCTCAGCCTCCGGCGCATCGGCGAAGCGGGGCACATCCGCGGTCGGCGGGTCCGGGGCGGGTCCCGGAATCGGCGCCGACGCAGGCGCCGGTGCCGTCCGCGGTGCCGGTGCGACGGTGGTGGCCCGGGGCCCCCTCTCCCCGGCCACCTCCCCGCCCAGCCGCTCCAGCAGCGCACCGGCGCTGGGGCGCCGGCCCGGCTCCTTGGCCAGACACGACTCCAGCAGCCCCGTCAACACACCCGGCACCCCCTCCAGATCCGGCCGGTCGTGCACCGTGCGATACAGCAGCGCATGACTGGGTCCGTCCCCGAACGGCGCTCGCCCCGTCGCCGCGAACACCAGCACCGCACCCAACGCGAACACATCCGTGGCCGGCGTGACCACCGACCCGACCGCCTGCTCCGGCGCCAGAAACCCCGGCGTGCCCACCACCACCCCCGTCGCCGTCAGCCCGCCGGTCTCCTCCACCGCCTTGGAGATCCCGAAATCGATCACCCGCGGCCCGTCCTCGGCCATCAAAATGTTCGCCGGCTTCAGATCCCGATGCACCAGCCCCCCCGATGCACCGCCGCCACCGCCTCCGCCAACCCCACCGCCAGCTCCCGCAAAGGCCCCAACCCCAGCGGCCCGTCCGCCACAATGCGCTGACGCAGCGTCGGACCGGGCACGTACTCGCTGGCCACCCACGGCTCGGCCGCCTCCGGATCGGAGTCGACCAGCGCCGCCGTCCAGAACCCCCCGACCTTCATCGCCAACTCCACCTCACGGCGAAAACGGCCCCGAAAGTCCGGCTCGGCGGCGAACTGAGGATGGATCACCTTCACCGCCACCCGCCGCCCCCCGCGGCTGCGTCCCAGATAGACCTGGCCCATCCCGCCCCCACCGAGCCGGCCCTCCAGCAGATACGGGCCGACCTGGTGCGGATCGGCTGCGGTCAACGGCTGCATCAGCGCCCCCCGTGGCGACCTCGACAACGACGAAAGCCTAGCCCGCGTGCGCCCCACGCACCCCCCGGCCGCGCCTCGGACCGCCCTGGGCACGCGGTCCCCAAGCTGCCGTCTGATCGCGGACCTCGCCGCCCCTGTCGGCCGCTCCCGCCCGAACCCGGCGTGACGATCGACCGAAGCGAGGTGGAACGCCGACGGTCTGGGACTCCCCTCCGGCACGGCCGCGGCGCGTGCTGCGCGCCAACAGGTGCCGCGGATGCGTCTACGTGGCGGCGGCGGTGTCCGGTGGCCGGGGTCCCCGAGGCAGATCCGGCCACCGGAGCCGCAGCTCCGGGTCCGGGAGCCGACGGCCGCCCCTCGTCTGCCCCGGACCGGGACGCGCACGCCAGAACGGCCCTCTTCCGAATCAACTGCCGCGGCGTCCGCCCCCGGGGCTGCCGGTTGGAAGGGACCGTCCACGCGGCCGCGCCGGGATGGGCGGGGCCATCGCCGCGCCCCGGATTCCGCCATGAACCTCGCCAGGCCCGCAAAGGTCGGCGGGCGGGGAACCCCCGGACACCGCCGACGTCCCGTCGGCCGGGCCGATGCCGGTGCGTCGGTGCTGCAGATCCGCCGGCACCGATACACCGGCACGCTCGCCTTGTATCGCTGCCGGTCGCCGGCCCCGGTGTTGCTGCCGCGGCTGGTGGGTCTCGCGGTGCGCAAGTGGCGATCTGATCGTCCTCGCCATCGGCATCCTGGTCGAGCCGGAGCGTGCTGCGGTGTCGGACACGGCAGCGACGGGCCGACCTGGTGCCTGTCAGTCGCTTCGAACTCCTGTGGCTGCTGCGGGTGCTGGTGCTGCTTCAGCCCTGCCGGGCGCCTGCCTACCTCCTGGAGCAGTCGCTGTGGCGGTGCCGTCACCAGCGCCGGGCAGCAGCATGTCACCGCCGCCGGCACGCCTACGCAGCCGCCATCAGGTTCACGAACTGCATCTGCTGGGAGAGCAGAAGATGGCATTCCGCCGGGGCGGCGAATCAAGGAACCTATCTCAGCGTATTGACGTAATGGCCTCGGCTGCTAGATTTCCTTGTGTTCTTAGCTCGTCAGTGCTTTTGGAAATGGGGATCCATGAAGCGTCTTGTCCGTGCCTTCGCTGTCCTCGCCGTTGCTGTCGGCGCCGTCATCGGCGGCACCTCAGCCGTGTCGGCGGCACCTAACGTCCCGACTCGACCGAACGTTTGGATCGACACCGGGCAGCAGTATTCCAATGTGAATGACTGCGATTTGGCCGGTCAGATTCAGGTAGAACAGGGCAACGCCAGCGCGTACCACTGCAATCTCGTGAACGGCCTCTACTGGGAGCTCAACCTTTTCGTCGACTGACACGGCAGCCGTAGTTCTTGATCGCGGTTGGTCGTGTCGGTGGTGTCGTTGCTGGCGGCAGGCGGTCGCGACGGCTTGGTTCCGTCGCCGCCGAGCGGTCCGTGCAGGACGTGTTCGCGGTCGCGGACGGGTGGCAGCACGAGGGCCCGCAAAGGCCGGACGAACTCGGGGCGGCTCAGCGGGACGAGCGCGGGCTCGTCCTCGGCGGCGTCGTGGACGGCGGCGGCGATCAAGGAGGACATCGACCAGCGCAACCAGGAGTTCCAGCAGGTCACCTATGTCTGGTCGATTCAGGGCTGTCGCAACCTTTCCCGGTCACATGATCGAAATTCCCCGGGAAGTCCTCGTGACAGCCCTGAGAGTCCCCGGAGAGTCCCCAGGTGGTCGCCGCGGTGGTGCTGGTGCCGATCTACTCACACGTTGAGCGCAAGCGCTCCCAGGTCTACACGGCACCGGGCCCATGCCTCCGAGTTTGCCGCGGTGTCGGCCGCGCGATGAAGCCGCTCCACGAGGTGTCGCGCCGAATCTCGCGCCAGGACGCTCGTCCCCAGGACGCTGCTCTCGATCGGAGCACGGACCGCCCGGGCCAGGGCATCGATATGACGGCGCACCGCTACCCGCTGGAGCGCTTGACCTGAGAAGTCGGTCGCATGAAGCTCCTCGAACGATCTGGTCAAGGCCGCCGCCGCGACCTCTCCGCCGCCTTCCTCCCATGAACGAGGACCCGGAACGCGGACGCCGAGCCTGACGTCACCAGCCCGAGCGCGAGCCCGGCCGGCATCTCATGTCCGTCCTTCCTCAGCGCGAGCGAGATTCCCGCAAGGAACCCGGCGGCGAACGTCAACACCCGCATGACGTGCATCGCCTGGGCCTGGCGAAAGCGACGGCGGATCCGTGCGGCCGCCAGGTCAGGCGACGCCAAGGGGCAGAGGCTGGGGATCGTCCGGCCGAAGCAGAGGCTTCCGGCGGCGCATGAGACAAGAGCGGTGCATGCGGAGAGCATGTCTCCCGCGCAGAAGGCCGCGACGGCGGTGGTGAGGCAGGCGGCCAGAAGCACCACAGGTCAGACGGCCATCCACCGGGAATTCTGGTGGCCATCAGCCTGGACTCAACTGGCCGCACACCTGGACTTTGCCACGGCCGCCGACACCTGGAGCACCCAGCATGACGGCGATCAAACTGAGGTGAACTGCCGCGCCCGACGGCGCGGTGAGGGCAGCGGCCATCAGGGTGAGCGCCACGACGATGATCGCGTAGCCCGTCGACCTGACTATGCGCCGCGCCCGGCTGGCCGGCTGCGGGATCGGTCGGGGCTCGCCTGGTGCTCGGCTGTCGGACGCGATCGCGTTGAGGGCGTCGAGCATCAGCATGGCGCCTCCAGATGGTTGCAGACGGTGATATCGAGGCTACAGATGGGGATTCAGTGGCCTATGGTTCCCGAGCTTGGCCGCCCGCTGACGCACGGGCTAATCGGTACCGGCGCCGGGCCGCTCCGGGGTGTGGCGTCGGTGCCGATGCGCTGAGCGGCATCCGGCCATGGAGAGGCCGACAACACCACGCGCTGGGCCCGTCTGCTCTCACATGGGCCTGGTGGACCTGCGGGGCCGACGGCACCCAAGCGGAGCACGCCGTGGACTCTCACCGAGGTGCCGCGACGGTGATGCCGAGGCCCTCGTAGATCTGCGGTCGGACGGTGAGCAGGGTCAGGTCGTGGTTGGCGTGGCACAGGTAGAACGGCTGCATGATCTCCATGTCCGTCAGGTGCGGGACGTCCGGGCCGCTTCCCCACTCGAAGCCGGTACCGATCCGGTTGAGGGCGCCGGCCTTGGTGCAGAAGCGGAGCGAGCCGGGGTGGTGGGCCTCGGCGGCGTAGATGGCCAGGTCGTGGACCAGGAGCGCGCCCTTGCCCAGGGCTGCTTGGACCATCAGGCCGCCGAGCAGCGGGTGCCCTTCGGTGAGCGCGGCGATGGCGGTCCAGTCCAGGGCGAACCCGACCTGGCGGAACCAGCCCCGCGGCCATGGTGCAGCGAACGCCTCGGCCGCCTGCTCGTCCGCGGCGGTGACGGTGTATCCGCCGGTTTCGGCGATCAGGCTCCGGGCGGCCGCGGCGTGCTCGGTGTACTCCTCGTCGGAGACGTTGCGGGCCAGCAGGTGGCCGATGGCCCGCTTGAGGGTGATGTTCTGCGCGCGGGCGAAGACGCGCAGCCTGGCAGCGTCGGCTGCGGCGACGCGCACCTCGATGTCGTCGTCCTGCTCCTCGAACTCCGAGACCGGATTCCAGTGTTTGGCCATCAGCCGCCTCCCGGTTTAAGCGTGTGCCGTCCTATGCTTCCGGGTCCGCCTCGTCGTGGGCGCGGCTTTGGCCGAAGAGGGTGGCGTGACCGGATGGCCTCGGCGAACGGTGGGCGCCAGCAGTCAGTCGCTCCAGTCGAGTTGTGCTCTGGGACTCCGGCCGATCGCCCGTAGCGCTGTTGTCAACGGTTGTGAGACTCGGGGTGGCTGGTCTGGGATCGGCTGCCAGGGTGGTGTCGGCCGTCCCGCCGCGTCGTGACTCTTGTCAACGGTGGCCCTCAAAGGTGCCCTCCAATGGACTTGTCCGACATGGTGGGAGCCGATGCCGTCCTGGCCCACCTCGGTGTCCTGATCAGGAGAATGCCCGCCGTTCACGGCGTGGCCCGTCACAGTCGTGGCCCGGAGTGACTCCTGCCCAGCCCGATGTCGGCCGTCAGCGGCCGAACCGTTGGCCTCTGGACTGGAAGGCACCCGACCACCGTGACGATCGTCGCGCACAGCCACCCGTATGTCATCGGCGTGGACACCCACGCCCGTAACCATGTCCTGGCCGTCCTGGCCGCGCCGACCGGCGAACTGCTCGATACGGCCGAGTTCCCGACGAGCAAAGCCGGCATGACCCGGGCGGTGGCCTGGGCGGCACGCCGCACCGGCGGCGACCTCGCCACGCTGTGGGTCATGGAGGGGATAGCGACCTTCGGCGCCCAGTTCGCCCGCACCGTCACCGAGGCCGGGTACCACGTCATCGAAGCGCCTCGGATGGGGGTTCATCGCGGCAAGGGCAAGTCGGACCCGATCGACGCACGCCGCATCGCCGAGGCCGCGCTCCCTCTCGAGGAGCACGAGCTGCGCCACCCCCGCGCCGACGACGGAGAGCGCGCCGCCTTGCGCGTACTGGTGACCGCCAGAGACCAGATGACCGATGAGCGGACCGCGAACGTCAACGCACTGACCGCGTTGGTTCGGGCCGTCGACCTCGATATCGACGGGCGTCGGGCACTGACCGGTCGTCAAATTCTCGAAGTCTCCCGCTGGCGCACCCGTGAAGAGCCAGTCGCGGTCACGACCGCTCGAGGGGAAGCCATACGCCTGGCCAAGCGCATCGTCGCACTCGACGAGGAACTGAGCGCCAACGCAAAGTCGATGACCGCCCTGGTGCGTGCAACGCCAGCCGCGGGGCTACTGGACAAACCCGGGATCGGGCCCGTCACCGCAGCCGTGGTGATGACGGCCTGGTCCCACCGTGGACGGGTGCGATCCGAAGCCGCATTCGCCTGTCTGGCCGGCGTCAACCCGATCCCTGCATCCTCGGGGAACACCGTCCGCCACCGGCTCAACCGCGGCGGCGACCGACGCCTGAACCGGGCCCTGCACATGGCCACGGTCAGCCGCATGATCCACGACGCCGACACCCGCGCATACGTCGAACGCCGACGTGCTGAAGGCCGCACCAACAAGGAGATTCGCCGAAGCCTCAAGCGCTACCTCGCACGCCAGATCTACCGGCACCTCAACACTGCCGATCTCCCACCCACCTCGACTTGCGCGTCATAGGAGAGTCCGTTTGATCGTCACATGTCACGCTGTGCCGCCGACTGGTCCGCCGCCGCCCGTGGCCTGTTCACCTGGGAGCCGATCTGCGATGGAGTCTCGTCCGGTTTGTTCAGGCCCGTGCCGGACCATGTCGCGTCTACCGGTCCACCCCGGCCATCTCCAGCATCGAGGCGTGGGCGAGGACGAACGCCGCCAGCGTCCGGCGCTCCTGGGCCGAGGTGGCCAGGTCCTGCCAGTAGGGGCCGAAGTCGATCTCGTCGAGCGGCCAGGGGTGGTTCGGTGCCAGGTCGATGGCGGCGTCGCACAGCTCCCGGTCCACCGGGCGCAGGGCGGGGTCGCCGAGGTGGTCGGCCGCGGCGAGGGCTGCGGCGCGGCGGCCGAGGCCGCCGTAGCCGGCGAGGGCGTCGATCAGGGTCGGTCCGGACATGCCGGCCCACAGGTGGCAGCGCATCCGGTAGGCGTGGGCCGGTTGCTTCAGGAACGTCAGGACCTCTCGGAGGTCGTCGGGTTCGATCTCGGCGGGCCGCAGTTGGCCGACGGCCTCCGGGCTGGGCGTGTCGACGATCCGGGGGCCGCCGGGCAGGGTGTGGGTGCCGTAGCGGCTGCACCAGCGGCGGTAGAGGGCGCGGCGGGCGGTCGCGTCCTGAACGAGGTGGCGGATTGCAGCGCCGGTGATGGCCTCCCACAGGTCGGAGCTGGGCACGATGATCACCTGTTTGACGTCGGCGAGCGCCTCGGCGACCGGGTCGGGGAGGCTCGGGGGCAGGTGGGCGGCGAGGGCGCGGGAGGTGCGGACCCGGAGGGTGCCGGGCGGGACAGGGGTGAGGGGCTCACGGACGCAGCGTCCGCCGGTCCATCGCAGGCGCCAGTAGTAGTGCCGGTGGTACATGATCCGCTCGGGATGGGTGCGGCCGGGCGGGGTGTGCCAGCGGGGATGGTCGGCGAGCAGCAGGGTCGTCGGCAGGCGCTCCCGCTGAGCGCGGGGTGCCGTGGCGGAGTCGGCCGGGGCGGTGTGGCTTCCCGGGCAGTCCAACTCCAACTCGGTGGCCGGCAGGGCCCCGTCCGCGACGGCGATCCAGTCCTCCTCGGTGCGCTCGCTGGTCCGGGGGCGGTGGCGCGGCAGCAGGTGGTCGGGCCCGAGGCGCAGGCGACGCCGGCAGTCCGGGCACTGGGCGTGCAGCGGTCCCCACGAGACGGTCAGGACCAGCGTGCCGTCGCGCATGATGCTGGTGCAGGTCCAACCGCGGCGCGCGCAGGCCGCCTGCAGGGCGGCCAGGGCAAGGTCGTCCGCACCGATTCCGGCCGTCAGGGTCAGGACGGCCGAGGTGCGGTCGGCCTTCCGATCCTCGACCGGAAGGCCGATCTGCTCGATGCAGTGCCGGCGGGCGGTCAGGGCGAGGAGGGTCTCCTCGGTGAGCGGCCGGGGGAGGTCGGCGGGGGTGTCCATCGCGCTCCTTTCGTGCGGGGGTGCCGCCCCTCCCGGGTCCGCATCCAGGGGCCGGGAGGGGCGGCGGCGGTGGTGGGCCGCCGGCCCACGCACGGGGCTGACGGCCCGCGCTCCCGATCACACGCGGGCGGCCGTGCGTGTCCACGGCGCCATCGGGGGCGGAGCCCGACCCGGGCGGCGCAGGACGTGCGGGCACCCGGGTCGGACGTCGGGCCCGGCCGCCGTGGGGAGATGGCCTCGGCGGCCGGGAGCTATGGGTCAGCCGAACGCGCTGACGGGCAGGCGCGGCAGCTGGTGGTGCTCGACGAGCAGGTGGGCGTGCCAGTCGCCGACTGCGGTGCTCAGCATGCGGATCGCGGCCTCGGCCGCGTCCTGGCTGACGCGGGGTGAGGCGCCGACCCGTACGGCGGACTGCGCGATGTCGGCGAGGCCGGTGGTCAGTCGCACGCACTTCGGGCACGCGGACACCACCGGGCATGTCGGCGTGGTGTCCTTGGTGGTCATCTCAGGCTTACCGTCCGTTCGATGAGGCCGATGCGTCGCACGCACATCTCGCACGCTGCGGCGGTCACGGATGCGCCCCTGGACGAGCGCTTCCGGCGGCTGCCGGCCGCGCGGAGTTGACGAGGGTGAGGCCCTGGTCTGCCTTGACCTTCCCGGTGCGGCGGCAGGCGCGGCAGGCGCGCACCGGGTAGCCGGGGCCCGAGGCCGCCTCGACCCAGCCGACGATGACGAGCGGGCCTCGGCCGGGGCAGTAGGAGCACCGGTTGTCGAAGACCGCGGTCACGACCGGCCCTGCTGTTCGATGCGGCTGAGGCGCTCGCGCGGGGCCGTCCATTGGCCGCCTGCGTCGCCCTGGACGCGGGCCTGGTGGGGGCCCAGGGCGATGATTTGTGCCTCGACGCCGGTGGTGTCGTCGATGACGCGGTCCCCGACCTTCAGGGTGATCCGGCGCTTCTCCTCCTCCGTCAGGCGCCGCCGCGTGGCCGCCATCACAAGCTCCCCAGCGCGCCGGCGGGAAGCGGCAGCAGGCCGGACGCCGCCCCGCTCCATCCGGCGATGACCCTTCCCTCGCGGTCCTCGCCGAGGGCGCACTCCCTGCGGATCGCCCCGTCGTCCTCGTCCGCTTCCACCGCCATGTCCTGATCCATCGTCATCTCCCTGTCCCGCTCGATCGATCAGTGCTGCGGGCAGACCCTGGTCGGCCAGCCGTAGAGGCCGCCGGCGCCGTCACTGGTGAACTCCATGCGCGCCGGCCGCAGCTCCGCCACCGCGCCGCAGGCGATGCACGCCTCGCCGCCGAGCCGCGCCAGGGTCTCCCGATCCACCGGGAGACGACGAAGCGCGCGGGCCGGCGGCAGGAGTATCGCTGCGTCGATGTCCGCCATGCCTTGGACGGTAGGAAACCGGACATCACAGCAGCCATGAGTTTGCACGGGTTTGCAGATTTTCACCCGAAGCTGTTGATCGCGGCGGTGATCCGGGCGCGGGCCGCGGCCCCGTACTCGGCCGACTCCGCGAACTCCGCGAACGCCTGCGCGTACAACTCGATCTCGTACTGCTGGGTGATCGTCAGGTATCCCGAGACCAACTCGACGTTGACCTGGTGGTCGTCGTAGATCCAGAAGCCCTCGGTGGGCATCCGCATCCGATTGACGCCCATCGGCACGATCCCCAGGCTCACGTTCGGCAGGGACGAGACGGTGATGAGGGATCCCAGCTGGCCGACCATCACGTCGGTGTTGCCCAGGCAGGAGCGCAGCACGGCCTCCTCGATCAGGAAGGCGAAGACCTTGCCGCCGTCCTGGAGGATGTGCTGCCGCTCCATCCGGGTCCGGACCGCCGCCTCGACGTCGTCGACCAGACCCCGGCGTTTCTGCACGGCCCGCAGGACGGCGCGGGTGTAGGCCTCGGTCTGGATCATCCCGGGGACCAGCCAGGAGGAGTAGGACTTGAAGCGGCGGGTGCGCTCGAACAGCGGGAGCTGCGCCTGCTGGGCCTGCTTGAGGCCGGCGCGTTCCATCCGCCGCCACTCGGTGAACATGTCGGTGACATTGCGCAGGGAGGCGATCAAGTCGGCGCTCTGCTCCGGAACCCCGCACACCGACGCCCATACCCGCAGGTCGTCGGGTGAGGGCGAGGTCCGGGCGCTTTCGATCCGGGAGACCTTGGCGCCGGACCAGCCGCACAGGGCGGCGAACTGCCGGCCCGTCATCCGCGCGTCCTCGCGCAGCTCGCGCAGGCGCGCGCCGAGGGCCTTGCGCGCGTGCTGGACGCTGGAGGATGACGGGGCCGGCATGGGCGGCGCCCGGGGTCAGGCGGGCCGGTAGTCGGCGTGGGGGACGGCCCGGTTCCAGACCGCCTCGAACGCATCCGTGCACAGCCGGGCGGCGGCCGGATCGCCGCACAGCTCCATGCCGCCCGAGCGCCCGTCGCCGGCGAAGTGGTTGAAGACCACCACCTGCTCGTCGAACAGCCAGAAGTCGTTGCCGGGCAGGGCGATCAGGGACGCCCGGCGGCGCGGGAGCCACCGCACCTCCTCGCCGGCCGCGAGGTTGGTGAAGGTCACGTCGTACTCGTAGCGGATGTAGTCGGTGACCGGCTCGGAGACGATGCGCGCCCGGCGCAGCCGCACGCCTTTGCCCGCGGCGTCGGCGACCGCATCGTGCCAGCCGCCCCACCAGGATGCGCGGTCTTTGGGATCCAGGCGCCGGCCGTCCTGCCAGGCGATGAAGCCGGGATCGGTCAGCATGTAGGCGTCGCGCGTCTCCAGGTGGACGGCGGAGCGCTCGGCCTTCGCCAGGTGTTCACGCACCAGGGTGGGCATCGCTCACCGCGCCTTCGTGGGGGAGGAACTGGCGCATGACGGCGGGCAGACGTATGACGGTCTCGCCGGGCGGGACGTCGGTGGAGTGTCCGGGGATGGAGCCGACCTCCTTGCACCGGGTGAGGGTGGGGTCGTCGGCCTTCCAGGACTGGATGATCAGGTCGCCGGTCTCCTCCTCCAGCCAGATGGTGGGGGACTCGTCGACGGGCGATTCGGGGTCGATCCCGAGGAACTTCAGGGACATGGTGATCTCCTGAGGGTTGGTGGTGCCCGGGTCTAGCTGAGGGTGTCGCGGGCCGTTTCGAGGAACCGGGCGGCGTCCGCGCCGTGCAGGGCGATCCGGCTGAGGTCGGCGAACAGCTCGACATAGCGGTCGATCTCGGCCGGGTCGGTGAGGTTGACGTAGCGGGTCTCCAGCTCGACCGAGACCCGGTCGCCGTCCATGATGGTGAACGTCTCCGCGGGCCACCAGCGGCGGTCGGAGTTGGCGGGGATGACGCCGAGGTGCACATTGGGGCGCCACACGGCGTGGATGAGGCGGTCGATCTGCGGGCGCATGACCGCCGGCCCGCCGAAGCCGTTGCGCACGACCTGCTCCTCGATGAGGACCATGAACTTCTTGCGGGGGTCCTCAAGGATGCTCTGCCGCTCGATGCGGGCCTCGACCGCGGAGGCGACGTCGTCCGGCAGCCTTTTGATGTCCCGGATCGCCGACAGGACCCGGGTGACGTACTCGCGCGTCTGGAACAGCCCGGGGACGAGCCAGGAGGAGTAGTCCCTCTCCAGCTGCACCTGGGCGTACTCGGGCCGAAGCTTGTCCTGGAGGGGGCGCAGCCCGTCGCGCTCCAGTTCGTCCCACCGCGTGCACAGCTCGGTTTCGTGCATCCCGTCAGCCTCCCCGGTCCGGGCGGGTATGTGAGCCATCTTGAGGTTGCACCCCGGCGACGTTGGCTCGCCAGGACGTTGCACAAGATTGCACCTTCGTGTGTCCGCAAGGGAGTCCACCGGTCGCCCGCTGCTGGCGGGTGCCGGGGCGTACCGGCTCGGGCACATCGCCGGCCCGCGGCCGCGCGGCTGCTGGCTGATGTCGGAGGCGGGTCGTAGCATCGCGCCGTCGCGGGGGGCATCGGAGCGTGTCGCCGCGCTCACCGTGCCCGGGATCGAAGCGGCCTGCACCCACGCCCGAACTCATCCCTTTCGGAGGCGGACATGACCGCTCCATCCGCACCGTCGACGCCGTCGGCCCGCACCCTCAATCGACTCGGCTCTGCCTTGATCCAGCAGCTGCGCGACCTGGACGCGCTGCGCACCACCGAGGTGGAGCAGGCCTTCCGTGCCGTTCCGCGCCATCTGTTCATTCCCGAGGCGAGCGCGGAGCAGGCGTATGAGGCCGAACGCGTCGAGGTGACCGTCCGGGATCCCGAGGGCCGCGCGCTGTCGTCGGTCAGCGCGGCCCGCATCCAGGCCTTCATGCTGGAACAGGCCCGGATCCGGCCCGGGATGCGGGTGCTGGAGATCGGCTCCGGAGGCTGCAACGCCGCGCTGGTGGCCGAACTGGTCGGAGAGGACGGCCAGGTCGTCACCGTGGACATCGACCCGGCCGTCGTCGACCGCGCCCGCCGCCTGCTCGACCTTGCGGGCTATGGCCGCGTCGAGACGCAGGCTGTGGACGGCGACGCCGGCGTGCCGCAGCTGGCTCCCTTCGACCGCATCCTCGTCACCGTCGAGGCGGCCGAACTCGCCCCGGCCTGGATCGACCAGCTCGCCCCCGACGGACGCCTGGTGGTCCCTCTGCGGTTTCGCGGGCTGACCCGCTCGATCGCCTTTCACCACGACGGCGGCCGGATGGCCTCCCGCGACCATGAGGTGTGCGGCTTCGTGCCGATGCGCGGCGCCGGCGCCGTCGGCCAGCAGCTGATCGCGCTGCGCGACAGCCAGGAGGCGGCGCTGCGGATCGGGCTGCGCATCGAGGACGGCGTACCGGCCGACGAGGCCGGTCTGCGCGCCGCCTTCGCCTCGCCGCCGCAGGAAGCCTGGTCCGGACTGGTCCTGCGCCCAAGGGAGTCGTACGGGGATCTGGAGCTGTGGCTGGCCACCGTCCTGCCCGACTTCGCCCTGCTGGCCGCCACCCGCGAGGCCCGCGACAAGGGACTGGTCGCCGCCTCGTCCGCCACGGGCAGCGCAACCTTGATCGACGGAGACTCCTTCGCTTATCTGACGTTCCGCCCCACCACCCCGAAGAGGACGGCCTTCGAGTTCGGCGCGATCGGCCACGGCCCGCACGCCCGCAGCACCGCCGAACGCCTGGCGCAGGCCATCGGCGACTGGGGCGACCACCGCGGCGACCACGCCGAGTTCTCCGCCCAGCCCCCCAATGCGCCCGCGCCCGCCGGCCCGCACGTCCGGGTACTGGGTCGGCCGCGCTCCCGCCTGGTGCTCGCCTGGCCGTCCACCGCCGGTTGATCACGAGTGCCGAGGTGAACCTCGCAATCCGCGGACCGCACCGAGAACGGACGGCGCGTCAGCCGACTCAAAATCGGGCAGGTTCATCAGGCTTGTGGCATCCGCCGTGTTCGATCGGGCATCTCCTGTCGGGCCGTCACCCGGCGCGCGGTCCTTGTTGCTTGAGTTGACCTTTGTCCCTGCGGAAGGCTGAGGCGCTCTTCGTTCACCGGACCCTGTCCCCGTCCGGTGCACAACGAGAGCGGCCTGCGGATCTGCCCCGCAGGTCACCATCGCCATCCAGAAAACGGAAAGGGGGCCGGCATGGGCATGCCGGACCGCGACCCCGAACTCGCCGCCGACCACCTCGCCCGGACCGTCCTGGACCTGGCCAGACCCGCCGATGACCCGTCCGCCGTCCTGCAGCGCACCTGCCACCTGCTCACCCGCCAGCTGCAGACCTCCGCGGCCCTGGGCTACCAGGCCGGCCTCCGACAGCAGCTGACCGGCCCGGTTGCCACCGAGCCCCGCGCCCTGGAGCTGGCCCGTGCCGCGGTGGCCGGGGCACCGGGCCCGGCGGCGGACTGCCTGCGCTCGGGCCGGCGGCAGCCGTGGATCCCGCTGACCCATCCGATCGCCCGCCTCCGGTGGCCCTCCTGGGCCGCTCAGGCGCGTGCCGCCGGCTACGCGCAGGTCTGCGCGCTGCCCCTGACCGGCGGTGAGGATGTGGTGGCGGCGGTGACGCTGCTGCGCACCGCCGGCCGGATCGGCGGCCGTCCACGGTCGGCGGCCGCCGCCAAGCCCGAACACGCGCCGCAGACCCGCGGAGTGGTGCCCGGAGTCGATGAGGCGGCGTGGAGGCGGGCGGAGCTGATCGCCGCGGCCGCGGCGACCGGTCTGCTGGCCGGGCGCCGGCTGGCCGAGGCACACGCCACGATCGTCCAGCTGGAAGGCGCGTTGACCTCGCGCATCCTGATCGAGCAGGCCAAGGGCGTGCTCGCCGAACGCCATCGGCTGACGACCGGCGAGGCGTTCACGCTGCTGCGCCGCTACGCCCGCGATCGCCGGATCGCGCTGCGCGACCTGGCGTTGCAGATCCTGGATCCCCAGGGGCCGCCCCGCGCCCATGCGATCGCTCCGGAGCCCTGATTGCGAGGCCCGGTCGGCGGGTGGGTTCAGGGTGAGGCGGCCTCGGGGTGGGCGATCAGGGCGCGGCTGCCGTCGATCAGGGGTTGGCCGGTGGCGAACAGGTGGGCGCACACGATTTTGGCGGCATCGGCCAGGGGCATGCCCTCGTGGTCGGCGAGGGCTCCTGCGGCCTGGTGGACCACGGCGCGGTGCAGCCCGGGCACGGCCGCGGGTGCGCCGCCGGCCATGGTGCTGATGGTCCGGGCCAGGGCCTGAAGGTTGGTCAGCCGCTGCGTGTTGAGGCCGCCGGGCTGCCGGTGGTAGCCGGTGAGCACGCCGATGGGGATGCCCTGGGCGGTGAGCGGGAGGGCGGCCACGGAGCGGGGCCAGCTGCTCGGGGCGGGGGCGGCGAGGAAGGCGGGCCAGCGGTCCTGGGGCTCCAGTTCCAGGTCGGCGACCAGCACGGGGCGGACGTGGGTGGCGGCGTCGATCAGCGGCCCCTCGCACAGCAGGTACTGCAGGTCCTCCATGTCGACCGCGCCGGGCGTCGATTGCGGCCACCACACGAGTTCGGGTTTGCCGGCGCCTTGCAGGGAGACGGTGACGGCATCGAGGTCGAGGATGCGGGCGCAGTGCTGGGCCGGGAACCGGCGCAGGGCCAGGAGGCCGCCGGGAGCGTGCCGGAGTGCGGACAGCAGGCCGCGGACCTGTGGGGCCGAAGTCACGAGCGCATCACCTCACCCGATCGCCACGCCGGTAGGGCGGGGCACCACTTTCTACTATGCGAGGCGATGCCTCGTCACCCCGCAGCAGATACCCGGTGATGGCCGTCCAAGTCCTCTCGATCGGCTCTACGGCCGTCGTTGATGCGGATCCCTGTGTCGCGGCGGGCCAGGAGGTCGTGCCGGGTTGCGGGGTGCGCCGTTCGGCTAGGGGCGGGGAGGGTAGCGTCGGGGGTGCTCTCGGGCCGGTACCCGCAACCCGGCCCGGGAGCCGTCTCGTCCGGCGAGCCTTGGTTGACGCGGCGTCAGCCGGTGGTTGAAGATCATGCTGGTTGGGCGGCGGGGTGCCGCCGGGGCCGCCGATCCCCGGCACCAGGACACCGCCCCGCCGCACCACCCGAAGGGCGTTGCGGCAGGTGGGGCGTAAGGGCTCGCGCACCGTCCCCGCGTCAGGGCCCGATGGCCCGGGGCGAATCACCAGGTGTGTTCCCGTGCCCTCCCGCCCGGCGGCGGGGCGGCTCGGGGCGGTGGCCGTGCAGGCCTGGCCGATCGCGATCACGGCGCGCAGCAGGCGGTTCGTCTCCCGGTCCTGGCTCCAGCAAGCGCCGTGCAGGTGCTGGTGTTCCTGGCGTCCGTCGGCAGCTGCGACTCGACGCCCCGTCAAGGAATCCTGGTCGTCGCCGGCAGCTTTTCCTGCTTCTCGTCGACGAAATCAGCTCCGGTGTGCCGCGTCTGCCACGCGCGGTGCCGGTGTTGCTGCATCGAGGCCGGATTCCTGCCGAATCCTGGGCGCGGCCCCATCCCCAACCGTCAACGGTTGTGAGACTCCCCGCTGACAGTCGCTTCGGGGCGGCCTCTCGGGACTCGATCGGGGCCGTCACAGGCGGCGAGCTGCTGTGCAAAGTGCTCGCGCGGTGGTGGAGGATGCCGGACTCACCCCTGCGCCCTCATGACTGTGTCGGGGTGGACTGCGGCCAGCCGCGTGCCGAGCAGCGCTGTCCGGCGGCGATCGCGTGCAGGGCGTGCGCCGCGTAGGCGACGGTCGGGTCGGGCAGGTCGTCCTGGGGCCACCACAGCAGGTCGGCGCACTTGTCCGGTTCGCGGTTGCGGATGGGGCCGGTGTAGTCGCCGACCTCGAAGAACAGCTGGAGCCGGTCGCGGTGGTCGTCCGCGTCCAGGTCGTGCAAGACATGAGCGAGCGTCAGGGCCTGGCGGGGGATGCGGATGCCGAGTTCCTCATCGGCCTCGCGGACGGCCGCGGCCAGGACGTCCTCGCCGGGTTCGAGATGCCCCGAAGGCAGGTGCCACTGGCCGTCGGCCCACCCGGTGGCGGGCGTGCGCAGGCCCAGCAGCACCGTGTGGTGCATGCGGATGATCAGGTGGACACCGATACCGGTGGCGTGTCCGGGCATGATGGCGGGTCGTCCTCACGGTCGGGGTGCGGGGTGCCAGCCGTGGCGGGTGAAGCGGCGGGTGTCGCCGGCGAGGTAGCCGTCCAGGACGAAGCGGGTGGAGGGGAAGGCCGGTTCGGGGAAGGCGGCCGCCTCCACCCAGACCACCGTCTCGTGCTTGCCGGGTTCGCGGTTGGCCAGGGTGCCGGTGAAGCAGCTGGTGGTGAAGGCGAACAGGACGAAGGGCGTGCCGTCGCTCCAGGACTTCTCCACGTGCACGACATGGAACAGCTCCAGATCGCCGGGGTCGGCCAGCAGCCCGGTCTCCTCCGCCAGCTCGCGGGCCGCCGCGGCATCCAGCGCCTCGCCGGGCTCCTGCTTGCCGCCGGGCAGGGTCCACCGGGGTTGGGGACTCCAGGAGCGGGGCGTGAAGCGCAAGGCCGCGACCGGGCCGGAGCCGGGGTCGCGCACCAGGGTGCAGACGGCATTGCGGCTGCGGATCATGAGCGGGCCTCCGCCGTGTGCAGGTCGGGTGCGGTGGGCCAGCCGTGCAGGGAGAAGGGGATGTCGGCGAGGTAGGCGCGGATGCCCGCGGCGTTGTAGGGCACCGTGTTGGCGGGCAGCGCCGCGGTCGGTGCCCACAGGAGGTCGGCGCACTTGTGGGGTTCGGCGTTGACCGGCTCGCCGGTCCATTCGGTGGCGCGCAGGAACCAGCAGATGCGGTGGGTGTGCTCGGGGGTGTAGTGGTGCAGGACGTGCACGGTCTGGAGCTGGCTGGGGGTCAGGTGGATGCCGATCTCTTCCCGGGTCTCGCGGACGGCGGCGGTGATGATGTCCTCGCCTTCCACGGCCTTGCCCGAGGGGAGGTTGTACCAGCCGTCGCGGTAGCCGGTGCCGGCGCGCAGCGCGAGCAGGACCTTCTCCTCGCGTTCCAGGATGATCAGAGCGTCCAGGTGGGGGCGTTGGGGCTTCGCAGCAGACCTCCGGACATCCGATAGGGATAAGGGCCAACACACGCTCTGCATCGTCAACGCGTTCGACGCCGGATGGGCAACGGGGCAAACGCATGCACGGATCGACCGGTCACCGCCACCTGACAGCGGCTCGAACAAGGTCGTCGGCGCGGGGACGCGCGTCGCCTCCTGCGGAAGGCTGCGCTGCCTTACTGGTGGTGAGGGTGAAGTGGGCGGTGCGGCCGCGCAGATGCCGGTCCCAGTCGCGGACGGCCTCGACCAACTGCTCCGCGAGCGGTTCGGGATGCGGGCCGTGGCCGATCACCCCCAGCTCGACGCCGCCGGTATCGGCTCCCGCTGTCGCCGGCGCGGCCTTGCGGAGCGTGAGGTAGGCGAGGTTAGCGCCGTCGACGGCGGCCCCGCAGCCGCGGAAGGGGCTGGCGACGGGCAGCGGGCCGGGAGCGCGGAGATCGAGGCGGAGATCGGAGACGCCGCCGGGCATTGCAGAGGCCAAGTGCACCTCCAGCCACTCGGCCGACTCACCCGCGCCGAGGACCACCCCCGTCCAGGCGGCGCTCCGGGCCGGCCCATCCAGGACGTGGGAGAGTGCACCGGCATGGGCGTGCTGCTCGGCATGGACCGGCAGCCGCACCGAGCCGGAGGCCGTCAACGGGAGCATCGCGTGGTGCTCGGGCGGGTGGGCGCTGCGCATCGGCGTCGCGTGGCGGCAGGGCGCGGACGCGGTGCTGGTCCATGCTCCGTCGCGGTGGGTGAAGGCGATCAGGCGGGTGACGGTGCCGCCGAGCCGGATCGGCACCACCAACAGCCCACCAGATTCCAGTTGCTCCAGCCACGGCCCGGGGACGGTTCGGACGCTTGTTGTGGCGAGGATGCGCTGGTAGGGGCCGGAGCTGGGTCGGCCGTGCGCGCCGTCGCCGGGGTGCAGGCGGACGGTGCCCAGCGGCCGGGCGAACGCCAGCGACTCGCCGGCCCGTTGGAGGGCGAACGGGTCGATGTCGACCCCGGTCACCCGTCCCTTCTTCCCGGCAAGGACGGCGAGGAGGGCGGTGGTGTAGCCGCAGCCGACCCCGATCTGCAGGACCGCATCCCCGGGCTCGACGTGCAGCAGCTCCAGGATCGCGGTGACCTGGGAGGGTCGAGCGGCGCACGCCAGGAGGTTGCCGTCTCCGTCGCGTTGAAAGGGCACGGCGGTGTCGGTGTAGCAGTCGTCAAGGGTGACGCCGGGCAGGAATTGGTGGCGCAGCACGGCGCGCATCGCGTGCTCGACGGCCGGGGTGCGCACGTGGCCCTGCTTGCTCAGGGTGTCGACGAGTTGGGTGTTGAGCTTCCACGGTGCGTGGGGTGATCGCTCACCGCCGGACAGGGTGGTGGATGCGGTGTGACGGGTGGTCATGAAGTGCCTCTCGGAGCGGGGTGGGCACGGTGGCCTGGTCGCCCACATGGGGCCGGATCATCGGCTGATTCGCGGGAGAGCGGTTGGTGGGGTTGCGCGGGGTAGGGCGCCGGTGCCCGTGTCGGGGGTGGGAGTGGCCGTCGGCTTCATAACTTGCGTGGGGGAGCCAGCGTGAGCCGGCGGCCGCGGGCGGATCCGGTGGATCCGCCGTCTAGGGGGAAGGCAGGCTGCCTTCGATACGCGGGGCCAAGGCCCCGCAGGTCACGGCTAGAGCGGAGGGCGCCGGCCGGCGCAGGCGTGCAGCGCGTAGGCGTAGGTCCTCAGGGCGGGGTCGGTCAGCAGGGCGGCGGCCCGGTCCAGTTCGTCGGCGGTGATGCCGTCGGCCAGCAGCCGCTCCCGGTGCTGCGCGAGGTTGATCGCGTGCAGGCGGCAGCCGGGGCTGCCGCCCTCCCACCGCTCGTCGTAGCGCCAGCCCTGCACATCGGTCAGGTGCTGGTCCATGTGCTGCTGCAGTGATTCGGCCCAGGCGGGATCCGCGCCGCGGTCCTGAAGCTGCGTGAGGTTGGCGTCGGACATCGTGTCGAACAGGGCGGCGTCGGCGGGCGTCGGTGCGGCGTAGGCCGACGGTGGCGCGGACCACCCCCAGTCCTCGATCAGGAGCCAGCCGCCCGGCTTCAGTGCTGCGGCCATCTGCTGGAGGATCTGCTGACGTTGCGGCAGGTGGCAGAGCACCAGGCGGATGGCGATCAGGTCCCAGCCGGTCCGGTAGGGGTCGGTCGTCAGGTCGTGGACTTCGATGATCAGGTTCTTGGGCAGCGGCTCGTCGATCTTCGGGTCGATGTCGGTGGCCAGGACCAGGCCCTGCGGGTCGCGCTCTGCGAGCCAGCGGGCGATGGTGCCGCTGCCGGCGCCGGGGATCCAGCACTGGGCCGCCTCGGGCAGGTCGAGTGCCTCAATATGGCCTTGGGTCTTGCCGTCCAGGAGGCTCGCGAGCAGGTCGAGTTGCTCGTGGCCGGTGGAGGCGGAGTTGCTGAAGGAGTAGGTCATTAGTGCTCCTGCTGGTTGGTGGTCAGGCGGCCGCGGTCGAGGGTGTGGGTGATGGCGCCGAGGTTTGCGGCCTCCTGCGGGCGCGGTGTGGCGATCAGGACGGCGATCTCGCGGCCGGCCAGGGCGGTGATGTGGTGGTGGAGGGTGTCGGCCAGTTCGCGGGCGAGGCCCTCGGTGGGTTCGTCCAGCAGCAGCAGGCGGGGGCGGACGGCGAGTGCCAGGGTGACGGCGAGCATCCGCTGCTCGCCGCCGGACAGCATTCCGGCCCGCAGACCGGAGCGCTCACCCAGGCGCGGGAACAGCTCGCCCGCCTCGGCCAGCCCGCTGGCGTTGGTGGTGTAGCGGTGCAGGCGGAAGTGCTCGGCGACCGTCAGATGGGGAAAGACGCCGCCGTCTTGGGGGACCAGGGCGATGCCGGCGGGGGCGGCCCGGTACGCGGATCGGGTCACGGGGTGGCCGTCGAGGGTGATGGTGCCGATGCTGGGCCGCAGGTGTCCGGCCAGTGCGGCAAGGAGGGTGGATTTCCCGGCGCCGTTGGCGCCGACGAGGGCGTGCAGCTGGCCGGGGCCGACGGCAAGGTCCGCCTCCCGGACGGCGGGCATGGCGCCGTGGTGGACGGTGAGGCCGATGACCCTCAGCACGACTGCCCCTGTGCCCGACCTTGGTGCAGGGCCGTTGCATCGGGCCCGAGGGCGGCGTGGTCGAGCGGGTGGGCCTGGCCGTCGCGGAGTTCGCTGATGTGGGTGGCGACGGAGGTGACGAGGGACAGGTCGTGTTCGACCAGGATCACCGTCACGTCCTGAAGGCGGGTCAGGATCTCGCCGATCAGGGCGATGCTGGCTTCGTCGAGGCCCGAGGAGGGCTCGTCCAGCAGCAGCAGCCGCGGTCGGGAGGCCAGCGCGCCGGCGAGGTCGACCAGGCGGCGCTGGGCGTGGGAGAGGGTGCCGACCGGGCGGGCTGCGATCGGTGTCAGGCCGAGGCGGCCGATGATCTGGCAGGTGGCGCTGCCGGCTTGTCGGCGGGTCGGGTGGTGCGGCCGGGCGGCGACGGTGATGTTGCGGATCACGGTGTGGTCGTCGATCAGGGAGGGGGTCTGGAAGGTCCGGGCGATGCCGAGCCGGGCGCGGGCGCGCTGGGTGCGGCGGGTGATGTCGCGGCCGTCGAGGAGGATCCGGCCGCGGCTCGGGGCGGCGAGGCCGGCGATCAGGTTCAACAGGGAGGACTTGCCCGCGCCGTTGGCACCGATCAGGGCGTGCCGGGAGCCGGCCGTCACGGTCAGGTCCAGGTCGTGCAGGATGCGGTCGTCCAGGTAGGAGAGGCCGGTCAGCTCCAGGGCGGCAGCAGGGGGCGGCGTCATGATGCCTCCGTTGGTGTGGAGGTGGCGCGGGGCGCGGGGCTGCGGGTGGTCACCAGCAGTCCGGCGACCAGGAAGAGCGCACCCAGCAGGACGTTGCTCGATCCGCCCCAGAACGTGGAGAGCCCGTCGCGGCAGGCGATGACCAGACCGGCGCCGATCAGCGCGCCGATCAGGGAGCGGGAGGCGCCGATCACGGCGGCCAGCAGGGCGAGCGCGGAGGCGGCGTATCCGGCGTCGTCGGGCGAGATGAAGCCGTTCGCGGTCACCAGCAGGCCGCCGCCGAGCCCGGCCAGGGCGCCGGCCGCGGTGTAGGTGGCGGCCACGATGCGGGCGACGGGGTGGCCGCTGGCGCGCATCCGCGGCTCGGCCTGGCGGATGCCGTCCAGCAGCCATCCCGGTGCGCGGCGCAACACCAGGGCGGTGGCGGTGGTGGCCGCCAGCGCGGCGGCCAGCAGGTACCAGTAGAGGCCGCGGTCGCTCAGGGGCGGCAGCCCCCACCACAGCCGGGGGGCGGCCAGGGCGCTCAGGCCGTTGCTGCCGCCGGTCAGCGCGGTGGCGTGGGCGGCCGCCAGTGCGGTCAGCTCGCTGATCGCCAGACTGATCATCAGCGCGGTCGCGCCGCGCGCGGCGGCCAGCAGCGGTGTGGTGGCCAGCGCGAGAGCGGCCCCCGCCGCGGCTGCGGCCGTTAGCTGCAGGGGCCCGACCTCCTGGCCGTGGGTGACCAAAAGGGCCGTCGCATAGCCGCCGGCGGCCGCCGGGGCGGCCTGGCCGAGCGCCGGGATCCCCAGGCGCCCGGTGACCACCGTGGCAGAGGCGGCCACCAGCCCGAGCGCCAACGCCCCTTGCAGCAAGGTCAGCACCCAGTCCGAGGCCAGCCACGGGGCCGCGGCCAGCACCGCCACCGCCGCGGCCGCGGCCGCGAGGACGGGACGCCCGGCCGCGCCGCGAAGGGCCAGCACACGCGGCAGACGGGCCGTCAGGCGGGCGGGCACTTCGCCCAGACGCACCACCGCGGAGCGGACGCTCCCGGGTGCGAGCCGGGGGGCCTCACCGGTGGGGCGCTGGTGCAGGGCCCGCACCACAAGCACGAGCGCCATCGCCGCGTACAGCAGATACGGCGCCAGGCTCGGGGCCAGGCTCACCCCCAGGGTCTGCACCTCCCCGACGCAAAGCGCCGCGAGGGCGGTGCCCTTGAGGGAGGACAGGCCGCCGAGGACGACGACCACCAGGGACAGCAGCAGGGCGGTGTCGCCGGTGCCGGGGCCGGTGCCCAGCACCGGACCGCCGAGAGATCCGGCGAGGCCGGCCAACCCGCCGGCCGCGGCCATCATCCCGGTGTGGACGGCGGAGGGGCGGATACCGAGTCCGGCCAGCAGCTGCGGGTCGTCCGCCGCGGCGCGCACCAGCACCCCGGCGCGCGATCGGTGCAGCACCAGCAGCCCGACGCCGATCACGACGAGGACGGCGGCGGCCAGCACCAGCCGGTACAGCGGGTAGCGCACCCCGAGCACCTGCACCGCGTGATCGAGGCCCGGCGGCAGCCGCACCGGCTGCTCCTGGCCGCCGGAACTGGCGCTGAGCGTCGCCGTGATGAGCAGTCCGGCGCCCCAGGTGGCCAGGGCCTGGGGCAGTTGGCCGCGGCGGATCAGCGGCGCGGTGAGGCCTGCGAGCACGGCGCCGCTCGCCGCTCCGGCGGCGGCCCCGGCCCCGGCGCCGAGCAGCAGGTTTGCCACGGTGCCGTCCGAGACCTGTGCGCCGAGGTAGGCGCCGAGGGCGACCTGGGCGCCGACCGCGAGGTTGAGGACGCCGCCGACCCCGTAGGCCAGGGCGAGACCACCGGCGATCAGGTACAGCAGCAGGCCGTAGGCGAGGCCGTCGAGCGCAGGCAGCAGCGCTGCGTGCACCGCCACCGTCAGCCGCCCAGGGTGGCGAGGTTCTTGACCTGGCGGTTGGCGAGGCTGTTGCCGTCCTTGACGACGGTTCGCAGGTACCAGGGCTGGGCCGGGGCGTGCGTGGTCTTGTTGAACTGCCAGGTGCCGCGGGGGCTGGGAAGCTGCCCCAGACCGCCGATGGCCGTGTTGATCTGCTGCGGGGTGGGGACGTTCCCGTCCTTGGTGGCGGCGGCGATCGCCCGGTCGGCCACCGCGGCGGCGTCGTAGGAGGCCATCGCGTAGGTGGTGGGCAGGGTTCCGGGATGGCGGGCGCTCCAGGCGGCCACGAACGCGCGGTTGGCGGCGGTGTCCAGGTCCGCGCTGTAGTTCAGGCTGGTGGTGACGCCCAGGGCCGCCGAGCCCTCGGCGTTCAGCGTCGGGGTGCCCTCAGTCAAAAAACCGGGACCGTACAGCGGCAGATGGGCGAGCGGGGACTGCCGGTACTGCTTGACGAAGGCGATCGCGGCCCCGCCGGCGAAAAACGCGTAGACCGCCTTGGCGCCGGAGGCCTGGATGCGGGCGAAGTAGGGGGTGAAGTCGGTGACCTTCATATCGATGAACAGGGTCTTCCCGCCGGGATTGGCCAGCTTGCCCCCGATCTTGGCGAACTCCGCGGTGAATCCCCGCAGTTCGTCCCAGCCGCCCTGGTAGTCCGGGCCGACGGCGTAGACCGGCCCGCGGACGTCTTTCAGGACCTGCGGGGCCAGGGCGGTGCCGGGATCGGTGGACAGGTAGGAGGTCTGCCACAGGTATTCGAGCTTCGGCTTGTCGGGGCCGGCGTTCGCCGCGAGGAAGGGGATCTGCGCCTGGCGGGTCAGATCCTGCACGGCCGTGACCGTCCCGCCGCCAACGCCTCCGGCCAGCAGCGAGATCCGATCCTTCTTGACCATGGTGGTGGTGGCGGGCACGGCCTTGTCCGGGCCGAGGCCCTCGTCCCCCACCACCAGGTGCACCCGGTGGCCGCCCAGCCGGTTGCCGTGCAGGGCCAGGTACAGCCGGAAGCCGTTGATCATGTCTTCGCCGACCGGCTGGTAGATGCCGGTCTGGCTGGCCAGGAACCCCACGGTGATCGTCGATCCGGTCGAGGCGGTGTCACTGCTGGCGCAGCCCGCGAGGGCCAGCGGGGCTATCGCCGCAGAGGCGATGACGGTGCGTCGGCTGAGGGTCATCTCTTCCTCGCTATCTGACGGGGTGGGTGGTGGGCCGAGCGGGCTGGGCGATCGCCTCGCCGACCTTGTCGATCAGGGTGTTGGCGTTGTTCATCACCGCGGTCGAGTCGTAGCCGGGTGCCGTCTCGATGACCAGGCACGCGTGGTGGGCGGCGACGAGATACACCTCGCCGCCCTGGGCCTGGATGATCACGAGCTTGGCCTTGCCCTTGCCACCGTCCTTGGCGATGGCGTGCGCGCTGGCCAGCAGCCCCGAGGAGGCGGCCGCCAGGCGCTCGGCCGCGGCCTGGCGTGCGTTCTCGGTGCCGTCCAGATCCGCGGACCCGGTGTGGGCCTGCACCAGGCCGTCCAGGGTCAGGGCCACCACGCGCGTCACCCCTGGATTCTGTTCCTGATACCTCGTCAGGAGGAAGGTGATGTCGGTGTTCGTCACGTCTGCTCCTTGCGTGTGGCGCTCCGGTCGGGACCGGAGCGGCGGGACGCGTTCAGTGCGCGGGTGAGGTTCGCGGGGGCGCTGATGGCGGGGCCCTGGTCGCGGGGTGCCGCATCCTGCGGTGTCCCGGTGTGCCCGGTCGCCCGCGGCTGACGGCGCGGCAGGGTTGAGGCCGAGGCCGTCGCGGGCGCCCGCTGGCCGGGAATCCCGCCGGGACCCGCGTTCGGTTCCGTGGGCGGGGTGCGCAGTGCGCGCGGGCGCGCCGGGATGTGGGCGGGCGGCTTGGGCGGGCATTCGACGGGCTGCACGGTCGCGGTCGCCGGGACCATCACATGGACCGTCGTGCCGCGGGCGGGTCGGGCATCGTCGGCGCGACGGTGCCGACCAGATCCGGGGTGGGACTCGGCGATCTCGACCGTGACGCCGTGGCGGGCCGCCAGACGTGTCACAACCTGCAGGCCGACCCGGGTCATCTGGCTGGTCGCATCCACCGGCGGGGTGCGCAGAAGCCTGTTGAGGTCCTCGCGGGCGCGCGGGGGGATCCCGATGCCCTGGTCGGTCACGGAGATCAGAACGCCCTCGCCCCAGGGACGTATGGTCGCCACCACCCGCGTGTCCGGGGCCGAGAAGGCCAGGGCGTTGTCCAGGAGTTCGGCCAGCAGGTGCGCCAGGTCGTCGACCACGGGTGCGGCGACCTGGACGGCCGCCACCTCGGGGCCGACCGGCTGGAGGTCGACGCGCGCGTACTGCTCGACCTGGCTGATGGCGCCGCGCACCACGTCCAGAGTCCCGAAGGCCTTGTGCCGACCGGGTTCGTAGTCGCCGGCCAAGGTGCGCAGGCTTCGGATGAGGCGCCCGATGCGTTCGTTGATCGAGTCCAGGCCGAAGTAGTGCGCCAGCTCGTCGGCGCTGGCCTGCTCCTCCAGTTCGGTGATGCGCGCGGTGGTCTCCTGCCGCAGCGTGTGGATGCGCATGGCCAGCTGCAGGAGGTTGGCTTCCTGGACCTCGCGGCGCCGGCCCTGCTCGATGGCCAGTCCCCACACGATCGCCACGACGCCGTCGAACGCCAGCAGCAGCTCCTGGACCTCGCCGGTGCGCACGCGACCGGAGGCCGCCTTGACCGACAGGCCCCCCTGACCGGGCCGGATGCCCTGCTCGATCTGGGCCGGCAGCACGGCGGCGACGTGCATCGAGGCCTGGGTGAGCCCCTGCAGCTCGGTCACCAGGCGCCTGCTGATGCGCACCGCGGCGATGCCGACACCCAGCAGCAGGATCAGCATCCCGCCGGCGACCGCTCCGGCCTGCTCCGCCTGCTGCTCGACCAGGGCCTGGACCGACGTCTCCAGCTGCGCGTCGACCTGCGCCTCGACCGTGCGCAGCAGGAGGAGGCGGTGCTGCATCACGCGCATGAACGAGCGGGGCGGGACGATGAGCCGGGATCCGGGCTGGACCTGGGAGATGGCGTCCTCGGCCTGTTGGGCGGCGAGCATCTGCTGGTCGGCGAGGGTGTGCTCCAGCAGCGACTCCCATCGGGTGCGGCCGAGGGAGGTGAAGGATCCGAGGCCGGAGGTGTAGTCCAGGCGCGCGGCGTCCAACTGCTGGCGGCCCGCGGGCTGCAGGATGTGCCCGGTGGCCTGCAGGACCTCGCCCTCTTCGACGCTGACGGACTCCTTGGCCTGGGAGAGCGCCGCCGCGGAGCGGATCTGGTCGGCCAGCGCGGAGGGCGCGGTGCCCGACTGGGCGATCGAGTCGCGGTAGGCGACCAGGTCGGCGGCCATGATCCGGTAGCCGAAGGCGACGGCGGAGGCCGCGGAGCGCCGGGAGAGGACCTCGCGGCGCAGCGTCGGCAGGCGGGCGATGTCGCCGTCGACGGCGGCCAGGTCGGCGGCCGATCCGGCGGGCAGTCCCTTCAGGCCCGCCCGCTGGGTGCGGTAGCGGGCCAGGGTCTGGTCGGTGGCGGCCGCCCGGGCGGTGAAGTCCCCGCGCGGCCCGGCGGTGCTCATCACCGCGATACCGGCCGACCGCTCCTGCTGGAGGCGGTCCAGGACGTCGGCCGCGGCGGACGCGGCGCTGACCATGCGGCCCAGCCGGTCGGCGCCGACCGCCTGGCCGGCCGAGGAGTCCACGACGACCGCGGCCACGCCCAGCAGCGCCGCCAGCGGCGCCCCGAGCGCGAGGGAGACACGCCGCGAGACCCTCATCGCCCACCTCCCGCACTCCGGCGCACGCGCATCAGCCGGCGGTATGCCCGGGCGGCCGGATCGTCAGGACCAGGGCGTCGCTGGATGCGGTCCTGCTGATCTGGGCACGGCCCTGCCACTCGGTCAGCAGCCGCATGATCGGCCCGGTGTCGGCATCGGGGGGAATTTGGATCTCGACGCACCAGTCGCTTCCCTCGGTAATTCGTGCGGGATACCAGCCGTTCTCGGCCGTCAGGCGGGCCTCGTCCGCGGCACGGTCATCGCCGTTCAAGATAAGCCCCTAAGCTCAAACCTAAGGCCGTAAGTTGTCGTATAAGTGCACAGGTGTCAAGCTCAGGCCGGATCTTCACGATCGCCGAGGGAGTGGCATGGCAGCGGAAGCCGGATACGTGCGCGTCGCGGAGCAGATCCGCACCCGCTACCTGTCCGGGCAGCTGGCGACCGGCGAGCGCCTGCCGTCGCGGCAGCAGCTGAGCGCCGAGTTCGGCCAGAGCACCGACGTCGTCACCGCCGCGGTGGCCCTGCTCGCCGAACAGGGCCATCTGTCCCTGCGCCGCGGCCGCACTCCCGAGGTCATTGCGCCCGCCGGCCCGCCCCGGGCCCTGGACCGCTCGGCGGACGCCGCGCCGTCCGGCGATTACAGCGCCGACTCCACAGTTGTGCCCGCACCGGCCGAGGTCGCCGCGCGCCTGGGGCTGCCCCCGGAGGCGTCCGTGGTCAAGACCGCCTACCGCTACCGCGACGGCGACCGCATCATCGCGCTGCGCACCAGCTACGAGTCCCTGGCCCAGACGGCCTCCAGCGCCGTGGCCCTGCCCGAGGCGGGTCCGCACCGCGGCGCCGGGGTCCGGCGCCGGATGGAGCTGCTCGGCCATCCGGTCGCCGCCGTCCAGGAGACCGTCGCGATCGCCGAGGCGAGCCCTGAGCAGGTGCAGCAGTTCCGGATCCCGCCCGGCGCGGCCGTTATCGCCATCGCGCGGACCCACCGGGGAGAGAGCGGCGAAGCGCTGGAGACCTCGGATCTGGTCCTGCCGGCGAGCCGCTGGACGCTGGCGTACACCATCCCCACCGACCGCGCCACGGGCTGATGCGCTGGTTGCCGTCCTGGCTCCGTACGGGACCGGCCGCCGACCGGTCACGACCGGGCCTGCGTGCGGTCCTCGCCGAGGGCGGCCGCCAGGATCGGCTCCAGCACGGCCGGGTCGCCTGCGGAGAGCCTCCCGGGCGGCACCAGCCACGCGAGGCCGCCCACCGAGAACCCCGGCAGCGGGCACAGCAGGACCTCGTCGCGGGCAAGGACACGCACTCCTTCGGCCGTCGGCCACTTCCGGTTCTCGGCGGAGCACGGCGGCAACAGGAACACCACGGCCTCGGTGAGGGCGTCGCTGAGGATCGGGCCGATGGGCCCGGCTCGATCCTGCAGCTGCTCGATCACCGGGCCGGCGAGCCCGGCCGGCACGGAGGCGGCGTCGAAAACGCCGCCGACGCGCACCGCTACCAGGCCGGAGCGCGCAGGGTAACTGCGGTCGGCGGCCCGCAGCAGCTTCAGGAACTCGGGCCAGATCACCGGCCTGGGTGCGAACCTGTTCACCGGCGGCCTCCCAGGTGTGGGCGCGGTCGAGCATGGACGGCAGCGGTCCGCCGGGGCCGACGGGACCCTCGGCACTGAGGGCCCAGCGGCGGTGGCGCGCCGTCGATCGCGGCCGGTTGCTGCGCCACTAACTGATGCAGGGTCATCGACAGTCCTCTTCTTCGGTGGGCTGGGGCGCGGGATCGAGCGCGACCAGGCGCCGGCGCAGACGCTCGCCCCACCGGCCGAGGAAGTCCGCGTCGTCGGAGGTGAAAGCAGCGCCGAGGCCGCCGAAGTACTCCTCCATGCGGTGCTCGGCCAGCTCGCACAGCACCACGGTCCGGCAGTGGCGGTGCAGCAGCATCCGCAGGAAGGCGCGCGTCAGGTCCGCGGTGGTCGATCCGAACCGGGTGCCGATCGCGAGCAGGTGGCCGTCGATCGCCTTCACCTGCTCGCGGGTGCTGCCCAGCGGTGCGGTCTCGGTCGCATCCGTGGCCCTGGCCGGTCGTGGGGTGCGGGCGCCCGGGCCGAGGAGCAGGTCGTGGGCCAGTGGATCGGTGACCAGCACGGCGAGCCCGTGGTTGGCGGCAAGCGCGAACGGATCGAGGCCGGTCGGGGCGGGCGCCGTCAGCGCGCTCAAGTCGGCCACCAGTACCGCGGGTTCCAGGGCTTCGATCGCGGCCCGGACCGCGGACGGGTCGGAGGAGCTTGTTGGCCCGGTGCGCCACGGCAGGCAGGAGGGCGGCCCGCTCAGGTCGAGCGCGAGCGCGTCGAACAGGCCCTGCCCGCGCAGGGCGTTCAGCTCCGTGGCGATGCGGAGCGGCCCGGCCGCGGCGATGTCGGCGCAGCGAAGGGCCATCAGATCCAGGTGATCGATGGCCAGGTCCCGCAGGACGGAGCGCAGACGACGCCGCAGGAGCGCGGGCGACCACGGCTCGGCGGCGCGGTCGGCGCCCGTGGCGGCGACGGTGGCGCTCACCACGACGCGCCTGCGCGGCAGGTCGGCCAGGAAGCGGGCGGCCAGGCGCCGCGAGGACCCGGTGCTGCCGATGTCGATCACGGTCGCGCCCAGCTCGTAGGCACGCTGCAGCGCGGCCAGGGCGCTCTGCTCGGCCGCCCTGACCGCGGGCGGGGCCTCGCGGGTGCGGGCCGGCATCCGGCAGCGGATTCCCAGCGGATGCACCGCCAGTCCCGGCGCGAGAACGCGCCGGCCGTCCGCCGCCGCTGCGCGGCTGCCGGTCGCGGCGGGCGGCGACGGCGAGGGCCCGGTGGCGCCCTTGAGGGTGCTCGACGGCGGGGCGGGGAGTCGGCGGGCGCGGCTTCGGCCGGCCGGGGCTTCGGCTAGGGGGGGTGTGGGGCGGGTGCACACGGCGCGGCCTCCGATCCCAAGGTGGCGTGGGCCAGGACGAACAGGGTCAGGGCGCTCAACTCCCGCTCCGTGGCGGCCAGCGCCCGCCAGCGGCGGGCGAACGCGCGGGGCTCCTCGGGCCAGGAGCGGTCGACCAGCAGCCGGACGGCGGCCCGGTGCAGCACGTCGTTGATGGGGTGCAGGCCGAAGTCGCCGATGAAGTCGGCGGCCGCCAGGGCCGCGGCCTGCCGCGGCAGGCCGGTCTGCCGCACCAGCGCGGCGACCAGGGCATCACCCGGAAGGCGCGCCAACGCGCCGGCGGACTGGAGGAAGGTCTCCGCGGCCACACGCAGCCGCGGACGCAGCTGCTCCAGCCCAACGGCCTCGGCATGGCGGGCCGTCAGGTGCACCACGACCGCCGGCGGGGGCGTGCACCCCACGGTGGTGCCGTCCATCACCGGCAGCGCTCCGAAGCAGGCGCACCACCGGCCGTACAGCTGCCGTGCCGCGGCCTCGTCCGCGGCGTTGGTGCGGATGAAGGCGGCGGTGAGGGCGTCCCACAGGCTGGGGTTGGGGACCCGCACCACCGCCTCGATGCCCTCCAGCGCGGCCCGCGCCGGTTCGGGAAGCGTCGTCGGCAGGCGGGCGGCCGGGATGCGAAACACCGGGATCGCGGTCGGCGCGTCCGGACGGCAGTCGTTCTCCCAGGGCGCGGTCAGCAGCGTGCTGAGGACCTCGCGGCCGTCGAACCTAAGACGCCACACGCCGTTGTTGAACAGCAGGACGCGTTCCGGGTCGGTCCCTGCGGGCGGGCGGGTCCAGGCGGGGTGATCGGTCATCAGCACGACGGTCACGGCAGGGTCTTCTCCGATTGCGGGGAGGCGTCAGGGGGCGTGGGGGATGAGGCCGGCGAGGATGAACAGGGCGGCGGTGAGCCCGCCGAGTCCGGCGCAGCCGAGGGTGGCGTAGCGCTGGGTGGCCTGCGGCGAGCGCGGTGCCTCGACGGTTCCGGAGCGGGCGCGGCGGGCGTGGCGGCGCGCGTTCAGGACGGCGATGGTGAAAAAGCCCGGCACGACGAGGTGCATGAACAGGTAGTGGCAGATCATCGGTCTACGGCGTGATGCCGATCCCGCCGTACATCGCCACCTGGCTGTCATCCTCTGGCGTGGTGTCGGGGTCGGGGTTCCAGCGGTGCACGAGGTGGACCCCGGGGGGAGCGATGTCGATGCCGCAGCTCGTCAGGAGGCGGGTGACCTCGGCGGCGGTGCGCATCACCACCGGTATCCCGGACTCGCCGTAGTGGCCGGCGACGCGGTCGGCGGCCTCGCCGGCGGTGTCCGCGGTGGGCAGGGAGACCGCGACGAAGCTGCCCGGCGGCAGCTGCTGAACCAGGGTCCGCAGGATCTCGTGGGCTTCGCTGTCGGGGACGAACTGCAGGACCGCCAGCAGCAGCACCCCCACCGGCCGAGTCAGATCGAGGGTCTGCCGGACGGCCGGCGTGTGCAGCAGCGCCCGCGGATCGCGCAGGTCGGCCTCCTCGTAGCCGATGCGGCCCTTCGGGGTGCTGGTGCGCAGCAGGGCGCGGGCGTGGGCCAGGACGATGGGGTCGTTGTCGGTGTAGACCACCCGCGCCTGCGGATCGATGGCCTGGGCGACCTCGTGGACGTTGGGGCTGGTGGGGATGCCGGTGCCGATGTCCAACAGCTGGTCGATGCCGCGGCGGATCAGCCACCGGGTGGTGCGGTGCATGAAGGCACGGTTGGCGCGCATCGAGGTCGTCAGGCTCGGCCAGGCGGCGACCATCTTGTCCCCGGCCTCGCGGTCGGCGGGGAAGTTGTCCT
>NZ_MLCF01000051.1 GCF_001879105.1 Mangrovactinospora gilvigrisea | reverse complement strand
GAGTAGGACGCCGCCGGACTTTTATTGAGAGAAGCCCCCGACCTGAAAAGGTCGGGGGCTTCTTCGCGTTGTCAGCTCAAGTCGTCGATGTCGCGGGCATCCAGGGCCTCGTCCGCCCAGCGGTCCAGCTGCTTGAGATCGCGACAGGCGAGGATGCGATCGAACTGCTCCTGAGTGATCGAGATCTCGCGATGGCCGAGGATGCGGAGCACCATCTCGGCACGCTCCTCGGCCTTGCCCTCGGCCTTGCCCTCAGCCTTGCCCATGGCTTGGCCCTGGGCCTCGGCTCTCCGCCAGCGCTCCTGGGCAGACTTGGAGGTCCAGCGGACTTCCCAGGTGTCCATGATCTTCCTCCAGTGTTCGCCGGCCGAGCTGATGCCCAGGCCGTCCTCGAGAAACTCGGCGATCTGGTCGGCGAGGTCGCTGTCCTCCAGCTTGCGAAGGCCACCGCCCAAGGCGTCCAGTATGTCAGTGATGTTCCGGTCCCGGCGATGATTGAGGGCGGACAGGACGGCCATATGCGGGTCCTGCGAGGCCGTAGCCGGGTCCAGGATGCGCGGCGTGTTGTCCGGGCCCAACACGAGGGGGCGAACCGGCATGACCCAACGGCCGGTCAGCCCGCGGACGCCTATGGGCTTTGACGCCCAGTTCGCCGCGTTCTCGTCATGGCATACGACCAGGAGCTCGACCCGGCAGCGCTCGTACTTGTTGTGGAGCTTCGCCACGTACCAGCACCAGGAGGCCGGCTTGGCGTTGTCCTTGGCGCCTTGCGGTTCGATGACGGTGATGAGGTCGCCTTCGTCCGTCGTCAGGCGCAGGACGGTGTCGGACTGGCGGACCGTCACCTTTGTGCTGTGATCGGTGTCGACTTCGGTGATCTGCTGGACGTTCGGGATGGTCAGGCCGAAGCAGTCACGCAGGACGCGGACGATGAGGCCGGGGTCGAGCTTGAAGATGTCGTGAGTCTGTTGGTGGCTAGCACTGGGCACGCGACCAAGGTACTGAGCTAGTCAGGTAGTTGGGCAGTCGAAGAGCAGGAGTGCAGGCTTGTGGGTGACAGTCGGGTCGGATGTTCGACGAAATTAGCGGGTCCGGGGTGGAGCTGGCCCTACCACTCGGACGGCGGGTAGCCGGATCGTGCGCGTCCTGGAGGGCTCGGCATGATCATGGGCATGGTGAAAACGATGACTTCCCGGGTCGGGCGGGTTGCGGGGGCAGCGGTGGTGGCCGGGGTGGCAGCAGGGGCCTTGCTGGCCGCCCCGTCGACCTCCGCGTCGGCATCCGCGTCCACCTCGGCCTCGGTGCCAGCGCGGTTTGCCGGGCAGACGCTGAGCTGGACGGCCTGTCCCTCGCAAGCGTCGCTGCAGTGTGCGGAGATGACGGTGCCTCGGGACTGGCACCATCCGGCGGACGGGCACACCCTGAGCGTCGCCGTCTCCCGGACGGCGGGCGACGCCGGAAAGCCGGTGCTGATGATGGCGGCCGGCGGGCCCGGCGGGCAGGGCCTGCTGCGGCCGGCCGGGATGGCGTCCTCCGACCCCGCGCTCGCCCGCCGGTTCGAGATCGTCAGCTTCAACCAACGCGGCGAGCCCGGCAGTTCGCCGCTCGACTGCGCGCCGCAGAGCGCCGTGAACGACCAGTTCACCCATGACCTGCGGGACGACTCCCCGGCCGCCGAGCGTCAGGTGATCGCGGGGGCCCGGGAGTTCGCGCAGGGGTGCGCGCACGCCGACGGCGGCCTCGTCCGCTACATCAACTCCGACCAGACCGCGCACGACATGGACCTCTTCCGCAACCTGCTGAAGGTCCGCACGGTCTCCTACTACGGCGTCTCCTACGCCACCTGGCTGGGCGCCTACTACGCCACCGAGTTCCCGCACTCCGTCAACGCGGTCGTCCTCGACAGCAACCTCGCCGTCGACGACACCATGCAGGCGTTCATGCTGCGTCAGCCGGCCGCCTTCCAGCGGCGGTTCGACGAGGACTTCGTGCCGTGGGCGGCCGCCCACGACAGCACCTATCACCTGGGCGCGACCCCGGCGGCGGTCCGCGCCGGCTACGAGAAGGAGCGGGCGGCGCTCGCCGCGCATCCGCTCGCCGTCCCGGGGGCGTCGGTCGCGGTCGGCCCGAACCAGCTGGACATGGGGACGTCGGGCGCCATCTACCGGGCCGCCGCGTTCCCCGTGCTGGCGCAGGCGATGGCGGCGCTCGGCCACTGGCCGACGGCGAGCGCCGACGAGCAGGCGACCGTCGCGCAGGTCTTCGGCAGCGACCCGAACACCTCCTTCAACGCCGAGTTCTTCGCGGTGGCCTGCAACGACACCCCGTGGACCAAGGACCTGGGGTACTGGAAGCGGCTTCAGAGCACCGAGTCGGCGCGCCATCCGCTCGTCGGCGCGCGGGCGCTGCTCTACGGGGCGACCTGCGCGAGCCTGCCGAGCGCCGGATCCGGTCCGCGGCTGACGGTGACGGGCGAGGGCTTCCCGCCGGTGCTGATGCTCAACTCGACGGGCGACCCGGCCACCCCGTACGCGGGTGCGCTCAGGACCCACCGGGCGCTGCGCGGCTCGCGGTTGGTGACGGTGGCGGGCGGCGGCGACCACGGGCAGTTCGAGAACGGCAACGCCTGCGTGGACGGGTACGTGGACCGCTACCTGCTGTCGGGGACGCTGCCCGATGGGGACGTCAGCTGCCCGGGGAGCCCGGCTCCGGAGTAGCCGCCGCTACTTGCGCCGGCGCCGGCCGTTGAGGTGCGGCGGCTCGATGGGGGCGTCCGCCTCCAGCCCGGCCGCCGTCAGCAGGTAGTCGATGACCGGCTGGTAGCGGTGCGGGGGGACGTTGTCGTCGAGGGGGACGGTCGCCAGCAGGCGGCCGTCCGCCTCGCCGACGAAGAGCGCGGGGTCGTTGCAGTCGGCGTAGCCGACCGTCTCGATCCCGCGCTGGCCCGAGCAGCCGGCCCAGCCGTGGTCGGCGTGGACGAGGTCGGGGAGCCGGTCGTCCATCTGCATCACGTCGAGGATGCGCTGCATGGGCACGGGCGAATGGGTGTGCATCAGGTTGCCGCCGCGGTGCAGCACCACGACGCCGTCGAGGTGGCGGACCTCGCCCTCGGTGGTGAGGATGCCGTCCGGGGGGATGGCGAGCTCGCAGCCGGCGCGCCGCAGGGCGCGTCCGACGGCCTGGTGGAGGGGCATCAGCCCGGCCGGGTGGCCGGTGGCGAGGAGGACCCGCTGGCGGCCCTCGGCGGCCTGCTTGAGGCGGGCGGCGACCCGGTCGAGCGCATTGACCGTCAGCTCGGGGTCGATGGTGTCCTGGCCGTGGGTGTGCTCGGGGTCGTCGGAGATGCCGCAGCGTTCGGCCATCATCTCCAGGACGGTGTCGGAGTCGCTCCAGCGGCCGTCGAGATCGAGCCCGAAGTGGTAGTAGGGGTCTCCGTCGGCGAGTGCCTTGAGGTGGTGGAGGTTGTTCTCGCGGGGGGTGGCGACCTCGCCCGCTATCCGGGCCCACAGGAGGTGTTTGACGAGGGCGGCGCGGGCCTGCGCGCGGGCGCGTGCGCTCATGCCGCGCGGGCCGCGGCCGGGGCGGTGCCGGCCGTGGTGGCGGGTGCGGGGCGGGGCGTCGTTCCGCGCATGGGCTCATTGTGGCTCATTGCGGGGGTGGACCGGTCGGCTCCGCGGATCACGGGCTGGGCACGGTCGTCGCCGGGGGCCGAGAGTTATGCCTGGTTCGCCCGCTCGTGGGCCGATGTCGGCGATGTGGTGGACACTCTATGCGGTGGCTTTTCCGGCGAAGAGGGGGTAGGACAGCACGGGAATGTCTGAGTGAGAGCAATCGGCGACCTGGCCCGCAAGGGCCGTGGGTGAGGCGGATCGAAGGCGTGGACACAGGGACAGCGTCGAGTGGGACGGCAGGTTCGACGGCGGTCGGGGGCAACGGGGACACCGGGGGGAACGGGGGCGCCACAGGGGTGCAGGGGGAGGCCAGGGGCTGGATCAAGCGGCTCGCGGGGTACTGCTGGAGATTCAGGAAGTTCGTCCTGCTCTCCTTCGGCGCCTCGCTGATCGGCATGACGATCAGCGCGCTGATACCCCTGCTCCCGCGGCTGATCATCGACGACGTGATCGTCAAGCACGAGAAGTCGCTGACGCCGTGGGCGATCCTCCTGATCATCGCGGCCGCCGGGGTCTTCGTCACCACCTACATCCGGCGCTACTACGGCGGCCGGCTGGCCGTGGACGTGCAGCACGAGCTGCGGGTGGCGATGTTCCGCTCGCTGTCGAAGCTGGACGGGCCCGGCCAGGACCGGCTGGAGACGGGCCAGGTGGTCGGCAGGGCCACCTCCGACCTGCAACTGGTGCAGGGCCTGCTGTCGATGATCCCGGTGATGACCGGCAACGTGCTGATGTTCATCGTCTCGCTGGTCATCATGATTTCGTTGTCGATCCAGCTGTCGCTGATCGTCCTCGCCATCGTGCCGCTGCTGTGGTGGGTGGCGCTGCGCAGCCGCCGGCGGCTCTTCCCCGCCACCTGGTACGCCCAGCAGCAGGCGGCCAACGTCGCCGGCGTGGTGGACGGCGCCGTCACCGGCGTCCGCGTGGTCAAGGGCTTCGGCCAGGAGGAGCAGGAGCGGCAGCGGCTGGAGGCCGCCTCCTCCGAGCTGTTCGCGGCGCGGCTGCGCGGCGTCCGGCTCAACTCGCGCTTCGGGCCGACGATGCAGATGCTGCCGGCGCTGGGCCAGATCGCGATGCTGGCGGCGGGCGGTGTGCTCGCCGCGCACGGCGAGATCACGCTGGGCACCTTCGTCGCCTTCTCCACCTATGTGGCGCAGATGGTCGGGCCGGTGCGGATGCTCACCAACCTGCTGACGATGGGCCAGCAGGCGCGGGCCGGTGTGGAGCGGGTCTTCGAGGTGATCGACACCCGCCCGGTGATGACCGAGAAGCCGGACGCGGAGGAGCTGGACCTTGCGGAGCTGGAGTTCGGCGCCGACCCGCGGCCCCTCGCCGGCGGCGGCGAGGACCGGCGCCGCAGGAGCCCCGACAACGCTGTCCCGGCACTGGAGTTCGACAATGTCGTCTTCGGCTACGGCAAGGACGGCGAGTCCCGCCCGGTGCTGGACGGCTTCAACCTGAGGATCCGCCCGGGCGAGACGGTGGCGCTGGTCGGCTCGTCCGGCTGCGGCAAGACCACCGTGGCCAACCTGGTGCCGCGCTTCTACGACGTCACCGGCGGCGCGGTGCGCATCCACGGCCACGACGTGCGCGACCTGACAATGGACTCGCTGCGCGCGGCGATCGGCCTGGTGCCCGAGGACAGCTTCCTGTTCTCGGTGAGCGTCAAGGAGAACATCGCCTTCGGCCGGCCCGATGCCTCCGAGGAGGAGATCGTCGAGGCGGCGAAGGCCGCCCAGGCGCACGGCTTCATCACCGCCCTGCCGGACGGCTACCGGACCCGGGTCGGCGAGCAGGGGCTGACGCTGTCGGGCGGGCAGCGGCAGCGCGTGGCGCTGGCCCGCGCGATCCTCTCCGACCCCCGGCTGCTGATCATGGACGACGCGACCTCGGCGGTGGACGCCCGCGTCGAGTCGCGCATCCACGACGCGCTGCACCGGGTGATGCGCGGCCGCACCACGCTGCTGATCGCGCACCGCCGCTCCACCCTCCAGCTCGCCGACCGGATCGCGGTGCTGGACGCCGGCCGCCTCGCCGAGCTGGGCACCCACGAGGAGCTGGTGGCGCGCAGTGCGCTCTACCGCCGGCTGCTCACCGACCCGGACGCCCTCAACGACGTGGAGTCGGCGGCCGAGGCGGTCGACGAGGAGCAGTCCCTGGAGGAGCTGGAGGCGCTGCCGCACCTGCCGGCGGAGGACGCCTACGGCTGCGGCGTCCCCGGCTCGGGCGCGTTCGACCCGATGGCGAAGGCCTGCGCGGCCGACCGGGAGCAACCGGACGGCGAGCGCTGGGCGGAGGACGAGGAGCAGCGCGGCATCACCCCGGAGCTGTGGCCCGCCGAGCTGCGCGGCAACGACGCGCGGGCGGCGGCCGCGGCGGGCCGGGCGGCGATGGCCGCGGGCGGCCGGGTCGGCGGCGGCATGCACGGCGGGATCGGCGGCCTGCCGCCGACGCCGGAGCTGCTGGCGGCGGTGGAGGCGCTGCCCCCGGCGACCGACCGCCCCGAGGTGCCGCTGGAGGAGGCGCGCAGGCCCGCGCCGCACTTCACGCTGGGCGCGCTGCTGCGCCCGTTCCGGTTGATGCTGCTGCTGGGCCTACTGCTGGTGTGCCTGGACGCGGGAGCCTCGCTGGTGCTGCCGGTGCTGATCCGGCACGGCATCGACTCCGGCGTGCTGAAGAACGCGCTCGGCGCGCTCTTCGCGGCGGCCGCGGTGGGCCTGGGCGTGGTGCTGGCCGACTGGTTCGTCCAGATCGGCATGACCCGGGTGACGGGCCGCACCGGCGAGCGGATCCTCTACACGCTACGCGTCAAGGAGTTCGCGCACCTGCAGCGGCTCGGGCTGGACTACTACGAGCGCGAGCTGAGCGGCCGCATCATGACGCGGATGACCACGGACGTGGACGCGCTCTCCTCGTTCCTGCAGACCGGGCTCGTCAACGGCGTGGTCGCGGTGCTGACGTTCTTCGGCATCCTGATCGCGCTGCTGATCATCGACGTCCAGCTGGCGCTGACGGTCTTCACCGTGCTGCCGATCCTCATCGTCGGCACGCTGATCTTCCGCTCCAAGTCGGCGAAGGCGTACCTGACGGCCCGTGAGCGGGTCGCGGTGGTCAACGCCGACCTCCAGGAGAACGTCGCCGGGATGCGGCTGGTGCAGGCCTTCCGCCGGGAGAACCGCAACGAGACCCGGTTCACCGGGCTGTCGCGGCGCTACCTGGACGCGCGGGTCAAGGCGCAGCAGTACATCGCGGTCTACTTCCCGTTCGGGCAGTTCCTGTCGACGGTGGCCGCGGCGCTGGTGCTGGCGGTGGGTGCCGGGCGGGTGGAGTCGCACAGCCTGTCGGCCGGCGAGCTGGTGGCCTACCTGCTCTACATCGAGCTGTTCTTCAGCCCGATCCAGCAGCTGTCCCAGGTCTTCGACGGCTACCAGCAGGCGGTGGTGGGCCTCACCCGCATCCGCGAGCTGCTGCGCACCCCGACGACGACGCCGGAGGCGGAGCACCCCAAGCCGGTCGAGCGGTTGACCGGGGACGTCCGCTTCGACGACGTCCACTTCGCCTACAACGCCGACTCGATCGACCCGGAGGGCGTCGCGGCGCTGGACGAGGCCGATCCCGACGACGCGTCGGACTCCGGCGAGGCGAAGGGCAAGGAGGCGCTGTCGGACGTCCTGCTGCACATCCCGGCGGGCCAGACGGTGGCGTTCGTCGGCGAGACCGGCGCCGGCAAGTCGACGCTGGTGAAGCTGGTGGCGCGGTTCTACGACGTCACGGACGGCGCGGTGCGCGCGGACGGCACCGACCTGCGGGAGTTCGGGCTGGCGGCCTACCGGCACCGGCTGGGCGTGGTGCCGCAGGAGGCGTACCTCTTCCCGGGCACGGTGCGGGACGCGATCGCCTACGGCCGCCCCGGAGCGTCGGACGCGGAGGTGGAGTCGGCCGCCAAGCGGGTGGGCGCGCACGAGATGGTGGCGACGCTCAGCGGCGGCTACCTCCACGAGGTGTCCGAGCGCGGGCGGAACCTGTCGGCCGGTCAGCGCCAGCTGATCGCGCTGGCGCGCGCCGAGTTGGTGGATCCGGACATCCTGCTGCTGGACGAGGCGACGGCGGCGCTGGACCTGGCGTCGGAGGCGGAGGTGATCCGGGCGACGGACCGGCTGTCGGGGAAGCGGACGACGCTGGTGATCGCGCACCGGCTGACGACGGCGGCGCGGGCCGACCGGGTGGTCGTCATGCACCGCGGCCGGGTCGTCGAGGACGGCACGCACGGCGAGCTGGTGGCCCGCGGCGGCCGCTATGCCCGCCTGTGGCGGGCGTTCATCGGCGAGTCGGAGGGAGTCGCGGCGTAGGGGCTGCGGTCCGCGCCCGGCGACGCCGGGCGGGTGGGGTGCCGGGGCCAAGGGGCGGCGAACCCGGCACCCCGCGGACCGCGAAGGTTCAGCGGAGCTTGAGCCGCCACGTCTGGCCGACCAACTGCTTGCCGAAGCTGACGTGCGGCTCCTCCGCCTCCAGCCGAAAGCCGATCGCCTGGTAGATGCGTCGGGCGGAGCCCAGCACCGAGTTGGTCCACAGCACCATCTCCGTGTAGTCCGCGTCCCGCGCGAACCGCACGCACTCCTCGACCAGCCGCCGCCCCACCCCGTGCCCCCGCGCCTCCGGCGCGACCAGCAGGAGGCGCAGCCGCGCCGTCGTCCCGGTCGGATCGCCGTGGTCGCCCACGCAGAACACGCAGCCGACGTTGCGGCCGTCCAGCTCGGCGATCCAGCACGCCTCCCGCCGGGGATGGTGGTCCGCGGCGTAGTCGGCGACGATCCGGGCGACCAGCGCCTCGTAGTCGTCGTTCCAGCCGAACTGGTCGTGGTAGACGGCCGCGTTGGCCTGCACCGTCCAGCCGAGGTCGCCGGGCCGCGGCGGGCGGATGACCAGCGCGCCCGCCGCCGCGGAGGGGTCGAGCGCGGTGCGGATGACGTCCATCGCGGCCAGCACCTCCGGCCGCTCCCGCTCGGGGATGCGGTCCAGGAGCTCCGCGTTGGCCGCGTCGGCGAGGGCGTCGTGGTGGTCCTGGAGGCGGCGCCCGGCGGCGGTGAGGCGGACGGTCTGCCGGCGGCCGTCGTCCGGGTCGGGGCCGCGGGTGACGAGCTTCTCCCGCTCGAACCGGGCGAGGATGCGGCTGAGTTGGCCGGCGTCGAGCCCGAGCGCCTCCCGCAGCACGGTCGTCCCGATGTCGCTCCCGGCCGCGGCGATCTCGTAGAGCACGCGGCATTCACTGAGGTTGTAGGGGGTGTGCAGATGGCCCTCGTCGAGGACTCCGATGGTGCGCGTCCAGTACCGATTGAAGTCGCGGATGCGGGCCACGGAGCGGGGGTCGGCGGCATTCATCGTTGATCTCCTCAAGGATTCCGTTGACTTTGTCAAAGGACTCCTCGAAGACTAGCGCGGGTTGTCCACAGGCAGAAGGGGAATCCGGCCGGGGCGTCGGAGCCGGGCGGTATGTTCGCGGCATGGCGGCACCACCCCGGCAGGCGCACGAGCAGCCCCGGCCCCTCCCCGTGGTCGAGGGCGTCCTGGAGCGCATCACCTACGCCAACGAGGAGAACGGCTGGACGGTCGCGCGCCTCGCCCCGTCGAACTGGAAGGACGGCGGCCGCGGCGGTGGCGAACTGCTCACCGTGGTGGGCGCGCTGCTCGGCGCGCAGGTGGGGGAGTCGCTGCGGCTGGAGGGCCGGTGGGGCTCGCACCCGCAGTACGGGCGGCAGTTCACCGTGGAGAACTACACCACCGTGCTGCCGGCCACCGTGCAGGGCATCCAGCGCTACCTCGGCTCGGGGCTGATCAAGGGCATCGGCCCGAAGCTCGCCGAGCGGATCGTCGGGCACTTCGGCATCGACACCCTGGAGGTGATCGAGTCCGATCCGAAGCGGCTGATCGAGGTGCCCAAGCTCGGCCCGAAGCGCACCAAGCTGATCGCCGCGGCCTGGGAGGAGCAGAAGGCCATCAAGGAGGTGATGGTCTTCCTCCAGACGGTCGGCGTCTCCACCTCCCTCGCGGTGCGCATCTACAAGAACTACGGCGACGGCTCCATCGGCGTGGTGAAGAACCAGCCCTACCGGCTCGCCGCCGATGTGTGGGGCATCGGCTTCCTGACGGCCGACCGGATCGCCCAGGCGGTCGGCATCCCGCACGACAGCCCGGACCGCGTCAAGGCCGGTCTGCAGTACGCCCTTTCGGAGTCGTCCGACCAGGGGCACTGCTATCTGCCCGAGGAGCGGCTGATCGCCGACACGGTGAAGCTGCTCGCCGTCGACACCGGCCTGGTCATCGAGTGCCTCGCGGAACTGGTCGCCGAGGAGGGGGTGGTGCGCGAGAGGGTGCCGGGGGAGGCCCCGGGCGAGGAGGTGCAGGCGATCTTCCTGGTGCCCTTCCACCGCGCCGAGCTGTCGCTCGCCGGCCAGGTCCGGCGGCTGCTGCGGGCCGAGGAGGACCGGCTGCCGGCGCTCACCGCCGTCGCCGGGGACGACGGGGGCTGGGCGGCCGCGATGGAGTGGCTGCGGCGCCGCACCGGCGCCGAGCTCGCCGCCGAGCAGGAGGCGGCCGTCCGGCTGGCGCTCGCGGAGAAGGTCGCGGTGCTCACCGGCGGCCCCGGCTGCGGCAAGAGCTTCACCGTCTCCTCGGTGATCGCGCTGGCCCGCGCCAAGCACGCCAAGGTGGTGCTCGCCGCGCCCACCGGGCGGGCCGCCAAGCGGCTCGCCGAGCTGACCGGCTGCGAGGCCTCCACCGTCCACCGGCTGCTGGAGCTGAAGCCCGGCGGGGACGCCGCCTACGACCGGGAGCGGCCGCTCGACGCCGATCTGGTGGTCGTCGACGAGGCCTCGATGCTCGACCTGATCCTCGCCAACAAGCTGGTCAAGGCGGTGCCGCCGGGCGCTCACCTGCTCTTTGTGGGGGATGTCGACCAGCTGCCGTCGGTGGGCGCCGGGGAGGTGCTGCGCGATCTTCTGGAGGAGGGCGGGCCGGTGCCGAGCGTCCGGCTGACGCGGATCTTCCGGCAGGCCCAGCAGTCCGGCGTGGTCACCAACGCGCACCGCATCAACCGCGGCGAGCCGCCGGTGCTCCAGGGCCTCGACGACTTCTTCCTCTTCGTGGCGGAGGAGGCCGAGGAGGCCGCCTCGCTCACCGTGGACGTGGTGGCCCGCCGCATCCCCGCCCGGTTCGGGCTCGACCCGCGGCGGGACGTCCAGGTGCTGGCGCCGATGCACCGCGGCCCGGCCGGCGCCGGCAACCTCAACACCCTGCTGCAGGGCGCGGTGACACCGGCCCGGGAGGGCCTGCCGGAGAAGCGCTTCGGCGGCCGCACCTTCCGGGTCGGCGACAAGGTGACGCAGATCCGCAACAACTACGACAAGGGCCGGAACGGCGTCTTCAACGGCACCGTCGGGATCGTCACCGCCCTCGACCCCGAGGCGCAGACGCTCATGGTGCTCACCGACGAGGACGAGGAGGTGCCGTACGCCTTCGACGAGCTGGACGAGCTGGCGCACGCCTATGCGGTGACCATCCACCGCTCCCAGGGCAGCGAGTACCCCTGCGTGGTGATCCCCGTGACGACCAGCGCCTGGATGATGCTGCAGCGCAATCTGCTCTACACGGCGGTGACGCGCGCCAAGCGGCTGGTGGTGCTGGTCGGCTCCCGCAAGGCGATCGGGCAGGCGGTGCGGACGGTCTCCGCGGGGCGCCGGCACACCGCGCTCGCGGCCCGTCTGACCGGGGCCGTGGCGACGCGTCCGAATGAATTGGCACGCAGTGACATCGCTCACCCGGGATCCGTGTTTTCATAGAGGGCTGAAGGGTAGTCAAGGCCTGAATTGCACGCTTGGCCGCCCGACTGCCGTCCTTACGCTCCGAATGTCCGCCTATGGCACTGCGGGCCAGGCGTCCCTGGTCGAGCGCCTTCGGACTTATCGCACCCCGCGTGCGTCATGCACGTCCGGGTGGGGGAAGGTAGACATCAAAGTCAATGGAGACAGCGCGGCAGGGAGACCTCCCTGGACGGCCGAGCTGCAGGTTCTTCGGTGAGGGATGACGTGAGCGACAACAAGGTGGTGCTCCGGTACGAGGGCGGCGACTACGAGTTCCCGGTGATCGAGGGGACCGCGGGCGACCGCGGCTTCGACATCGCCAAGCTGCGTGGTCAGACCGGTCTGGTCACGCTCGACAGCGGCTTCGGCAATACCGCGGCGTACCAGTCGGCGATCACGTTCCTCGACGGTGAGAAGGGCATCCTGCGCTACCGCGGATACCCCATCGAGCAGCTGGCCGAGAAGTCGACCTATCTCGAGGTCTCGTACCTGCTCATCAACGGTGAGCTCCCGACGGCCCAGCAGCTGGAGGAGTTCAAGGGCGAGATCGCCCGCCACACTCTGCTGCACGAGGACGTCAAGCGCTTCTACGACGGCTTCCCCAAGGACGCCCACCCGATGGCGATGCTGTCCTCCGTGGTCAGCGCGCTGTCGACGTTCTACCAGGACAGCCACAACCCGTTCGACGACCGCCAGGTCAACCTCTCGACCATAAGGCTCCTGGCCAAGCTGCCCACGATCGCCGCGTACGCGCACAAGAAGGCGCTCGGGCAGCCGTTCCTGTACCCGGACAACAACCTGGGCCTCGTCGAGAACTTCCTGCGGATGACGTTCGCCGTCCCGCCGGAGGACTACGACGTCGACCCGGTGGTGGCCGACGCGCTGGACAAGCTCTTCATCCTGCACGCGGACCACGAGCAGAACTGCTCCACCTCCACGGTGCGGCTGGTCGGCTCCTCGCAGGCGAACCTCTTCGCCTCGATCTCGGCCGGCATCAACGCGCTCTGGGGCCCCCTGCACGGCGGCGCCAACTCGGCGGTGCTGGAGATGCTGGAGGCCATCCAGGCCGACGGCGGCGACGTCGACAAGTTCATCCGCGAGGTCAAGGACAAGACCAGCGGCGTCCGCCTGATGGGCTTCGGGCACCGGGTCTACAAGAACTTCGACCCCCGCGCGAAGATCATCAAGCAGGCCGCGCACGACGTCCTCGCCAAGCTGGGCAAGGGCAACGACCCGCTGCTGGAGATCGCGCTCAAACTGGAGGAGCACGCGCTCAGCGACGACTACTTCGTCTCGCGCAAGCTCTACCCGAACGTGGACTTCTACACCGGCATCATCTACCGGGCCATGGGCTTCCCCACCGAGATGTTCACGGTGCTCTTCGCCCTCGGCCGGCTGCCGGGCTGGATCGCCCACTGGCGCGAGATGATCAAGGACCCGAGCAACCGGATCGGCCGCCCGCGGCAGATCTACACGGGCACCGAGATCCGCGACTACGTCGCGCTCGAGTCGCGCTGACCGCGACCCGCACCGCGGGCACGACTCGTACGACTTGACGGTCGGGGTCGGGCAGAGCCTGCCGGAGGCCGCTCATGGCTGACGGAGCACTGCCCGCCCCGGCCGTCGTGCGTCTCCCGGTCCGCCGGAACCCGGAGACAACCTTCACCCGGTAAGAGTCTCGAACCACCCCGAACGGTTACGTCCCGAACGTGTGAGTTAGCTCTCGTCGGCTCTCGACGGGGTCCGGAGCGGTGCCGCGGGCCGCTCCCACCCCCGCCGTCCGGCGGCCGGAGGGCATCGCGTACCGTCCTGCTGGCGGGCCGTCATCCGGGCGGTGCCGCAGTGGAGTTCCGCAAGGGGATCGGTCGGGGATGAGCAGGAATGTCGTCGTCACGGGCGGCGGGACCGGCATCGGCCGGGCCGTGGCCGCCCGGTTCGCGGAGGCCGGGGACGCGGTCCTGGTCATCGGGCGCCGCCGCGACGTGCTGGAGCGCGCCGCGAAGGAACTGGGTCCCGCGATCCGTCCGATGGTCTGCGACCTGGCCGACCCGGACGCGGTCGAGGCGCTGGTCGCCGGGATGCCCGAGCGGATCGACGTGCTGGTCAACAACGCCGGCAGCCGCGAGACGGCGGCGTCGGGCACGGGCCTGAGCGGGACGGCGGCGCGCTGGCGCAGCGACTTCGAGCGCAATGTGCTCACCACCGTGCTGCTCACCGAGGCGCTGCGGGACCGGCTGGCGGCGGACGGCGGGCGGGTGGTGACGCTCTCCTCCTCGGCGGCGGTGCGCGGGGCCGGCTCGTACGGCGCGGCGAAGGCGGCGCTGCACGCCTGGAACCGCCATCTGGCGGCGCAGCTGGGCCCGTCCGGGATCACCGCGAACATCGTGGCGCCGGGGACGGTGGCGGGGACGGAGTTCTTCGGCGAGCGGCTGACGGAGGCCGAGGTGACGCGGCGCGCGGGGCGCACGCTGGTCGGCCGGGTCGGAGTGCCGGACGAGATCGCCGGGACGGTGGTCTTCCTGGCGTCGGCGGAGGCCGGCTACATCACCGGCGAGGTGCTGCACGCGGACGGCGGAGAGCTGATCCGGCGGTAGCCGCGGGGCGTACGGCGGTCCGGCGGCGCGTCAGTCGGTGAGTTCGGCCGCCAGGCCGCGCGCGTAGGCGGCGTCGGCGCCGGGGATGTCGTGCAGGACGCGGTAGTAGAGCGGGGCGACGAGCCGGTCGTTGATGCGTTCGACCGTCAGCCCGGGCTCGGCGCCGCCGTTGCGGCGGCGCTCCTGGTCGAGGATCTGCTCCAGCTGGCTGGTGCGCAGCTCGCGGCAGCGCCGCAGGCCGTCGCGGCGGGCGCGCAGGTCGGAGTCGACCTCGATGCTCAGGATGGCGATCCCCCCCGGCTGCCGCAGATCCTGAAGGACGGCCTCGGCGAACGCGCCGAGGTCGCCGGCGAGGCTGCCGGTGTCCGGGACCTCGGTGTGGCGGATGCGGGTCGCCGCGATGTCGGCGAGCAGCCCGGCCATGCTGCCCCAACGGCGGTAGAGGGTCGTCGGGTTGACGCCGGCCCGGGTGGCGACGCACGGCAGCGTCAGCTTCTCCGTGCCCTGCTCGGCGGCGAGTTCCTGGGCCGCCTTGAACACGGCCTCGCGGACCCGGGCGCTGCGGCCCCCGGGGCGGGTGGCGGGCTGGGTGGCGGTCATGGAGCCAGGGTAGCCCGAGCCTTAAAGCAAAGATGATTGCTTTTGGGTTGGCGCGGTGCTAGCTTCCAAAAGCGAAGTCGATTGCTTTAACACGGGAGGAGTCCCACGCATGCCCGTCCTGCCGCGCACCGCCGCCTTCTGGGTGGTCGGCGCCGTGCTCACCGCCCTGATGGCGGCGGCCGGCGCCCCGTCCCCGCTCTACGTCGTCTACCAGGCCCGCTGGGGCTTCTCCGAGATCACCCTCACCGCGGTCTTCGGCGTCTACGCCGTCGCCCTGCTCGTCGCGCTGCTCACCGTCGGCGCGCTCTCCGACCACATCGGCCGGCGGCCCGTGCTGATCGGCGCGCTGCTCGCCGAGGCCGTCGCGATGGGCCTGTTCATCGCCGCCGACAACGTCGGCTGGCTCTACGCCGCCCGCGCGCTCCAGGGCCTTGCCACCGGGGCGGCGACCAGCGCGCTGGCCGCCTCGCTCATCGACCACCAGCCGGCCGCCCGGCCGCATCTCGCGGGCCTCGTCAACGGATCGGCGCCGACGCTCGGCCTGGGCGTCGGGGCGGTCGGAGCGGGGCTGCTGGTGCAGTACGCGCCCGCGCCGACGGTGCTGGTCTACGCGCTGCTGGCGGCCGTCTTCCTGATCGCCGCGGTGGTGGTGGCCGGGATACCGGAGACCTCCCCGCGGCGGCCCGGCGCGCTCGCCTCGCTGGCGCCGCGGGCGGGCGTCCCCGCGTCGGCGCGCCGGGCGTTCTGGACGGCCGCGCCGGCGCTGGTCGCGGTCTGGGCGGTCGGCGGGTTCTACCTCTCGCTGGGGCCGTCGATCGCGGCCGGGGTGCTGCACCTGACGAACCATCTGGTGGGCGGGCTCGTGGTGGCGGCGCTGACCTTCGCGGGCGCGGCGGCCGCGGCGGGGGCCTCGGGGCGCCCGGCCCGCACGGTGATGGGCGGGGGTGCGGTGACGCTCGCCGCCGGGCTCGCGGTGACGCTGGCCGGGGTGGAGACGGGGGCCGTCCCGCTGTTCTTCCTGGGGACGGTGGTGGCCGGCTTCGGGTTCGGCGCGGGCTTCCTGGGGGCGCTGCGGACGATCACCGCGCGGGCGGGGGCGGGGGAGCGGGCGTCGCTGCTCGCCACGATGTACATGCTCAGCTATGCCGCGTTCGCGGCGCCGGCGGTGGGGGCGGGGGCGGCGGTGCCGTCGGTGGGGCTGACCGGGGTGACGCTCTGGTACGGGGTGGGCGCGGGCGTCCTGGCGCTCGCGGTCCCGGTGCTCGCCCTTGCCGCCCCTTCGCCCCGGCACCCCGCCCGGACGGCCTCGCCGCCCGAGGGGGTGGAGGCCGCGGTCACCGAAGGGGCGTCATCTCCGGGCGCTTAGGGAGGACGGTGTCGCCGGAGGAGGTGCCCTTGAGGCGGCGGCCGATCCACGGCACGAGGTGAGTCCGCGCCCAGTCGATGTTCTCGCGGCGGCGCACCCCGGCCGGCTTCGGCCGCTGCGCGGGCCACGGCTCCTCCGGGTCGCCGTCCGCCTTGGCGCCCAGCACCTGCGCGGCCCGCAGCGCCACCCGCCGGTGGCCCTCCGGGGCCAGGTGGAGGCGGTCCTCGCTCCAGGCGCGGCGGTCGTGCAGCGCCCGCATCGACCACAGGTCGACCACCGAGCAGCCGTTGCGGTCGGCGATCGCCCGCAGGTGCATGTTGTAGGCGGCGACCTTGCCGCGCAGCAGGTTCAGCAGCGGCGAGTTGCGGGTGTCGAACCCGGTGAAGAGCAGCACATGGCTGGTGCGGGACATCCGCCGCACGCCCTGCTCGAAGAGCTCGGCGAGGGCGTCCGGGTCGGCGCCCGGTCGGAGGATGTCGTTCCCGCCGCCGGCGATCGTCACCAGATCGGGCGCGAACCGCTCCGCGATCGGGACCTGGTCGCGGACGATCTGGCCGAGCAGCTTGCCGCGCACGGCGGTGTTGCCGTAGCGCAGCGGCGGCGCGCCGTCCGGGCGGGCCGCGTCCAGGTGCTCGGCGAGGCGGTCGGCCCAGCCGGCGAAACCGCCGCCGGGGGCCCGGTCGTTGAGGCCCTCGCTGAAGCTGTCGCCGATGGCCAGATAGGTGCCGATCTCTACGGGTACGTCATTGGTTGCCACAGCTCACCATTATGGCGGCCGTGCTCCGGCGATCGGATGTCGGTCCCTCCCGATAGGCTCGGGGCATGCGAGTGGCGACCTGGAACGTGAACTCGGTGACGGCGCGACTGCCCCGGCTGCTGGCCTGGCTGGAGGGCAGCCGTCCCGACGTGCTGTGCCTGCAGGAGCTTAAGACGACGACCGAGGCGTTCCCGGCCGCGGAGGTCGGGGCGCTCGGCTACGAGGTGGCGGCGCACGGCACCGGCCGCTGGAACGGCGTCGCGCTGCTGTCGAGGGTCGGGCTCGCCGATGTGGTGCGCGATCTGCCGGGCCAGCCGGAGTACGAGGGCGTCGTCGAGCCCCGTGCGGTCGGCGCCACCTGCGGCGGGGTGCGGCTGTGGTCGGTCTACGTCCCCAACGGCCGCGAGGTGGGCCACCCGCACTACGCCTACAAGCTGGAGTGGTTCGAGGCGCTGCGCCGCACGGTCGAGGCGGAGGGCACCGGTTCGGTGCCGTTCGCGGTGCTGGGCGACTACAACGTGGCGCCGACGGACGAGGACGTGTGGGATCCCGCGGTCTTCGAGGGCAGCACCCATGTGACGGAGCCGGAGCGCAAGGCGCTGGCCGCGCTGCGCGACGCCGGGCTCGCCGATGTGGTGCCGCGCCCGCTCAAGTACGACCGCCCCTACACCTACTGGGACTACCGCGAGCTGGGCTTCCCGAAGAACAAGGGCATGCGGATCGACCTGGTGTACGGCAACCCGGCGTTCGCCGGCGCGGTGTCGGACGCGTATGTCGACCGCGAGGAGCGCAAGGGCAAGGGCGCCTCCGACCATGCGCCGGTCGTCGTCGACCTCGACGTGGCGTAGGCGGGTTCTTGCGCACCATCAGGGCCGACGGCGAGCACGAGACAGAGGTCAAGAAGTCGCGGTTCCTGTGCGCGCTGCGGCGCGTCGGCACGGAGGAGCAGGCGCGGGCGTTCGTCGCGGAGCGGAAGAAGCAGTACTGGAACGCCTCGCACAACTGCTCGGCGTTCGTGCTGGGCCGCTGGTCGGATGTGGAGCGGTCGAACGACGACGGCGAGCCGTCCGGCACGGCCGGGGTGCCGATGCTGGAGGTGCTGCGGCGGCGCGAGCTGACGGACGTGGTCGCGGTGGTGACGCGCTGGTTCGGCGGCACCAGGCTGGGCGCCGGGGGCCTGGTGCGGGCGTACGGCGGCGCGGTCGCCGAGGCGGTGGACGCGGTGGGGGTGGTGGAGCTGCGGGACGTCGGCGTCTTCGCCGTGGAGTCCGGCCATGCCGGGGCGGGGCGGCTGGAGAACGAGCTGCGGGGGTCGCGCTTCGAGCTGCTGGGCGTCGGCTACGGCGCGGGGGTCCGCTTCGAGGTCGGGGTGCCGGACGGCGAGGAGCCCGCGTTCGCCGCGTGGTTGGCGGAGACGACGGGCGGCGGCGCGGAGGCCGAGCGGGTGGGGACCCGGGTGGTCGAGGTGCCGCTCTGAGCGGGCTTGGCGCCGCGTTCGCCGGTCATGCGCGGGGTGTGCGGGGCAGCCACAGCGGCAGGCCGATCACCGCGGCGAGCCACAGCGGGGAGACGAGGCGGTCGGCCTCGGTCATCACCGGGTGGGCGGCGACCGTGGCGAGGCCGGTGGCGGCGACGGCGAGGACGAGCGCGGCCGCCGCGCGGGAGGTGCGCCACAGGGCGACGGCGCCGGCCAGCACGGCGATCGGCAGCAGCGGCTGCGTCCCGATGCTGTGCAGCCAGTCCGGCCACAGCTGCCCCTCCAGGTCCAGCAGCATCCGCCACGGGTGTGCCACCGCGGGCCGGTTGAAGTGCCGGGTGAAGGTGTCCTGCAGGGTGACGGCCGTCCCCGGCCAGCCCAGCGCCTTGGCCGCGAAGGGCTGGGCGAGCGCGCCCGCCGCGGCCACCGCCGCGGCCGCGGCCACCGTGCGCGTCCGGGTGCGGGGCAGCGCGGCGAGCACCAGCAGGACGGCGGCGAGCGCGGCGGTCACCAGCACCGCCGTGGAGTAGCGGGTGAGGAACCCGGCCGCCGTCCCGACCGCCAGCAGCGTCAGGCCCGGCCGCGGCCGGGCGGGTTGGCGGACCGTCAGCGCCGCGCCGAGCAGCGCGGTGAGCGTGGCGGCCAGGCTCGGCCCCTCCGACATCGGCCGCAGCGCCCAGAACCCGACCGGCAGGACGTAGCAGAGCAGCTGCCCGGCGAGCGCCGCGCCGGTGGACGCGCCCAGCGTCCGCAGCAGCGCGAAGACCAGCATCCCGGCGAGCAGCCCGCAGGCCAGCGCGGGCAGCCACATCCCCCAGGCGACGCCGAGCACGGCGACCGGGCCGGCGGCCAGCAGCGGGTAGAGCGGGCGGGCCGCGAAGATCGCGGTGTAGCGCGGATCCCCTATCCCCGTCCCGGAACCGGCAGCGCGGACGAAGAGCCGGACACAGGCCTCGACGCGGTCCTCGCTCGGCGTGACGAGGGTCTGCGGGACGGCCGAGCGTCCGCCCACCGGCAGGTTGATCCGGTCGCGGCACTCCTGACGGGCCGCCGGCGCGGCCGTCGCCGCCCACGGGGTGCCCGTGCGGTGCAGGGCGAGCCGCGCGTACTGGACGGTGTCGGGCATCTCCTGGCCCGGCGCCTGCGCGAGGACCTGCAGCAGGCCGTAGCCGAGGGCGAGCACCGCCGCCCACTGCACGGCGGCGAGGCGCAGGGTGAGGGGACGCGCCGCGGCGGATGCGGTCAGCATGCTGCCATCCTTGGGCCCGCGGGCGGACCGGACGGCGGGGTCTGCCTGGACACGCCTGCCGGTGTTCCCCGTTCGGGTGAGGAGGCGATGAACGCCGGACAGCCGGCGCCGGACCCGCCGGCGAAGCCTCAGGGCACCCGGGCGGTCCACTCCTCGGTGGAGAACTTGGTGCGCGCCAGCTCCTGGGCGCGGGCCATCTCCTCGTCGGTGACCTGTCCGGCGCTGAGGCCGTAGCGGGTGCGGAAGGAGCCGATCATGCGGTCGATGACCTCGGCGCGGGGCAGGCCGGTCTGCCGGCGCAGCGGGTCGACGCGCTTCTTCGCGCTGGAGGTGCCCTTGTCGGACAGCTTCTCCCGGCCGATGCGCAGCACGTCGGTCATCTTGTCGGCGTCGATGTCGTAACTCATCGTCACATGGTGCAGGACGGCGCCGGATCGGCCGGCGGTGCCGACCATCCGCTTCTGCGCGGCGCCCGCGATCTTGCCCTGGTCGGTGGCGATGTCGTTGAGCGGCTGGTACCAGGCCTTGATGCCCATGTCGCCGAGCGCGGCGAGCACCCAGTCGTCGAGGTAGGCGTAGGAGTCCTGGAAGGAGAGGCCGGCGACGAGCGAGTCGGGCACCGAGAGCGAGTAGGTGATGGTGTTCTCCGGCTCGACGAACATCGCGCCGCCGCCGGAGATCCGGCGCACCACGGTGACGTCGTTGCGGAGCGCGCCGGCCTCGTCGACCTCGTTGCGCAGGCTCTGGAAGCTGCCGATGATCACGGCGTTGGAGTCCCACTCCCAGACGCGCAGGGTGGGCGGGCGGCGGCCGGCGGCGACCTCGGCGGTGATCACCTCGTCGAGGGCCATGTGCAGCGCGGGCGGCTGCGGGGCCTCGTGGATCAGCTGCCAGTCGTAGTCGCGCCAGTCGGTGGCCTGGGCGAGGGCGCGGCGCACGGCGGTGGCGACGCCGGAGGTGGTGAGGCCGAGCATGGCGGTGCCGGGCGGCAGGGCGGCGTCGATGCGCGCGGTGAGGTCGGCGGCCGCGGCGTCGGCGGGGGCGCCCTCCAGCGCCGCGTTGATCGCCTCCAGGGCGTCGTCCGGCTCCAGGAAGAAGTCGCCCGCGATGCGGACGTTCCGCAGCCGGCCGCCCTCGGTCTCGAGGTCGGCGACGACCAGCTTGCCGCCCGGGATCTTGTACTCGCCGTGCATGGGCGCGCCTTTCGGGACGGAGATCCCCCGGTGGACGGAGATCCTTCGCCCTCGATCGTAGCCGCGGCGCGCGGCTGCCGACGGAACGTCAGTGCAGGTGGCGGCGGAGGAAGTCGAGGACGGCGGGCAGCACGGCGCAGCCGTCGGGCCGGTCGAGGAGGGCGGTGCCGTGCGCGTCGCCCGGAACGGTGACGAGGCGCTTGTCCGGGTCGGGGACGGCGGCCATCAGCCGGGCGGCGGTGTCGGCGGAGCCGTAGGGGTCCTGGGCGGAGGTGGCCAGCAGCACCGGGTGGTGCAGGGTGCGGGCCTCGGCGACGACGTCGTAGGCGGGGCGCAGCAGCGCCTCGGCGGAGAGCGAGACGACGCCGTCGATCGGCGTGGCGCTGGGCCGGGCGGCGGTGACGATGCTGGTCTTGGCGCCGACCGAGGCGCCCATCAGCACGATGTGCCGGGCGTGGGTGGGGCGCAGCTCGTCGAGGACGGTGGCGAGTTCGAGGGTGGTGTCCGGGCCGGAGGTGTAGTTCCAGAGGACGGCGCGGTAGCCGCGGGCGGCGAGGGCGTGGGCGAGCGGGAGCCAGGAGGTGAGGTCCTCGTCGCTCTCGTTGGAGAGCACCACGACGCGCGGACCGCGGCCGATGGTGGTGAGCGGGACGGCGGGCGCGGGGGCGGCGCTCGCGGGTGCGGCGCTCGCGGGTGCGGCGACTCCGGCGACGGCCAGGGCCGCGAGGAACAGGGCGGGCAGTCGGCGGCCTCTTCGGCGGTGCGTCATGTGTGGCTCCGGAGGAAGGCGGTGACGATCCGGGCGATCCGGTCCGTCGGCGGGCTCACCAGGTCCCAGCCGTGGCCCGCGTCGGCGGGGGCGACGACCAGGCGCTTGTCGGACGATCCGGCCAGGCCGAGGACCTTGCGGGTGTCGGCGAGGGTGACATAGGGGTCGCCGGGGGCGACGGACATCAGCAGCGGGACGCGCAGCTTGGGCGCGGCGGCGGTGACGCCGGTGGAGGGGTCGTCCAGCAGGTCGGCGGAGAGCGAGGCCACCGCGCGCACGGCGGGGTCCTTGCCGAGGGCGGCGGCGGTGATCGCCTGCGAGCCGCCCGTCGAACCGCCGAGCAGGACGATGCGGCGCGCGCCGCGGGCCTTCAGCCGGGCGGTGGCGGCGGCGATGTCGGCGTCGGAGGTGGCCGGGCTGCTGGTCGTGGTGGTGCCGCAACTGCTGCCGCCGGTGCAGCGCACGTCGAAGAGGAGGACGTGGAAGCCCGCCCCGGCGAGGTAGGAGGCGAACTCCCACCAGCCGCAGAGCAGTTGGACGCCGGTCTCGGGGACGAGGACGACGCCGCGCGGGCCGCTGCCCATCTCGACTGCCTGCAGGCGCAGCCCGTCGGCGGTGCGCAGCGGCTGCCGCGAGGTGTGCGGGGGCGGCGCGGAACGGTTGGGGCAGATGGCCGCCGCGCTCGCGGTGGCGCTCGCCGTGGCGGCCGGGGTCGGGGTCGGGGCCGAGTGCGAGGAGGCGGCGGCGCGTGGCGCCGGGCGGCTGTCCCCGCAGCCGCCGAGCGCCGCCGTCAGCGCGAGCGCCGCCGCCACCGCGCCGACGAGAGCGGCGCGCGGCGCCGCTCGGACCGCTCTCGTCGGCGTCCTCATCGGATCCCTCCCCGCCCGGCTTCGGCCGTCCCCTGCGTCGGCCGGCCGGTTCGGTGTTCAGGCTGCCGCTCGCCGGGCCCCGCCGTCCTACACTTCGGGCGTGGCCGAAGACCTGGTGATGCCGGCGGTGCTGCGCTTACACTTCCGCGCCGCCGATCTGGGGAGGGTCCGGGTGGTGGGGCAGCCGGCCCCGCTGGTGGAGCTGAAGACGGCGCTGATGCTGCTGCGCCGCCCCGACCGGGACCTGGTGCTGGAGCGCTGGCGCCGGCGGGTGCGGCGCGAACTGCCCGCGGCCGCCCGGCCCTTGCTCGACGTGGTGGCGTCGCCGGTGCGCGGCCCGGCGTTCGTCGATCCCATCACCGCGGATCTGGGCAGCGGGATCGAGCAGGTGGTGCGGGCACCGGCCGAGCTGGTGCGCGTCGGGCTGGCGCTCGCCTACGGCGACCGGCCGATGCCCGGCTGGCTGCACGAGCTGCCGACGTCGGGGGCGGCGCGGCGGGTGCTGGGCGCGGCCGTGGACAGCGCCCATGCGGCGATCGTGGCGCCTCGGTGGGCCGCGCTGACCGCCCAGCACCGGGCGGAGAGCGCCCGGTTGACGGCCCGTATCGCGGCCGACGGCCTGGTCGCGGCGCTGGCGGGGCTGGTGCCCGGGGCGCGCTGGGCGGGCGGCGACGGGCTGGTGCTGGTGCTGCCGTACCCGTGGCCGCGCGAGGTGGACCTGGGCGGGCGCGGGCTGGATCTGCTGCCGGTGGGGCACTGGACGGGCCCGGTGCTGGTGGGCGCGAACCCGGACGCGCCGACGATTCTGGCGTACCCGGCGCGGGTGGCGGCGCCCGCGCTGCCCGCGCCGGGCGGGGACGGCGATCCGCTGGCGGCGGTGCTGGGCCGCACCCGGGCGGCGGCGCTCCGGCTGCTGGCGTCCGAGCACGGCACCGGGGAGCTGGCCCGCCGCCTCGGGGTGAGCGCGGCGAGCGCCTCCGAGCAGGTGGCGGTGCTGCGCGCGGCCGGCCTGGCGGCGAGCCGCCGGGAGGGCCGCGGCGTGCTGCACGGCGCGACGGTGCTGGGCCGGTGGCTGATGGACGCCAACGCGGCGGACGGCGTCGCGCCGGGTCAGGGCAGGTAGAGCTCGCGGTAGGAGGGGATGCGGCGCCAGGGGGTGGTGACGGTGTCGGCGGCGAGCAGGGCGTGCACGATGGCCCGGCTGACGGTGTCGGCGGCCGCGGCGAGCAGGCGGTTGAGCGCGGGGACGTCGGCCGGCGGCCCGCTGCGGCCGGTGGCGAGGGCGAAGACGGTTTCGCCGTCGACGAGGGTGTGCGAGGGGCGGACGGCGCGGGCGATGCCGAGGTTTCCGGCGCCGGCGAGCTTCTGCGCCTGCGGCTTGGTCAGCGTGGCGTTGATGGCGAGGACGCCGAGGGTGGTGTTGAGCGTCTCGGGGGCCTGGGGCCGGTCGCCGGTGAGCGCGGCGCGGCGGACGGCGGGGGAGGGCAGCCGCAGCGGGAACTCGGGCGGCTCGGGGTCGTCCAGGAGGCCGGCGAGGTGCTCGGGGGAGGCGGCGGGCAGCGCGGCGACGAGGCCGTAGGGCAGGCCGGTGACCGGATCGACGGGCGAGCCCGCGGAGTTGAGCACCACCAGGGCGCCGACGACGGTGCCGTCTGGCAGGAGGGTGCTGGCGGTGCCGACGCCGCCCTTGAGGCCGCCGGCGGTGGTTCCGGTGCCGGCGCCGACGACGCCCTGGGCGACGGGGGCGTTGTCGCCGGAGTCGTGGGCGGCGGCGATGGCGGCGCGGCCCTGCGCGGGGCCGGGGCGGGCGGCGGTGTCGCCGCCGCGGCCGAGGTCGAAGACGACGGCCGCGGGGACGATCGGCACCACGGCCCGGTCGCTGATCGGCACGCCGCGGCCGCGCTCCTCCAGCCACGCCATGGCGCCGTCCGCGGCGGCGAGCCCGTAGGCGCTGCCGCCGGTGAGGACGACGGCGTCGACGGCGGGGGCGAGGTTGCGGGGGTCGAGCGCGTCGGTGTCCCGGGTGCCGGGCCCGCCGCCCATGACGTCCACGGCGCCGACGGTCCCGGGCGGCGGCAGCACCACGGTCGTCCCGGTGAGGGCGAGTTCGCCGTCGAGGCGGGCGTGGCCGACGCGCACGCCGTCCACATCGGTGACGGCGTTGCGCGGGCCGCGGCTGCCGCGGTGGTCGAGATCGGTGAGGGCCATACGCGAGGGTATCCGCCGCCCGCGCCGACGCGGTGACGCGCCGTCGGCTGGGCGGGGGCGCTGGGCGGGGCGCTGGCCCTGCCGGGTGTGGCGGGGTAGTGGTGGCGGGTCGTCGGATGGGGGCTGGGCGTGTGCCTTCCCGCGCCGGGTGGCGCGGTCTGTGCGGTGATCGGGTGGGGTGGCGTGTGGGTG
>NZ_MLCF01000050.1 GCF_001879105.1 Mangrovactinospora gilvigrisea | reverse complement strand
CTTGACAAACCATATTGGGAATCACTGACGGACCACCAGGGAGCGCAGCGTGAACCGGTCCGGGGCTCCGTCGAGCACGCCGCCCGCCGGGTCGTCGGAGCCGTCCAGGCGCACCGGGTCGCGGTCCGGGGCCAGGATGTCCCGGACGATCACGCCGCACAGGTACAGCGTGCAGAGGATGTGCAGCATGATGATCAGGTGGTAGCCGCCCTGCGGCAGCCCCTTGCCGTTCTCCACCACCGTCGCCGCCAGGTACATCCAGATCCCCAGGAAGTACAGGCACTCCCCGGCCTGCCAGATCAGCAGGTCGCGCCAGCGCGGCCGGGCCAGCGCCGCCAGCGGCACCAGCCACACCACGTACTGCGGCGAGTACACCTTGTTCGACAGCACGAACGCCGCCACCACCAGGAACGCCAGCTGCGGCAGGCGCGGCCTGCGCTTCGCCGCCAGCGCCAGCAGCCCCACCGCGGCGCAGCACACCACCATGACGATGCCCTCCCCCGCGTTCAGGGAGTCGATGCCCAGCGCCTTGCCGCGCTGCTGCATCAGCACCAGCCAGAACGAGCCGTAGTCCTCGCCCCGCGACTGGCTGAAGGTGTAGAACGTCGCCCACCCGGTGGGATTGGCGATCATCCAGGGGATGTTGACGACCAGCCAGGCCCCCGCCGCCCCCGCGGCGGCCTGGCCGAGCGCCCGCCAGCGGCCCGCCCGCCAGCAGAGCACCAGCAGCGGGCCGAAGATCAGCACCGGATAGAGCTTCGCGGCCGTCGCCAGCCCGAAGAGCACCCCCGCCCACACCGGGCGCTTGCGCGCCCACAGCGCCATGCCCACCGCCAGCAGGGCCACCGCGAAGAGGTCCCAGTTGATGGTGGCGTTGAGCAGCACCGCCGGCGAGAGCGCCAGCAGCGCCGCGTCCCACGGCCGCCGCCGATGGGTGCGGGCCACCGCCACCACGGCGATCACCAGGCACACCATCAGCATCCCGGCGTTCACCAGGTAGAAGATCTGCTCCCGGTGGACGATGTCGGAGTCCACCGTGCCGCCCGGCGTCAGCCACGCCGCGATCTGCATGAAGACGCCGGTGAGCACCGGGTACTCCAGGTAGTGCAGATCCGGGCTCACCTTGTCCGGCAGCCGGTCGACGTACGGGATCTGCCCGCCCGCGAAGCCGCGGCCCTGGTAGAGGTGCGGGATGTCGCTGTAGCAGGCGTGCACGTACTGGGCGTTGGCGCCCTGGAACCAGTCCTGCGCGTAGCACGGGTACTTCTGCACCATGCCCAGCGCGAAGATCACCACCGCGCACAGGGCCATCACCCGCAGCGGCGTCCAGAACGACCCGTCGCCGCGGCGCGCGAAGCGGATGCGGCGGCCGGCCGGGCCGCCGATCAGCTCCGAACCTGCCCGTGCCACCGGATCGTCCACCGTCGGGCACACACGATCGGTGCCGGCCGGTCCCCTGTCGGGCTCTCCCGTGCTCGTCGAACTCATGGCGCACAGTCTGCCGTACCGGCGTGTCGGCGATCCGTCAGCAAGCCGGACGGCACCTCGCTACGGGCGGGACTGCCAGCCGTCCACCAGCCGGTCGAAGGTCGTGGTGGTGTGCCGCAGCCGGGCCGGCAGCTCCTCGCCGACCTGCGGCGGCTGCGTCTCGGAGGAGACGAAGAGGATCGACACCTGCATGTGCGGCGGCTCCGCGAACCAGCGCTGCTTGCCCTGCCAGAGGAACGGCGAGAGCGTCCGGTTGACGGTGGCCAGCCCGGCCCGTGCGATGCCCTTGGCCCGCGGCGCCAGCCCGGCGACCGCCTTGGGCGCCTCCAGGCCCACGCCGTGCGCGGTGCCGCCGGCGACCACCACCAGATGGCCGTCGGACGGGGCCTTGTGCTGCCGGTAGCCGAACCGCTCGCCCTTGGCGACCGGGACGACGTCCAGCACCATGCCGCGGCACTCGATCGCGCCGTGGTCGCCCAGCCACAGATGGGTGCCGATCCGGGAGCGGAACCGCACGTCGGGGTACTGCCGCTGGAGGCGGGTGAGCTGATCCGGCGTCACATGGGAGACGAACATCGACTGCAGCGGGAGCATCGACGCGCGGATCGCGTCCACCCACTGGGCGATCTCCGCGACCGCGTCCGAGCCGTCCGGCCGGTCCATCGGCATGTGCACCGCGAAGCCCTCGATGCGCACCCCGTCGCCGATCAGCGCATGCAGCTTGCCCAGGTCGCCCGGGGCGATGCCGTGCCGCTTCAGGGACGTCATGCACTCCACCACGATCCGCGCGCCGCGCAGATGCGCCGCCCCGTCGACCGTGGATACCGTGCGCACCACGCGGTCGGGCAGCGGCACCGGCTCCTCCTGGATCCGGTACGGCGTCAGCACCATCAGATCGCCGGAGAAGTAGTCCTTCACCACCGCGGCCTCGTGGGTGGTGCCCACCGCGAGGGTGTCGGCGCCGAGCAGCGCCGCCTCCTCCGCCAGCCGCAGATTGGTGAAGCCGTAGCCGTTGCCCTTCGCCACCGGCACCAGGCCGGGGTAGGCCGCGACCACCGACTGCTGGTGGGCGCGCCACCGGGCGGTGTCGATGTAGAGGGAGAGCGACATCAGCCCCTGATCTCCTTTCGGGTCCTGGTTCAGCGGCGCGACATGTAGAGGTCGAACGCCTTGTACATCAGCTTGTTGATCGGGAAGTCCCACTCGCCGATGTACTCCGCCGCCTGACCGCCGGTGCCCAGTTTGAACTGGATGAGACCGAAGAGATGGTCGTCCTTGTCCAGTGAGCCGCCGATTCCGCGCAGGTCGTAGACGCTGGCGCCCATCGCGTAGGCGTCCTGCATCATCCGCCACTGGATGGCGTTGTTGGGCTGCACATGCCGCTTGTGGTTGGCGGACGCCCCGTAGGAGTACCAGACGTGCTGGCCGACGGTGAGCATCGTGGTGGCGGAGAGCGCCTCGCCCTCGTGGACCGCCAGGTACAGGCGCATCCGGTTCGGGTCCTCCGCGTTGAGCGCCTGCCACATCCGCTGGAAGTACGACAGCGGGCGCGGGATGAAGTGGTCGCGCTCCGCGGTGACCTTGTAGATCTCGTGGAAGATCGGCAGCTGGTCGTAGCCGCCCTGCACCACCTCGACGCCGGCCTTCTCGGCCTTCTTGATGTTGCGGCGCCACAGCTGGTTGAAGCCCTTGAGGATGTCGTCCAGGCTGCGCCCGGCGAGCGGCACCTGGAAGACGTAGCGCGGCTGGACGTCGCCGAAGCCGGCCCCGCCGCTGTTGTCCTGCTGCCAGCCGGAGGCGCGCAGCCGGCGGGCGAGGCCCTCGGCGCGCGGGTCGAAGAAGGCGGGCTGGACGTCGGCGAGCGCCTTGGCCGTGTCGTCCGCGATGGCCTTCTTGATGGTGGCGGAGTCCCAGCGGCGGATCACCGCGGGCGGGCCCATCTTCACCGCGAAGGCGCCCTTGCGCTTCAGGTGCGCCAGCATCGGGTCGAGCCAGCGCTGCAGGTTCTCGTCGTACCAGTCGATGACCGGGCCCTCGGGCATGTACGCCAGGTACTTCTTCACCTTGGGGACCTGGCGGTACAGCACCAGCGCCGAGCCGACGATGTTGCCCGCGGCGTCGAACCAGCCGAGGCTCTCCGAGCCCCACTCGGCCTTGACCCCGCCCCACGCGGGCACCTGCATGTGGCTGGCGGAGGGCAGGCCCTTGATGAAGGCCAGGTGCTCCTCGGGGGAGATCGGGCGGAGGCTGAGGCTCATTGCGGGGCGCTCCTCGCGGGTACAACGGCGGACCACGGCAGCGTACCCGTGCCGGTTGCGCGCCGTGGCTGTCCCTGTGCCGCCCTGCGCCGCGGCGCCCCGCCCGGGCGGCCTCGCCGTCCGAGGGGGCGCCGCTGCGGCGTGTCTCAGAGGACTCCGCCGTGCGCGATGCCGAGCCCGAGGCCCACGGCGGCGGCGCCCATGCCGATGACGTTGACGAAGCGCTCGCCGCGGGTCTCCGAGATCATCTGGGAGACCGCGCCGGTGCCCAGGCCGACCAGGCCCGCCCAGCAGGAGACCACGTGCAGGTGCGGCCAGAGCGAGGTGACGATCGCCAGCAGGCCGGCGAGGGCGGTGACCACCGCGAGCGCGTTCTCCCGCGGATGAGCGCGGCCGTCGGTGTTGAGGACATGGTGCTGGTTGCGTGCGACTGGCTGTGCCATGACACACCTCCTGTGACCACGGTTCTGAGGTTCTGATTGAGGTTTTCCCCCAAGCTAGAGCCGGAATGCACCATTCACCCCCGGACAGGAGCGACCGCGTGACCGCGCGCCGTCCACAGGCCCCGGGACGGGGATTTCGTCCGGGTTGGGGGCAACCGGTACGCTGTCCTCTCTGCGACGGTGCCTGCTGCGCGCCACGCTCCTTCGGTGTCAGTGCCGCGGAGTACCGTTGCGACGCAACAACGACCCTCCTGCCACGGAAATACCGTGGCCGTGAGTCCAAAGGAGGTGGGTTCCCGCATGCGTCAGTACGAGCTGATGGTGATCCTCGACCCCGAGCTCGAGGAGCGTGCTGTCTCCCCGCTGATCGACGGTTTTCTCAAGGTTGTCCGCGATGGTGGCGGCAACGTCGAGAAGGTCGACACCTGGGGCCGGCGCCGTCTCGCCTACGAGATCAACAAGAAGTCCGAGGGCATCTACTCGGTCGTCGACCTGAAGGCCCAGCCCGACGTCGTCAAGGAGCTGGACCGCCAGCTCAACCTGAACGAGTCGGTGCTCCGCACCAAGGTCCTCCGCCCGGACACCCACTAAAGGGTTCCGGTTCGTCGGCCCAAGTCCGACGCGCCCGACCGTTCATCCACCCGTCCGACCCCGACCCGGAACACCCGTAAGCCACAGGGAAGGCACGCACCATGGCAGGCGAGACCGTCGTCACGATCGTCGGCAACCTGGTCGACGACCCCGAGCTGCGCTTCACCCCGTCGGGTGCGGCCGTTGCCAAGTTCCGCGTCGCGTCCACGCCGCGCACCTTCGACCGCCAGACCAACGAGTGGAAGGACGGCGAAGCCCTCTTCCTCACGTGCAGTGTCTGGCGGCAGTACGCGGAGAACGTGGCCGAGTCGCTGCAACGCGGCATGCGGGTCGTCGTCACGGGGCGCCTGAAGCAGCGCACCTACGAGGACCGCGAGGGTGTCAAGCGCACCGTCGTGGACCTCGACGTGGACGAGGTGGGCCCGGCGCTTCGCTACGCCACCGCGAAGGTGACGCGTGCCAACCGCGGCGGCGGTGGCGGCGGCGGCTTCGGCGGCGGTGGCCAGCAGGGCGGCGGCGGTCAGGGTGGCGGCGGCTGGGGCGGCGGCGGTGGTGCCGCGTCCGGTGGTGGCGCTCCGGCGGACGACCCGTGGGCAACGGGCGCTCCGTCCGGCGGCCCGCAGGGCGGCGGCCAGAGCGGTGGCGGTCAGCAGGGTGGCGGCGGCTGGGGCGGCAATGCGCCCTCCGGCGGCGGCTTCTCCGACGAACCGCCCTTCTAAGACTTCTTGATCATCGTAATTGGAGAAAACCATGGCGAAGCCGCCGGCACGCAAGCCTAAGAAGAAGGTTTGCGTGTTCTGCAAGGAGAAGATCTCCTACGTCGACTACAAGGACACGACCCTGCTGCGGAAGTTCATCTCCGACCGCGGCAAGATCCGTGCCCGCCGGGTCACCGGCAACTGCACCCAGCACCAGCGTGACGTCGCCACGGCCGTGAAGAACAGCCGTGAGATGGCGCTGCTGCCCTACACCTCCACCGCGCGCTGAGAGAGGATGACCGAAAAATGAAGATCATCCTTACTCACGAGGTGGCCAACCTCGGTGTCGCCGGCGACATCGTGGAGGTCAAGGACGGCTACGCCCGCAACTACCTGATCCCGCGGTCCGTTGCGATCCGCTGGACCAAGGGCGGCCAGAAGGACGTCGACGCGATCCGCCGCGCCCGCCGGGTGCGCGAGATCCAGACGCTGGAGCAGGCGCAGGCCGTCAAGGGCGAGCTCGAGGCCCTGACGGTCCGCCTGGAGACGCGCGCCGGCAACACCGGCCGCCTCTTCGGCGCGATCACCCCGGCGGACATCGCCGGTGCGATCAAGTCGGCCGGGGGCCCGGACGTGGACAAGCGCCGCATCCAGGTCTCCGCGCCGATCAAGGCGCTGGGCCAGCACAAGGTTGCGGTCAAGCTGCACCCCGAGGTCGAGGCCAACCTCGGCGTGACGGTCGTCGGCGCCTGACGCTGACGGCACAGTCGACAGGGCGGCGCCCCCGGGACGGTTCTTCCGTTCCGGGGGCGCCGCTCTTCCGCGTGTGCGGCCGGTCGTCAGGGATGCACCGCTCCGGTCACCTGCCAGTGGCCGGTGCGGATGCGGAGGACCAGGAAGACGCCGCGGCTGACGATGAAGAGCAGCATCGCCCACCACAGGCCGTCCAGGCCCAGGCCGAGCGTCGGGACGAGCAGCGCGAACGGGGTGAACAGGACCAGCGTGCCGAGCATCGCCCAGGCGAGGAACGGTCCGTCCCCGGCGCCCATCAGGACGCCGTCGAGGGTGAAGACCACCCCGGAGAACGGCTGGGCGAGCGCGACGATCAGCAGGATGCCGAGCAGCAGGTTGCGCACCGCCGGGTCCGAGGTGAAGAGCGGGATGTAGAGCGGGCGGCCGACCGCGACCAGGACGCCGAGGACCACCCCGACCAGCACGCCCCACTGCACCATCCGCCGGGTGGCCGCGCGGGCGGCGGGCGCGTCGCCGGCGCCCAGCCGGTGGCCGATGATCGCCTGGCCCGCGATGGCCACCGCGTCCAGGCCCATCCCGAGGAAGTTCCAGATGGACGTGGCCACTTGGTGGGCGGCGATGGCGTCGTCGCCGAGCCGGGTGGCGACGCCGGCGGCGATGACGATGACGGCGCGCAGCCCCAGGGTGCGGATGAAGAGCGGCACGCCCGCGGTCGCCGAGGCGCGGATCCCGGCGGTGTCCGGGCGCAGGCTCGCGCCGGAGGCGCGCGCCCCGCGGACGGTGACGGCGAGGTAGACCGCGGCCATGCCCCACTGGGCGATGACGGTGCCCAGCGCGGAGCCGGCGATGCCCATCCCGGCGCCGTAGATGAGGCCCAGGTTGAGCGCCAGGTTGGCGGCGAACCCGGCGACCGCGACGACCAGCGGGGTGCGGGTGTCCTGCAGCCCGCGCAGCACGCCGGTGGCGGCGAGCACGATCAGCATGGCCGGGATGCCGAAGGCGCTGATCCGCAGGTAGGTCTCGGCGTGCGGGGCGGCGTCGGCGCCGGTGCCGAAGGCGCAGACGATCGGCCCGGCGAGCGCGGCGGTGGCGGCGAGCAGCACCGCGCCGAGGCCGACGGCGAGCCAGATGCCGTCCACGCCCTGGCGGATGGCGCCGGCCCGGTCGCCGGCGCCGAGCCGGCGGGCGACGGCCGCGGTGGTGGCGTAGGCGAGGAAGACCAGGACGCCGACGAGGGTGGAGAGCACCGTGGAGGCGACGCCGAGGCCGGCGAGCTGGGGGGTGCCGAGGTGGCCGACGACGGCGGAGTCGGCCATCAGGAAGAGGGGTTCGGCGACGAGGGCGCCGAAGGCGGGGACGGCGAGTCGGAGGATCTCGCGGTCGTCGGGCCGCAGCAGGGGGCGCGGGGCGCGCGGCAGGGGCGCTCGTCTGGTCACCGGGCCGACGGTAGTCATCCACAGGTAAGTGGCACAACTGTGGATGGGGCATTACTTGCGGCTCGGGGCGGCGCTGACGACTGGTCACGTCCGTCCCGATTGGCGCGATCTTGGGCGGCGGGGCGCCAGTTTTTTCCCTGCACAGCCGGTGGATGGCGTTGTCGCAGGTGGGAGCGGGTGGCGGCGGGGGCTCCGGAAGTAATTCACAGCGTTGTCCCCCGCTCTGTCCACAGCTTCGGGCGGGTTGTGCACAGGCTTGCGGACGTTGTCCACATGCCCTGTGGATAACCATCTTGGCCGATGGTGCGGCCGGGGCTTAGCGTGAAACGCCGCGAGGTGCCCCCGTGGCGGGGGGATGTCCGAGGCGTGTCCTATACCGGAACCGAGCACCGGAACAAGCGGGTTCCCCCGGAGCCATGTTGCGTACGGGGTCCGGGCCCGCGATCGGGGAGACTGGTCTGCCGCGGTCCCCGGCGCGAGCCGGCGGCGGCAACACGAGTACGAGGCCCGGGCGTTCGGCGGGCGGAGCGGGAGGGCACCGGTGAACGGGCCAGAGCAGGACGGCATGCCGGGCGAGGGTCCCCGCGGGGGCGGCTTCGACCGCGTCCCGCCGCACGACATCGCGGCGGAGCAGTCGGTGCTGGGCGGCATGCTGCTGTCCAAGGACGCCATCGCCGACGTGGTGGAGGTGCTGCGCTCGGCCGACTACTACCGTCCCGCCCACGAGACGATCCACAACGCGGTGCTCGACCTCTACGCCCGGGGCGAGCCGGCCGACCCGATCACGGTCGCCGACGAGCTGGCCAAGCGCGGCGAGATCGAGAAGGTCGGCGGGCGGTCGTACCTGCACACCCTGGTCTCCTCGGTGCCGACGGCGGCCAACGCGGAGTACTACGCGGAGATCGTCCGCGAACGCGCGGTGCTGCGGCGGCTGGTGGAGGCCGGCACCCGGATCGCGCAGATGGCCTACGCGGCGGACGGCGACGTCGACGGCATCGTCAACGGCGCCCAGCAGGAGATCTACGCGGTCACCGAGCAGAAGGCCAGCGAGGACTACGCGCCGCTCAGCGAGATCATGGAGGGCGCCCTCGACGAGATCGAGGCGATCGGCTCCCGTGCGGGGGAGATGACGGGCGTCCCCACGGGCTTCACCGACTTCGACTCGCTCACCAACGGCCTCCACCCCGGCCAGATGATCGTCATCGCGGCCCGTCCCGCGATGGGCAAGTCGACGCTCGCGCTCGACTGGGCGCGGGCGTCGGCGATCAAGCACGGGCTGCCGAGCGTCATCTTCTCGCTGGAGATGGGGCGCAACGAGATTGCGATGAAGCTGCTGTCGGCGGAGGCGCGGGTGGCGCTGCACCACATGCGCACCGGCTCGATGACCGACGACGACTGGACGCGGCTGGCGCGCTGCATGCCGGAGATCAGCGAGGCGCCGCTCTACATCGACGACTCGCCGAACCTGACGATGATGGAGATCCGCGCCAAGTGCCGGAGGCTCAAGCAACGCAACGACCTGAAGCTGGTCATCATCGACTACCTCCAGCTGATGCAGACGGGCGGCTCGCGCCGGCCGGAGAGCCGGCAGCAGGAGGTCTCCGAGATGTCGCGTTCGCTGAAGCTGCTGGCGAAGGAGCTGGAGGTGCCGGTGGTGGCGCTCTCGCAGCTGAACCGTGGTCCCGAGCAGCGCACCGACAAGCGGCCGATGGTGTCGGACCTGCGCGAGTCGGGCTCGATCGAGCAGGACGCCGACATGGTCATCCTGCTGCACCGCGAGGACGCCTACGAGAAGGAGTCGCCGCGGGCCGGCGAGGCGGACGTCATCGTCGCCAAGCACCGTGGCGGCCCCACGGCGACGATCACCGTGGCCTTCCAGGGCCACTACTCGCGGTTCGTCAACATGGAGGGGATGGGCTGACGCCCGGGGCGGGAGCGGGGCGTTTCACGTGAAACGGCGCGACGCGGTCAGGCGGCCGGGGGCTGGTCGAGGACGGAGAACGTCCAGCGGTGGGTGGTGTGGACGACCGGGGGCTCGGCCGAGCGTTCGAAGAGGGCCGCCTCCAGGCGGTCGCCGTGCAGGGCTAGTTCGGCGTGGAAGCGCCAGTGGGAGGAGGACGGCGTCGGGTCGGGGAGGCCGGTGAGGTCGACGAGGTCGGCGAGGCCGAGGTCGGGGGCAGCGGCGCGCAGCGTCGTCCCGTCGACGAAGAGCAGAGTGTCGTCGGGCAGCCGCACCGGCTCGCTGCACTGCCCGTCGCGGAGCGCGGGGCCGCGCTCGACGGTGCCGTCCTGGTGGAGGCGCACCAGGTGCGACTCGGTGGGGGTGTTGCGGTCGCACTCCAGCACGCGGACGGAGCCGTCCGGGTCGGGGGCGTAGTGCCCGAAGGAGTGCCAGGCCTGCTCGATGGAGCCGTCCGGCCCGTGCTGCCAGGTGTCGAAGGTGCCGTAGCCCTCCAGGCCGATGACGAACCGGCCGCGGTCGCCGGGGAGGGCCGCGCCGCGCTCCCCGCGGAGCTCGGCGACGAGGGAGTAGGGCGCGGTGGGGGCGGTGTCGAAGAGCAGCGCCGGACCGAGGAAGCCCCAGGCGTGGTAGTCGACGGTGTGGGTGAGGACCAGCAGGCGGTCCCCGGAGCGGTGCGCGCGGGCCGGGTGCAGCCGGGGCGGTATGTGCGCCAGCAGGCGGGGCCCGAGGCGCGGCACCGGGTCGGGGACGAGCCGCGTCCACCGCTGCTCCGTGCGGTGGTCGAGGACCGCGAGACGGGGGTGGGGGCTGTGGCCGCGGTTGCGGAGTCGCATATCCGACACAGTAGTTGACGGAGCGTCAGCAGCGTCAGGGGGCAAGGTGGATTGGTCCTGTTCAGCGGCTCAGCAGGGGGCGGAGGGCGGTGGCGATGACGATCTGGGCGTCGAACCAGTCGGAGTGCGGCTGGGCGCCGGGGCCGTGGTCGCGGACCGCGTCGGCGATGTCCCAGAGGCCGTTCTGCAGCACCCGTGCCAGCGTCCAGGCGACCGCCCGGTCGCGCGGCAGGCCGAGGCGCTCGGTCATCAGGT
>NZ_MLCF01000005.1 GCF_001879105.1 Mangrovactinospora gilvigrisea | reverse complement strand
ATGTCTCCATCAAACCCGGGGCGATTCAACCAACTCCCTGCGCCTGGAGCTGGCCGGGCAGGGCACGCAGGTGCTGGGCGCGCACTTCGCCTACGTCGACACCCCGATGACCGCACGCCTGGACGGCGTGGACAAGTCAGCGCCGGCCGACATCGCCACGCGCGTCCTGGACGCCCTGGAAGCAGGCCAGTCCGAGGTCTTCGCCGACGCGCTGACCCAGAAGGTCCAGGCGGAACTGCCCACCATGACCACCGGCGCCATCGGATAAGCCGACGCGTTTTCGATCCCTGCCCCGAAGACCCCGTGACCAAGGAAGACCGACCATGACCGCGACTCGACTCGTCCCTGCAGGCGACAGGCAACACCGCCTGTCTCCCCCGGGCGGCGCCAAGAACCGGTGGCTCGCCCTGGCTGTGATCTGCGTCGGCACGATGATGGCCTTCGTCAACGTCTCCTCGACGATCGGCGCCCTGACCCGCATCCAGACCGACCTGCAGTCCTCACCCACCTCCATCGTGTGGATCACCAGCGCCTACAGCCTGGCCGTGGCCAGTCTCATCCTCGCCGCCGGCACGCTCAGCGACCGGCTGGGGCGCCGGCTCCTGTTCGGCCTGGGTGTGCTGTTCTTCATCATCGGCAGCGCCACCGCCTTCCGCGCCGACACCACTGGCATGCTCATCGCCGCCCAGGCGATCATCGGTGTCGGCGGCGCCATGCTGCTGCCCTCCGGCCTGGCCATCGTCAGCCACGAGTTCTCCGCCCCGCGCCAGCGCACCGAAGCTGTCTCGATCTGGGCCGGCAGTTCCGGCCTGGGCCTGGCGGTCGGACCGCTGGGCTCCGGTGCGATCCTCACTCACTACTCCTGGCACGCGATCTTCGTCATCAACATCGTGCTCGGCGCCATCGCCCTGGCCGGGGCGGTGTTCTTGATCCCCGACAGTCGGCATCCGGGCCGCCGCCTGGACCCGGTCGGCCTGGTGCTGGGAACCCTGACCGTCGCCACGTTGACGTTCGGCATCATCGAGGGCAAGACCCTCGGCTACGGCTCGGCCACCATCGTGACCGCCTATGCGATCTCCGCCGCCGGCCTGGCCATGCTCATCTGGTACGAGTCCAAGCACCCCGACCCGATGCTCGACGTCCGGTTGTTCCGTTCCGGCTCGTTCAGTGCCGTCATGGCGGTGGCCGCCACCTCCATGATCGGATTCACCGGAACCGCCCTGATGACGGTCTTGTACCTGCAGCACGTCCAAGACCTCAGCGCGCTCGGCGCGGGCGTGCGGTCGCTGGTCATGTTCGTGCCCTTCATCGTGGTCAGTGCGGTGGCGGGCCGACTCGTCCACCGGATCGGATTCAAGTTCATGCTCACCGTCGGCTTGCTCGCCATGGGCGGCGGGATCCTCGCCCTGCGCTGGACACAGGCCGGACCCGACTTCTCTCACGTGTGGCCCGGCCTGCTGATCGTCGGCATCGGGGGCGGACTGCTGGTCGCCCCCTCGACCGCGGCGGCGGTGATCAGCGTCCCGGCGTCGCAGGCGGGCATGGCGTCCTCGGCCGTCAACATGTTCCGCCAGCTCGGCAACGTACTGGGCGCGAGCATCCTGGGCACCATCTTGACATCGCAGTTCGCTGACAACCTCACCCCGGACCTGGCCCGAAGCGGAGTGCCCGGCCCGGCCATCGCCCAGATCGCCGATGGAGCCAAGCACGGCCGCGACGCCAGCGGGCTGCCCGCACAGGTCCAGGACATCGTCCGGCACGCCTTCAATGACGCCTTCCACACCGGCGTCCTGGTCGCCGGACTGTTCGTCCTGGCGATCGCCGTGCCGACGGTCCTGTTCGTCCGGCACAGGCCGGAGGCGCTCCAGCCGGCTACGCGATAACCCGCCCGCACCCACGTCTTGGAGCACCCGGTGTCCACCAACTCCGACACCGCGCCCTTTCTGGCCGGACTCAGCGACCGTCTTCCGGGCTTGCGCACCCTCTACGAAGACCTGCACGCGCACCCGGAGCTGTCGTTCGCCGAGTTCCGAACCGCCGGCATCGTCGCGGCGCACCTGCGGGAGCGGGACTGGCAGATAACCGAAGGCGTTGGCGGCACCCATGTAGGGGGCGCGGCGGCCAGCCATCGGTAATAGCCGACCCGGGAGACCTCCAGAACCCGGCACAGCCGCCGACCAGGCGGGCAGGTCGTGGGGCAGGTAGCGCCACTGACAGCCCGTCCGGTTCTGGTAGAAGATCGCGTTCACGACCTCGCGCATGTCGGCCGAACCCGGGTCGCCGGTCGCCGACCGCGCGACCCGGGCCTGCTTCCATGCGGTGATCAGCGGCTCGATCAACGCCCACTGCTCATCGGATAAGTCGCTGGGATAGGACGCCCGTTCCATCACGCAGAGCCCACCACGCGCACCCGCCCCGAACGGCTACAACCGTCAGCGCACACACGAACGAGCGACACCAGACCCTACAGAAACGGACTTAACACCCTCTGAGAACCCCGTCTTCCGGGACGGCCGCCACGAACCCCTGAAAGCCGCCCAGGCGGGCGGGCTCCAGGACGTGGCCGACAGCCTGGCAGCACAAGAGGGCGAGGCGCCGCTCCGCGTCGGCGTTGATTGTCCAGGCCGTCCCCGTAGAGCGGGGATCCGCACACGCCACCGGCAGGGAAGGGAGGGAGGTACGGCGAAGACGTCACCAGTCAATACGGCTTGATGCCACCACCGATCCGGGGATCTACCACTGCACCCGATCAGGCCGCCCGCCAACCTGCACGAACAGCCGACCAGGCCAAACGCCGGACATCCCAGTGGCACCGCCACCGCATCCACCCCAGCGAAGCCGCATGGCCTCGGCCTCCGAATGCCCTAACTCCCTGCGGACTTGGGGCCGATCCGCCCCTAAGGACCGCAACGCCTTGGTGCGGCGACGCTACCCGAAGACGCGGGCGAGGTCTCGGCCGGCGCCACTGAGGCCGCGACACCAGCGCGCGCTCCCCTCAGACGCATGGGATCCCTACGGGAGTGGTCCCCTAGGGAAGGATCTGAGAGGATTCCACGCACGTGGTCCCGCGCACGCGGGTGTGGTCCCTGTGAAGACCTGATGCCGACCTGCTCCCCGCACCTGCGGGGCTGATCCCGCTACCAAGTCCACAGTGCAGGTTCGAGCCTATGTCGAGATCTGTCGAACTGTGATGACTCTATCCCAGGATGTCTTTCTAAACAGGAAGCTCCAATCGCCTGCGAACCACACCGCCGGAACCGTAGCCTGCTCCCCGGGGAGGCCCCTCCCCACGCACGAGCGGAGGCCGGACTGTGCCCCGATCCCCGTCGTTGCAGCGACGGGCCGGGAGTCCGGCCTCCTTGTCCCAAAACCCCGCAAGGCCAGAGACGAAGGAGATACTAGCTGGTGAAAGCCTTAGCACTCCACGGCAACGAGCCGGAAGGCAACCTGATCTGGGTGCTGATCTGCGCAATGATCAGCGCGTCCCCTCAACGGCCGTGGATTTGGGCCCTATTGATGTTGATCGGTGTGGTGGTCACGCGCCGCCGCGAGCGCTGATCCATCCGGGGCGAGGGCCGGAACCCGGCCCTCGCCCCCTCGACTGCTTCAGTGAATCCCTAGTCATGGAGGCGTTGGGATGGCTGCAACCCACAGCCCGGATGAGTCAGGCACATCCGTCAGGCCCCAACTCGGACCACTTTCGCAGAGCTTGTCTGCAGCGGCTCGGTCCGCCTGGGCCAAGCATGATCGCGAGACCGATGGGTGGCTGCCGCTGCACCGACACCTTGCCGACTCCTGTGCAGTGGCCGGAAAGCTGTGGGATGAATGGCTGCCACATTCCGTGCGGCGCCTGGTGGCGGCGCCCCTCCCCGATGGAGATCGGCAAGCCGGCGTGCTGGTGCGCTTCCTGGCAGCTACACACGACATCGGGAAAGTATCGCCAGCATTCGCATGCCAGGTCGATTCCCTGGCCAACCGCATGCGGGACGAAGGTCTGGACATGCTCACGGCCAAGGAGTACGGCCAGGACCGACGCTTGGCTCCGCATGGGCTCGCTGGGCAGCTTGTGCTCCAGGAGTGGCTGCGGGAGCGGTTCGGGTTCGGGCCGAGGACGGTCGGGCAGTTCGCGGTCATCGCCGGCGGACACCATGGAGTGCCGCCCGAGAGCGCGCAGATTCACGATCTTCAGCTGCGTCCCCACCTGATACGGCACCCAGGGCCGAGTGAACAGGTCTGGCGCCGAACCCAGTTCGAGCTGCTCGACTGGTGCGCCAGCCTGACCGGCGCCGACGGCATCCTCGCGGACCTGCGTGACGTTCGGCTGCCTCAACCCGTCCAGGTCCTGCTGACTGCAGTGGTGATCATCTCGGACTGGATTGCGAGTTCCCCGGAGCTTTTTCCGTATGCGCCCGAGTCCTGGCAGCCCTGGGGCCCGCAGGGCGAGGCGCGCAGGCTGCGCGCCGCCTGGGCCGGGCTGGATCTACCAGAGCCCTGGAGACCCAGGACGCCCGCGGGGTCGACGCGGGACCTGTTCGCAACGCGCTTTCCCCACCTCCGAAAGGCCGCCCCGCGGCCGGTCCAGGACGAGGCGGTGCGGATGGCCCGGGCGATGGAGCCGGGCGGATTGCTGATCATCGAGGCGCCGATGGGCGAGGGAAAGACGGAGGCTGCGCTCGCGGCGGCGGAGATACTCGCGGCCCGATCCGGCGCCGGGGGGTTGCTGCTTGCGCTACCCACGAGGGCCACAGGAGACGCCATGTTCGGCCGCCTCCTGTCGTGGCTTCAGGCGCTGCCCGAGGAGGATGGGCCGGGCGGGCATGGGCCGTGGTCGGTGGTGCTGGCGCATGCCAAGGCCGCTCTCCAGCAGGAGTGGGCCGGCTTGCTCCGCAAAGGGAGCAGAACCATCGCGGCCGTCGACCCGGACGGGGACGAGGCCGCAAAGGCCGTAACGGCGAACCGGCCGGGCAAGGCGGACGGCTTGGCTGGTCGTGTGCGGTGGCGCGCCACGGGGCTGCATGCGCACCAGTGGCTTCGGGGACGGAAGAAGCAGCTGCTGGCGTCGTTCGCCGTCGGGACCGTGGATCAGGTGCTCTTCTCGGCTTTGAAGAGCCGGCATCTGGCGCTTCGTCATCTGGCCGTCGCCGGGAAGGTGGTGGTAATCGACGAGGTGCACGCGTACGACGCCTACATGAACCGGTACCTGGATCGGACCCTGGAGTGGCTCGCCGCCTACCGGGTGCCGGTTGTCTTGCTGTCCGCGACCCTGCCCGCCGATCGCCGGCGCGCCCTCGCCGCGGCCTATGCCGGCAAGGACAGTGCGGAGCAGGTGGAGACGGCGGCCGATGCGTACCCGCTGCTCACTGCCGTCTCGCCGGGTCGTGCGCCGCGCTGCGCACGGCCCCCGGCCGCGTCGGGTCGGAGCGCGGCCGTGGTGCTGGAGCCGCTGGAGGACGATCTTGCGGTGCTGGCCGACCGGTTGGAGTCCGAGCTGGCCGACGGGGGCTGCGCCCTGGTCGTCCGCAACACCGTGGCCCGGGTGGTGGACGCCGCCGACGTGCTCCGCGAGCGCTTCGGCGACGTGCAGGTCACCGTCGCCCACTCACGCTTCCTCGCGGCCGACCGGGCGGCCAACGACGCACACCTCGTCGGGCGGTTCGGGCCTGGCGGCGGCAGGCCGCAGCGTCATGTGGTGGTCGCCAGCCAGGTGGTGGAGCAGTCGTTGGACGTGAGTTTCGACCTGCTGGTGACGGATCTGGCACCGGTCGACCTCGTTCTCCAGCGGATGGGCCGCCTGCACCGGCACCCCGCGGACCGCCCGACGCGCCTGGCCGCGCCCAGATGCCTAATCACGGGGGTCTCGGACTGGGATGCGTCCCCGCCCACCCCGGTGAGAGGGTCACGCGCCGTGTACCCGGGCGACTGGACGCTGCTGCGGTCGCTCGCCGTCCTCAAGCCGCATCTCGAGGGTGCCCCGGTTCGCCTTCCGGACGACATCAGTCCACTGGTTCAGCGGGCCTACGGCGCCGGCCCCCTCGAACCCGCCGCGTGGGCCGACGGTATGGCGGCGGCTGAGGAGCAGCACCGCGCGCTGCTGGACTCCCAGCGACACCGGGCTGACGGGTTCCTGTTGGATCATGTGGGGCGCATCGGACGACCGGTCCACGGATGGCTGGAGGCGCATGCCGGCGACGCGGACGACAGTGCGACCGGGCGGGCGCAGGTGCGGGACTCGAAGGAGACCGTGGAGGTCCTGGTCATCCAGCGGACTGCCGACGGACGGCTGACCACCGTGCCGTGGCTGGACGGCGGAAAGGGAGGCGTCGAGCTGCCGACCGAGTCCCCGCCGTCCCGGCGGGCGGCGGAGGCTGTGGCGTCGTGTGCGCTCACCCTGCCCGGCCGCTTCAGCCATCCCGGAATCATCGACCGCACCGTTTCCGATCTGGAGGGGTTCTGGATTCCCGCCTGGCAGGCCAAGGAATGCCCATGGCTGGCCGGAGAGCTGTTCCTGGTTTTGGACCCCGATTGTCGGACCCGCCTGGCAGGCTACGAGTTGAGCTACAGCCGGACCGACGGGCTGCGGTTCGCCGACAGTGGCGTGCCCGCAGCCGGAGGCCCGGCGCCGGAGCAGGGGGGCGGAAATGGAACCGGGGAATCGGAGAAGCCCAAGACGGTGGCTGTGCGCGCGGGCCAGCACGCCAGGGTGGGAACAGAGTTCGGCAATGATGGGGCGGGCGCGGTGACGGCCGAGCGGTCCCGGCCGCCATCCTTCAATCTCGTACGCGAGCCCTGGCTCCCCGTCCAACTGTCAGTCGACGGCAGCGAGGTGGAGCTGTCCCTGCGGGAGCTCTTCTTGCGCGCCGGGGAGCTGCGCCGGATCGTCGGGGACGTCCCGACTCAGGAACTCGCCCTGCTGCGCCTGGCTCTGGCGGTCATTTACGACGCATTGAAGGGGCCGGAGGACTTCGACGCCTGGGCAGACCTGTGGGAGTCGCCTGATCCCTTCGGCGCAGTGGTCGATTATCTGGACCACAACGCGGAGCGCTTTGAACTCTTCGACGATGAGCGCCCGTTCTTCCAGGTCGCCGGTCTGCGGACGGAAAAGAACGAACTGGCGCCGCTGAGCCGGATCGTCGCCGACGTCCCGACCGGGTCCGCATTGTTCTCGATGCGGCGGCCCGGCGTCGATCGGCTGCCGTACGCCGAGGCCGCGCGCTGGCTGGTGCACGCCCACGCCTTCGACACCTCCGGCATCAAGTCGGCGCTGTACGGCGACGCCAGGGGCAAGGCGGGCAAGGTGTACCCCCTTGGCGTCGGCTCGCTGGGTCTGCTCGGCGGCGTGTTCGCGGAGGGGGGGACGCTGCGGGAGACGCTGCTGCTCAACCTCGTCCCGTTCGAGAGCGCCTACCGCAGCACCGGCTACGCCGACCGAATCGACGACGACCTGCCGGTCTGGCGGCGGGAGCGGCCCCTGGATGCCGGCCCTCGCGACCCCCGGGCCGGCGGGCCCGAACCGGCCGGCCTGCGCGACCTGTACACCTGGCAGACACGCCGGATCCGGCTGGTGGCCGTCGACGGTGCGGTGACGGGTGTCGTGCTCGGCTACGGCGACCCGCTGGCGCAGGAGTCGCCCTGGCTGCTGGAGCCGATGAGTGCGTGGCGTCGCAGCGCCGTCCAGGAGAAAAAGCGGCAGCGCGCCGTCTTCTACACACCGCAGCGCCACGATCCCCGCCGGTCCGCGTGGCGCGGTATCGAGGCGCTGTTGCCCGCCCGGGGCTCCGCGGGCGACAACGGTGGCGCCGAGGCCCCGGAGCGTCTCCGGTCGCGCATCGTCCGGTGGCTGACGGAGGTGAGCACCGAGTACGAGATCGATCCGGGCAGACTCCTTCGGCTGCGCACCGTCGGAATTCTCTACGGGACCCAGCAGTCCGTGATCGACGAGATGGTCGACGACTCCGTGGTCCTTCCCGTGGTGACGCTGCACGCCGAGAACCGGACCTTCGGGGCCGCAGCAATCGACGCGGTCAGGGAGGCGGTCGATGCAGTCAGTGCCCTGGGACATCTCGCGTCCCACCTGGCCCTGAGTTCGGGCAGCGAGCACTCGGACGCTGCGGCCGAGACCGCCCGCGATCGCGGCTATGGCTGCTTGGACGGCCCGTTTCGCGCCTGGCTGCGCCAATTGGCCAGCCACCCGGATGTACTGACTGCACGCCAGGAATGGCGGGAGACGGTGCGCCGGCAGTTGTACAGGCTCGGGCGCGAAGAGATCCGATCCGCCGGACCGGCCGCCGCAGACGGTCGATTCGTCGACCTCCCCGGACGCGGCAGGACGCTCATGGACGCGGGACGAGCGGAGCTGTGGTTCTTCGCGCGTCTGGAGAAGACTCTGGGTCCGCCTCCGGGCAGGCCCGGAAGCCGCTCTCCGGCCGCACCGGTTCCGAGCGCTGCCTGACCGGCCGGCCCTCCACACTGCGGACCCGCCCTACCGGCCCCCGGCCGGATGCCGCTCCGACTTCGGGCCGGCATTCGGCATCGTCTCCGTCGTCTCCGTCGTCAGGAGCAGATTTCATGACCACCTCAACACCGGCGACTTCCCCTCAGAGCGACACTCCCGACCCCCGGTCACGCGCCGATGGGACGGGTCTGCTGCCGGGCAGGGCCGTTGCGCTCGTCGTCCCGCCCCTTCAGGGCGGCTACCAGCAGGACGCCCCCTGGGCCGTGGCCATCGTGGCGCGGCTTCGCCGCGAGGCAGGGCGCGACGCACACGTCTCGCCGACCGCCTGGGGCCTGGCCCATTTGGAGATGTTGGCAGATCTGCGCGAGGAGGCGGCGCTGGCCGAACAGGACGCCCGGCGGTCAGGGGCTGCCGGCCCGGCCGACCTCACGTCCGCGGGCTGGCGCGGCCGGGAGACGTACGAGCAGCGCGAGGACACCGCCGTGCACCTCGCCGTCACCCTCTGGGCCCTGCACCAGCAATCCCTGCGGGACGAGGCCATGCACCAGCCGGGATGGCCGCTCGGCCGCGCCGTGCGGCGGCTCGCACAGGGCGGCACCGGCACCCGGGACGCGCTCGCGCCGGAGGACAGCGGGAATGCGGAGCGCCCGGGTGCGGGCCGCCCGCAGGGCGATCACGACGAGGGCGCCGGCGAAACCGTGCGCCGGCGCTTCGTACGGGTGGGCGGCGCATCGGACACCGAGGTCCTGGCGACCCGGCTCCGCGACCTGGTCCTGTTGCTCCGCGCATCCCGCATCCCGTTGGACTACGTACGGCTCGCAAACCAACTGCTTCGGTGGCAGGACGAGAACCAGCGGGACACCGTCCGCCGCGAGTGGGGGCGGGACTACCACCGCCGCCGCTGGGGCACGGGCAGCGCCACCGACACCAACACCCAGGTTGACGCAGCAGGCGACGCACCTCGCGTCGAAGACCGGGACGCAGATACCTGAGGGACGCAGCCACGACGCATCGACTCCACTCCAGCTTGTCGAGACCCGAAACGGACACCCATGACCCGCACGATCATCGACATCCACATCCTCCAGAACGTGCCGCCCAGCAACATGAACCGGGACGACACCGGAACCCCGAAGTCCGCCATCTACGGCGGTGTGCGCCGCTCCCGGGTCTCCAGTCAGGCGTGGAAGCGCGCCACCAGGGCCCGGTTCATGGAACTGCTCCCACCCGAGGAGTTGGGTGTGCGGACGAAGAAGGTGGTGGAGGCACTCGCCGAACGCATCACCGCCCACAACACCTCCGTCACCGAGACCGCCGCCGCGCAACTGGCGGAGGAGACGCTCAAGACCGCCACCGGGTCATCGTTCGAGGTACCGAAGCGCAAGGCGAAGGGCGACGACGACGCGACGGCTGTCGCCGAGGCGAAGTACCTGATGTTCCTCAGCCGGCGCCAGCTCGACGCGCTGGCCGAGCTGGCCCTCACCGCGAGCAGCGGCGGAGACGTCGCCACCCTGAAGAAGGCCCTGAAGGACAAGGAGCAAAAGGCCCAGGCACGCGCCGCGGTCGACACCCGGCACTCCATCGACATCGCGCTCTTCGGAAGGATGGTCGCCGACTCCGCCGACCTGAACGTGGACTCGGCCACGCAGGTCGCCCACGCGCTCAGTGTTCACCGCTCCGACATCGAGTCGGACTACTACACGGCCGTCGACGATCTCAGCAAGGACTCCGAGACCGGCGCCGGAATGATCGGCAGCATCGACTTCAACTCCGCGACGCTGTACCGATACGCGGCCATCGATGCGGACGAGCTGCAACGCAACCTGGGTGCCGGACTCAAGGACGGTGAACCGCCGAACATGCCGTCCGGCAAGGCCGTGTCCGCCTTCCTGGAGGCGTTCATCACCTCTCTGCCGACCGGGAAGATCAACACCTTCGCCAACAACACCCTCCCCTCCGTCGTGATCGTGAAGGTCCGGGATCGCTGGCCGCTGAGCTTCGTCGGCGCCTTCGAGGAGCCGGTGCCGAAGACCGCGCAGGGCGGCTTCCTTCGGGAGAGCTGCCGGCGGCTCGCCCCGTACATCCGGAACCTGGAGAGGCAGTACGAGGTCGAAGGGCCCCTCACCTGGGTGTTCCGGATCGGCGACGAGACGAGCGACCTTGCCGGGCTGGGAACCGAGGTCACACTCTCGGGCCTCGTGGAGCAGGTCGGGAGCGCGGTCGCGGAGCGCCTGGAGTCCGACGGATGACGGTTCTGCTGCTTCGCCTGGCCGGGCCGCTGCAGGCATGGGGTTCCTCGTCACGATTCGTCCAGCGCACCACGGAGAACGCCCCCACGAAAAGTGGGATCCTGGGGCTGCTGGCCGCAGCGGAGGGGCGTCCGCGAGGCTCCGATCTGTCCGACCTGACCGCCCTGCGCTTCGGAGTCCGCATCGATCAGCCCGGTTCACGCATCAAGGACTTCCACAAGGCAGAGAACACCGACACCGGCCGCGTCATGCCGCTGTCGGACCGCTACTACCTTGCCGACGCGGTCTTCCTCGCGGGCGTCGAGGGCGGGAGCGACGTCATCAGGCGCCTGCACGACGCCGTCCGCACGCCTCGCTTCCTTCCCTACCTGGGGAGGCGTTCCTGCCCTCCCTCTCTGCCGCTGCTGCCCGACCTGGTCCAGCCCCTTACCGAAGCGCCCTTGGAGGCTGCTCTTCGAAACGCCCCCTGGCAGGCGTCGCAGTGGTACGTCAGGCAGGTGAAGCGAACGGCGGCGCGCGACGACACCCCTGGTGTCCACACCGGTCCGGACGACCTGGACCTGCTGCTCGACTGCCCGACCGGTGAACTCCCCGACTACTCCCTGCGGGACCTGCCTCTCACCTTCGACCCGAACCACCGCAAGTACGCGATGCGCGGCGTACGGATCGGCCACGTGAGCGCGCCAGCGGATCACGACCCCACCGGGCATCTTCGCCCGATGCCCACGGCCGGCCCCGACGCCGCAACCGACCCCGCCGCCGGCACCGCCATCCGCACCACGGACGCCAACTAGGAACCGACGATGTACCTGACCCGCTTCCGCATCAACACAGGCCGAAACGAGGCCCGGCGGCTCCTCAGCTCGCCGCAACGCCTGCACGGCGCCGTCAACATGGCGTTCCCGGACCTTCCGACCAGGGACGGCACCGGCCCCCGCGTACTGTGGCGACTCGATGCCGCCCCCGGCGGGCGCACGGACCTCCTCATCTCCAGCCCGCAGCGACCCGACTTGACGCACCTCGCCGAGCAGGCAGGCTGGCCGAGCCTCGGGCAACAAGGCTGGACGACGTTCGCCTACGGCGAGTTCCTCGACTCCCTCGCCAACAATGACGTCTGGGCCTTCCGCCTCACGGCCAACCCGGTACACCACATCCGCCGCGACGAGGATCCCGTCGGCGCGCCGACCAAGAGGGCAGCGCACGTCACCGTCCGCCACCAAGTCGGATGGCTCCTCAAGCAGCAGGAGCGCGGCGGATTCACGATCCTGCCCCGGGAGCTCGGCTCTCCGACCGGCCCGCCCGCATCGTATGAGGGGAGGCCGCCGACCAAGGCCGGCGGTTCGGCAACCGAAGCGAAAAGCCCGGCCGCAACAGCGGCCATCGGGGACGATGAGCCACGGGATTGGGAATATCAACTCATCGTGCACGACCGCACGCCCGTCCGATTCGGCAGACGGCCGGGCAGCGCGCCCGCCAAGGCGACCGCCCGGTCCCGGCCCGACGTCCAATTCGCACGAGCCACCTTCGACGGACTGCTGCGCATCACCGACCTCACCGCTTTCCACCGAACCCTCACCCACGGCCTGGGCAAGGCCAAGGCGTACGGATGCGGCCTGATGACCCTCGCCCCGGCCCCGGTGAAGTCTTGACCAGCAGGCCCGCCGCCCGTCCGACCTCCACCCCCCGCCAGCTGGCCCGGATCGCGGATCGCCTGTCGTTCGTCTATCTGGAGCGGTGCACCATCCACCGCGATGCGAACGCGCTGACAGCGGAGGACACCGAGGGCACCCGGCACATCCCCTCGGCCACCATCGGCACCCTGCTGCTCGGGCCCGGCACCCGCGTCACCCATCAGGCCATGGCCGTCCTCGGCGAGTGCGGAGCCAACGTGGTGTGGGTGGGTGAGAACGGGGTCCGGTTCTACGCCACCGGCAACGCGCTCACCCGCTCCTCCCGTCTGATCGAGGCCCAGGCCGCGGCCTGGGCCAACCGCCGCTCCCGCATCGCGGTCGCCCGCGAGATGTACCGGCTGCGGTTCCCCGACGAGGACCCCTCGGGCCTGATGCGACGTGAACTGCTGGGCTGCGAGGGCCAGCGCGTGCGCGAGTGCTACGCGAAGGAGGCCACCCGCACGGGCGTGGCCTGGCGCGGTCGGCGCTACACCCCTGGCGATTTCGCCTCCAGCGACGCCCCCAACCAGGCTGTGACGGCGGCCGCCCAATGCATGTACGGCGTCGCCCAGGCCGTCACCGCCGCGCTCGGATGTGCGCCCGGCCTCGGTTTCGTCCACTCCGGGCACATCCAGTCCTTCGTCCTGGACATCGCCGACTTGTACAAGACGGAGATCGCCATCCCCGTCGCGTTCGAGGTGGCGGCCGAGGACGAGATCGACGTCGGGCCAAGGACGCGACGCGCGCTGCGCGACGTCATCAACAAGCGCAAGCTGCTGGACCGCTGCGTCACCGACATCCAGAGCCTCCTCGGCCCGTACGCGCCGGAGCGCTCGCCAGACGACGAGGCCGACCGCGTCGCCCTCCAATCCGACGGTGACGCGGAGCTGGCTGCCGGTGTCAACTACGCGGACGAGGCGACGGTGATCTGGTGACCGTCATCGTCCTGACCCTCTGCCCGACGGGCCTTCGGGGCCTGCTCACGCGCTGGCTCTTGGAGATCTCCCCTGGCGTCTTCCTGGGCGCACCGTCAGCGAGGATCCGCGCGATCCTGTGGGAGGAGGTCAAGCAGTACTCCGGCCAGGGCAGAGCGCTCCTCGCCTACAGCACCGACAACGAACAGGGCTTCACCTTCGAGACCCACGAGCACTCTTGGCACCCTGTCGACCACGAGGGCCTGACGCTCATCCACCGCCCGAACTCGACCCGCATATCTTCGACGTCGTCGCCCCCAAAGGGCTGGAGCAAGACGTCAAAGCGCCGACGCTTCGGCAATCGGTGACGTATGCCCCAATTGCCAGATACTGCGTTACTCGCGCAGAAGCACGATGGTCTTTGGCGTTGTTGCTGGTCATCCAGAGTGCTCCCCGCGGACGCGGGGGTGGTCCCTCCTGGGGCACTTCGTGGGGCGCAAATGGTTCGTGCTCCCCGCGGACGCGGGGGTGGTCCCCTCACTAATGGTCTTGCATTCTGTACAGGGGAGTGCTCCCCGCGGACGCGGGGGTGGTCCCAGCGTCGTCCCCCCCAGCGTGTAGGGACTGTTGTGCTCCCCGCGGACGCGGGGGTGGTCCCCAGGAGACCCCCAACTCCCCGATCGTGGTGGAGTGCTCCCCGCGGACGCGGGGGTGGTCCCATGCCCGAAATGCGAGGACGTTGACGGCCGCCGTGCTCCCCGCGGACGCGGGGGTGGTCCCACCTGTCAGGTGGTGAGTCCCTGGCGACAGACGTGCTCCCCGCGGACGCGGGGGTGGTCCCCTCTCCTCGCATGCGCTGGAGGAGTCCAAGACGTGCTCCCCGCGGACGCGGGGGTGGTCCCTGGCCAAGGCCCTGGACTACCTCCGGGAGGGCGTGCTCCCCGCGGACGCGGGGGTGGTCCCACCACTTCATCACTCTTCCCAGCTCAGAGGGCGTGCTCCCCGCGGACGCGGGGGTGGTCCCGGCTGGTCCTGGTATTGGCTCACGTGGCTCGCGTGCTCCCCGCGGACGCGGGGGTGGTCCCTCCGAAGCCAGCGGTGTACCGGCGTCCCCCGGACTGCAAGTGCTCCCCGCGGACGCGGGGGTGGTCCCAGGGCCGGGGCCTCCGTCATGCACTGCTTGCTGTGCTCCCCGCGGACGCGGGGGTGGTCCCATCCGTCGGCCCAGCCCGGACGACATCAACGCGTGCTCCCCGCGGACGCGGGGGTGGTCCCACCCGGCGAGCCCCAGCAGCAATTACGGATTCGTGCTCCCCGCGGACGCGGGGGTGGTCCCGTCAGTATCCATGGGCGAATCGGAGTACTGATGTGCTCCCCGCGGACGCGGGGGTGGTCCCGGTTATGGCGAAGAGTTAGTGATCCTGGGAGGGTGCTCCCCGCGGACGCGGGGGTGGTCCACCTCACCGCCACCCGGCGCCGCCTCCAAGCCCGTGCTCCCCGCGGACGCGGGGGTGGTCCCCGCCGCGCCCCCACCGCGTGACCTCATGCCAGGTGCTCCCCGCGGACGCGGGGGTGGTCCCGAGGCGGCTCGGCGACAGGCGCAGGAGCGGGAGTGCTCCCCGCGGACGCGGGGGTGGTCCCCGGCGCATCACGGCCTTCATCGTCGCCCGCAGGTGCTCCCCGCGGACGCGGGGGTGGTCCCTACGTCGGCGGCAGCTCGGGGTGGACCATCAAGTGCTCCCCGCGGACGCGGGGGTGGTCCCTCCTGCTGAAGGAGCACCGCATGTCCCACTCCGTGCTCCCCGCGGACGCGGGGGTGGTCCCATGGCAGTCGTCGCCGTCACCGTCATCGGCATGTGCTCCCCGCGGACGCGGGGGTGGTCCTGGCCTCCTGCACCAATCGGACCTGGTCCGACGTCAGCGGGTGCTCCCCGCGGACGCGGGGGTGGTCCCACGGACGGGCTGGCGTTCACCCGGCCGGTCTTGTGCTCCCCGCGGACGCGGGGGTGGTCCCACGCGGGCGTTCCTCCCGGACCAGGAGCCGATGTGCTCCCCGCGGACGCGGGGGTGGTCCCCTCTTGAAGGCGTCGGGCACCTCGGGGTCGGCGTGCTCCCCGCGGACGCGGGGGTGGTCCCGGCCCATGAAGTGGGCCCCGACGGTCTGCCTGGTGCTCCCCGCGGACGCGGGGGTGGTCCCTCGACGTGGTCGCGGCCCTTGTCGAGGACGACGTGCTCCCCGCGGACGCGGGGGTGGTCCCCACGCCTGGGCGTTGACGAAGGCACGGGCGAAGTGCTCCCCGCGGACGCGGGGGTGGTCCTCGACGCCCTCACCGACGGCTGGGAGGACCGCGGTGCTCCCCGCGGACGCGGGGGTGGTCCCCCCAACATGCTGATCACCGGGGTGCCCGGGGCGTGCTCCCCGCGGACGCGGGGGTGGTCCCTCCGTTCCGGTGCTCCCCAGTTGTAATGTACAGTGCTCCCCGCGGACGCGGGGGTGGTCCCCAGCCCGGCGCCAACGGCGCGGGGGCGGGCTGGTGCTCCCCGCGGACGCGGGGGTGGTCCCCCTTCCGTCGGGGCAGCAGGCTCCGCACCATCGTGCTCCCCGCGGACGCGGGGGTGGTCCCTTCCGGAGGTTGTAGAAGCGGGTGCTGCCGCAGTGCTCCCCGCGGACGCGGGGGTGGTCCTGCGGTGGTGGCCGCATTCGCGCTCGTGGTGCAGTGCTCCCCGCGGACGCGGGGGTGGTCCCGGTAAGGGCTCAGTCCTAGAGGCTCGCGAACTGTGCTCCCCGCGGACGCGGGGGTGGTCCCTGCTGGACGGCGAGGTGCGCTTCGGGCTGCTCGTGCTCCCCGCGGACGCGGGGGTGGTCCCGGCGTCTCTGAGCTGGGGGACGGCGGGATGGGGTGCTCCCCGCGGACGCGGGGGTGGTCCCGTTTTGCCCACGCCGCCCTTCTGGTTGGCGAAGTGCTCCCCGCGGACGCGGGGGTGGTCCCGCCGCCGCGCTGGGACGCGGCTTCTGACGGCTGTGCTCCCCGCGGACGCGGGGGTGGTCCCGTCTCGGGGTTGGTCCACCACGTCACCGTGACGTGCTCCCCGCGGACGCGGGGGTGGTCCCGTCCGCCGGTTGGCCGTGCTGTCCGGCTACAGGTGCTCCCCGCGGACGCGGGGGTGGTCCCTCGCCGTGCTGGCCGCCTCCCGCACCGCACCCGTGCTCCCCGCGGACGCGGGGGTGGTCCCAGACAAACGCCACCTGTTTGTTGGCATCGTCGGTGCTCCCCGCGGACGCGGGGGTGGTCCCGCCGTGGCGCTCCCCGAGCCCGTCCCCTGCCGGTGCTCCCCGCGGACGCGGGGGTGGTCCCCGCCGCGAATTCGGTGAAACTCCCGCAGCAATGTGCTCCCCGCGGACGCGGGGGTGGTCCCCGCCCTTGTCCAGCGCCGTCCTGAGAAATGCGGTGCTCCCCGCGGACGCGGGGGTGGTCCCGCCGCGATGGAGGCGGCCGGGTACGGCGTCCTGTGCTCCCCGCGGACGCGGGGGTGGTCCCGGCTCACCCTTCCTGACGTGGATGGAGACCGGGTGCTCCCAGCGGACGCGGGGGTGGTCCCGTCTTCTCGGAGTACTCCCGCGCCGAGGGACGGTGCTCCCCGCGGACGCGGGGGTGGTCCCTGGCTCGGCCAGGCGTCCACGCGGACGCCGTTGTGCTCCCCGCGGACGCGGGGGTGGTCCCGCGATGACCGCCCTGCGCAAGCCCGCCTGACTGTGCTCCCCGCGGACGCGGGGGTGGTCCCCTGTTGGCGCCGGCCGGGACGTGACGGCATGCGTGCTCCCCGCGGACGCGGGGGTGGTCCCCTCCGCCGCTTCCTTCGCCGACCGCTGCGCCTGTGCTCCCCGCGGACGCGGGGGTGGTCCCTACGCCGTGCAGACACCGACCCTGTGGGCGGTGTGCTCCCCGCGGACGCGGGGGTGGTCCCCGGCCTCCCACTGGTGGCCGGCCCCCGGCTCCGTGCTCCCCGCGGACGCGGGGGTGGTCCCGAGGAGACGACTGATGCCCGATCAGCCGACCAGTGCTCCCCGCGGACGCGGGGGTGGTCCCTGCTCCAGCATCCACAGCACCGCCCGCAGCTGGTGCTCCCCGCGGACGCGGGGGTGGTCCCGCCGGCGCCAGCTACCAGCAGCTGGGGGACGCGTGCTCCCCGCGGACGCGGGGGTGGTCCCTGCGTCGCGGGGCGGCGCCCCTGAACGGCGTTGTGCTCCCCGCGGACGCGGGGGTGGTCCCAGGGCGGCGGCGGCATAGCCCACGCCGCCGCGGTGCTCCCCGCGGACGCGGGGGTGGTCCCGCCGATCTGGCGACCACCGTCGATGCTGTCACGTGCTCCCCGCGGACGCGGGGGTGGTCCCGGCGCGGGGTACCAGAGGGTCTGGGCGTCCGCGTGCTCCCCGCGGACGCGGGGGTGGTCCCCAGCACGGGAAGCGCACGGTGCGGGAGGCCCCGTGCTCCCCGCGGACGCGGGGGTGGTCCCGCCTCGTCGGTGCGTCCGCGCTGCACCAGCAGGTGCTCCCCGCGGACGCGGGGGTGGTCCCGGCCCGTTGAACACCGAGCCGGCGGTGGCGGCGTGCTCCCCGCGGACGCGGGGGTGGTCCCCTGGACGCCTGGATGCGCCAGCACCGGGCGCCGTGCTCCCCGCGGACGCGGGGGTGGTCCCGCCTCGTCCAGCGGGCCGTGTTCCAGGGCCAAGTGCTCCCCGCGGACGCGGGGGTGGTCCCCTGGACGCCTGGATGCGCCAGCACCTGGCGCCGTGCTCCCCGCGGACGCGGGGGTGGTCCCGCCTCGTCCAGCGGGCCGTGTTCCAGGGCCAAGTGCTCCCCGCGGACGCGGGGGTGGTCCCCTCCCAAGAGATCACCGGCACGACGTGGTTCGGTGCTCCCCGCGGACGCGGGGGTGGTCCCCAGGCGCGCGCCGACAAACTTGCCGAACGACTGTGCTCCCCGCGGACGCGGGGGTGGTCCCCCGGCGCGCCGGGAAGCATGATTTCCGCAAGCGTGCTCCCCGCGGACGCGGGGGTGGTCCCCGCTGGACGGAGCCCGCTGCTCGAAGCCGGACGTGCTCCCCGCGGACGCGGGGGTGGTCCCCGCTGGACGGAGCCCGCTGCTCGAAGCCGGACGTGCTCCCCGCGGACGCGGGGGTGGTCCCCGGAAGCACAGCGAACACTCCGGGCCGCTCAAGTGCTCCCCGCGGACGCGGGGGTGGTCCTGACGATCGGCTGCTGCTGAGGAGGCTGCGGCTGTGCTCCCCGCGGACGCGGGGGTGGTCCCAGGACGCGCTGCGGGGTGGTGTTGGTGACGACGTGCTCCCCGCGGACGCGGGGGTGGTCCCGAGCGGCCGTTGTAAGCGTTCGTCTCCAGAGTGTGCTCCCCGCGGACGCGGGGGTGGTCCCGCGCGCTGGCCCGGCGCGAGACGGATGCCCAGGTGCTCCCCGCGGACGCGAGGGTGGTCCCAGCGACGAACGCCGAGGAGTCACGATGAGCCGGTGCTCCCCGCGGACGCGGGGGTGGTCCCTCGCCGGCCTGCCGCCCGTCCGGGCCGACCTCGTGCTCCCCGCGGACGCGGGGGTGGTCCCTCGCGGTGCAGGCCCTGGGCCTCGTCCCGCATGTGCTCCCCGCGGACGCGGGGGTGGTCCCTCGCGGTGCAGGCCCTGGGCCTCGTCCCGCATGTGCTCCCCGCGGACGCGGGGGTGGTCCCTGTCCCCGGTCGGCTGATCGCGATGGCCATCTGTGCTCCCCGCGGACGCGGGGGTGGTCCCCGCCCCCTTTCTGACACCCCGTCTGACCTGCAGTGCTCCCCGCGGACGCGGGGGTGGTCCCCCGGAGCCCGTCGCCGCCTGACGGTCCGTCGGCCCATGGGGTGCTCCCCGCGGACGCGGGGGTGGTCCCAGGCCGTCGAGGTGGGCGGCGCGGATGATCACGTGCTCCCCGCGGACGCGGGGGTGGTCCCGCCGTCAGGCCCGCGCCGAGGCGAAGGCGGTGGTGCTCCCCGCGGACGCGGGGGTGGTCCCCGGGACTCAGCACGGATGGTTGGGGAACCAGAGTGCTCCCCGCGGACGCGGGGGTGGTCCCAGCCCGCTTCCGAACTCCCGGTCCTCGCCGGGGTGCTCCCCCCGCGGACGCGGGGGTGGTCCCACGTCGCCAGCGCGCCGCCGGCGGCGCCCGGAGTGCTCCCCGCGGACGCGGGGGTGGTCCCCTCGCGGAAAGGGCCTCGATCGAGATGTGGCGGTGCTCCCCGCGGACGCGGGGGTGGTCCCGTCGACCTGGCTCTGCGCTATCTGAGCGCCCGGTGCTCCCCGCGGACGCGGGGGTGGTCCCGCGAGCGCAGGGTTCGTGCCCGGCGCGCTCCCGTGCTCCCCGCGGACGCGGGGGTGGTCCCACCGAGACGACGACCGCGACGGGATCCCTGCTGTGCTCCCCGCAGACGCGGGGGTGGTCCCGCCGAGCATTAAGCCTGGTGGAGACGGATGCGGTGCTCCCCGCGGACGCGGGGGTGGTCCCGCGGTCATCTCGTACGCGATCGGCTTCCTGCTGTGCTCCCCGCGGACGCGGGGGTGGTCCCCTGACGCGGGATCTGGCCGGTCCCCAGCGCGGGTGCTCCCCGCGGACGCGGGGGTGGCCCCTACTGCTGGCGTTCGACGGCGTCGTGGCGATCGTGCTCCCCGCGGACGCGGGGGGGGTCCCGCCTCCCGCAGGCTCGGGTGGGCCGACGACCCGTGCTCCCCGCGGACGCGGGGGTGGTCCGACGATCCGGTTGCCCTTCTTGTAGGAGGCCAGGTGCTCCCCGCGGACGCGGGGGTGGTCCCAGCCGTCAGCATCGCACGCAGGAGGACCCGTTGTGCTCCCCGCGGACGCGGGGGTGGTCCCGCCAGGTCGACGTTCGGGTCCTTGAAGTGGCCGTGCTCCCTGCGCGGCCAGAGGTCTGCACCAGCCCGGAAACCAGCCCCTGATTGCTGTCGTCGATGCCCTCGGTGGCCTGCGACATGATCGAGCTGGACCCGAAGGCGAAGTCACCGCCCAGCAGGTTCATCGTCGGGATGACCGCGGACCAGCAGTCGGGCGAAGTGCCGGAACTGACCAGGAGCCAGACATAGCCGAGGCCGAGTGAGGCCATCACCGAGAAGATCAGCAGAGCCGTCCCGAACCGGTCGATCAGCTTGCCGGTGATCGGCGAGGCGACCATCACCAGGACGCCGGCGGGGAGGAGGGCCATCGCCACCGGCAGGGGCGACCGGTGCAGCACGTCCTGCAGATACAGCGTCATCATGAACTGGAAGCTCATGTACCGCCAGGGTCCACGAGCGCACCAGTAGACGCGGCACGGCACAGACGGCGAACGGCAAGTTGATCTACCGGTTTTCTACCGTTTCCGCCTCTGCGGTTCGCGAGGCGCCCGAGATCCGCTCGACGCAAGCGGAACTCAGGCTCGCGATTCTGCCTCTGACCTCAGCGGATCTGCATTCCGCTGATGGCGCGGGAGATGACGAGTCGCTGGATCTCGCTGGTGCCCTCGAAGATCGTGTAGATCTTGCTGTCCCGGTACCACCGCTCCACCGGGTGCTCGCGGCTGTAGCCGGCGCCGCCGAGGATCTGGACGGCCTTCTCGGTGGCGGCCACCGCCACCTCGCCGGCCTTGAGCTTGGACATCGAGCCCTCGGCCGCGGTGAACGCCCGCTCGTTGCGGCCCATCCAGGCGGCGCGCCAGATCAGCAGCCGGGCGCAGTCGATGTCGGTGCGCATGTCGGCGAGGGCGAAGGCGATCGACTGGTTCTCGATGATGGGGCGCCCGAACGCGGTGCGCTGCTTGGCGTAGTCGAGGGCGTACTCGTAGGCGGCGCGGGCGATGCCGAGCGCCTGCGAGCCGACGGTCGGGCGGCTCACCTCGAAGGTGGCCATCGCCGCCTGGCCCTTCGCCCTGCCGCCCTCCTTCGCGCGCGCCAGCCGCTCGTCGAGCTTCTCCTTGCCGCCGAGCAGGCAGCCGCCGGGGACGCGGACCTCGTCGAGGAAGACGTCGGCGGTGTGCGAGGCGCGCAGCCCCAACTTCTTGATCTTGCGGGCGGATTCCAGCCCCGCGGTGTTCGGCGGGACGATGAACGCCGCCTGGCCGCGGGCGCCCAGCCCCGGGTCGACCGAGGCGACGACGACATGGATGTTGGCGATGCCGCCGTTGGTGATCCACGCCTTCTGGCCGCTGATCACCCACTCGTCCTTGGCCTCGTCGTAGCGGGCGCGGGTGCGCATCGCGGCGACGTCCGAGCCGGCGTCCGGCTCGGAGACGCAGAACGCGGCCACCTGGGGGTCGTCGGCGTCGCCGTAGCACTGCGGCACCCACTCGGCGAGCTGGTCCATGGTGCCGGCGGAGAAGATCCCGGCGACGCCGAGCGTGGTGCCCAGGATCGACATGGCGATGCCCGGATCGCCCCAGAACAGCTCCTCGTTGACGAGCGGGAGGGAGAGGCCGGTCGGGTCGGCCCAGAGCTCGGCGAGCGACTCGAAGCCGTAGAGGCCGATCTTGGCGGCCTCCTTGATGATGGGCCAGGGCGTCTCCTCGCGCTCGTCCCACTCGTGGCCGGCCGGGCGCACCACGTCGGCGGCGAAGCCGTGCACCCAGTCGCGGAGGTCGGTCTGCTCCTCGGAGAGGTCGAGGTTGAAGGCCATGTCGGTCCGTCCTCCCGCCTTCTCAGGCCTTGGGGATGTCGAAGTACTTGGTGAGCCCGGCGGCGAGGCCGATGTCGCCCTCGACCTTGAGCTTGCGGGTCATGAAGAGCACCGGCCCGCTGGCGTTGCCGGAGACCAGCTTGAGGAACTCGGTCTCGGCGAGGGTGAGGGTGAGGCGGGGCCGCCGGTCGGTGGCGCCCTTGGCGAGGGTGCAGGCGCCCCCGGCGATGTCGGTCTCGTAGACGTCCGGTTCGGCGCCGTCCGCGCCGGTGACGCGCCACCGCACCAGGGCCTTGACGCCGTCGGCGGCGGTCGGCCGGAAGCGGGTCTCGAAGCGCCCGAAGACCTCGTCGAGGACGCGGGCGCGGTCCGGACCGCGCATGAACTCCTTGATCTGCCTGCCGGGCGCCGACTTGACGATGCGTGCGAACTCCTCGGGGGAGACGGCCGCGAAGTCCAGCCCTGCGAGATCGCCGTACTCTACAGTCATCGCAATCGCACAACCTTTCTTACCGCTTGGTAAGTCTACCGAGCGGTAAGGTTATTGACCGAACGATAGGGTTGGCAAGGTGGCTACACGAACCGGTACTGCCGGACCGAAGCGTCTGCCGCGCGCGGTCCGCGAACAGCAGATGTTGGACGCGGCGGTCGCCGTCTTCTCCAGGCGCGGCTACCACGCGGCGGCCATGGACGAGATCGCCGAGCAGGCCGGCGTCTCCAAGCCGATGCTGTACTTCTACCTCGGCTCCAAGGAGGAGCTGTTCGCGGCGTGCATCCGGCGCGAGGCCGACCGCCTGACCGAGGCCATCGCCACAGCGGTCTCGGTCGAGTCCAGCGCGGACCGGCAACTGTGGGAGGGCCTGCGGGCGTTCTTCGTCTTCGTCGCGGAGCACCGCGACAGCTGGGTCGTCCTCTACCAGCAGGCGCGGGCGCAGGGCGAGTCGATCGCCCGGGAGGTGTCCCGCGCCCGCCGCGTCATCATCGACAACGTCGCCGACCTGGTGCGGGCGTCGGGCGGCGGCCGGGTCCGCGGCGGCGAGCCGGAGGCCGTCGCCCATGCGCTCGTCGGGGCGGCCGACGCGCTCTCGGAGTGGGCGCTGGGGTATCCCGACGAGCCGCCCGAGCGGAGCGCCCGCCGGGTGATGGACCTGATGTGGGTGGGGCTGGAGCGGCGCGCGCAGGGCGAGCGCTACGAGCCGTAGCCGCGCCGGCGGGGCAGGGCTTGCGGACGGGCGGGGCTTGCGGGGGGCTCACGGGGACGGGGCTCGCGGGGGGCGGAGCCTGCGCGCCTCACCCCCGTCCCGGACGCGGCTCGACGGTGCCGTGGAGATGGGCGCCGAGCGCGAACCGCGTGCGCTCGCCGTCGCGTTGGACGTGGAGCGCGGCTGTCGCGGGGAGCCGCACCGGGCGGCGGAAGGACGCCGTGGTGGTGAACGCCGGCGGGAGCGGACCCGGGAGGGCGGCGAGGCAGCGGGCCGCCGTCCACATGCCGTGGGCGATCGCGCGGGGGAAGCCGAAGACCCGGGCCGAGGCCCGCGACAGGTGGATGGGGTTGCGGTCGCCGGAGACGGCGGCGTAGCGGCGCCCGATGTCGGCGGGGACGCGCAGCACCGCGGTGGCGGGCAGCTCCCCGGGCCCGGCGCGCTCCTCCTGCGGCTCGGCTGCCTCCCCGGGCTCCGGCCGGCCGTCCGCGCGGGGTTCGGCGTCGGTGGCGTGGCGGTGCAGATAGGTGGACGCCTCCCACCACACCGGCCCGTCCGCGCGCACCGCGTGGACCTCGGTGACGACGTCGAACGCCGTGCCGCGCCGGTGCGGGCGGAGGTTCTCCGTCCGCACCCGCACCTCGAAGCCCTCGGCGGCGTCCAGCGGGCGGCGCCGCTCGGCGCGGTTCTCGATGTGGACGAGCCCGAGCAGCGGAAAGGGGAAGTCACGGGCCGTCATCAGGCCCATGGACAGCGGGAAGCCGAGCAGGTGCGGATAGAGCGGCGGCAGCGCGTCGCCGACCGGCTCGCCGACGAGCGAGGCGTAGGCGGCGAGCGCGTCGCGGTCGACGGAGACCCGGCCCGCGGTGGCGGTGCGCTCGGGGAGGGCGGACGGGCGCCCGCGGCGCGCGGCGCCGGCGAGGGCGCGCGCATAGGAGGCCGCGAGGCTGGGGGTGCGGTCGGGAGCGCGCCCGGGGGTGGTGCCGGCGGTGCGGCTGTGCATCGGCATCGTCAGGCCCCCAGGAACTGCTGGCCGCAGACGCGCAGCGTCTGACCGGTGACACCGGCCGTGGAGGGGGCGGCGAGCCAGGCGACCGCCTCGGCGACGTCGATCGGACGGCCGCCCTGGCCCAGGCTGTTCATCCGGCGGCCGGCCTCGCGGACGAAGAGCGGCATCGCGGCCGTCATCCGCGTCTCGATGAAGCCCGGCGCCACCGCGTTGATCCGGGCGCCGCGCCCGGCCAGCCGCGGGGCGAGCGCCCCGACCAGGCCGATCAACCCGGCCTTGGACGCGGCGTAGTTGGTCTGCCCCCGGTTGCCGGCGATCCCGCCGACGGAGGAGACGCAGACCACCGCCCCGCCGTCGCGCAGCGCGGGCCCGCCCTCGGCGGCGTCGTCGGTGAGGGCGAGCGTCAGCGCCTCGGCGCCGCGCAGGTTGACGCCCAGCACGGCGTCCCATTCGGCGCGGCCCATCCGGCCCAGGGTGCGGTCGCGGGTGATGCCCGCGTTGTTGACGAGGATGTCCGCCCCGCCGTGGTGCTCGCGGAGCCAGGCGGCGACCCGCTCCCCCGCACCCTCCGCGGTGACATCGGCGGGCAGCGCGGCGCCGCGCACCCGGGCGGCGACCGCGGCCAGCGCCTCGGCCTGGCCGGGGACGTCCACGCAGACGACGGTGGCGCCGTCGCGGGCCAGCGTCTCGGCGATCGCCTCGCCGATGCCGCGGGCCGCGCCGGTGACGACGGCGGTGCGGCCGTCCAGCGGCAGCGCCCAGTCGGCCGGCGCCTCGGCCTGCACCCCGGCCGGCCCCGAGGGGGCGTCGACCCGCAGCACCTGGCCGGTGACATAGGCGGAGCGCCCGCTCAGCAGGAAGCGCAGCACCGACTCCAGCCCCGGCCCGGCGCCGGGCTCCTCCGCTCCGACCAGGACCAGCTGACAGGTCGACCCACGGGTCAGTTCCTTGCCCAGGGAGCGGGTGAATCCCTCCAGCGCGCGGCGCGCCACCGCGGCGGCCGCGGTGGGAGCGGAATCCACCGTGTCGCCCAGCACCACCACCCGTCCGCAGCCCGCCAACCGCCGCACCACGGGGTGCAACTGGTCGTAGAGGACGTCCAGATCGGCGGAGGAGGCGAGGCCGGTGGCGTCGCAGAGCACCGCGCCGAACCGCCGCTCCTCGGGCAGCGCCCCGAAATCGCCCAGGAGTTCGGCCCCGAGCGACTCGACCGCCTTGGCGGCCGCCGCGCCGAGCCGGGCCCCGGGTGCCGTCGGTCCGCCCATCACTACCGGACCGTTCACGAGGGGCTCACCGGGACGGTAGCGTCGCAGCGCAACCGGATCCGGAAGCCCGAACGCCCGCGTCAGGGAGCGGGAGAGGAAGGAGGGTGCAGCCATGGACAATCTCCTTACCGTTGAGTAAGTCTACTGCATAGTAAGTTGCTTGAATGGACATCACCACCCACTCGGAGGTCCCGATGCCCGCCGCAGCCGAAGACGCCGTCCCCGCCGCCGCCCCGCCCCGCCGAGCCGCGATCCTCGGCGGCAACCGCATCCCGTTCGCCAAGGCGGACGGCGCCTATGCGCGGGCCGGCAACGCCGACATGCTCGGCGCCGCCCTGGACGGACTCGTCGACCGCTTCGGCCTGGAGGGCGCCGTGCTGGGCGAGTTCGCCGCCGGCGCCGTCCTCAAGCACGCCCGCGACTGGAACCTCGCCCGGGAGACCGTACTCGGCAGCCGCCTGGACCGCACCACCCCCGCCTTCGACCTCCAACAGGCCTGCGCCACCGGCCTGGAGGCCGCCGTCCTCGCCGCCAACAAGATCGCGCTCGGGCAGATCGACTCCGCCGTCGCCGGCGGCACCGACACCGTCAGCGACGCCCCGCTCGGCGTCAACGACCGCCTGCGCCGCCTGCTGCTGGAGGCCCGCCGGACGAAGTCGACCGCGGGACGCGCCGCGCTGCTCGCGCGCCTCCGCCCCGGGCACCTGATACCGGAAATCCCCCGCAACGCCGAGCCCCGCACCGGCCTCTCGATGGGCGAGCACGCCGCCCTGACGGCCCGCCAGTGGGACATCGGCCGCGAGGAGCAGGACGCATGGGCCGCCCGCAGCCACCGCAACCTCGCCGCCGCCTACGACGACGGCCGCTTCGAGAACCTCCTCACCCCCTACCTCGGCCTCGCCCGCGACCAGATCCTCCGCCCCGACACCTCCCCCGACAAGCTCGCCCGCCTCAAGCCCGTCTTCGGCACCCGAGGCCCGGACGCCGAGCACGCCAGCATGACCGCCGGCAACTCCACCCCGCTCAGCGACGGCGCCGCCACCGTGCTGCTCGCCTCCGACGACTGGGCCCGCGAGCGCGGACTCCCCGTCCTCGCCCACCTGGTGGACTGCCGCACCGCCGCCGTCGACCACCTCTCCGGCGCGGACGGACTGCTCACCGCCCCCGTCTTCGCCGTCCCCCGGCTGCTGGCCGCGCACGGCCTGAAGCCCGACGACCTCGACCTCGTCGAGATCCACGAGGCGTTCGCCTCCCAGGTGCTGGCCACCCTCAAGGCCTGGGAGAGCGCCGAGTTCTGCCGCGAGCGGCTCGGCCTCGACGAGCCGCTCGTCCTCGACCGGGACCGCATCAACACCGCCGGCTCCTCCCTCGCCACCGGCCACCCCTTCGCCGCCACCGGCGCCCGCATCCTCGCCCTGCTCGCCACCCTCCTCGCCGAGCGCGCCCGCGAGCGCGGCACCACCGCCCGCGGCCTCATCTCCCTCTGCGCCGCCGGAGGCCTCGGCATCGCCGTCCTCCTCGAATCCCGGCCCTCCTGAACCCTCCCCCCTGAACTCTGCTCCCTGAACCCTGCTCCCCCTGCTCCCCTCCCCTC
>NZ_MLCF01000049.1 GCF_001879105.1 Mangrovactinospora gilvigrisea | reverse complement strand
ACGGCCTCGGCCACCGGGGCGGGCACCGCAGCGGGGGCGGGGGCCGGGGCGGCAGCGGCGGTCGGGGCGGGGGCGACGGAAGCGGCGACAGCGGGCGCGGTGGCGGTAGACACGGCAGAGCTCTCCTCAGGGTCCGGGGACCCCGGGAGACCGCGTCGGGGCGGGGTCCGCGCTTGCCGCAGCCGGCGCTGGCTGCGGCCTGGTCATCACCCGGGGCACCCCGCCACGGACGGAGGGTTGCCGGACAGCAGGCCGGGGCCGAAGTCGCTGTCGCTCGTGACCGGTTCGGATCATAACAGCCCGCCACCGAGCACCGACAGCGCGCATCTCGCACCGCGAGACGACCCACGTCAGCCGGGCACGCGAAGGGCCCCACCCCCTCGAAAGGGGGTGGGGCCCTCGCTTCGCGGTGACCTCACGGGACGCGTGGCTGACGCCCCGCCGGAGAACGGCCGGTCCGCGGCTGCCGCGGCCTAGTGGTGGCCGCCGTGACCGCTGGCGATCTCCTTGTACTCCTCCACGGTGGGCTTCGGGATCTGCGACTTCTCACCGAAGTAGTACGCCGACATCCGGGCCCGCATCTTGGTGTTGAGCGAGACCTTCCGCTTCACACCGTTCTCGTCCACCGCCGGCGGGAGCTTCAGCGGCACCTGCTGGTCGTAGGAGACCAGCGGGTAGAGCTGCTCGGGCTCCAGCGGGATGTGCGCCTCGGTGAACTCGCCGTGCGGCAGCTTCACCATGTTGCCGGACTCGCGCCCGTGCAGCGCCAGGGCCTTGTCCTTGCGCTGCAGGCCCATGCACCACCGCTTGACGACGATGAAGACGACGACCGGCAGCACGAAGAAGGCGATCCGGACGAACCAGGTCACATCGTTGATCGACAGGTGGAAGTGGGTGGCCACGATGTCGTTGCCGCCGCCCAGCATGCACACCAGGTAGAGCGTGATCCACGCGGCGCCGAACGCGGTCCGCACCGGGGCGTTCCGCGGCCGGTCCAGGATGTGGTGCTCGCGCTTGTCCCCGGTGACCCACGACTCCACGAAGGGGTAGAGGGCGAGGACGACGAGGATCAGGCCGAAGAGCGCCAGCGGGATGAAGACGCCCAGCACCAGCGTGTGCCCGGCGAATCTGATCTCCCAGCCGGGCATCGCCCGGATCAGGCCCTCGGCGAAGCCCATGTACCAGTCGGGCTGGGCGCCGGTGGACACCTGGTCGGGCCGGTAGGGCCCCATCTGCCAGATCGGGTTGATCGTCGCGATCGCCGAGATGGCCGCGATGACGCCGAAGACCAGGAAGAAGAAGCCGCCGGCCTTGGCCATGTAGACCGGCATGAGCGGCATGCCCACGACGTTCTTCTCGGAGCGGCCGGGACCCGCGTACTGGGTGTGCTTGTGGTAGAAGACCAGGATCAGGTGCGCGGCCAGCAGGCCGAGCATGATCCCGGGGATCAGCAGCACGTGGATGGTGAAGAACCTGGGGATGATGTCGTTCCCCGGGAACTCGCCCCCGTAGAGGAACATCACCAGGTAGGTGCCGATGACGGGCGTCGACAGGACGGCGCCCTCCATGAACCGGACACCGGTGCCGGAGAGCAGGTCGTCCGGGAGCGAGTAGCCGAGGAACCCGTCGAAGAACCCGAGCACCAGCAGCAGGAACCCGAACAGCCAGTTGATCTCACGCGGCTTGCGGAACGCTCCGGTGAAGAAGACCCGGAACATGTGGACGAACATGCCGGCGATGAAGACCAGCGCCGCCCAGTGGTGGATCTGACGGATCAGCAGGCCGCCGCGGACGTCGAAGCTGATGTCCAGGGTCGACTTGTACGCCTCCGACATCGGGATGCCGTTGAGCGGGGTGTACGAGCCGTGGTAGACGGTCTCCGCCATGCTGGGCTGGAAGAAGAGCGTCAGGTAGACGCCCGTCAGGATGATGATGATGAAGCTGTAGAGGCAGATCTCGCCCAGCATGAAGGACCAGTGGTCCGGGAAGATCTTCCGCAGGTTCGACTTGGCGAGGCCGTAGATGCCCAGGCGGCCGTCCGCCCAGTCGGCGGCCTTCACGCCGATGTTGTCCTGGCCGCGTTCGCTTCCGGCACCCGTTCCGGGTGCATTTGTCGTGGATGTACTCACGGGCGCTCCCAGTAGGACGGGCCGACGGGCTCCTGGAAGCCCTGGGAGGCGGCGAGGAAGCCGTCGTCCCCGACATGGATCTTCAGCTGCGGCAGGGGGTGGCCGGCCGGGCCGAAGATCACCTTCGCGCCGTCGGACAGGTCGAACGTCGACTGGTGGCAGGGGCAGAGCACATGGTGCGTCTGCTGCTCGTAGAGGCTGATCGGGCAGCCAACATGGGTGCAGATCTTGGAGTACGCGACGATCCCCTCATAGGACCAGTCGAGCTCCGTCTTGTCCTTGATGTCCTCCGGACGCATCCGGATGAGCATCAGGGCATCCTTGGCGATCTTCTCCTGGAACTGCTCGTCCTCCTCGCTCAGCCCCTCGGGGTAGGCGAAGGTCAGCGAGCCGACCTGGATGTCGCTGGGCTTCAGCGGCTCACCGGTGTTGTGGTTGATGATCCGCTTGCCCGCGGCCCAGTTCGTCTCCATCAGCTTCTTGCCGGGGAGCGGACCGAGGTCGCGCAGCAGCACCACGCCCGCGAGCGGGACCAGCGCCAGGGCGCCGAACATGGTGGTGCGGATCAGCTTGCGCCGACCGAACGCGGAGTCCTTGGCACCGGCCTTGAACTCCTCGAAGACGAACTCGCGCGTCTCCTTGTCGGCCTCGATCGGGTGGCGCTCCTGCGGCGTCTCCACGTCCGACATCAGCGTGCGCGCCCACTGGACAGCGCCGGCGCCGATGCAGAACAGGGCCACGCCGAGCGTCAGCCCGAGCGAGAAGTTCAGCGCGCTCACGCGCCCCAAGAGGAAGATGTAGACGATCTGCGACTTGGGGATCGCGTAGTAGGAGACGATGAACCCGATGGTGGCCAGCATCGAGATCAAGAAGAGGAAGGCAACCTGGCGCTCGGCCCGGTTCGCCGCCTTCTCGTCGATGTCGGTCCGCCGGTGCTCGTGGGGCGGCAGCCCCGGATCGGCGAACGGGTTGTCCCCCTTGACGGCGAGCTCGCCGTCACCATGGTCCTGCTCCGCCGGCAGGTTGTTGGCAGAAGACATCTCCTCGTCCTGGCTCATGACTTCCTGACCTTGCTGGTGCGGGCGGCGATCCAGATCGCCACCACGATCAGTGCGCCGAGACCGAAGATCCAGCCGAACAGACCCTCGGTCACCGGGCCGAGCCCGCCGAGCGTCATGCCGCCGGGGCTCGACGCCTCGTGGCCCTGCTTGGAGTAGACGTAGGCGATGACGTCGCGACGGTTCTTGTCGGACATCGTGCCGTCACCGAAGGAGGGCATGTTCTGCGGGCCGGTCTCCATGGCCTCGTAGATGTGCTTCGGGCTGACGCCCTTCAGCGACGGGGCGGTCTTGCCCTTGGTCAGGGCGCCGCCCTCACCCACGAAGTTGTGGCACTGCGCGCAGTTGGTGCGGAACAGCTCGCCACCGGCGGCCACGTCGCCCTTGGCGGGGTCGTAGTCGCTGGCGGACGGGATCGCCGGGCCCGCGCCGAGCGAGGCCACGAACGCGGAGAGCGCCTTGACCTGCGCCGGCTCGTAGGCGACCTTCTTGCGGGGCGCCTGGGGGCCGGGCTGCATCAGCGGCATGCGTCCGGTGCCGACCTGGAAGTCGACCGCCGCGGCGCCGACCCCGATCAGGGACGGCCCGTCTGAGGACCCCTCGCCGTTCATGCCGTGGCAGCTGGCGCAGCCGACGGCGAACAGCTTCTTACCCTCCTGGACGGTCAGCGACTGCGCGGAGGTGTCCGCCTGCGCCTTCTTGGCAGGAGCGAACGCGGCGTACAGCCCCCCGGTGGCCGCGAGCGCGAAGAGTAGGACGACGACTACCGCCATCGGGTGGCGTCGTCGTGCGGAGAGCTTTTTCACGAAAATCCCCGGTCGAAGTGGATCGTCTCGGCTACTGGCTTGAATCGTGACCTGACGTCTGGCGCTGCTTACTTGATCAGATAGATCGTGGCGAAGAGCCCGATCCACACGACGTCGACGAAGTGCCAGTAGTACGACACGACGATCGCCGCGGTGGCCTGCTCGTGCGTGAACCTCTTCGCCGCGTACGTCCGGCCCAGTACCAGCAGGAAGGCGATCAGCCCGCCCGTGACGTGGAGGCCGTGGAAGCCCGTCGTCAGGTAGAACACCGATCCGTAGCCGGAGGACGAGAGGGAGAGGCCGTCCTCCTTGACCAGGCTCGTGTACTCGTACACCTGGCCGCCGATGAAGATCGCGCCCATCACGAACGTGATCATGAACCACAGCCGGAGCCGCTTGACGTCGCCGCGCTCCGCCGCGAACACGCCCATCTGGCAGGTGAGCGAGGAGAGCACCAGCACCGTGGTGTTGGTCGCGGAGAACGGGACGTTCAGGTGGCTCGCGTGCTCGGCCCAGACATGCGGTCCCTGCACAGAGCGGATGGTGAAGTACATCGCGAAGAGGGCAGCGAAGAACATCAGCTCGGAACTCAGCCACACGATGGTTCCGACACTGGTCAGGTTCGGTCGTTGGACCGACCCGTGTGCGTGCCCGGTATCTACAGTTGCTGTCGCCACGCCCGACATTATGTCGGTCGCTTATCCCGTGCCGACGCCCGGGGTACTCCTTCGGCGCGTCAGGCCCCCGAGCAGGCCCCTGATCGGGCTAACGGCACGTCAGAGCGCCGGGTCGCCGGGCCTTCTGACGCCCTCCCCCGAGGCCCCCCGCCCGCGATACCATCCGGATCAGCGCAGCTGTCCCGTGCACATCGAACGCGAACGAGCGAGGAAGCGGGGGCATACCCATGCCGCACAGCTCCACCCCGGACCAGTCCGGTTCCCTGACCGTGCTGGTCTACAGCGACGACCGCACCATCCGCGAGCAGGTCCGCCTCGCGATCGGCCGCCGCCCCGCGCCCGACCTGCCCGAGGTCGAGCTGCTGGAGTGCGCCACCCAGGCCCAGGTGCTGCACGAGCTGGAGGTCGGGGGCGTCGCCGCCTGCGTCCTGGACGGCGAGGCCGTGCCGGCCGGCGGGATGGGCGTCTGCCGCCAGGCCAAGGACGAGATCTACGACTGCCCCCCGGTGCTGGTGCTCATCGGCCGCCCCCAGGACGCCTGGCTGGCCACCTGGAGCCGGGCCGACGCCGCGGTCCCGCACCCCATCGACCCCGTCGAGCTGGACGAGACGCTGGCGACGCTGCTGCGGGATTTCGCCCGCCGGCCGGCCGTCACCGCATGACCGACCGGTGACCACCGGGTGGACGGGCCGCCGAGCGGGCGGCCCGTCCCGATAGTCTGGGCGCCCAACCCACCCACGACACCACTCGGGAGACACCATGGGCGGACCCAGCACGGGAAGCGGCGCCAGCGCGGCCACCCCGGTGGCCCGCACCTGGCCGGACGTCATCACGGCGCTGCTGCAGGGCCGCGACCTGACGGCCGAGGACACCCGCTGGGCGCTGGGCGACATCATGTCCGGCAACGCCACGGACGTGCAGATCGCCGGCTTCGCGGTGGCGCTGCGCGCCAAGGGCGAGTCGGTCGACGAGGTCGGCGGCCTGGTGCGGGCGATGTACGACCACGCGGTGCGGCTGGAGATCCCCGGCCCCGCGGTGGACATCGTCGGCACCGGCGGCGACCGGGCCCGCACCGTCAACATCTCCACCATGTCGGCCATCACGGTGGCCGGTGCCGGCGCCAAGGTCGTCAAGCACGGCAACCGGGCGGCCTCCTCCGCGAGCGGCGCCACCGACGTGCTGGAGCATCTGGGCATCGATCTGACGGTGCCGCCGCGCCGGGTGGCGGAGATCGCCGAGGAGGCGGGCATCACCTACTGCCCGGCGCCGGTCTTCCACTCCTCGCTGCGGCACGCCGGCATCGCCCGCAAGGAGCTGGGCGTCCTCACCTTCTTCAACTTCCTCGGCCCGCTGACGAATCCGGCCCGGGTGGAGGCGCAGGCCACCGGCGTCGCCGACGCCCGGATCGCGCCGGTGGTCGCCGGGGTGCTGGCCGCGCGGGGCACCCGCGCGCTGGTCTTCCGCGGCGAGGACGGGCTCGACGAGCTGACGGTGACGGGGCCGTCCCGGGTGTGGCTGGTGGCGGACGGCAAGGTCGAGGAGACGCTCTTCGACCCGCGCGAGGTGGGCGTGGAGATCGCCCCGGTGGAGGCGCTGCGCGGGGCGGACCCGGCCTTCAACGCGGACGTCGCCCGGCGCGTGCTGGCCGGCGAGCCGGGCCCGGTGCGCGACGCGGTCCTCCTCAACAGCGCGGCGGCGCTGACGGCCCTCGACGGCCCGCCGCCGGCCTCCGCGCTCGCGGAGGTGCTCCGGGCCAACATGACGCGTGCCGCGGCCTCCCTGGACACGGGCGCCGCGGCGGACGCCCTCGCCCGCTGGTCCGCCGCCACCCAGCGCTGAGAGGCGGCGAGCAGCAGCCGGCGACGGCCCGTCAGCTGAACGGCTTGAGGTAGTTCACCGGCGACAGCGGGTCCGCCTTGGACCCGGCCGCCGCCACCGCACCACCCGCGGAGCCCTTCTTCCAGTCGTCCGCCGACACGTTCCAGTCGCCGTACCCGTTGCCGAACGGCTCCATCTCGTGGCCCCCGCTGTTCACCACCTTCACCACGTCCCCCATCTTCACCGCGTCGAAGAACCACTCCGCGTTCCCCGTGCTCATCCCGATGCACCCGTGGCTGACGTTCGCCGCCCCCTGCGAGCCCACCGACCACGGCGCCGCGTGCACGAACTCGCCGCTCAGCGTCATCCGGGTCGCCCAGTGCACCGGCAGGTCGTAGGAGTTGGCGCTGCCCGCCGGAATCCCCACCGTGGAGGACTTCATCTGCACGAACGCGTCCTTCTCCAGCACCACCTTGATGCCGCTGCGGGTCCGGAACCCCGGCTTGCCCATGGTGATCGGCATGGTGCGGATGACGTTGCCGTTGCGCCGCACGGTCATGGTGTCGGAGGAGCCGTCCGCGGTGGCGATCATCGAGTCGCCGATGGCGAACCTCACCGCCCGGTCGGGCTCGCCGTAGACGCCGTCGGCGATCTTCACCCCGCCCAGCCGCTCGGCGACGGTCACCTTGGCGTGCGCGGGCCAGTACTGCGTCGGGCGCCAGTGCAGCGTCTTGTCGTCCACCCAGTACCAGGAGCCGGTCGCCTTCGGCTCGGAGGTGACGGTGAGTCGGCTCTCCAGGGTGCGCCGCGCGGCGGCGTCCTTGACGGGCCGGCTGAGGCCGACCACCACCGGCTCGCCGACGCCCACCGTGGAGCCGTCGGACGGGCTGATGTCGGCGCGCAGCAGGTTGGACGCGGCGCCGGTGCGGAAGCGCAGCGTCCGCTCGGCCGGGCTGCCGTCGCTCCGGTTGGCGGCGACCTTGACGGTGTACTGCTCGCCGGCGGCGAGCCCGTCCGTGGACGTCCAGACCGTGCCCGCGTTGTTGAGCTGCCCCGCGAGGATGCGCCCGTGCGCGTCCACCGCGGTGACGTCCGAGAGCGACTCGCCGTCCCCGGCCTTGATGGTGAGCGGCTTGGCCGGGTCGACGGTCCGGCCGCCGCCCTGGACGCCCGCGGGCGACGCGCTGACGACGGCGTCACCGGGGTCGTTGGCCATCGCCGACCAGTCGTGGGACTGGGCGCCGCAGCCGGCGGCCGCGGCGCCCAGCAGCGGCACCACGGCCGCGGTGGCGATCCTGCGGACCCGACGCACCCTGAGCGGCTTCTCCATCACGATGTCCTCTCACCCACCCTGACGATTCATCACATCAGTCACACCCTACAAACTCGACCAATTGATGCCATATCAGGCGGCGCGCGCTTGCCCCATTAGGGGCGCGGGGAGCCGCGCGAGTGACCGCATCGAGGCATGGCGCACAAAAACCGGCCCGGATTCCCGTAGGAACGGGAGGTCCGGGCCGGCCGAGAGCCTCGGGAGGCGCGAAGCGCTAGTAGCGCTGGCTCATTCCGCGGTAGTACTCGAACACCCAACCGAAGAGTCCCAGGATGATCACCGGCGCGCTGAAGAACGCCAGCCACCACCCGAAGATGACGGAGAGGAAGAAGAGCGCCCCGCCGAGCGCCAGCGTCAGCGGCTGCCAGCTGTGCGGGCTGAAGAAGCCCACCTCGCCGGCGTCGTCCGCGACCTCGCCCTCCTCGTTGTCCATCGGCTGGCTGTCGATCCGCCGGGCCGTGAACCAGAGGTAGTACCCGATGAACAGGCACAGCGCGAAGGCGAGGAAGAGCGCCGTGGTGCCGGCCGCCTCGCGGGACCAGACGCCGTAGGTGATCGCGACGGCCAGCAGGAAGACCGCGAGCCAGATGAAGAGCTTGCCCTGGAACTTCACTCCTCGTCACCGCCCTTCTCCGACTCGGACGGGGAGGCCGCGGACGAGGTGCCCGCGCCGACGGCCTCGGGCTCCGGGCCCGCGCCGAGGTAGTCCGCCGCCATCTCCGGGTGGTGCAGGTCGAAGGCGGGGGATTCGGAGCGGATCCGCGGCAGCGTGGTGAAGTTGTGCCGCGGCGGCGGGCAGGAGGTCGCCCACTCCAGCGAGCGGCCGTAGCCCCACGGGTCGTCGACCTCGACCTTCTTGCCGTACTTCGCCGTCTTCCAGACGTTGTACAGGAACGGCAGCATCGACAGGCCCAGCACGAACGAGAAGATCGTGGAGACCGTGTTCAGCGTGGTGAAACCGTCCGCCGCGAGGTAGTCCGCGTAGCGCCGCGGCATGCCCTCGGCGCCCAGCCAGTGCTGCACCAGGAACGTGCCGTGGAAGCCGATGAACAGCGTCCAGAAGGTGATCTTCCCGAGCCGCTCGTCGAGCATCTTCCCGGTCCACTTGGGCCACCAGAAGTGGAAGCCCGCGAACATCGCGAAGACGACCGTTCCGAAGACCACGTAGTGGAAGTGCGCCACCACGAAGTAGCTGTCGGAGACGTGGAAGTCCAGCGGCGGGGAGGCCAGGATGACGCCGGTCAGACCGCCGAAGGTGAAGGTGATCAGAAAGCCGATCGTCCAGAGCATCGGTGTCTCGAAGGACAGCGAGCCCTTCCACATCGTCCCGACCCAGTTGAAGATCTTCACACCCGTTGGCACGGCGATCAGGAAGGTCATGAACGAGAAGAACGGGAGCAGTACGCCGCCGGTGACGAACATGTGGTGCGCCCACACGGTCACGGAGAGGCCGGCGATGGAGATCGTCGCGGCGATCAGCGAGCCGTAGCCGAACATCGGCTTGCGGGCGAAGACCGGAATGATCTCGGAGACGATGCCGAAGAACGGCAACGCGATGATATAGACCTCTGGATGGCCGAAGAACCAGAACAAGTGCTGCCATAGCAAGGCACCACCGTTCGTCGCCTCGAAGACCTGCGCACCGAACTTGCGGTCCGCCTCCAGCGCCAGCAGCGCCGCGGCCAGCACCGGGAAGGCCAGCAGCACCAGAACGGCCGTCAGCAGGATGTTCCAGGTGAAGATCGGCATCCGGAACATCGTCATGCCGGGCATGCGCATGCAGACGATGGTGGTGATGAAGTTGACCGACCCGAGGATCGTGCCGAAGCCGGAGAAGGCCAGACCCATGATCCACATGTCGGCGCCGATGCCGGGCGAGCGGATCGCGTCCGAGAGCGGCGCGTAGGCGAACCAGCCGAAGTCGGCGGCGCCCTGCGGGGTGAGGAACCCGGCCACCGCGATGATCGAGCCGAACAGGTACAGCCAGTAGGCGAACATGTTCAGCCGCGGGAACGCCACGTCGGGCGCGCCGATCTGCAGCGGCATGATCGCGTTCGCGAAACCGGCGAACAGCGGGGTGGCGAACATCAGCAGCATGATCGTGCCATGCATGGTGAACGCCTGGTTGAACTCCTCGTTCGTCATGAACTGCAGCCCGGGGCGGGCCAGCTCGGCACGCATCAGCAGCGCGATGACGCCGCCGATGAGGAAGAACGCGAACGAGGTGACGAAGTAGAGGGTGCCGATCTTCTTGTGGTCGGTGGTGGTCAGCCACTCGATGATCGCAGCGCCCGGCTTCTTGGCGTAGCCGTGGTCGGGGCGGGTCTCCGCCACGCCCTCCGACGCTGCTCCCGCGGGTTGCGGATCGTTCAGGATGGTCACTGCTCACCTCCCATGGAAGTAACGCCGGCCGGGACGGCGCCGGTCTGACCCTTGGCCTTCAGCTGGCTGAGGTGGTTGAGGTACTCCTGCTCGGAGACGACCTTCACATTGAAGAGCATCCGCGAGTGGTCGACACCGCAGAGCTCGGCACACTTGCCCATGAAGGTGCCCTCGCGGTTCGGCGTCACGTCGAAGCCGTTCACCCGGCCCGGGACGACGTCCTGCTTCATCAGGAAGCTCGGCACCCAGAAGTCGTGGATGACATCGCGCGAGGTCAGCTTGAAGCTGACGCGCTTGTTCACCGGCAGGTACAGCGTCGGCGGATTGGCGGGGGTGCCCGCCTCCCACACGGCGCCGACGGTGTTGTCACCGGATGCCTTGTAGTTGAAGGCCCAGCTCCACTGGAACCCGACGACGTTGACCGTCGCATCGGGGTTCTTGGAGCGCTTCATCAGCTCGCTCTCGTCGCGAGCCGTGTAATAGAAGAGGACCGCAATGATGATCAGCGGGACCGTCGTGTACAGCGCCTCGATGGGGACGTTGTACCGGGTCTGCGGCGGGATCTCCTGCTTTGTCCGGCTTCGCCTGTGGAAGATCACGCTCCAGATGATCAACCCCCAGACCAGGCAGCCGATCGCCAGCGCCGCGACCCAGGATCCTTGCCACAGGTGGAGGATGCGCGGCGCCTGCTCGGTGGCGGGTCGCGGCAATCCAAGCCGTGGCAGGGTCTCGGACGAGCAGCCGGTGGCGGACACGACGACCAGGCCCAGTGCCAGCACCTGCGGCAGCCTTCGCCGCAGGGAGCGCCGCGGCGAGCGGTCGGAGCCGTTCGGACTCACGTAGCGCCTTCCCGAAAGTCTCGCCCGCGCACTGGCGCCCCGGGTTCGTTCCCCCACCGGGACCCGTTTTGCGGGCAGGGTTGGATGTTTCTGCGGTCCCAAACCCTACTGGAGGCTTATTCAGGCCGTACAAGCAGGTCACCCCAACGCGCCGAACCGCCCCACGATTGGGCGCGCATCCCCAGTATTCCCACCGGTCACGGGCCCTGACGGCCCGTCCGGAGGGCGGCGCGCCCCGGTCTTCGGGCGCCTTCGCGCTGCTGATAACTTCGTCCTGTGCCGTTCTTCGACGCGGCGGCGGGTGCCCCGCTGCACCCCGCCGGACGCGCGGCGCTGCTTGCCGCTCTCGACGACGGCTGGGCCGATCCGGCCAAGCTGTACGGCCCCGGGCGCACCGCGCGCCTGCTGCTGGACGCCTCCCGGGAGGCGGCGGCCGAGGTGCTCGGCGTTCGCCCGGACGAGGTCCGGTTCACCCCTTCGGGTGGCGCGGCCGTCCATTGGGGCATTCAGGGGGGCCTGGACGCGCGCAAGCGGACGGGGCGTCAACTTCCCGGCCTCGCCGTCTCGGCGGTGGAGCACTCCTCGGTCCTGCACACCGCGCACGCCCACGAGGCCGACGGCGGCCCGCTGGCGACCGTCCCGGTCGACGGCCTGGGCCGCGTCGACCTGGACGCATGGCGCGCGGCCGTCTCCGTCGGGGGAACCGCGCTCGCCTGCCTGCAGTCGGCGAACCACGAGGTGGGCACCGTGCAGCCGGTCGCCGAGGCGGCCGAGGCGTGCGCGGCGGCGGGCGTCCCGCTGCTGGTGGACGCCGCGCAGTCGGCGGGGCGGACGGCTGTTCCGGAGGGCTGGTCGCTGCTGGCGGCGAGCGCGCGGAAGTGGGGCGGGCCGGCGGGCGTCGGCCTGCTGGTGGTGCGCCGCCGGGTGCGCTTCCGCGAGGCGCTGCCGGGGTGGCAGCGCGGCGACGTCCCGGGCGGGCTGAACCTGCCGGCGGTGGTCGCCGCGGTGGCCGCGCTGCGGGCCGTGCACGAGGAGGCGGCGGAGGAGGACGTGCGGCTCTCCGCGCTCGTCGACCGGATCCGCACCCGCGTCCCCAAGCTGCTGCCGGACGCCCGACTGCTGGGCGATCCGCGCGACCGCCTCCCCCACCTGGTCACCTTCTCCGTGCCGTACGTCGACGGGGAGGTGCTGCTGAACGCGCTCGACCGGGCGGGCTACGCGGTCTCCTCGGGCTCCTCCTGCACCTCCGACACGCTGACGCCCAGCCATGTGCTCGCCGCGATGGGGGCGTTCACCGGCGGCAACGTGCGGGTCTCGCTCCCCCGCGGGACGACCTCCGAGGAGGTCGACGGCTTCCTCGCCGTCCTGCCCGGCGCGGTGGCCTCCGCCCGCGCGGAGGGCGGCAGCGCGACCGCGTCGCCCTCGGAGGGGGGCCGGCTCACCCTCAACACGCTGGGGCTGCGCTGCCCGATCCCGGTGACGGAGCTGGCCCGCCACATCGGCGACGTCCCCGTCGGCGGCGTCGTCGCCGTCCAGACCGACGACGACGTCGCCGCCATCGACATCCCCGCCTGGGCCCACACCGCGGGCCACCTCTACCTCGGGCAGGAGGACGGCCCCGGCACCGCGGTCACCCACCTGGTGCGCCGCGGATAAGAGCGGACCGCAACCCATCGCGCGGCCGAAGGCCGGGTGGGGTGCCGGGGTTCAGGGCGACGAACCCGGCACCGCCCCGGCCCGCGAACCCGGCACCGCCCGAACCGCTACCCCGCGAGGTGCGCCGACACCTCCGCCGCCGCCTCCGCGCCGTACGCCGCGCCGAACCGCTCCACCAGCTCCGGCGGCGTGACGTCGTACTCCTGCGTCCCGACCGTCTCCACCACCAGCACCGCCATCAGGCACCCCAGCTGCGCGCACCGCTCCAGCGAGACTCCCCACGCCAGGCCCGCCATGAACCCGGAGCGGAACGCGTCGCCCGCGCCCGTCGGCTCCGCCAGCGTCCGCGCCGGCACCGCCGCCACCTCGACCGTCGCCTCGCCGACCCGCTCGATCCGCGCCCCCTTCGCGCCCAGCGTCGTCACCCGCACGCCGACCCGCTTCAGCAGCTCGTCCTCGTCCCAGCCGGTCTTCTGCGAGATCAGCGCCCGCTCGTACTCGTTGCCGAACAGGTACGCCGCGCCGTCCACCAGCCGCTTGACGGCCTCGCCGTCCATCCGGGCCAGCTGCTGCGACGGGTCCGCCGCGAAGGCGAAGCCGCGCTGCCGGCACTCGTCGGTGTGGCGGACCATCCCGTCCGGGTCGTCCGCGCCGATCAGCACCAGGTCGAGCCCGTCGAGCCGCTCGGCGACCGGCAGCAGCTCGATGTTGCGGGCCTCGGCCATCGCCCCGGCGTAGAAGGAGGCGATCTGGTTGTGCTCCTCGTCGGTGGTGCAGACGAACCGCGCCGTGTGGTGCGTGTCCGAGATGTGCACCGACTCGCAGTCGACGCCGTGCCGCTCCAGCCAGGAGCGGTACTCGGCGAAGTCCGAGCCCACGGCGCCCACCAGCACCGGATTCAGGCCCAGCACTCCCATGCTGAAGCAGATGTTGGCGCCGACCCCGCCGCGCCGGATGTCCAACTCGTCCACCAGGAACGACAGCGACACATTCTGCAGCTGATCACCGATCAGCTGACCTGCGAAACTGCCGGGGAAACTCATCAGGTGATCGGTGGCGATCGACCCCGTCACGGCGATACGCACGCGGGTCACTCCCTTGGATGTCGTGCTGTCTCGGATCAGTGGCAGTCCACCGTACCGACCCGAGGACGGGAACCGCTCGAGACCGCGCTACGTCCAACTGCCGGATCGAATGACAGCGAGAGCCGAATCCGGGGAAGGACGTCGAGGTGAGCACCGACCGCACCGAACACACCTCCGAGCCCGACCGCGCGGAGGGCGCCGACGGCGCGAACCGCCGCGGCCGCCGCCTGATGCCCGCGGTGATCGCCGCCGCGGTGCTCGCGGCCGGCGGAGGCGGGGCCTACCTCGCCTCCGACCTCGGCGGGCACGCCCGCAACGCCGCCGCCTCCGGCTCCTCCGCGGACGGCAGCTCCGCGCCCGCCGCCACCGGCAAGCTCGAACTGGACGCGGCCGCCCCCAGCGGCGCCATGGAGTTCGGCAACTCCGGCAGCAACCCGCAGCCGGTCAGCGGCACCGGAAGCGCCGCCCCCGGCGCGAGGACCGTCTACACCCCCACCGTCGCGCTGCCCAGGACGCCCTCCGGCGAGCAGCCCGCGGCGATCACCGCCCCCGCCCAGTCCCGCGACACCGCGCAGCAGCTCGCCGCGAAGCTCGGCGTCACCGGCACACCGCACCGCGAGGGCACGGTCTGGACGATCGGCTCGGCCACCAGCGCGCAGCTGACCGTCCCCGACAACCTGCTGCAGGGCTGGTCGTACCGCGCCGGCACCCCCGTCATCACCCATCCGCCGGTCACCATGCACCCCGGCAGCGTCACCAAGTCCCTGACGATCACCGGGACGACGAAGAACTCGACGACGGCCACCGCCTCGCCGCCGGCGCCCGGCACCCCCGCGGTGCCCGCCAAGGCCCGCACGCTGCTGGACAAGCTGGGCCTCGGCAGCGCCGCCACCCGCACCCGCTCGGTGCTGGGCTCGACGGTCGTCACCGCCTCCCCCACCATCGGCGGCGCCCCCACCTCGGGCTGGGACACCACCGTCTCCGTCGGCCCCAACAACAGCGTGGTGGCCACCGGGCCGCTCGGCAGCGCCGCGCCGAACGGCGGCGCCTATCCGCTGATCAGCGCCGCGCAGGCGCTGCGGAAGCTCTCCACCGAGGCGAACGCCGCACCCGCCTGCGGCGGCCCGCTCACCGCCCAGGGCCGCGGCGGCGCCGATCCCGGCGGCACCGGCCCGTCCACCAGCACCACCAGCGGCCCCCTGATCGTCTGCCGGACGGCCCCCAAGCTGGACGTCACCGGCGCCGCGCTCGGCCGCGCGCTGCGCTACTCGCACGGCAAGCCGCTGCTCGTGCCGGCCTGGCTCTTCACGGTCAAGGAGCCCGGCGGCTCCGGCACCCCGTTCACCGTCGCCCAGGTGGCCGTCGAGGACAGCCATCTGACGCAGGCCCAGGCCTCCGCGGCCCCGACCCCGCTGCCCTCCGGGAGCGGCAAGCTGCTGCACCGCTCGGTGAGCGTCGACTCCTACGCGCTGACCGGCAACCGCCTCACCCTCACCGGCTGGGGCAGCGCCTGCGCCACCTACACCGGCAGCGCCGCCCCCGCCGCGGCGAACACCCTGCGGGTCACCGTCACCGCCACCACCCGCGCCGGCCTGATGTGCGAGGACATCGCCAAGCGCTGGACGGTCACCGTCACCCTGCCCTCCGCACCCGGCGACCGCACCGTCGTCAACTCCACCGACGGCAGCGCCGTCCCGCAGAACACCCCCTAGAGCCATCTGCCCCTCCCCGAAAAAAAGAGGTGCCCGCCCCGCTTGTCTGCGCGGGGCGGGCACCTCCGGGAGAGGAGCGGCCTCTCAGTGGAACGAGTCGCCGCAGGCGCAGGAGCCCGTGGCGTTGGGGTTGTCGATGGTGAAGCCCTGCTTCTCGATGGTGTCGACGAAGTCGACGGTGGCACCGCCCAGGTAGGGGGCGCTCATCCGGTCGGTCACCACGTTGACCCCGCCGAACTCCTTGACGACGTCGCCGTCGAGGGAGCGCTCGTCGAAGAAGAGCTGGTACCGGAGGCCGGAGCAGCCACCCGGCTGGACGGCGACGCGCAGCGCCAGGTCGTCACGGCCCTCCTGCTCCAGCAGGCTCTTGACCTTGGACGCGGCGGCATCCGTGAGGACGATCCCGTCGGCGGCGGTCTTCACGTCCTGGTCGCTCATACAAATCTCCCAAGTCGGGCGTACGAAGTACTGGTACCGGCCTCAACCGGCGGCCCCCCGGACCTTATTCCCGGGGCGGCCTACGACTCGTTCCATGGTACGGGTCCGGCAAAACCGCAGGCTTTGCGGCGAACCCGGACGCGCGGTCCGCGAGCGTGATTCCCCTCTCATCGTCAATCTGACGCTAACCCGGTAGGATGAATTAACGTCACATGGACGAGAAAGAGGCTTCGTCGTGCCCACCACCACCCCCGCGGCCCTGCTCCTCCTCGGCCGCTCCGCCGACCCCCGGTCGGAGCGCGGCGTCGAGTGCCCGGGAGACCTGCCGCTCCCCTCCGACCCCGACCTGGTGGCGCGTGCCCGCGCCGCCCGCGACCGGCTCGGCGACCGCGCCTTCGTGCTCGGCCACCACTACCAGCGCGACGAGGTCATCCAGTTCGCCGACGTCACCGGCGACTCCTTCAAGCTCGCCCAGCAGGCCGCGGCCCGCCCGGACGCGGAGTACATCGTCTTCTGCGGCGTGCACTTCATGGCCGAGAGCGCCGACATCCTCACCACCGACCACCAGAAGGTGGTCCTGCCGGACCTGGCCGCCGGCTGCTCGATGGCCGACATGGCCACCCACGAGCAGGTCGAGGAGTGCTGGGAGACGCTCGCCGAGGCCGGCGTCGCCGACACCACGGTGCCCGTCTCCTACATGAACTCCTCCGCCGACATCAAGGCCTTCACCGGCCGCCACGGCGGCACCGTCTGCACCTCCAGCAACGCCAAGCGGGCCCTGGAGTGGGCGTTCGAGCAGGGCGAGAAGGTGCTCTTCCTGCCCGACCAGCACCTGGGCCGCAACACCGCCGTCCTGGAGATGGGCCTCTCCCTGGACGACTGCGTCGTCTACAACCCGCACCGCCCGAACGGCGGCCTGACGCACCAGCAGCTGCGCGACGCCACCATGATCCTGTGGCGCGGGCACTGCTCGGTGCACGGCCGCTTCTCCCTGGACTCGGTGAACGACGTGCGGGAGCGCATCCCGGGTGTCAACGTCCTGGTCCACCCCGAGTGCCGGCACGAGGTGGTCTCGGCGGCCGACGTGGTCGGCTCCACCGAGAAGATCATCAAGGTGCTGGAGGAGGCCCCGGCCGGCTCCGCCTGGGCCGTGGGCACCGAGCTCAACCTGGTCCGCCGGCTCGCCGACCGCCACCCGGACAAGGAGATCGTCTTCCTCGACAAGACGGTGTGCTTCTGCTCCACGATGAACCGCATCGACCTGCCGCACCTGGTGCGCACCCTGGAGAGCCTCGCCGACGGCCAGGTGCTCAACCGGATCACCGTCGACCCCGAGACCGAGCACCTCGCCAAGCTCGCGCTCGACCAGATGCTGCGCCTGCCGTAACGCACAAGGCGGCGGGGCCCCGGTCCAGGAGGACCGGGGCCCCGCCGCCTACGCGCAGAGGCGGCACGCTAGCCCGGAATCAGCCCGTCGTCCCGCAGCATCTTCCGGACGTCGTCGATCGTCGCGTCACCATTGGGAAGGATCAGCTCCGACGGCTCCAGCGCATCCGCGGCCAGTGGCGTCCCCACCTCCCGCACTGCGGCCAGCAGCCTGCCCAGCACCTCGCGGAACCGCGGCTCCGCGCCCTCCTCGAGGGCGCTGAGCAGCTCGTCATCCAGCTCGTTGAGGCGGCCGAACTGGCTCTCCGCCACGTCGACCTGACCCTCCCCCATGATGCGGACGATCATGACTACTCTCCCTTGTTGAAACGCGGACCCCCACTGGGGTGGGAGCCCCCGTCGCCCTGCTGGGCCTGGTTGGGCGAGTCGACCGACGAACCCGTCGAGCCCTCGCCCTTGCCCTGCTCCAGCGCCTGCGGCGCCGGCCCACCGGCCAGCTCCGCCTTCATGCGCTCCAGCTCGAGCTCGACGTCGTTGCCGCCGGCGACCCGGTCCAGCTCCGCCGCCAGGTCGTCCTTCTGCATCCCGCTCGGGTCGTCCAGCGCGCCCGAGGCCATCAGCTCGTCGATCGCGCCGGCCCGGGCCTGCAGCTGGGCCGTCTTGTCCTCGGCCCGCTGGATCGCCAGACCGACGTCGCCCATCTCCTCGGAGATGCCCGAGAAGGCCTCCCCGATCTTGGTCTGGGCCTGGGCGGCCGTGTAGGTCGCCTTGATGGTCTCCTTCTTGGTGCGGAAGGCGTCCACCTTCGCCTGCAGCCGCTGCGCGGCGAGGGTGAGCTTCTCCTCCTCCTCCTGCAGCTGCTGGTACTGCCCCTGGAGGTCCTGGACCTGTCCCTGGAGGGCACCCTTGCGGCTCAGCGCCTCGCGCGCCAGGTCCTCACGACCCAGCGAGAGGGCCTTGCGCCCCTGGTCCTCCAGCTTCGAGGACTGCTGCTGCAGCTGCTGCAGCTGGAGCTCCAACCGCTTGCGCGACGTGGCGACATCGGCAACCCCGCGCCGCACCTTCTGGAGCAGCTCCAGCTGGCGCTGGTAGGAGTAGTCGAGCGTCTCGCGCGGGTCCTCCGCCTTGTCCAGGGCCTTGTTGGCCTTTGCGCGGAAGATCATTCCCATCCGCTTCATGACACCGCTCATGGGCCTCGCGCGCCCCCTTCTCCGGCATGCTCTAACCTCTGGTGCTCACCACACTACGTGGCAATGGGGTGCTGCCGCACCGGACAGACCCGCTTATCCCGACGCTTGGGGGTATCCCGGGGGTTCCCCTGATCTCGAACCAGGGTCCGAAACGGCACCGGCACGTGACCCACACCCCTCGGCCTGAGCCGCGTCACCACGTATTCTTGCCATGTGTTCGGACGCAAGGAAAAGGACGAGAGCGGCGCCACGGCGACCGCGGCCGCCGAGGACTCCCTCCGCGGCCCACAGGACAAAAAGGGCAGGCCCACACCCAAGCGGTCGGAGGCCCAGGCGAACCGGGCCCGCTCCGCCAAGGTGCCCAAGGACCGCCGCGAGGCCGCCAAGATGCAGCGGGAGCGGATGCGCACCGAGCGGATGAAGCAGCGGGAGGGGATGCTGCGCGGCGACGAGCGGATGCTGCAGCCCCGCGACCGCGGCCCGGTGCGCCGGTTCGCCCGCGACTACGTGGACGCCCGCTTCGCGGTGGCCGAGTTCTTCCTGCCGTTCGCCGTCGTCATCCTCGTGCTGAGCATGGTGCCGAACATCGCGCTGAAGAACATCTCGCTGCTGCTGTGGCTGGTCCTGATCGTGCTCATCGTGCTCGACTCGGTGCGCATCAAGGTCGGCATCGGCCGGGCGCTCAAGGAGAAGTTCCCCGACGAGAACCACCGCGGCGTCGGGATGTACGCGCTGATGCGCACCCTCCAGATGCGCCGGATGCGGCTGCCCAAGCCGCAGGTCAAGCGCGGCGCCAAGGACTGACGCCCGGCATCTCGCCCGTCACGCGTTCGGCTGCGGGGCCACCCTGGGTGGCCCTGCAGGGGCCTGGCACTCCAGTAAGCCTGCAACTAATCTCGCAGGTCATGGAGTATCGCCACCTGGGCCGCAGCGGCCTGCTCATCAGTGAAATCGCTTACGGCAACTGGGTCACCCACGGCTCCCAGATCGAGGAGGACCAGGCCACGGCCTGCGTCCGCGCCGCGCTGGACAACGGCATCACGACCTTCGACACCGCCGACGTCTACGCCAACACCCGCGCCGAGACCGTCCTCGGCAAGGCGCTGAAGGGCGAGCGCCGCCAGGGCCTGGAGATCTTCACCAAGGTCTACAACCCCACCGGCCCCGGGGTGAACGACCGCGGCCTGTCGCGCAAGCACATCATGGAGTCGATCGACGGCTCCCTGCAGCGCCTCCAGACGGAGTACGTCGACCTGTACCAGGCGCACCGGTACGACTACTACACGCCGCTCGAGGAGACGATGGAGGCGTTCGCCGACGTCGTCCACGCCGGCAAGGCCCACTACATCGGCGTCTCCGAGTGGACCGCGGACCAGCTCCGCGCCGCCCACAAGCTCGCCCGCGAGCTGCGCATCCCGCTCGTCTCCAGCCAGCCCCAGTACTCCATGCTGTGGCGGGTCATCGAGGCCGAGGTCGTCCCGGCCTCCGAGGAGCTGGGCGTCGGCCAGATCGTCTGGTCGCCGATCGCGCAGGGCGTCCTGACCGGCAAGTACCTGCCGGGCGCGCAGCCGCCGGCCGGCTCCCGCGCCACCGACGAGCGCGGCGGGCAGTTCATCCAGCGGCACATCGACAACCAGGACCTGCTGGAGCGGGTGCAGCAGCTGAAGCCGCTGGCCGACGAGGCCGGGCTGACGATGGCCCAGCTGGCCGTCGCGTGGGTGCTGCAGAACCCCAACGTCTCGGCGGCGATCGTGGGCGCCACCCGTCCCGAGCAGATCGTCGACAACGTCAAGGCCTCCGGCGTGAAGCTGGACGCCGGGCTGCTGGAGAAGATCGACCAGGTGCTGGAGCCGCACATCGTCCGGGACCCGAACCGGACCACCAGCCCGCGGCCGCGTCCCTGACGCCTGGCGGATCCCTAACGTGTTGGATGGCCCCGGACCATGTTCGTCGGCTTTGCTCCGCGGATAAGGTCATAGGGACGTCAACCCGCCCACCGATCCGAAGGAGCGGCACCATGGCCTGGACTTGGCGCTTCGAGAAGGCCGACGGCACGGAGGCGGAACCGCCGCTGGAGCCGGAGGAGTTCAGCACCCAGGGCGATGCGGAGTCCTGGATCGGCGAGACCTGGCGCGAGCTGGCCGACGGCGGCGTCGACCAGGTCAGCCTGCTGGAGGACACCAAGAAGATCTACGGGCCGATGGCCCTGCAGGCGTAGGGTCCGGCCAACGCCGCCGGGTGCGGGATCGCCTGCCGGGTCCCGGGTCCGCTGTTCCCGCTCGCGCAGTTCCCCGCGCAGGCCCCGTTCGGGGGCGCGGGGAACTGCGCGAGCGAGCCGGTGCGGCCGGCAGCCCGGCAAGCGTCCCCGCACCGCACGGCGCCGATCCCGCCCAGGTAGCGTGTGCAGCGTGCTGAACCTCCACTCGCTCTCCGCCGCCGTGCAGCGGCCCGACCCCGAGACGGAGGCCGCCGCCGAGCAGTACCGGCTGCGGCTGCCCGCCCCGGCGGGCGCGCTCGGCCAACTCGACGCGCTGGGGGCCTGGTTGGCCTCCGTCCAGGAGCGGTGCCCCACCGAGCCCATCGCCCGTCCCCGGGTGATCGTGCTCGCCGGCGACCACGGGGTCGCCGCCGCCGGGGTCTCCGCCCACACCGAGCGCGGCACCACCACACTCGACCTGGTCAGGGCCGTGCTGGACGGCGCCGCCCCGGTCAATGTGCTGGCCCGCACCGCCGGCGACGTCCCCGTGCGGGTCGTCGACATCTGCCTCGACGCCGACCCCGAGCAGCTGCCGCCCGACACGGCCAAGCACCGGGTGCGCCGCGGCAGCGGCCGCATCGACCACGAGGACGCCTGCACCCTGGAGGAGGCCGACGCCGCCTTCGCCGCCGGCATGGCCCTCGCCGACGAGGAGGCCGACTCCGGCACCGACCTGGTGCTCCTCGGCGACCTCGGCGTCGGCTCCACCACCGGCGCGGCCGTGCTGGTCGCCGCGCTGTGCGGGGTGGACGCCTCGGTGGTCACCGGCCGCGGCTCCGGCATCGACGACTACGCGTGGATGCACAAGTGCGCGGCGATCCGCGACGCGCTGCGCCGCGCCCGCCCCGTGCTGGGCGAGCCGATGGAGCTGCTGGCGGCCGTCGGCGGGCCCCAACTCGCCGCGCTCTCCGGCTTCCTGCTGCAGTCGGCCGTCCGCCGGCTGCCCGTGGTGCTGGACGGCGTCGTCGCCGCGGCCGCCGCGCTGGTGGTGCAGCGCATCGCGCACCGGGCCACCGACTGGTGGCGGGCCGCCACCCCGACCGGCGAGCCGGCCCAGGACAAGGCGCTGGAGCGGATGCTGATCGAGCCGCTGATGCAGCACAAGGTGCACACCGGCGGCGGCGCCGCCGCGGTGCTCACCGTCCCGCTGCTGAAGGCCGCGGCCGCCGCGCTCGCCGAGCTGCCGGCCGCCGAGCCGGTGGCGGAGAAGATGGCGGACGGCCCGGACGTCGACGCCTACGACGCCACCTGAGCCCCCACTGCCCGTACCACCCGCCTGACCTGCTGACGCGTCCTCAATGGTGCGGATTAGCATGCATTCGGCACTTCTCGCGACTAGAACAGGACCACCGTGACTGCACTGACTCTCAGCACCTCCTCCCCGGCCGCCCTCCGCGCCGACGTCGTCGTGGTGGGCACCGCCAAGCCTGAGGACGGCCTCGGCGGGGTCGTCCTGGCGCCCGGGGCCGAGGCCCTCGACCAGGAGTTCGGCGGCAAGCTCGCCGCCGTCCTGGAGACCCTGGGCGCCACCGGCGCCGAGGGCGAGACCGTCAAGCTCCCCGCGCAGGGCGCCCTCAAGGCCCCCGTGGTGCTGGCGGTCGGCCTCGGCAAGGAGGCCGCCAAGGAGTACGCGCCGGAGGCGCTGCGCCGCGCGGCCGGCGCCGCCGCCCGCGCGCTGACCGGCACCAAGAAGGCCGTCTTCGCACTGCCGGTGGCGGACGCCGAGGCGGTCGGCGCGATCGCCGCCGGCACCCTGCTGGGCGCCTACTCCTTCGACGTCTACAAGGACGGCAAGCGCGACGAGGCCGCCGCCAAGGGCGCCAAGGCGGGCGCCAAGAAGCCGGCCGCCGCCGCGACCGACGCCAAGACCGCCAAGAAGGCCCCGCTCGCCGAGGCGTCGATCACCGGCGGCAAGCCGCGCGACAAGGCGCACAAGGCCGCGCTGGACCGCGCCGTCGTCCTCGCCGAGGAGACCAACCGGGCCCGCGACCTGGTCAACACCCCCTCCAACGACCTGGACCCGTCCGGCTTCGCCGCGATCGCCCAGGCCGTCGGCAAGGAGCACGGCCTCAAGGTCGAGGTGCTCGACGAGAAGGCGCTCACCAAGGGCGGCTACGGCGGCATCCTCGGCGTCGGCAAGGGCTCGGCCACCCCGCCGCGGCTGGTCAAGGTCTCCTGGAAGCCCGCGCGGCCGAAGGCCTCGCTGGCCTTCGTCGGCAAGGGCATCACCTACGACTCGGGCGGCATCTCGCTCAAGCCGGCCGGCCACAACGAGACCATGAAGTGCGACATGGGCGGCGCCGCCGCCGCGTTCGCCGCCGCCGTGATCGCCGCCCGGCTGCAGCTGCCGGTCTCGGTCACCGCGTGGCTGGCGCTCGCCGAGAACATGCCGTCCGGCTCCGCCACCCGCCCCGGCGACGTGCTGCGGATGTACAACGGCAAGACGGTCGAGGTGCTCAACACCGACGCCGAGGGCCGCCTGGTGATGGCCGACGCGCTCTCCCGCGCCTCGGAGGAGAACCCGGACGCGCTGCTCGACATCGCCACGCTGACCGGCGCCATGATGGTGGCGCTCGGCGAGCGGACGTTCGGCGTGATGGGCAACGACGACGTGCTGCGCGACACCGTGGTGACCGCCGCCGGCGAGGCCGGCGAGGGCGCCTGGGCGATGCCGATGCCCGAGGAGCTGCGCGCCACCCTCGACTCCCCCATCGCCGACCTGCAGAACATCGGCAAGCGGATGGGCGGCGGCCTGAGCGCCGGCGTCTTCCTCAAGGAGTTCGTGGGCGAGGGCATCTCCTGGGCCCACCTGGACATCGCCGGCCCCGCCTTCAACGAGGGCGGCCCGCACGGCTACACGCCGAAGGGCGGCACCGGCTCCGCCGTCGCCACCCTGGTCCGGCTCGCCGAGACCGCCGCCGAGGGCGGCCTTTCGGCCTGATCAGCCCGGTCGTCCTCCCCGAGGCGCCCCCGGAATCGGGAGCGCCTCGGGGAGGTTCGTATCTTTGTTGGATACAAGACAGCCCCCCGGACCCCGATCCGTCGCCGACTAGTGCGAAGATGGGTTTCCGGTGACCGGTGCAGCTCGCCGCCGCGCCGGTCGACCACGCGTACATAGCGGTATCGCATTCCCTGCATGGAGGACGTGACGTGGCGAACGACGCCGGCACCGTTTTCGACGTTGTCATTCTCGGAGGCGGCAGCGGCGGTTACGCCGCCGCGCTGCGTGCGGCCCAGCTGGGGCTGAACGTCGCCCTGATCGAGAAGGACAAGCTCGGCGGGACCTGTCTGCATTACGGCTGCATTCCGACCAAGGCCCTGCTGCACGCGGCAGAGCTCGCGGACAATGCCCGCGAGGGCGCCGGGTTCGGAGTGAAGACCACCTTCGAGGGCATCGACGTGCCCGCGGTGAACAAGTACAAGGAGGGCGTCACCGCCCGTCTGTACAAGGGCCTGCAGGGGCTGGTCAGCAGCCGCGGGATCACCTATGTGCAGGGCGAGGGCAAGCTCGTCTCCCCGACCGCGGTCGAGGTCGGCGGCGTCCGCTACGAGGGACGGCACGTGGTGCTGGCGACCGGCTCGGTGCCGAAGTCGCTGCCCGGCCTGGAGATCGACGGCAACCGGGTGATCTCCTCCAACGACGCGCTCAAGCTCGACCGGGTGCCGAAGTCGGCCGTCGTGCTGGGCGGCGGCGTCATCGGCGTCGAGTTCGCCTCGGTGTGGAAGTCCTTCGGTGTCGACGTCACCATCGTCGAGGCGCTCCCCCACCTGGTCCCGGTGGAGGACGAGAACAGCTCCAAGCTGCTGGAGCGGGCGTTCCGCAAGCGCGGCATCAAGTTCGAGCTGGGCTCCCGGTTCTCCGGCGTGGAGTACACCGCCGACGGAATCCGGGTGTCGCTGGAGAACGGCAAGCAGATCGAGGCGGAGCTGCTGCTGGTCGCCGTCGGCCGCGGCCCGGTCTCGCAGGGCCTGGGCTACGAGGAGCAGGGCGTCGCGATGGACCGCGGCTACGTCCTGGTCGACGAGTACATGCAGACCAACGTGCCGACCATCTCCGCGGTGGGCGACCTGGTCCCCACCCTCCAGCTCGCGCACGTCGGCTTCGGCGAGGGCATCCTGGTGGCCGAGCGCCTCGCGGGGCTGAAGGTCGTCCCGATCGACTACAACGGCGTCCCGCGGGTCACCTACTGCGAGCCCGAGGTCGCCTCCGTCGGCATCACCGAGGCCAAGGCCAAGGAGATCTACGGCGCGGACAAGATCAAGACGGTGAACTTCAACCTGGGCGGCAACGGCAAGAGCCAGATCCTCAAGACCGCCGGCGAGATCAAGCTGGTGCAGGTCGACGGGGAGGCCGTCGTCGGCGTCCACATGGTCGGCGCCCGGATCGGCGAGCAGGTCGGCGAGGCGCAGCTGATCTACAACTGGGAGGCGCTGCCCTCCGAGGTCGCTCAGCTGATCCACGCCCACCCGACGCAGAACGAGGCGCTCGGCGAGGCCCACCTGGCTCTGGCCGGCAAGCCCCTCCACGCCCACGACTGACAACCCCTCGACCCAACCTCTTACTCAGAAATGGAGTCGCTGACACCATGCCGGTCTCAGTAACACTGCCCGCGCTCGGCGAGAGCGTCACCGAGGGCACCGTCACCCGCTGGCTGAAGGCCGAGGGGGAGCGCGTGGAGGCGGACGAGCCGCTGCTCGAGGTCTCCACGGACAAGGTGGACACCGAGATCCCGTCGCCCGCGGCCGGGATCCTCTCCTCCATCAAGGCCGCCGAGGACGAGACCGTCGAGGTCGGCGCCGAGCTGGCCGTCATCGACGACGGCACCGGTGCGCCGGCCGAGGCGCCCGCGCCCGCGGCGGAGCCCGCTCCGGCCGCCGCCCCCGAGCCCGCCGCGCCCGCGCAGGAGGCCGCGCCGGCCGCCGCCCCGGCTCCGGCCGCCGCGCCGTCGGACGCCGCGCCGTCGGACGCCGCCGGCACCCCGGTGACGCTGCCCGCGCTGGGCGAGTCCGTCACCGAGGGCACCGTCACCCGCTGGCTGAAGGCCGAGGGCGACACCGTCGAGGCCGACGAGCCGCTGCTCGAGGTCTCCACGGACAAGGTCGACACCGAGATCCCGTCGCCGGTCGCCGGCACGCTGCTGAAGATCTCCGTCGCCGAGGACGAGACGGTGGAGGTCGGCGCCGAGCTGGCCGTCATCGGCGCGCCCGGTGCCGCTGCCGCCGCTCCGGCCCCCGCCGCGGCGCCCGCGCCCGCGCAGGAGGCCGCGCCGGCCCCCGCCGCTCCGGCTCCGGCTGCCCCGGCTCCGGCCCCCGCTGCTCCGGCTGCTCCGGCCCCGGCCGCCCCGGCTCCGGCGCCCGCGGCCACCCCGGCCGCTCCGGCTCCGGCGCCCGCGGCCACCCCGGCCGCTCCGGCTCCGACGCCCGCGGCCGCTCCGGCCGCCCCCGCCGCGGCGGTCAACGGTGACGAGGCCCCCTACGTCACCCCGCTGGTGCGCAAGCTGGCCGCCGAGAACGGCATCGACCTGGGCTCCGTCCAGGGCAGCGGCGTCGGCGGGCGGATCCGCAAGCAGGACGTGCTCGCCGCCGCGGAGGCCGCCAAGGCCGCCGCTGCCGCCCCGGCCCAGGCCGCCGCCCCGGCCGCGGCCGGCAAGGCCCCGGCCCCCGTCGCCCCGTCCCCGCTGCGCGGCCAGACGGTGAAGATGAGCCGGATCCGCAAGGCGACCGCCAAGCACATGGTCGAGTCGCTGAAGGTCTCGGCGCAGCTCACCACCGTGGTCGAGGTGGACGTCACCCGCATCATGACGCTGCGTCAGCGCGCCAAGAGCGGCTTCCAGGCGCGCGAGGGCGTCAAGCTCTCGCCGATGCCGTTCTTCGTCAAGGCCGCGGCCGAGGCGCTCAAGGTCCACCCGGAGCTGAACGCCAAGGTCAACGACGACGAGACGATCACCTACTTCGACGTCGAGAACATCGGCATCGCGGTGGACACCGAGAAGGGCCTCTTCGTCCCCGTCATCCACGGCGCCGGCGACCTCAACATCGCCGGGCTCGCCAAGAAGACGGCCGACCTGGCCAACCGCACCCGCAACGGCGGCATCAAGCCGGACGAGCTGGCGGGCGGCACCTTCACGGTGACCAACACCGGCTCGCGCGGCGCGCTGTTCGACACGCCGATCCTCAACCAGCCGCAGGTCGGCATGCTGGGCATCGGCGCCACCGTGCGGCGCCCGGTCGTGGTCAAGTCGGAGGAGCTGGGCGAGACCATCGCCATCCGCGACATGGTCTTCCTGGCCCTGACCTACGACCACCGCCTGGTGGACGGCGCCGACGCGGCCCGCTTCCTAGGCACCGTCAAGGCCCGCCTGGAGGAAGGCGCCTTCGAGGGCGACCTGAACCTCTGAGCGACTGCCCGACAGCACGGCGCCCCGGCCCCTGCGGCCGGGGCGCCGCGCTGTCGTGCGTGCGGCGTTCATATGGCTCCCCGATGAGAAGGACAGTGCCGGTTGTGCGCCGCGCGGCGCATTACCCGTGCGATACGGCGCCCGGGCAGCGATCCTTGGGGACGTGATGTATGAGTCGGAGTTCTGGCGGATCATCGACGCGACCCGCAAGGCCGCGCAGGGGGATCCGGTCGACCACGCCGAGCGCCTGGTCGAGCGCCTCGCCGAGCTGTCCCCCGAGGAAGTCGTGGACTTCGCGCGGCTCTTCGAGCTGCGGCTGACCCGGTCCTACACCTGGGGCCTGTGGGCGGCCGCGGCCGTCCTGCTGGGCGAGGCGGACGAGGACGACTTCGAGGCGTTCCGCTGCTGGCTGATCGGGCAGGGCCGGGCGGTCTACGAGGGCGCGGTCGACGACCCCGACTCCCTCGCCGACCTGCTCCGCCGCTTCGACGAGGACATCGACGGCGACGCCGAGGAGCTGGGCTGGGCGGCGGACGAGGCGTACGACCGCCTCACCGGCGACGAGCTGCCCGAGCTCGGCATCCCGGAGCCGGAGCGGCCCGAGGGCCCGCCGCTGGACCTGCGCGACCCGCAGGCGCTGGCGAACCGGGTGCCGCGGGTCTGGGAGCGCTTCTGCTGAACGTCCCCGTACGCCGGGACCAGGGCTGTACCGGTCGGCGGCCGGACGGTATCTGACGTTCTGTCGGATCAGGGCATCATCGCCTCATCGGGTGGGAAGACCGAAGCAGGGCCGGACCTTCCCTAGGAGGACGCGATGGGGGACCACTCTGCTCGCCGCTCGGACGTGGTGGTGGTCGGCGCCGGAGCCGCCGGGCTCGCGGCGGCGCGCCGCCTCACCGGGGCCGGGCTGGACGTCACCGTGCTGGAGGCGGGCCCCGGGATCGGCGGCCGGCTCGCCGCCGTGTGGCGGGACGGCTTCCGCCTGGACCGGGGGCCCCTGCTGCTGAACGTCCCCGAGCCGCGGCTGCGCGAACTCCTCGGCGGGACGCGGCCGGTGCCGCTGCGGGCGCTGCGGCCCGGCGTGCTGCTCTACTCCGGCGGCCGGCTGCGCCGCACCGGCGAGCACCGCGGCGTCCGCGAGGCGTACGCCGCGGGGCCGGCGCTGGCCCCGGAGACGCTGGAGCGGGCCCGGTTGGCCGCGGCGCTGGGGCGGCTCGCCGCCGAGCAGGCCCCGGGCGGACGGGGCGTCGGCAGGCAGGAGACGACGGCCGCGGAGGTGCCGGGGCGCGGGCCGCTGCGCGACTGGGCCGCGGTGCGGCCGCTGCTGGCGGCGCTGCTCTTCGATCCGGCGCTGCGCTGCAGCAGCCGCTGCGCGGAGCAGGCGCTGCGGGGCTTCGCGCGGGGCGATCTGGCGATGCCGGTCGGCGGTGCGCCGGCGCTGCCGCGGCGGCTGGTGGAGGGGCTGGACCCGGTGGTGCGGACCGGCGTGGAGGTGGTGTCGGTCGCCGCGGACGGGGTGCGGACGGCCCGTCACGGCACCTTCGCGGCGCGGGCGGTGGTGGTCGCCACCGGGGCGGACGCGGCGGAGCGGCTGCTGCCGGGGCTGCGCCGGCCGCGGTTCCTGCCGGTGCGGACGCTCTACCACGCGGTGCCGCGGCGGGAGTTGGACGGCGCGGGGGCGGAGCGGTCGCTGGTGCTGGACGGGGAGCGGGGCGCGCTGGTCTCGCACGCGATGATCGTGAGCGATCTGGACCCGGGATGCGCGCCGGAGGGGGCGGCGCTGATCGGGACGGTGCTGCTGGGGGCGGCGGCGCGGCGCGTCCCCGAGGCGGGGGTGCGGCGGCGGCTCGGCCAGCTGTTCGGGACGGCGGCGGGCGGCTGGGAGTACCTGGGCGGGGCGATGGCGCCGGACGCGGTGCCGGCGATGGACGCGCCGGCGGTGCTGCGGCGGCCGGTGCGGCTGCTGGGCGGGCTCTATGTGTGCGGGGACCATCGGGACGTCGGCAATGCGGTGGGCGCGCTCGCGTCGGGCCGGCGCGCCGCCGACCAGGTCCTGACGGACCTGGGCATCCGCCTGCCCGCCGCGGCATAGCGCGCCACGACCGCACCGGGCCCCGCTACGCCGCCCCTCCGCCCCACCCGCCCTTTGGGCGCGTAGCGCCCGGGTGGGGCGGCGGGGCGGAGGGGCGGCGGACCGGGCACCGCACGGACCGCGCGACTGCAGCCGACCCCACGCCGACGGACGGGTGGAGTGCCGGATGCCGCGCGCCGACAGGCCGCCTTCGGGCGCGCAGCGCCCCGGTGGAGCGCCGGATGCCGCGCGCCGACAGGCCGCCTTCGGGCGCGCAGCGCCCCGGTGGAGCGCCGGATGCCGCGCGCCGACAGGCCGCCTTCGGGCGCGCAGCGCCCCGGTGGGGTCCGGGTGCAGGCAGGCTGCTTTCGGGCGCGCAGCGCCCGGGTGGGGTGCCGGGGCGGAGGGGCGGCGGACCGGGCACCGCGCGGACCGCGCGACGGCAGCCGACCCCACGCCGACGGACGGGTGCGCGCCGCGGCCTACGCGAGCAGGGCCGCCGCCCGGTCGGCGAGCGCTCGGGCCGCGGCCGCGTCGCGGTACGGCGCGAGCCGTCCGACGAACTGCTGGACGCGCTCCACCGCCCGCGCCGACCGCATCGCCGCCACCTGGTCCATCGCCTCCGCCGCGCACGCGCACGCCCGGTCGACGTCCCCCAGCCCCAGCCACGCGTTCGCCAGCACCAGCCGGCACAGCGCCTGGCTCCGCGCGTACTTCGCGCTCCGCAGCCGCAGCGACCGCTCCGCGTGCTGCACCGCCGCCCGGTAGCGCCCCAGCGCGAGGTGGCAGTGCGCGCACTCGTCCGCGAACTCGGCCTCGTCGAAGAACGTCACCCAGCCCGGCGCCGCGTCGCCCGGGCGGGCCTTCGCGACGGTGTGCTCGCCGCGCGCCAGCGCGGCCAGGCAGGACCGCTCGTCGCCCAGCACCGCGTGCCCCGCCGCCTCCGTGGCGTGCATCATCGCCGAGACCGCCGCCGGCGCCCCCGGGCCCGAGCCCTGCTGGGCGACGCGGGCCAGCTGCACCGCCTCCTTGCCGTGGCCGAGGTGGACCGCCTGCCGGCTCATGCTGGCCAGCACATAGCCGCCGTGCACCCGGTCTCCCGCGGCCTGGGAGAGCCGCAGCGCCTGGACGTAGTACCGCTGGGCGAGGCCGTGCGAGCCGATGTCGAAGGACGTCCACCCGGCGAGCCGCACCAGCTCGGCGACCGCGCCGAAGAGCGCCCGCCCGATGCTCTCGCTGTAGCGGGCGCGCAGCATCGGCTCGGCCTCGCCCTCCAGATAGCGGACGAGCGCGTGCCGGGCGTGGCCGCCGCCGTAGGCGTGGTCGAGGGCGCGGAAGAGCTCGCCGACGGCCATCACCGCCGCCACGTCGCCGGAGTGGACCCGGCCGCGGAGCGCGCCGGCGGCCGGGGGCTCGGGGCGGCGGCCTCCCTCCGCCTTGGCGTCCGCACCCGCACCCGCCGCACCCGCGCCCGCACCGGACTCCGGCTCGCGGCCGCCCTGCGCGCCGTGGCCGCCCTGCGGCGCCGTGCGGGCCGAACCCGCCGGTGACGGCTGGGGCTTGGCGCCCGCGGACCGCGCCGCGGCGGGCGGCGCCGCCTGCCGCGGGATCGCCGCCGACCAGGCCGGCGCGGGCGCCACCCCGGAGCCGTCGTCCCCGCGGGCGACCTTCTCGTCGGCCCGGCCGATGAGCCAGTCGCGGCTGGGGACGACGAGCCCGGCGGGGGTGAAGGCCACCCGGTGCAGATCCGAGTGCGGGCCGGTGTCCTTCCGCCAGAGGCTGCTGACGATCTCCACGGCCTCGGCCGGGCCGGCCGCGAACTCCAGCCCGGCGTAGACCGGGGCGCAGGTCTCCAGCCCCAGATCCTGCGCCGAGAGGCGGCGGCCGAGCCGCCGGGTGAAGACCTCCGCCAGCAGGGCCGGGGTGGCCCCGCGCGGCTGCTGCCCGCGGAGCCACCGGGTGACCGACGTCTTGTCGTACCGCAGGTCGATGCCGTGCTCCAGGCCGAGCTGATCGACGCGTCGGGCGAGGCCGGCATGCGAGAACCCGGCCTCCGCGATCAGCGCCGCGAGCTGCCGGTTCGGTACGCGCTCCGCCATGCCGGCCCACCTTCCGCGATTCCGCTTCTGCTGTATCTGTGCCTGATACCGCTGCTGTCGTCGAATCGGTCCGAGGCGCCCCGACGGCGCCGCAGGTGGGGCAGGTGTGACGCGAGGTGGGGAAGGCGTGGCGCACAAGTGGTCGGGATCATTCCGGGACGACTCCGTAGGGCAGAATCTAGTGGTCCGGGACCCTTTGCGGGGGCTCGTGCAAGGACAACCGCCCTTATGGGTGAACGCCGGGGCGCACGCCCCGGCGCGCCCGGTCCGAAGCAGGTCGGGACCGTGGTACAGGGCGGTTCCGGGAATGCCCCGCGCGGCACGTACAGTTGCATCTATGGCAGCACCGGCGGCGGCCTGCCGCACCCCCGGGACGGGGCGCGCACCGCGGCCGGTGGCGGAGTCGCACAGTGGGAGTGACGGCGGAGTGACGGTGGCACAACTGCGGCTCGTCCGGGCCGGATTCGGTGACGATGCGGTGCCGTACGAGACGGCCCTGGAGGAGCAGCGGCGGCTGCACGCCGCACGCGCCGCCGACGACATCCCCGACACGGCGCTGCTCCTGGAGCATCCCCCGGTCTACACCGCGGGCCGGCGCACCCGCCCCGAGGACCGCCCGCTGGACGGCACCCCGGTGATCGACGTGGACCGCGGCGGCGAGATCACCTGGCACGGCCCCGGCCAGCTGGTCGGCTACCCGATCCTGCGCCTCCCCGAGCCCTGGGACGTCGTCGCCTATGTGCGGCGGCTGGAGGAGGTGCTCATCCGCACCTGCGCCGACCTGGGCCTGGAGACGACCCGGGTGGCCGGCCGCAGCGGCGTGTGGGTGCTCGGCGCCTCCGTGGACATGGCCGGCCGCTCCGAGCTGGGCGGGCTGGACCTGCGGATGGGCAGCGCGGTGGGCCGTCCCGCCGAGGCCGAGGTGATCGGCGACCCGCGTCTGCAGGGCCCCGAGTACGCCCCCTCCAACGCCGGGCAGCGCGGCGCCGACCGCAAGCTCGCCGCGATCGGGGTGCGCATCGCCAAGGGCGTCACCATGCACGGCTTCGCCCTCAACTGCGACCCCGAGCTGGCCTGCTTCGACCGGATCGTGCCGTGCGGGATCCGGGACGCGGGCGTCGCCTCGCTCAGCGGGGAGCTCGGCCGCCGGGTCACCATCGCCGAGGTGCTGCCGCTGGTGGAGACGCATCTGCGGGAGGTCTTCGAGGGGCTCGCCGAGCGGGCCCCGGAGCGGGCGCGGCCGCAGGCCGCCGACGGGGCCGCCGCGATGTCCTGAGACCATGCGGGGACGCTCCCCGTCCCCCTCGTCCGTCCGTCAATGTCGACGAACCGTCAAATCTAAGGAGTCCCGCATGTCCGCTGTCGCACCCGACGGTCGGAAGATGCTGCGCCTGGAGGTCCGGAACAGCCAGACCCCGATCGAGCGCAAGCCCGAGTGGATCAAGACCCGGGCGAAGATGGGCCCCGAGTACACCGAGCTGCACAGCCTGGTGAAGCGCGAGGGCCTGCACACGGTCTGCCAGGAGGCCGGCTGCCCCAACATCTTCGAGTGCTGGGAGGACCGCGAGGCCACCTTCCTCATCGGCGGCGACCAGTGCACCCGGCGCTGCGACTTCTGCCAGATCGACACCGGCCGCCCGCAGCCGCTGGACCGCGACGAGCCGCGGCGCGTCGCCGAGTCGGTGCGGACGATGGAGCTGCGCTACGCGACGATCACCGGCGTGGCCCGGGACGACCTGGAGGACGAGGGCGCCTGGCTCTACGCCGAGACGGTCCGGCAGATCCACGCCACCACCCCGGGCACCGGCGTCGAGCTGCTGATCCCGGACTTCAACGCGGAGCCGGCGGCGCTCGCCGAGGTGTTCGGGTCCCGTCCGGAGGTGCTGGCGCACAACGTGGAGACGGTGCCGCGGATCTTCAAGCGGATCCGTCCGGGCTTCCGCTACGAGCGCTCCCTCGACGTGATCACCAAGGCCCGCGAGGCCGGGCTGGTCACCAAGTCCAACCTGATCCTCGGGATGGGCGAGGAGCGCGCGGAGATCTCCCAGGCGCTGCAGGACCTGCACGAGGCGGGCTGCGAGCTGATCACCATCACCCAGTACCTGCGGCCCACGCTGCGGCACCACCCGATCGACCGGTGGGTGAAGCCGCAGGAGTTCGTGGAGCTGAAGGAGGAGGCCGAGGAGATCGGCTTCGCCGGGGTGATGTCGGGGCCGCTGGTGCGCTCGTCGTACCGGGCGGGGCGGCTGTACCAGCAGGCCGTCGAGAAGCGCGGGGAAGGCGCGGCGCTGCCGCTCGTGTGACCCCGGCTGACGGGAACAAATCGCCGGAAATTGACGCTCCGGCAACCGGCTGCTAACACAGGGTCGCGACGGTGGGCGTGTTCCGGCGGATCCGCCGTCGCGGCCCTCATCTGGGGAGGGGAGCACCCATGCGAGGAATCGCACTGGCACCGGTGAGCGGGCTCGCCCGGCTCGCGGACGCCCTCGGCGCCCGCGTCCGGGAGGGCGCGCGGCGCAACGCCTACGCGGCGGTCTGCGCGGACCGCGAGCGGGCCGCGGAGCGGCAGCGGGCGGAGCGGATGCTGGCGGAGTTGGCGGCGCGCGGCGCCGCGCCCGTCGAGCCCCGTTCCTCGCGGGGCTGAACGGCACGTATCCTTTCCTCCATGGCGAGGAAGGACAACTCCGAGAATCCCGGGCGGCTGCAGCAGATCCGCCTGGCGTACACGATGACCAAGAAGACCGATCCGCAGATCGGTCTGATTCTTGGGGCCATCGCGATCGTGGTCTTCGGTGTGCTCCTCGGCGTCGGCTTCCTCATCGGACACCCCGTCTACCTGGGCGTTCTCGGCTTCGTGCTGGCCTTCCTGGCTGCGACGATCGTCTTCGGACGACGCGCCGAGAAGGCGGCTTTCGGCCAGATGGACGGCCAGGCGGGAGCCGCCGCCGCGGTGCTCAACAATCTGAAGCGCGGCTGGGTGGTGACGCCGGCGGTCGCGGCGAACCGCGCCCAGGACGTCGTCCACCGCGCGGTGGGCAAGCCCGGCATCGTCCTGGTCGGCGAGGGCAACCCGAACCGGCTGAAGACGCTGCTGGCCGCCGAGAAGCGGAAGATGCAGCGCGTGGTGGCAGACGTCCCGGTGCAGGACATCGTCGTCGGCGAGGGCGAGGGCCAGGTCCCGCTCAAGAAGCTGCAGACCACGCTGATGAAGCTGCCCCGAGTGATCACCGGCGCCCAGGTCACCGAAACCAACGACCGCCTCCGCGCCATGGGCGACCTCATGTCGCGGATGCCCGTCCCAAAGGGTCCTTTGCCCAAGGGAATGTCCCGCAAGATGCCTAAGGGACCACGCTGAGGATTCCGCCGCTGAGCCGCCACGTCATCTCCATCGGCGGCAACGGCCGGGGGTCGTACGCCGGGACCCCGTCAGAGTGCTGCATCGCTTCCATGGCCGCCTCCCAGCGGCCCGATACCGTCCACCTCAACCAGTGAGCACGAAGACCGCGGGTGCCGGACCTGGCGCCCGCGGTGTTCCATGAGCAGCCCGTTCGGGCCTTGTCGAGCAGAGCGGCCAGCACGTCCCTCGGCGCGATGGCGCCGCTCTGGCGGGGGACGGTTCCGCCGTCAGCAACAGGAACCGCAACGGCTGCCCTCGCCCACGCCCCATCGGTGAGGTTGGGGACAACTCGGCCGCGCTCCCGGAACCACGCTGCCACCGGGCAGTCCCTGCCGCCCCGATGGCGCCGATTTCCCTTGACCTGAATCCGAAGGTCGAGCAGGGCAAAGACCTCCCGTTTGCTCTCCGGATCAACATCGGCGGGGTCCGTGACAAGGAGCGCTCGAATATCGCCCGGACTCCGATCGGCGAGTGCGGCGTCCGCACACCATCCCTCGATCTCGGTGCGGTGGTGCTGAAGACTCCTCAGTTCCCTCTCCAGCGGCCGAAGCGCCTTCTCCACCGCGCCCCGGGCCGATTCCCCCGTCAGTCCCCTGCGGGTCGCCCGTGTCGCCGCCACCGCCACAGCCACGTCGATCGCGTCGAACTGCTCCGCAATCCTGCGGTCGATATCGGCCAGCCGGCGCGAGTAGTCCGGGGAGGCTTGCTGTCCCCGCGAGATCCAGTCTGCCGTGAGGGAGGCCAACCGATCGGGGTCCTCGACGAGGGTGCGAGCGGCGTTCCACGCCCAGCCCTCGACGCCGTCCGCGGCCAGCTGTGAGCAGGAGCAGACCGGCGCACCCGGGTACGCCTCGGACTTTCCGGCGCACTGGTAGGTCCGACGGCCCCAGGCGGAGGAGGTCGCGCCCACGTAGTGCTTTCCGCAGGGGCTGGTGATGCGGCGGGGCAGGCTGTAGACGCCACCCGGCCGGGTGGTCGAACGGCGCGCCTTTCTGCCTTTCAGGACCAGGAGTTCCCGCACCTCCTGCTGCGAGAGCACGGGTTCCAGCGCGAGGGCGACCGACTCGCCCCACGCCGGGGCGCCGTCCCGGCCGAGTTCGGCGTTTCCGGCGGCGCGGAAGACATAGCGGCCGCCGAGGAAGTCGTCATTGAGCAGCCTGCTTCGGAGATTGGCGTGCGTCCACGGGCTGCCCGAACGAGTCAGCAATCCCTCGGCATTGAGCTCGAGCGCGGCTTTGCGGAAGTTGCCCTGGCCCGTGACAACCAGTTGGTGCGCTCTGCGAAGGACATCTGCCTCGTGGACGGTCATGCAGGGGCGCACCGCGGAACACGCGGAGCCGCCGTCGCAGCGATCGGGCACCAGCCGCTGCTCACCGCGCCGCCCTTGATTCTCGATCCGATACCCATAGCGAGGTGCTCCCCCGGGGAAGCCGCCCGATTCCGCCTTCTCCTGGAGGCCGTCCTGGCTTCGCTTCCGGATCCGGGCAAGTTCTTTGAACGCCTCGTCCGCCATCTCCCTCATGCGGGCCTCGCCTTCGTCCGACGTGTTGTCCACGTCCTCATCGACGATGGCGAGGTGCACCCCGAGGTCCTGAAGCCTCCAGACCCAGCTCCAGAAGGCACGGCTGGTGCGACCGATCGCCCGGCTCTCGAAGACGACCACAACGTCGAACGGAGAGGGCATCTGCTCGGCCAACCGCATCAACCCGGCCGCGCCCGCGCGTTCGCGCCAGGGAAGCATCCCGGACTCTCCGGCGTCCTTGAAGGTGGCAACAAGATCCCAGCCCTTGCCGCGGATGTACTCGGCGGTCTTCTTCCCGGTATAGGCAATGCCGTACCCCGCGGCCTGCTCCCGTTTGGACACCCGGAGGTAGTTGACGGCGCGCAGAGCGCCCTCGGAGGCACGCCCGTCCTCCACATGGATGGCAGACTTCGTCATGTCAGTCCTCTCGCGACTGGCCAAGCCCCGGGGTGTTGGCGCACCGCCGGGGCGTCCCATGAACGGCGGAACGCTAGCGCGTAGGACTGACAATTGCGCGCACCCGACTATGTCGGCGAACGCCGAACGGGCGGCGTCCCTCAAGGGGAACGCCGCCCGTTCGGGGCGTGCGGGGTCGAATCAGAGGTCGAAGTACATCTCGAACTCGTGGGGGTGGGGGCGGAGGCGGAGGGGGGCGATCTCGTTCTCGCGCTTGTAGTCGAGCCAGGTCTCGATGAGGTCCTGGGTGAAGACGCCGCCCTCGAGGAGGTACTCGTGGTCGGACTCCAGGGAGTCGAGGACCGCGTCGAGGGAGGCGGGGACCTGGGCGACCGCGGCGTGCTCGTCCGGCGGGAGCTCGTAGAGGTCCTTGTCGACCGGCTCGGCGGGCTCGATCTTGTTCTTGATGCCGTCCAGGCCGGCCAGCAGCATCGCCGAGAAGGCCAGGTAGGGGTTGGACGACGGGTCGGGCGCGCGGAACTCGATGCGCTTGGCCTTGGGGTTGGCCCCGGTGATCGGGATGCGGATCGCCGCGGAGCGGTTGCGCTGCGAGTACACCAGGTTGACCGGCGCCTCGAAGCCCGGCACCAGGCGGTGGTAGGAGTTCACCGTCGGGTTGGTGAAGGCCAGCAGCGACGGGGCGTGCTTGAGCAGGCCGCCGATGTAGTAGCGGGCGGTGTCGGAGAGGCCCGCGTAGCCCTGCTCGTCGTAGAAGAGCGGGGAGCCGGCGGTCCACAGCGACTGGTGGCAGTGCATGCCCGAGCCGTTGTCGCCGAAGATCGGCTTCGGCATGAAGGTGGCCGTCTTGCCGTTGCGCCAGGCGACGTTCTTCACGATGTACTTGAAGAGCATCAGGTCGTCGGCCGCGGCGAGCAGCGTGTTGAACTTGTAGTTGATCTCCGCCTGGCCGGCGGTGCCGACCTCGTGGTGCTGGCGCTCGACCTCGAGGCCGGAGTTGGCGAGTTCGAGGGAGATCTCGGCGCGCAGGTCGGCGAAGTGGTCGACCGGCGGGGCGGGGAAGTAGCCACCCTTGTAGCGGACCTTGTAGCCGCGGTTGCGGCCGCCCCCGGTCTCGGCGGCGCCGGTGTTCCAGGCGCCCGCCTCGGAGTCGATGTGGTAGAACGCGCCGTTGGCCTTCGTCTCGAAGCGGGCCTCGTCGAAGACGTAGAACTCCGCCTCAGGCCCGAAGTACGCGGTGTCGGCGATGCCGGACGAGGCCAGGTAGGCCTCGGCCTTCTTCGCCACGTTGCGCGGGTCGCGGCTGTACTGCTCACCGGTCACCGGGTCGTGGATGAAGAAGTTGACGTTGAGGGTCTTGTCCCGGCGGAACGGGTCGACGCGGGCGGTCGACAGGTCCGGCACCAGCGCCATGTCGGACTCGTGGATCGCCTGGAAGCCGCGGATCGAGGATCCGTCGAACATCAGTGTCTCGTCCGGCTCGAAGGTCTGCGCCGGCACCGTGAAGTGCTGCATGACCCCCGGCAGATCGCAGAAGCGGACGTCGACGAACTTGACGTCCTCGTCCGCGATGTACCGGCTCACCTCGTCGGCGTTCTGGAACATCCACACTCTCCTCGCGCTGGCCGTGGCCCCGGCGCGGCTCGGTTACGTCATCGTAGGTGGCCGGGGGCTGGCACATTCCCGGAGAAGGTAGGGGATGCCGGTTTCCCGACCGTGACCCGGTTGTTTCCGGTGTGTTAACTGGCGAGATCAGGGGGCCTGGAATCGGTTCCGCGCGCTCGGCGCGGGCGCGGCGCGGGCCCGGCGCGGCCCCAGCCCGGGGACCCCGCCCGAAAAGACCCCAAACGCGCGGGCTACCGTAGGTCGCGTGGACGACACGAGGAAAGCGCTGGGGTCGTGGATCTCCGGACCGCAGGCCGCGGCGGAGGATGCGGGCGCCGACTTCGGCTACCGCGGGAAGCGCCTCGGGCTGCCCGAGGACGGCCCCGGCTCCATCGCCCCGACGGGCCGCCGGCTCGGCGCCGTCTTCATCGACTGGGTGCTCTGCCAGCTGATCGCGACCCAGCTGATCGCCCGCGGCGACACCGGGCTCGCCTCGATCTGCACCTCGGGCCTCTTCCTGCTGATGTCGGTGGTGCTGGTCGGCACCACCGGCACCACCCCCGGCAAGCGGATCTTCGGGCTGCGGGTGATCGGCCTGGGCGGCGCCCGGGCGACCGTGGTGCAGGCGCTGATCCGCACCTTCCTGCTGCTGCTGGTGATCCCGGCCGTGGTGTGGGACCGCGACACCCGCGGCCTGCACGACAAGGCGGCCCGCACTGTCGAGGTCCGCGCCTAGGTCCTGTCCGGGCCGGGCTACCGCAGGTAGGAGGCGCCGTTGACGTCGAGGACGGCGCCGGAGGTCCACTGGGCCTCGGGCGAGGCGAGGTAGAGCACCGCGGCGGCGATCTCGGCGGGCTCGGCGACCCGGCCGAACGGGCTCTGCGCGCGGACCTCGTCGGTGACCCGGTCGGCGACCCGCTCGGTGGCGACGAAACCGGGCGCCACCGAGGCGACGGCGATGCCGTGCGGCGCGAGCGAGACCGCCAGCGACTGGCCCAGCGCGTGCAGCGCCGCCTTGGTGGCGCCGTACGCCGGGTGGTCGGGCTCGCCGCGGTAGGCGCCGCGGGAGCCGATGGTGACGATCCGGCCGGGCACCTGACGGTCGATCATGCTGCGGGCCGCGCAGTAGCTGACGTTGGCGGTGCCCAGCAGGTTGACGTCGACGGTGCGCCGCCAGGCGTCCTGCCACTCCCGGTAGCCGGTCTCGGGGAGCGGGTGCGGGAGGTTGACGGCGGCGTTGTTGACGAGCACGTCCAGCCCGCCGAGCCCGTCCGCGGCCCGCTCGACCAGCGCCCGGGCGTCCTCCGGGTCGGCGAGGTCGGCCGGGGCGAGCAGATGGCCGGTGCCGGGGAGGGCGGCGAGCGTCTGCTCGGCGTCGGCGCGGCGGGAGCCGTAGTGGACGGCGACCCGGTCGCCGCGGGCGGCGAACGCCTGGGCGACGGCGCGGCCGATGCCGCGGGAGGCTCCGGTGACGAGCACCGCGCGGGGCTCCGGGCGCGAATCCATGGTGACCTCCAGGGGGACGGCTGCGGGTCCGATCGTCGCACCGGGGGTTCTGGTGCGCCGGGGCGGGGTTGGCTACCGTCGGGCGCATGGTGCGGTATCGGGGCACGGTGGGCGGGCGGGGGTTCCGGTTCGACGGGCTGGCGCGGCTGCTGGGGGCGGCGTCGCCGGGCCGGTCGGGGGACGCGCTGGCGGGGGTGGCGGCCGGTTCGGAGCAGGAGCGGGTGGCGGCCCGCCGCGCGCTCGCCGAGGTGGAGCTGGGCCGGTTCCTGGCGGAGCCGGTGGTGCCCTACGAGGCGGACGACGTCACCCGGTTGATCCTGGACGGCCATGACGCGGCGGCGTTCGCGCCGCTGGCCGCGCAGACGGTGGGCGGGTTCCGGGAGTGGCTGCTGGGCGCGGACGGGCCCGGACTCGCGGCGGTGGCGCGCGGGCTGACGCCGGAGATGGTCGCGGCGGCCTCCAAGCTGATGAGCAACGCCGAGCTGGTCGCGGTGGCGCGCAAGGCGCGGGTGGTCACCGCGTTCCGCTCCACCGTCGGCCTGCCGGGGCGGCTGGCGACCCGGTTGCAGCCCAACCATCCGACGGACGATCCGGCGGGCGTGGCGGCGGCGATCCTCGACGGGCTGCTGCTGGGCTGCGGGGACGCGGTGATCGGCATCAACCCGGCCGGCGACGGCCCGGAGCGGGCGCGGGCGCTGCTGGAGCTGGTCGACGGGGTGATCGAGCGCTACCGCATCCCGACGCAGTCCTGCGTGCTGTGCCATGTCACCACCACGCTGGGGCTGATGGAGCGGGGCGCCCCGGTCGACCTGGTCTTCCAGTCGATCGCCGGGACGCAGGCGGCGAACGCCGCGTTCGGGGTGACGCTGGCGATGCTGGACGAGGCGCACGACGCGGTGCGGCGGCTGGGCCGCGGCACGGTCGGCGGCCAGGCGATGTACTTCGAGACCGGGCAGGGCAGCGCGCTCTCGGCCGGCGCGCACCACGGCGTCGACCAGCAGACGCTGGAGGCGCGGGCCTACGCGGTGGCGCGGCGCTACGACCCGCTGCTGGTCAACACGGTGGTGGGGTTCATCGGCCCGGAGTACCTCTTCGACGGCCGGCAGATCCTGCGGGCCGCGCTGGAGGACCACTTCTGCGGCAAGCTGCTGGGCGTGCCGATGGGTGTGGACGTCTGCTACACCAATCACGCGGACGCCGACGAGGACGACATCGGGACGATGCTGACCATGCTGGGGGCGGCCGGGGTGTCCTTCGTGATCTGCACGCCCGGCGGGGACGACGTGATGCTCAACTACCAGTCGGCCTCCTACCACGACGCGCTCTATCTGCGGGAGGTGCTGGGGCTGCGCCCGGCGCCGGAGTTCGAGGCGTGGCTGGCGGACGTGGGCCTGCTGGACGCGGCGGGGCGGGTGCGGGAGCTGGGCCCGTCCGAGGGGCACCCGCTGCTGGAGCTGGGGGCGGCGGGCCGATGAGCGGGGGGACGGGCGCGGACGAGGTGTGGACGGCGCTGCGGGCGCGCACCAGCGCGCGGATCGGGCTGGGCCGGGCCGGCTGGGGCCTGCCGACCCGTCACCGGCTGGAGTTGCAGGGGGCGCTGGCGGAGGCGCGGGACGCGGTGCACGCGGAGTTCCGCCCGGAGCGGGTGGAGGGCGCGCTGCGGGAGCGCGGGCTGCCGGGCGCGGTGCGGGTGCGCAGTGCGGCGGCCGACCGGCTGACCTATCTGCAGCGGCCCGACCTGGGGCGGCGGTTGGCGGACGGCGAGGCGGAGCGGCTGGCCGAGGCGACCCGCGGCGGGCCCTGGGACGTGGTGCTGGTGGTGGCGGACGGGCTGTCGGTGCGGGCCGTCCATGCGCATGCGGCGCCGCTGCTGGGCGCGGTGGCGGCGGGCCTGGCGGCGGACGGGACGCGGGTGGCGCCGGTGGTGCTGGCGTCGCAGGCGCGGGTGGCGCTGGGCGACGAGGTGGCGGCGGCGGTGCGGGCGCCGCTGGTGGCAGTGCTGATCGGGGAGCGTCCGGGGCTCTCGGCGGCGGATTCGCTGGGGGTGTATCTGACGCTGGATCCGCGGCCGGGGCGGACGGTGGACGCCGAGCGCAACTGCGTCTCCAACGTCCGCCCGCCGCTGGGGCTGTCGTACGAGGCCGCCGCGCACCGCCTGGTGGACCTGATGCGGCGGGCGCGGCGGCTGGGGCGCACCGGGGTGGCGCTGAAGGCGGCGGACGATCCGCCGGGCGGCGGGGCCGCTCAGATCCCGGACTCGAACGCCGGGAGGTAGCCGCCGGTCTGGCCCGCGGTGGTCGGGTGGAACGGGCCGCTGAGGCCGTACCAGTTGTTGATCCACGGGCTGGAGTCGCAGATCTCGTGGCCGGCGAAGCGGGAGACCACGTCGATGTAGCCGAAGCCGGCGTACTTGGCGGCCTCGCCCCGGACGACGCCGTTGAGGAGGTCGGCGCCCTGGTCGACGGCGGCCCGCTTGGCGGCGTCCATCAGGTCGAGGCAGGAGCCCTTGGCGGTGTCGTAGAACTCGGGGTAGCCCAGCACGACCACATCGGCGTTGGGGGCCTTGGCGCGAATGGCCGCGTAGGTGGTGTCCAGCTTGGCGGGCAGCTGGTTCCGCGCCTCCTGCTCGGCGGTCGCGATGGTGCTGAGGCAGGTGCTGTCGCTGCTGGTCAGGCAGGTCTCCATGACCGAGGAGAAGCCGACGTCGTTGCCGCCGACGGTGATGCTGACCAGGGTGGTGCCCGGACCGAGCGTGCCGAGCTGGTTGTTGACGACGTCGGAGGTGACGGCGCCGCCGCAGGCCTGGAAGGAGAAGGAGCCGGGGGCGGTGGCCTGGTCGTAGAGGTAGGGGTAGGCGCCGGTGGTCTGCCCGCAGCCGCTGACGCCGCCGGAGAGCGCGCTGCCGGAGCCGACCCCCGCGGAGTAGGAGTCGCCGAGGGCGACGTACTGGGTGCCGGCGTCGTTCCGGTCGGCGGCCCCGGCGGTGGTCGCGGTGGCGGTCGCGGTGGCGAGGGACGCGGTTAAGGCGGCCGCTGCCGCCAGCGCGAGGGGTCGGATGCGCACGATGTCCTCCACGGCTCGGGGGATGTGGCATGTGCACGATCACTTACTCGCTGGTAACGGTAGGTCCGTGCGGATCCGCGGTCAATCGGACGTGTCGTCAATTTGGCGTTCACATAAGGAACATGTGAGCGTCACGTCGACTCCTTTCCCGCCTGTTGACCTTCTGGGGTTGGTCAAGTGGCGGTCGAGGAGAGCGGGTTCGAATGGCGGAGCGTGCGGTCTCGAGACGACGGGTGATGGGCGGGGGCGCCGCGCTGGGTGCGGCGCTGGCCGCGGGCCAGCTGGCCGGCGGTGCGACGCGGGCGCGCGCGGCGTCGCCGTCCAGGCTGCCGGAGGACCTCTACACCCTCGGGGTCACCTCGGGCGATCCGCTGCCCGACGGGGTGGTGCTGTGGACGCGGCTGGCGCCGGACCCGCTGCACGGCGGCGGGATGCCTGGCCGTCCGGTGCGGGTGGAGTGGGAGGTCGCCGCCGACCCCCGGTTCCGGCGGATCGTGCGGAGGGGGACGGCGCGGGCCGTCCCGGAGCTCGGCCACGCCGTGCACGCCGAGGCGAACGGGCTCGCCCCGGACCGCGAGTACTGGTACCGGTTCCGCGCCGAGGGCCGCCTCTCCCCCGCCGGCCGGACGCGCACCGCGCCGCCGGCGCACGCCTCCGGCGGGCGGCTGCGGCTGGCGCTGGCGTCCTGCCAGAACTGGCAGCAGGGCTGGTTCACCCCGTACGCCGACATGCGCGAGCAGGACCCGGACGCGGTGCTCTTCGTCGGCGACTACATCTACGAGTCGGCCCCGTCCGCGAGCGCGGTACGCGTCCACGAGGGCTCCGGCGAGCCGGTGGCGCTGGAGCAGTACCGCAACCGCTACGCCCAGTACCACCAGGACCCGGACCTCGCCGCGATGCGCGCGGCGGCGCCGTGGATCGTCACCTTCGACGACCACGAGGTGGACAACGACTGGGCGGGGACGGTCCCGCAGGACCCCGACAAGCAGTCGCCGGAGGCGTTCGCGGCGCGGCTGGCGGCGGCGTTCCAGGCCTACTACGAGCACATGCCGGTGCGCGCCTCGGCGATCCCCGACGGGCCGCACATCCGGATGTACCGGCGCCTGGAGTGGGGGCGGCTGGCCCGGCTGAACGTCCTGGACACCCGGCAGTACCGCAGCGACCAGGTCACCTCCCAGGAGGCCGCGAAGAACCCGCTGCTGACGATGGTGGGCGCGCGTCAGAAGGCGTGGCTGCTGGACGGGATGACGCGCACGCCGGCCCGCTGGAACGTGGTCGCCTCGCAGATCATGATGGCCGAGACCGACATGCAGGACGGCCCCGGCAAGCTGTGGTTCTACGACGCCTGGGACGGCTACCAGGCGGAGCGCAACGAGCTGATGGCGCGGTTCGCGTCGGTGCGCAATCCGGTGGTGCTCTCCGGGGACCGGCACCTGACGCAGATCAGCGACCTGAAGCGGGACTTCGCGGATCCGGGCTCGGCGGTGGTGGGCGCGGAGTTCGTGGGCACCTCGATCAGCTCCAACGGGGACCAGGACCAGGCGGCGTTCCATGCGCAGTGGGACCCGCTGATGGACGACAACCCGCACTGGAAGGTGGTCGACGCGCACCGCGGCTACCACCTGTTCGACATCGGCCGGGAGGCGATCGACGCGAAGGTGCGGATCGTCTCGACGGTGCAGTCGCCGCGGGCGACCGCGTCGACGCTGGCCGCGCTGCGGGTGGCGGACGGGGTGCGGGGGGTTCGGGTGGTGTGAGCGCCGGCGGGGGTGCGGTTCACCGCCGGGTTGCGGTCACATGTGGCCACTCGCGCAGTTCCCCGCGCCCCTGCAGGGTGCGAGGTACGCGTGCATGACGGCGGGGCTGCCTGTGGGAGCCGTCCATGATGCGGCGCGGGTGCTGACGCGGCGCCAGCCGGCCCGCTCGTAGAGGCGGATGGCGGCGGCCGCGGAGGACTCCACCTCCAGCACCGGCCGCCGGCCGTCCGCCCGGGCCGCCGCCTCGCAGACATCCAGCAGGGCCGCGGCGAGGCCGCGGCCGCGGGCCGCCGGGGCGACGAAGAGGCGGGCGACGGAACCCAGTTCGTCCGCCGGGAGACCGGCCGCCGCGGCCAGGTCGGCGGATGTCGCGGTGAGGGCCGCGTGGCCGGCCACCGCGCCGCCGGCCTCCGCCACCCAGGCGTGTCGGGTCGCGGCGGTGGTGATCCAGCGGGTCGGGTCGGACGGCCAGGCCACCGGGTAGCGGGACGCCTCGTGGACGGCGGCCAGCGCCGCGACGCAGCCCGGGAGGTCGGCCGGCGTCCGCGGCCGAACCGCCGACCTCACGACGCCTTCTCCCGCGGCGGGTACCCGGCGAGCACCGCGTCCGCCACCGCGATCTGGTGCAGCCGGCCCGGCGAGCCCGGCAGCCGGTTCGTCAGGTGGACGAAGACCAGCTCGCGCGTCGGATCGGCCCACGCGATGCAGCAGTTGCTGCCGTTGTGGCCGAACGTCAGCGCGCTGCTGAGCGCCCCCATCGCCCGCGGGTGGCGCGGGTCGTCGGTGGGCCCGCCCAGCTGGAAGCCCTGCGCCCAGCGCACCGGGAAGCCGAGGAAGCGGTCCCGCTCGCCCTCGGTGGACGGGCGGCGCGCCTCGGCGACCGTCGCGGGCTCCAGCACCCGGGTGCCGTCCGGGCCGGCGCCGCCGTCCAGCAGCGCCTGGTAGAGGCGGGCCAGATCACGGGCATTGGCGGAGACCCCCGCGCCGGGCACCACCGCGCCGCGCAGCCGCCCGCGGTTGAGCCACAGCTGGGCGGCGCGGCGCGCGGCCCAGCGGCGGCCGGGCAGCTCCACCCGGATGGGCACGGCCCGGGGGCGCAGCGCCCTGGGCAGGCCGAGGTGCAGGTCGTCCAGGCCCAGCGGGTCGAGGAGGGTCGCACGCATCCGGACGTCGACGGGCTCGCCGGTGACGCGTCGCACCAACTCGCCCAGGATGGTGCCGAAGTTGAGGAAGTGGTAGGCGGGGCCCTCGCCGGGCGGATGGATCGGCTCGGCCTCCTCCACGGCGCGCACCGCGCGCGGCCAGTCCGTCATCCTCAGCGCGTCGCCGAGCGCGCCGCGCGAGACGGGCACGCCGGCCCGGTGCCGCAGCACATGGCGGACGGTGATGCCCTCCTTGCCGCGGGCGGCGAACTCGGGCCAGTGCGCGGCGACCGGGGTGTCCAGCCCGTCCGGGCCCAGCTCGCCCCGCTCGGCGAGCTGATGGACCACCAGCGCCACCAGCGGCTTGCTCGCCGAGAAGGTCCAGAACAGGTCGTCGGGGCGGCAGTTGACGGCCTCGTCGAGGACGGGCCTGCCCCGGTGCAGCACACACAGCTGGGCGGCCCCGCCGCGGGCGCGCACCAGCTCCAGCGGATCACCGGCGGGCTCCACCGCGTCCGCGGCGCCCGCGGAGTCGACCGTGCCGGCGCTCATCGGGCGGGGGCGCGGGTGCCGAGGTGGATGCCGCGGACGGTGAGCTGGTAGACGTCGGCGCGGCGGCCGAGCCAGGCGGCGTCCTCGGGGTCGGTGAGGCGCCGGCAGGCGTCGGCGTCCTGCGCGTCGATGAGGCCGAGCTCGGCGAGCTTGGCGCCCAGGTTGCCGATGACGGCGAGGACGTCGGCCATCGCCTCGCTGCCGGGCGGCGCGGCGCGCTCCTGGAGGACGTTGCGGGTGGTGACGTCGGCGAGGCCGGCGCGGCGCAGCGCCTCGTCCCAGCCGTAGGGCATCGGGACGGAGCCGGGCATGCCGTCGCGCAGCCCGTCGAACCAGCGGTTGTTCGCCGCCTCCAGCCGGGACTCCAGGCCGGGGGCGATGCCGTGGCCGAGGTCGCGGGGCAGCTGGCGGAGCGGCAGGCCGCCCTCGCTGACGGCCAGCAGCCCGCCGGGGGCGAGGAGTTCGGCGAGGCCGTCGAGGGCGCCCTGCTGGTCGGGGAGGTGGTGGACGACGGCGGCGGACCAGATGAGGTCGGGCGCGGCGGCGGCGCCGTCCGGGCCGCGGAGGGCGGCGCGCAGCGCATCGGTGCCCTCGCCGAGGTCGACCTGGGCGAACTCGGCGCGGGCGGCGGGGCCGCCGAGCGCGGCGGCCCGGCGGCGGGCGTGGTCGAGGAGCGTCGGCTCGCCGTCCGCGCCGACGACCCGGCCGCCGGCCGGGACGATCTTCTCGGCGAGCGCGGTGGCCATGCCGCCGGGGCCGCAGCCGAGGTCGAGCGCGAGCCGCCGCCCGGGCGCGAGCCGGGCGGCGGCCTGGCGGTAGAAGCCGGCGTCCCGGTTCAGGGCCCGGATCAGGTGCGGCGACTCCTCGGCCCAGTCCACATCCACATCGGTCATGCGCAGCAGCCTAGGCCAACCGTCGGACGCCGCAGGGCCGTTGGCCCCGTCCCCCGGGGAGGCGGACGGGGCCGCCGCGTCAGGCCGCGAGGCCGCGGGCGTCGGGGAGCAGGGTGCGGACGAGGTGGCAGGTGGTCGCGGACGGGGGGTGGACGCCGATGGCCTCGGCGGTGACGCGGATGAGCGGGTCCCCCGCCTGCTGGCGGGTGTAGATGCCGGAGTTGAGCAGGGCGATGGCGATCCGCATCGCCTTGATCTGGCGGTTGTGCCGGACGTACCACTCGCGGGGCAGCCCCGCGGGCAGCGGCCGCGGGCCGGGCAGCGTGATCGCGGAGTTCGCGACGGGCCGCCGGCGGAGCGCGGTCGTCCGGCCGGTCGTGGAGCGCGGTCGGGGTGTGCGGAACGAGGACCTGGTTCCGGTTCGGGGCCGGGTCGGGGGCATGGGCACCTCCGTGTTGCCTCCGTATCGCCTCGGTTTGTCTGGTTCCAGGATAACGCGACGGTACGACAAAAACCCGTCCCCAGCAGGGCGGTTGAGCCCCGCTGGGAACGGGTGTTCGGGCAGTGCCGGACGCCGCTACTTCGGGTCGGTGAGGTCGTAGACCGTCGTCCCGCCGACCGACTTCGCGGTGTAGTGCGCCTTCACCCAGGCGGTGATCTTCGTCGCCGAGGAGCTGCTGCCGCTCTGCCCGGTGCTGCCGCCGACGAAGTAGTGCACCTTCCCCTCCTTCGCGTACGCCTGGAACTGCGCGAGCGTCGGCGAGGGATCGGTCCCGTTGAAGCCGCCGATCGCCATCACCGCGTGGCCGACGGCCAGTTGGTAGCTCGCCGCGTTCTGCGAGCCGACGGTCGCCGCCGTCCAGGTGTAGCGGGAGGCGTCCGCGGCGAGCAGCGACTTGAGCGCCGAGCCGACCGAGGCGCCGTTGAGCAGCCCGCCCATGCCGCCTCCGCCTCCGGCTCCGCCGCCCGTCCGGGCGCCGCCGCCCCCGCCGGTGCCGCCTGGCATCCCCTGGCGCTGGGTTCCGCCACCGCCCTGGTTCTGCCCCTGCTGGGACGGGGGACGGCCACCGTTCCCGGCCTGCCCGGGCATGCCGCCGCCACCGGGCATCCCGCCCTGCCGACCCTGCTGCCCCTGCTGGCCCTGCTGCCCCTGGGGAGCCCCGCCGCC
>NZ_MLCF01000048.1 GCF_001879105.1 Mangrovactinospora gilvigrisea | reverse complement strand
CCCCGAGACCCACCCCCGCGCCTCCGCCCGCCGCGCCATCGGCACCACCACGCCCACGGTGCCGTCGACCTCCCCCAGCAGCCGCGCCACCTCGGCCCGCACATCGTCCGCGGAGCGGACGGCGCCGAACCGCGGCGAGACCCCCGTCGACCGCACCGCCCGCGGCGGCTCCGTCCCCGGCGCCGCCAGCCGCAGCACCCGGTCCGCCACCGCCGCCATCTCCGCCGAGTTGCGGTAGTTGACGGTGAGCGTGAACGCCCGCCGCCGGCGCGACCCCAGCGCCTCCTCGCGCGCGGCCCGCGCCTCCTCGGTGTCGATCCACGACGACTGCGCCGGATCGCCCACCACCGTCCAGGTGGCATGCGCGCCGCGCCGCCCGACCATCCGCCACTGCATCGGCGTGAGGTCCTGCGCCTCGTCCACGATCAGGTGGGTGTACTCGGTCCGGTCCCGCTCCCGGTCGTCCGCGGCGCCGCCGCGGCCGTCCATCCGGTCCGCCCAGACGCGGACCTCCTCGACGCCGCCCAACTCCTCCAGCGCGTCCGGCTCCCGCGGCCGCGCCGGCTCCGGCGGCACGCCCAACTGCACCCGCAGCTCGTCCAGCAGCGCGACATCGTGCACCGTCAACCCGTCGCCGCGGCCCGCCGAGGCCGCGGCAGAGGTGCCGCGCCGGAGGTCCGCGGCCAGCGCGTCCGTCTCGGCGCGCGTCAGCACCCGTCCGGCGGCCCGCGCCAAGAGCCGCCGGTCGCCGAGCGCGGCGAGCACCCGACGCGGCGTCAGCGCCGGCCACCAGCCCTCCAGGAACTCCATGAACGGCGCCTCGGTGCCGGCGTCCGCGTTGAAGTCCGCGCGGTGCTCGGCCGCCGCCGCCGCGTCCGAGGGCGCCGGCAGCTCCGCGACGAGCTTCGCGTAGAGCGCGTCGAGCAGCAGCCGACGGGCCCGCGGCCGCAGCGAGTTGACCGGCGCGGTGCCGCCCAGCACGGTGCGCCGGATCCCGGCCAGCTCGCCCGGCGACAGCCGCAGCGTCCGGCCGCCGGCCGTCACCCGCAGCCCGCGCGCGGCCGGGTCGCCGTGGTCGGCGCGGGAGACCGCCTCCATCGCGGCGCGGGCCGCCCCGCGCAGCACCCGGGCCATCCGCGCCGAGCCCTTGATCCGGGCGAGCTCGGGCGTGTCGAAGCGCTGCGCCTCGACGCCGTCCACCAGGTCGCCGAGGGCGCGCACCGAGACCTGGCCCTCCTCGCCGAGCGAGGGCAGCACGCCCTCGGTGTAGGCGACGAGCAGCGGCGTCGGCGAGACCACCAGGATGGCGCCGGAGTAGCGGCGCCGGTCGGTGTAGAGCAGATAGGCGGCGCGGTGCAGGGCGACGGCGGTCTTGCCGGTGCCGGGGCCGCCGCGGACCTCGGTGACGCCGCCGGCGGGGGCGCGGACCACCTCGTCCTGCTCGGCCTGGATGGAGGAGACGATGTCGCGCATGGCGTGCCCGCGGGCCCGGCCGAGGGCGGCCATCAGCGCGCCGTCCCCGACCACCGGCAGGTCCGCGGCGACGGTCTCGGCGAGGTCGGGGCGGAGCAGGTCGTCCTCGACGCCGAGCACCTTGCGGCCCAGGCTGCGGATGACGCGCCGGCGCACCACCCGTCCGGGGCGGACGGGGGTGGCGCGGTAGAAGGGGGCGGCGGCGGGCGCGCGCCAGTCGACGACCAGCGGGGCGTAGTCGGCGTCGAGGACGCCGAGCCGGCCGATGTGCAGCACCTCGCCGATGCCGGCCGCCTCCAGCTCCTCGGGGCCCGGCTCGGGGTCGGCGTCGTCGGGCGCGGTGTCCTCGTCGAGGTCGATGCCGCGACCGCCGCCGTTGCCGAGCAGGTCGATGCGGCCGAAGACGAAGTCCTCGAACTCGGAGTTGAGGCGCTGGAGATGGCGACCGGCGCGGTAGACCATGGCGTCGCGTTCGGCGAGAGCGCCGGGGGTGGCGACGGAGGCGATCTTCCCGGCGTCCGCCAGGAGGAACTCGGCCTCCTGGAGCTTTTCGTCCAGACGTCGGTAGACCCGGTCCATGTGCCGCTGCTCGGCGGCGATTTCACGGTCGCGAACCGTGTCCTGCAAGGCCATCTCCTCGTGACGGGCCGCTCGGCGGGCCGACTTTCCACGCCAAAAGCCCCGACTGCCGGGCAGCCAGGGCTCAAGGGGCCGCGCGAACGCGGCAAGGGTGGAGGTGGCGGGAATCGAACCCGCGTCCTACGGAACCAAACCAGGGCTTCTCCGAGCGCAGTTCGCTGTGATTTTCTCAGCCCCGGCGATCACGCGAACAAGTCGCCGACGGGCTCAGCTACTGTTTGGTTTCCCGCCCGACCCCGTAGCCGGGTCCGGCGGTTGAGTTCCCTAGATTATGCCAGGGTCCGGGTCGGGAACACACCCGGTCTGACACCTTCGATTACTCGCCTCAGGCGGCGAGCGCGAAGGAATCGCGCTTAGAATTGGCGATTATTGGTTTGCGACACATGGTTAACGAGATCATTGTCGCGTTCCTCGGCTCGCTTCCCCTGCCTCAACTTCCGCAGTCGAAACCGATCACCCCCTGTGCAGTTGTCAAACCGCCGGCCGCGGGACGAACCCCCGGCCTGCGGCAACCATCCTACGGGACCAACGCCCGGCCGTGCCAATACATTCCCGCGGACCGCTTCAGGCGCGCTGCTTGCGCCGCGCCGCGGAGATCGCGCGGTCGGCCTCGCGGCGGTCCTGCTGCTCGCGGAGCGTCTGGCGCTTGTCGTAGTCCTTCTTGCCCTTGGCGAGCGCCAGCTCGACCTTCGCCCGGCCGTCCTTGAAGTACAGGACGAGCGGCACCAGCGTGTGCCCCGTCTCGCGGGTCTTGCCGATCAGCTTGTCGATCTCGGAGCGGTGCAGCAGCATCTTCCGCTTGCGGCGCGCCGTGTGGTTGGTCCAGGTGCCCTGGCTGTACTCGGGGATGTAGACGTTGTGCAGCCAGATCTCGCCGCCGTCGATGTCCCCGAACCCGTCGACGAGGGAGGCGCGCCCCTCGCGCAGCGACTTGACCTCGGTACCCGTCAGCACCAGGCCCGCCTCGAACGTGTCGAGGATGTGGTAGTCGTGCCGCGCCTTCTTGTTCTGGGCGATGACCTTGCGCCCCTGCTCCTTGACCATGATGCGGCCCATTGTCGCACCCCCCGCGCCGGGACCGGGAGAGGTTTTCCGTGCCGGCTCCGGGCCCCGGAGCTCAGCGCCGCGGCGTCAGCCCGGAGAGCACCTCGAGCGCCTGGCGCTCGGCGTCGGAGGCCTCCGCGCCCACCGGGACGGAGACGTCGGGGGTGATGCCGACACCGTTGACCCGGCGTCCGGAGGGCGTCGTGTAGTGGCCGACGGTGCGCTCCACCCAGGCGGGCTCCCCGTCGTCGTCGCCGTGCGACGCCGGCGCCTGGATGGAGCCCTTGCCGAAGGTGCGCGAGCCGACCAGCACCGCCCGCCCGCGGTCCTGCAGCGCCCCCGCCAGCAGCTCGGCGGCGCTCATGGTGCCGCCGTCCACCAGCACCACCAGCGGGACCGCGGTGTCGCCGCCCGGCTCGGCGTCCAGCGTGCGGTCGCCGATGGCGCCGGAGAGGCGGGCGATCGGCCCGCCGTCCAGGAAGACGGAGGAGGCCCTGCGCGCCTCGGTGAGCAGGCCTCCGCTGTTGCCCCGCAGGTCGAGGACGACGCCCGCGTCGGCGGGCCGCGCGCGCTCGGCGTCCCGCACCGCGCGGGCCACCGCCGCGCCGCTGCCCGTGCTGAAGGAGTCGACCTTGATCAGGCAGACGGTGCCGGTGGCGCCGGCGAGGTCGCGGACGGTGACGTCCTCGGTGCTGAGCCGGGCGCGCCGCACCGACAGCGTGCGGGCGCCGGCGCCGGGCCGCTCCAGGCCCAGGACGACCCGGGAGCCGGGGCGGGTGCCGCGCAGCAGGGCGACGACGTCGGTGACGGGGCGGTCGGCGACGGAGCGTCCGTCCACCCGCACCAGCAGGTCGCCGACGCGGACGCCGGCCCGCTCGGCGGGCCCGTCGTGCTGCAGCCCGGAGACCGCGAACCCGCCGTCGTCGGCGATCCGGAGCCAGACGCCGATGCCGATGTAGCGGCCGTCCAGGGCGTCGGTGTAGTCGGCGAACTCGGCGGGGGTGTAGTAGGCCGTCCAGGGGTCGCGGGAGGGGGCCTCGTCCTGGGAGGGCGCCGTGCCCCGGCCGCCGGCGGCGCGGTGCTCGCCGGTCGACTCAGCGGTGGTGGCCGCCGCGCCGCCCCAGGCGTTGCTGACCGCCCCGGCAGCCAGGACGGCCATGAACACCAGGGTGAGGGTCAGCCCCTGACGGAGCGTCGAACTCCCGGACATGCGGAGGAGTTTAGGCCACCACAGCGGGACAATCCGAACATCCCGCCACACCATCGTGTGACGTGCCACACGAAGCGTGACGGGATGTCACCCTTATGGGTCGTGATCCGCACGGGCCGTGAGCCCGCGTCAGATCCTCAGACGCGCAGGTATTTCCGCAGCGTGATGAAGGCGGAGACGGCCGACATGAGCACACCAAAGACGATCACCAGCGGGAAGATCTTCATAATGTCGCCCCAGCCCAGGAAGTTGATGAGCGGGACGGACGGTCGGAGTGTCTTGTCGATCAGCAGCCACTGCCCGGCCCCGATCATGCCGCAGGCGAGGACCGAGCCGATGAACCCGGCGATCGCGGCCTCCAGCACGAAGGGCATCTGGATGTAGAACGACGAGGCGCCGACGAGTCTCATGATCCCGGTCTCGCGCCGCCTGCTGAACGCCGACACCCGCACGGTGTTGACGATCAGGAGGACGGCGACGACCACCATCACGGCCATCACCGCCATGGCCGCCACGGTCATCGCGTTGAGCAGTCGGAACAGCGCGTCGAGGGTGTCGCGCTGGTCCTGCACCGACTGCACGCCGGGCCGGCCCTGGAAGGCGTCCTTGATCACCGCGAACTGCTTGGGGTCCTTCAGCTTGACCCGGAAGGACTGCTGCATCTGGCTGGGGGTGATCTGGTCCAGCAGCGGGGAGTCCTTGAACTGCTGCCGGTAGTGGTCGTAGGCCTGCGCGCTGCTCTCGTAGTAGACCTTCTCCACCACGGCGAGCTTGTCCAGGTCCGACTTGATCTGGGCCTTCTGCTGGGCCGTCACTTCACTGTCGCAGCCCTGGTCGCCCTTGTTGCACAGGTAGATGGAGACCTGGACCTTGTCGTACCAGTAGCCCTTCATCGAGCTGACCTGCTCGCGGACGAGCAGCGAGGCGCCCGCCAGGGCCAGTGCGAGTGCCACGGAGACCACCACCGCGAAGGTCATGGTCAGGTTTCGGCGCAGGCCGACACCGATCTCCGAGAAGACGAAACGGGCTCGCATGATGTCCTAGCTGGTCGGGGGCGCCTGCCGGGGGGAGCGGCCGGGCGCCGGGTCGGGTGGAGGGGCGAGGGCGCTACTGCCCGTAGCCGTAGACGCCGCGCTGCTGGTCCCGGACGAGGTTGCCCTCGCTGAGTTCGAGCACACGCCGGCGCATCTGGTCGACGATCGCCTGATCGTGCGTCGACATCAGGACCGTGGTGCCGGTCCGGTTGATGCGGTCCAGGAGCTTCATGATGCCGACGGACGTCTGGGGGTCCAGGTTTCCGGTCGGCTCGTCGGCGATGAGCACCTTCGGGCGGTTGACGAACGCGCGCGCGATGGCGACGCGCTGCTGCTCACCGCCGGAGAGCTCGTTGGGCATGCGGTTCTGCTTGCCGCTCAGTCCGACCAGGTCGAGGACCTCGGGGACGGTCTTGCGGATGACGCCGGTCGGCTTGCCGATCACCTCGAGGGCGAAGGCGACGTTCTGGCCCACCGTCTTGTTCGGCAGCAGGCGGAAGTCCTGGAACACGGTGCCGATCTGGCGGCGCAGCGGCGGCACCTTCCAGTTGGAGAGGCGACCAAGGTCCTTCCCGAGGACGTGCACGGCACCGTTGGAGGAGCGCTCCTCGCGGAGCACCAGCCGGAGGAAGGTTGACTTCCCGGACCCGGAGGCGCCCACCAGGAACACGAACTCGCCGCGCTCGATCTCCAGAGAGAGGTCGTTGAGCGCCGGTCGCGGCTGCTTGGGATAGGTCTTGGAGACGTTGTCGAATCGGATCACGGCTGCATCACGGTCGAGGAGTCTAGGGGGCAGGACGGTGTGAACATACGCGAACCGGCGACGGGGACCCAGCCAATGAACCTGAGGACCCTTGGCACTAGTTCACCCAAACGGCGTTGACCTGCATCGACGTCGAATGAATGAGCTTCCTCACCCGATGCGGTTCGTGATGCGTCACACCCGGAGGAAAGCTGGCACAGTAGAGGAGGAGGGGGCCAGGGAACCCGGAGCGGGTTGCCTGGCGTCCCCACTGCCGAAGGAGGAGATCCCCATGACGGCGGACCGACTGGTGTGCGCCAACTGCGCGGGTCCGGTGAACGAGGGCCGGTGCCCGGTGTGCCGGGCCAACCGGGCGCGGCTGCAGCGCGAGGGCCTGCTCGGCGGGATCAGTCCGGTGGCCCTGGCCGTGCTGGCCGTCCTGCTGATCGCCTTCGCCGCGATCGTCCAGCACGCGCTCGCCTGAGGCGCACTTCTCTTCGAAAACACGTCGAGGGGCCCGGAAGCCATGGCTTCCGGGCCCCTCGACGTGTCCGCGGGTGCGTTACCGCGCCTCGGTGGCCTGCTGCTCCTGCTGCTTGCGCCAGCGGATGCCCGCCTCGATGAAGCCGTCGATGTCGCCGTCCAGCACCGCCTGCGGGTTGCCGACCTCGTGCTCGGTGCGCAGATCCTTGACCATCTGGTACGGGTGCAGCACATAGGAGCGCATCTGGTTGCCCCAGGAGTTGCCGCCGTCGCCCTTGAGGGCGTCCATCATGGCCTGCTCCTCCTGGCGGCGCCGCTCCAGCAGCTTGGCCTGGAGGACGCCCATGGCGCTGGCCTTGTTCTGGATCTGGGAGCGCTCGTTCTGGCAGGAGACGACGATCCCGGTGGGGATGTGGGTGATCCGCACCGCGGAGTCGGTGGTGTTGACGCCCTGGCCGCCGGGGCCGGAGGAGCGGTAGACGTCGATGCGCAGCTCGGTCTCGTCGATGTCGACGTGGTCGGACTTCTCGACGACGGGCAGCACCTCGACGCCGGCGAACGACGTCTGGCGGCGGCCCTGGTTGTCGAAGGGCGAGATGCGCACCAGGCGGTGGGTGCCCTGCTCGACCGAGAGGGTGCCGTAGGCGTAGGGGGCCTTGACGGAGAAGGTGGCCGACTTGATGCCGGCCTCTTCGGCGTACGAGGTCTCGTACACCTCCACCGGGTACTTGTGGTGCTCGGCCCAGCGCGTGTACATCCGCAGCAGCTGCTCGGCGAAGTCGGCGGCGTCGATGCCGCCCGCCTCGGCGCGGATGTTGACGAGCGCCTCGCGGCTGTCGTACTCGCCGGAGAGCAGGGTGCGCACCTCCAGCTCGTCGACCGACTTGCGGACGGAGGCGAGCTCCTCCTCGGCCTCGGCGCGGGTGTCGGCGTCGTCCTCCGCCTCGGCGAGCTCGAAGAGCACGCCCAGGTCGTCGATGCGGCCGTGCAGCTCCTCGGTCTTGCGGACCTCGCCCTGGAGGTGGGAGAGGCGCGAGGTGACCTTCTGCGCCTCGTCGGGGTCGTTCCACAGATCGGGCGCGGCGGCCTGCTCCTCCAGGACGGAGATGTCGCGGCGCAGCTTCTCGAGGTCGAGGACGGCCTCGATCGACGCCATGGTCGACTGGAGGTTCTTGAGTGCTTCGGAGGGATCGACGTCTGCCACGCGACAAGCCTAACGGCTCCCCCCGGTCGGACGACGACGGTGGCCCGAGGGCGGGTGGGGTTCCGGGGCGGAGGGGCGGCTCAGTGCGCCGTGGCGACCCGCACCCGCCCCCCGTCCGCGGCCACGAACACCGACGACGCCGCGGCACCCGGCGCGGACCCCGCGCCCGTCGCGTCGGCGGCCAACTCCGCCGTCCGCCAGCCGCCGTCGCCGCCCGCCCCCGTCACCGCCTCCTTCAGCGTCCCGTCCGCCTGCCGCGCGAACACCCGTACCGTCCCGTCCGCCTGCACCGACGCCGCCAGGCCCGTGCCGCCGCGCAGCCCGGTGACGGGCTTCGGCGGCAGCCACGCCCCCTGCTGCGCCCGCAGCCACAGCACCTGCCCGTCCGACGCCCGCTGCACGAACACCGAGAACGTTCCGGGCCCGGCGCCGGGCGCCGCGGCGACCGCCGGCGTCCCCTTCACCTTGCCGGACGCCGGCACCACGGCCCACGCCGACCATCGCCCGTTCATCCAGGACGCGGTGACCAGGTCGCCGCCGGTGCGGGCGACCGCGTCCACCCGGGCGCCGGTGCCGACCGCGGCCGGCGAGGAGTCGACCGTCGTGCGCCCGTCGACCTGCGTCCACGGCGTCCACCGGCCGCTGCCGAGGGTGCGCTCGTAGAGGAGGTCGTCGGTGCCGCGGGCGATCAGCCGGACGCCGCCGCCGGGCAGCGCCGCGGCGGCCGGGTCGTCGGCGACGTGGATGCCGGTCAGCCGGCTCCACGGGGCGTAGGTCCCGCCGCCGGTGGCGAAGGTGTACCAGAGCGCGTCGGTGCTGTCGCGGGTGAAGACGAAGGTGGTGGAGCCGCTGCGGACGGCCGCCGGGGAGCCGTCGGAGGGCACCGGCGCCGCAGGAAGGTTCGTCCACGACTGCCAGGAGGGCAGCGGCAGCGCGCGCGGGGAGGCGGAGCGCTCGTCGGCGGCGCCGCGGGTACGGGTGGCCTTGGGCGCGGTCGGGGTGGGGCTGCCGGTCCGGTCGTCGACCGAGCGGGAGTGCGCGGGGGCGTTCCCGCCGGACTCGCCGGCCGCCCAGGCGCCGATGCCGGCCGCGGCGAGCAGCCCGGCGACGGCGATGTACAGGCGGCGGCGCCGGCGGACGACCGCGGGGGTGCCGCCGCGCCCGGCATGGCCCTTGGGCGGGGCAGGTCTCGCGTGGCTGCCGGTGCCCTTGCGGCGCTCGGCGCCGGGCGGCGGGCCGGCCGCCAGCTCCTCGGCGGTGGGGCGGCGGATCCGCAGATGGGTGTCGTGCTCGTCGAGTTCGGCGCCGGGCACCAGGGGGACGGCGCCGCGCGGCGCGGCGGGGTAGCCGGGCTCGGCGGCGTTCTGCGCGCGCTGGTGCTCGTAGGCCTGGTAGGCGGCCTCGACCTCGTCCTCGTGCGCGCCGTCGGCGCCCTCCTCGTCGGGGGCGCGGCGCAGTTCGAGCGCGGGGGCGCCGGCGAGGTCGGGCAGCTGCTCGTGGAGCCGGTCGGCGAGCTCGGCGGCGGTGAGCCGGCCGGCCGGGGCCTTGGAGAGGCAGGCGTTGAGGACGGCGGCGAGCCCGTCGGGCAGGCCGGGCAGCGGGGGGACCGTCTCGGTGACGTGCCGGCGCAGCACCGCTCCGGGGTGGCCGCCGCCGAACGGGGTGGCCCCGCAGAGCAGTTCGTACAGCACGGTGGCGAGTGCGTAGACGTCGACGGCGGCGCGCGGCTGGAGGCCCTCGATCACCTCGGGGGCGAGGTAGTCGGGGGTGCCGATGATGCGGGTGGCGCGGGTGCGGCGCGGGGTGTCGACGAGGCGGGCGATGCCGAAGTCGGTGAGCTTGGCGCGGGAGTTGCTGGGGACGCCCAGGGCGTCCTCCTCCAGCAGCACGTTCTCGGGCTTGACGTCGCGGTGCACGACGCCGGCGGCGTGCGCGGCGGCGAGGCCCTCGGCGACGTCGGCGACCACGGCGGCGGCGCGGGCGGGGACGAGCACGCCCTCGGCGTCGAGCAGGGCGCGCAGGTCGCGGCCGGGCACCAGCTCCATCACCAGCGCGAGGTCGGTGCCGTCCACCACCAGGTCGCGGACGGCGACGATGCGCGGGTGGTCGAGGCTGGTGAGGGCGGTGCGCTCCTGGACGAAGCGGCCGACGAGCTCGGGGTCGGAGGCGAGGTCCTCGCGCAGCAGCTTGACGGCGACGGGCCCGTCGGGGCCGGATCCGGACCAGACGGTGCCGGCGGAGCCCCGTCCGAGGATCCGCTCGATCGTGTACCGGCTGCCGATCTTCCGTGCCAAGTCGCCGCTCCGGGGGTGGGTGTTGGGCCTCCACGCTACGCGCCGACGGGGCGGGCGCGAGGGTCCGCGGGAACTCCGTACCGGGAATGTACCGGTTCTCCCGCCCCGTCAGTCACCCGTGTTGACGCTATGTCGACTCTCGCACCGTCAGCACCGCCCGGAGGGTCCGCCCTGACGGCACATCAAGTTGAACGGAAGGCAACAGCAACAACAACGAACGGCTGCGGTTAGGTCAACAACTCCCCAAAGTTCACACCGTGCGTGTTAATTTCACGCAGCCCGTGAGAGGGCGCGATCCCGCAGAGTCGCGAAAGGACCGCGCATGTCCACCGCACCACCCCCTGCCGTCCCCGTCCCCGCCGAGCCGGCCGCCGCGTCCCGGGGGCCGTCCGGCCTCCGCCGCCGAAGGCGCCGCGAGTACCAGCTCTTCCTCGCGTTCATCGCCCCGAACTTCGTCTTCCTGCTGCTCTTCGCCTACTGGCCCGTCGTCTACAGCGCCTACCTCAGCCTCACCCGCTGGGACATGGTCTCCCCGGTCAAGCGCTTCGTCGGGCTCGACAACTACGCCGACCTGCTCACCGACCCGGACTTCCTGGGCGTGCTGTGGACGACGCTGCTCTTCGTGGTCGGCGTCGTCGCCGGCTCGCTGATCATCGGCATCGCCACCAGCCTGCTGCTCAACCAGCGGCTGCGCGCCCGCAACGCCGTCCGCACCGCCGTCTTCGCGCCCTATGTGGTCACCGGCGCGGCCGTCGGCACGCTCTGGCTGTTCATCTTCGACCCCAACTACGGCCTGCTGAAGCCGCTGATGGGCGCGGTGGGGCTGAACGCCCCCGCGATGATGACCGATTCGCACTGGGCACTGATCGGCCTGATCGTCGTCTACCTGTGGAAGAACACCGGCTTCGTCGCCGTCATCTACCTCGCCGGGCTGCAGGGCCTGCCGCGCGAGCTGTACGAGGCCGCCGAGCTGGACGGCGCCGGACCGTGGACGCGGTTCCGCCGGCTGACCCTCCCGCTGCTCTCCCCCGTCACCTTCTTCGTCCTGGTCACCATGGTCATCCAGACCTTCCAGGCCTTCGACATCATCGCGGTGATGACCGGCGGCGGGCCCGCCAACGCCACCTCGATCCTCTCCTGGTTCATCTACCAGCAGGGCTTCCAGACCTTCGACGCCGGCCGCGCCGCCGGCGGGGCGATCATCATGTTCGCCGTGCTGCTGACCATCACCGGGCTGCAGGCCCGATTCCTCGAGCGAAGGGTGCACTACCGGTGACCGGCACCACGACCGCCCCGCCCGCGGTGCGCCGCAACCGCGCCGCCCGCCCCGTCCAGTACGTGCTGCTGGTCCTGGTCGCGGTACTCGCCTTCGGCCCCGTCTACTGGCTGATCTCCTCGGCGCTCAAGCCCGGCCAGGACATCTACCGCTATCCGCCCGAGTGGATCCCCACCCGTCTGCGCTGGCAGAACTTCGCGGACGCCTGGAACGCCGTCCCGTTCGGCCACTTCTTCGTCAACTCCTCGGTGGTGGCCGTCGCCGGCACCGCGCTGGAGCTGCTCTTCGCGGTGCTCTGCGCCTACGGGTTCGCCTTCCTCGCCTTCCCCCGCAAGCGGCTGCTCTTCCTGGTGCTGCTGGGCGCGATGATGGTGCCGGGCAACGTCACCCTGCTGCCCAACTTCCTCACCATCGCCTCCCTCGGCTGGGTGAACACCTGGGCCGGGCTGATCGCGCCCGGGCTGGGCTCGGTCTTCGCCACCTTCCTGCTGCGCCAGCACTTCCTGACGCTGCCCAAGGAGATCCTGGAGGCGGCCCGGGTGGACGGCGCCGGGCACCTGCGCACCCTGTTCACCGTGGTGCTGCCGCTCTCCCGGCCGATCCTGGTGACCGTCGCGCTGGTCACGATCGTCACCAAGTGGAACGACTTCATCTGGCCGCTGATCGTCACCAACTCCGACTCGATGCGGACCCTGCCCATCGGGCTGCTCTACCTCAACAACGTGGAGACCTCGCAGAACTGGGGCGCCATCCTGGCCGGCACGGTCATCGTGGTGCTGCCCATCCTCGTGGTCTTCCTGCTCGCCCAGCGGCACATCATCGCCGGACTCACCCAGGGGGCCACCAAGTGACGACGCCACCCGCGCTCTCCCGGCGCCGCCTGCTCTCCGCCGCCGGCGCGCTGAGCACCGCCGCCCTGCTGGCCGGCTGCGCCGGCACCGTCCGCGACAGCTACGCCCAGCCAGGCGGCACCGTCCCGGACCGGTACGGCCGGCGCACCCGGGTGGTGCTCTGGTCGTCCTTCGCCGACATCCCCGGCGAGACCCTCCTGGCGCTTGCCGACGCCTTCAACCAGGGCCAGCGCGACATCTATGTGGAGGTGCAGTTCCAGGGCAGCTACGACGACACCTTCCGCAAGACGGTCGTCGGCCGGCTCGGCGGCCAGGTGCCCGACCTCGTCACGCTCTCCGACGTCACCTGGGGCAAGTTCCTGATCGGCGGCGCCCTGCAGCCCTGGGACGAGCTGGCCCGGGCCAGCGGCCTCGACCTCGGCGTCTACAACCAGCACCTGCTCAAGGAGGGCCTCGCCAAGGACGGCCGCAACTACTGGATCCCGATGGCCCGCTCCACGCCGCTCTTCTACTACAACCGCACCCTGTTCAAGAAGGCCGGGCTGCCCGACCGGGCGCCCGCCACCTGGTTCGAGATGCGCGACTGGGCCAAGGAGTTCGGCAAGGTCCGGCTCGGCGGCAACCGCCCCAAGATGGAGGCCTACTACAAGCAGGACGGCGACTGGCAGTTCCTCGGCTCCTGCTGGCAGTGGGGCGGGTCGTGGAGCCGCGGCCTGGACATCACCCTGGACAGCCCCGAGGTGGCGGCCGCCGGCGCGTGGCAGCGCCGGCTGATCTACCGCGACCGGCTCTCCTACATGGCCACCGACGCCGGCCTGGACTTCGGCAACCAGCTCACCGCCTCGGTGGTCAACTCCACCGGCGCGCTGGGCAAGTTCGCCACCCTGGCCAAGGGGTCGGGCTTCCGGCTGGGGACGGGCTTCGTGCCGCGCGGCCACCACTTCGGGGTGCCCACCGGCGGCAGCGGGTTCTGCTCCTTCAAGGGGGTGCCCCGGGAGCGGCAGCAGGCCGCCATGGAGTTCATCAAGTTCCTGGCGCGGCCGGAGAACTCGGCCGAGTGGACGGTGAAGACGGGCTACCTTCCGGTGGTGGACGCGGCCGTGCGCACCCCGAAGCTCGCGTCGCTGATGAAGGCCGACCCCAACTTCACCACCTCCATCCAGCAGTTGGCGCGCACCCGCAACCAGGACCTGGCCCGGCTGCTGGTCCCCAACGCGAACGTCAAGGTGTACACCGGCCTGCAGAAGATCTGGTCGGACGACGCCGATCCCGCGAAGGTCTTCCGGCAGGTCGCCGACCAGTTGAGGAAGGGCATGGACCGGGTCCGTGACAGCATCGAGCAGCATGTTCGGGTGTGACGGCGCGCGGCGAGGAGAGATGCAGGACATGAGCAGCGAGATGATGATCGTCGGCCACCGCGGCGCGATGGGCGTCGAGCCGGAGAACACCCTGCGGTCGTTCCGCCGCGCCGAGAAGGACGGGGCGGACGCGCTGGAGCTGGACCTCCATCTGAGCGCCGACGGACGACTGATGATCATGCACGACGCCAAGCTGGACCGGACCACGGACGGCACCGGCCCGCTGGCCGAGCGCACCTTCGCGGAGCTGCGCGAGCTGGACGCGGGCCAGGGCGAGCGGATCCCCACCTTCGAGGAGGTGCTGGACGCCACGACGCTGCCGATCCAGGCCGAGGTGAAGGCGGTGAGGGCGTTCCCGCTGCTGGCCGGGATGGTGGTGGAGCGGGACCTGGTGCACCGCATCACCATCACCTCCTTCCACGCGGAGGTGCTGGAGGCGGCGCAGCGCGAGCTGCCGGAGGTGCCGCGGGGGTTCATCGTCTCCAAGGCGTCGCCGGAGATGCTCGACCGGGCGCGGGAGCTGGGGGCGGCGTGGGTGTGCCCCGGGTTCCCGGGGCTGACGCCGGAGCTGGTGGCCGAGTGCCATGAGGCGGGTCTGCTGGTGGACGCGTGGCCGGGCAACGACGAGGCGGGCGTCCGGCACGCGGCCGAACTCGGCGCTGACGCGGTGACGACCAACTTCCCGGCGGACGCGCGCACCTGGCTCGTCTGACGACCCGTACGTCACCGGGTGCCCCGACACCGAGCCCACCCCGGGTGGGGTGCCGGGGTGCCGGGGCGGCGAACCGCTACCACAGCGGAGCTGACGGATCCGCCTCGGCCTGCTCCGACGCCCGCTGCAGCGCCGACGCGAGCAGCGCCAGATCCGTCGGCCCGTTCCCGATCTCGCGCACCGGCCGCCGCTCCGCCGCCGCCCCCATCTGCCGCCAGTCCACGGCCACCGCCGTCGGCCGCAGCGTCGCCGTCCGCGGGATCCGCCCGCTGACCCGGCCCGCCTGAAACTCCGTCACCGCGCCGTCCGGCCGCCGCAGCCACGCCCGCCCGGGGCCGGCCCCGGCACTGGCCCCGCTCGCCGCGTCCTCGACATGCACCAGCAGCCGCGAGTCCAGCGGATCGTCCGCCCGCAGCGCGACCCGCAGCGCCGACGCGTCCCCGATCTCCGTCCCCGCCACCAGCTCGGGGCGGCCGGTCGCCGCCACCAGGTGCACGCCCAGCTCGGCGCCGCGCCGCGCCACCGCGCCGAGCGTCCGCACCAGCGCCGAGACGGCCCGCTGCGCATCGCTCCCGCGGCCCTCCGGGGGCGTGGGCGCCAGCAGCGCGTCCAGGTCGTCGACGACCACCAGCAGCCGGGCCGGCCGCCGCGCGCCGTCCCCGCCCCCGGAACCGCCGACGCCACCGCCACCGAGGCCGCCGGGCGCCATCGGCGCCCCCGCGCCGACCCGCGCCCCCACCTCGGCCCGAGCCACTGGGGCGCCCACCGCCGCGCGGGCGGCCCGCTCGCGCGCCTCCAGCTCCTCGCGCAGCGCCCGCGCCGCCGCCTGCACCCGCACCGGGTCGCGGGTGTCCAGGAACGCCGAGACATGCGGCAGGTCCGTGCAGGAGAGCAGCCCGGGGCCGCCCGCCTCCTCCGCCGTCCGGCCGGCGATCAGCGCGACCGCCAGCCGGTCCGGGCGGTCGGCCACCGCCAGCGAGGTGACGACGGCGCGCAGCAGCTCCGTCCGCCCCGATCCGGACGCGCCCCCGGCGAGCAGGTGCGGACCCTCGGCGACCAGGTCGACCGTGCACGGCCCGGCCGCCGTCGCGCCCAGCACCGCGGGCAGCGAGCGGGAGACCGGCGGCAGCGCCGCCCACCGGTCCGCGATCCGGGCCGGGGAGATCTGGTCCAGGCCGAGGACGTCCAGCAGCCGCACGGTGTCCGGCAGCCGCCGCTCCGGGCGCGCGGTCGCCGCGCCCTCCCGCAGCGGGGCCAGCGCCCGCGCGAACCGCTCCGCCCAGGGGCGCGAGACCCCGTCGACGCTTATCCGCTCGGGGGCCGCGCCGTCCGGGCCGCGCAGCCGCAGATGGGTGGCGACCTCGCCGGCCAGTTCGGCCCACATCCCGCAGGCCGGCGGGAGGCCGGAGGGGTGGTCGGCGAGCGCGATCACCTGGATGCCGGCGGCCGGGCCGTCGGTCGTCAGCCGGTCGATCTGGGCGTCCAGCGCCGCGTCGAGGCCGCCGGGCACGTCCAGCACCACCACCGTGGCCCGGCCGCCGCCGGACGCGGAGATGGCGGGCTCGTCCATCCGCGCCGCCAGCTCGGCCAGCCGGGCGCGCAGCTGGTCGCGGGTGGTGCCGATGAGCAGCCGGCAGCGCTGGCCGCGGGACGGGCGCAGATGGGGCAGCCAGCGCGTCCACGCCCAGTCGTCGGCGGCCTCGCGGGCCGCGCGGTCCTCCGGGGAGCCGTCCGCCGCGTCGTCGACCGGGCCGGTGAGCACCACCAGTTCCAGATGGAGCGGCGAGTGCAGCCCGGCCAGCTGGGCGACGACCGCGCGGGCCAGCCCGGCGAGCCGGCGGCGCGGGCCGGCGAGACCCAGCACCCCGGTCTCGCGCAGGTCGACGGTGATGGGGACGGCCGGCAGCACGGCCCGCGGGTCGGTGCCGGGCTCGGCGCTGTCCTCCAGGACCGCCGGGTCGGCGCCGGACGGATCGCCGTCCGCGGGCAGGTCGGAGGTGCCGAGCCGGACGCAGAGCTCGTCGGGGTGCCCGGGCCGCCGCTCCCACAGCCGGGTGCCGCGGCCCAGCGCGGCGAGCAGCAGTTCGGACGGGTCGGGCCAGCGCTCCCGCAGCCGGCGGGCGCGCTCCAGCAGCTCGGCGTCCGGGGAGGCGCCGCCCCGCCTCGAACCGGCGGCGCCGCGCGGGCCGCCGCCGAGCAGCCCGAGGGCGGCTGCGGCGAAGCGGTGCAGGGAGAAGGGGCGGCCGCCGAGCCGGCCCGGCGGGCGGCGGGTGGCGGGCAGCCGGCTGGGGTCGGCGTCGGAGGGCGCCGGTTCGGGCCCGCCGCCGGGGGCGCGCAGCGGCGGCGCGGGGTGCGGGGCCGGCGGGGTGAGGCGCAGCCGGCCCTCGCCGTCCGGGACGGCCTCGCGCGCGGGACGCGGCGGAGAGTCCGTCAGCACCACCGAGGACTCGCCGAGTTGGAGGAGCGCGCCGGGCGGCAGCGGCACCGGATCGGGGCCGACGAGCCGGCCGTCGAGCAGGGTGCCGTTGGTGGAGCCGGGGTCGGCGACCGTCACCTCGGCCGGCCCGCCGGGCCGTTCGGCGACGGTGAGCAGCGCGTGGGTGCGCGAGACGTCGGGGTCGTCGAGCGGCACGTCCGCCTCGGCGGAGCGGCCGATGCGCAGCGTCCCGGGGCGCAGCAGATGGACGCCGCCGGCGTCCGGGCCGCCGGTGATGTGCAGCGTGGGGGTGCCGGGCGGGGTGGTCGCCGGGTCGGGGGCGGCCTCCGGCGCGGCCGGCAGATGGAGGTGCAGGACGGCGCCGTCGACCAGCGGGGGCCGCCCCAACGGCGCGTCCTGGCCGAGCAGCCGGGACTCGACGTGGACCGTGGTGTGGGAGGGGGTGCGGCCCCCGCGGGGGCCGGGGCCGGTGGCGGCCAGGGCGCCGGTGACGGCGCCGAGCGTGGTGCCGTCGGGCGCGGTGACGAGGACATCCCTGGGGCGGCCGCCGCGCGACCCGATGACGGTCAGCCGGATCTGCATGATCGCCCGAGGCCCCTTCCGCCGGCCGGAGCCGGAGTTTCGGTTGCGCCGTCGCCCGTCCGACAGGAGGCCGGGGCGCCCAATGGGCCACGACACTGCCAAAGGTGACGGCTTATCGACAATATTCGGATGCTGATCCTGCCCGACCGCGGCGCCTCCGAAAGCCGCCCGCACCCGAATCCGCCCTGGGGAGGGGTCCCCGGGGCGCCCCCCGGGGGTTCACCCGGTGTGCGTACGGCCCTTGTTGACGCTGCACAGACGGTGTGCCCGTCCGTCCCCCGCCCATACCCGGGGCGCGGTGTGACGGACCGCCACACCGGCATCCTCCCACCAGAGGGGCCCACCGCGCGCCCTCCCCTTCATCTCGGATGCGCGCGTATCCCACTCCGGGGCGATCGTCGCGATTGCCCGGCGCACGAGCGGCGGTCATGCGCCGGGGCGTGACCGAGGTGTGATCCGTCGCACGCAACCGGCGCTCGCGCCGGGTCGTCCCCCAAGAGGGTGCTCGACGCCGAAGAACCCCGTCGAGCCCCTAGGGGCAGAAGCAGGGTGCGGAAGCGCGTTCGCGCCGCCGGGGCGCGCGTACCGTCCCTTAGAGTGAGGTTGGTGGGCGAGCCGACAGGAATCCAGGGCGAGCAGCCAGTGACGGTTGAGGCGAGGAGCGCATCAGGTGCGGCCGGTCGGTAGCAAGTACCTGCTGGAGGAGGTGCTGGGGCACGGCGCCACCGGCACCGTGTGGCGCGGCCAGGTCCGCGACTCCGGCGACCGCGTGGCCATCAAGGTCCTCAAGGAGGAGCTGGCCTCGGACCCCGATGTCGTCATGCGCTTCCTGCGGGAGCGCTCGGTGCTGCTGCGCCTCTCCCACCCCAACATCGTGCGGACCCGCGACCTGGTCGTGGAGGGCACCCTGCTGGCCCTGGTCATGGACCTGGTCGACGCCCCCGACCTGCACAAGTACCTCAGGCTCAAGGGCCGCTTCAGCCCGGTGGCCGGCGCCCTGGTGATGGCGCAGATCGCCGACGCGCTGGCGGCCAGCCACGCCGACGGAGTGGTGCACCGCGACCTCAAGCCGGCCAACGTCCTGCTGGAGGAGCGGCCGCAGCCCGGTGCCGACTTCGGTTCGGGCCAGGTCCTGATGCGACCGATGCTGACCGACTTCGGCATCGCCCGGCTCGCGGACTCCCCCGGCGTCACCCGCACCAGCGAGTTCGTCGGCACCCCGGCGTACGTGGCGCCGGAGTCCGCCGAGGGCCGCCCGCAGACCTCCGCGGTCGACATCTACGGCGCCGGCATCGTCCTGTACGAGCTGGTGACGGGCCGTCCGCCGTTCCAGGGCGAGGGCGCACTGGCCGTGCTCCGCCAGCACCTGGAGGCCGACCCGCCCCGCCCGTCCGGCCTGCCCGCCCCGCTGTGGACGGTCATCGAGCGCTGCCTCGACAAGGAGCCGACGCGCCGCCCCAGCGCGGTGAGCCTGGGCCGCGCGCTGCGCGTGGTGGCGGACGGCATCGGGGTGCACGCCGCGCCCGCGGCGATCGCCGCCGCCGAGAACGTCGCCGCCCTGCTGCTGCCGGACCGCGCCCCGGCCCCCGCGTACGCCCCCGGCGAGCACCCGGCCGCGCAGGACGACGGGTCGACGCCGGACGCGCTGCGCACCAACGTGATGCCGACCGGCTCGGCCGCGCCCCCCGGGTCCGAGGCGCCGACGCGGCCGGCGGCCGCCCTCCCGCCGCGCCCGGACGCCCCGCCGGCCACCCGCGTGATGCCGAGCGCGGGCCCCGGCGGCCCCGGGCAGACGCAGCCGGTCCAGCAGCCCCAGCAGCCCCCTCAGCAGCCGCCGCAGATGCCGCCGGCCTGGGGCAACCAGCTGGAGCAGGCCCGCTACCGCAACGAGCAGACCGAGGTGGCCGGTTGGGCGCCTCAGCAGCCGGCCCCCCCGGCCCGCCAGCGCTCGCAGCGTCCGCAGCGGGCGCCGCTGCCGCGCGAGGCGCAGCGGCCCGGTCCGCCGCCGGAGCGCGACCGCCCCCGCTACGAGCAGCCGCAGCGCCGCGAGCCGGAGCCGACGCGCCGCCGCGAGCAGCCGCCGCGGGAGCGCCGGCCGCGCCAGAAGATGCGGATCCCGGGGCTGGGCTGCCTCAAGGGCTGCCTCTTCGTGGTAGTGGTGCTGGTGGTGGTGGCGATACTGGTCTGGAACTTCACGCCGCTGCCGGACTGGGTCGCCAAGGGCGAGTCCTGGTGGCAGATGGTCTCCGGCTGGTTCCACACCGTCTCCGGCTGGTTCTCCCACACCGGCAGCGGCACGCCCAGCAACGGCTGATCCTCCCGCGTCCCGCCACCCGCGGACCGCGAAGCGGTCCGGCTGGGGTGCCGGGGCGAAGGGGCGGCGACGGGCCGGTGACGGGGCGTCGCGGAACCTGACGTTCCGTCGGACAATCGCCCGCATGTCTCAGACCCGCCGCACCTTCCTCACCGCCACCGCGGCCACCGCCGCGACCGGCTTAACCGGCCTCCTCGCCGCCGCCCCCGCGGCGCACGCGGACACCCCCACCCCCAAATCCCCGCTCGCCGTCGGCGAGTTCGGCGCCGTCGCCTGCGTGGACGCCGACGCCACCGACATCGGCGTCGCCGTCCTCCGCGGCGGCGGCAACGCCGTCGACGCGGCCGTCGCGACCGCCGCCGCACTCGGCGTCGCCGAGCCGTACTCCTGCGGCCTCGGCGGCGGCGGCTACTTCGTCCACTACGACGCCGCCACCCGCCGCGTCACCACCCTCGACGGACGCGAGACCGCTCCCGCCCTGATGGGCCCCACCGCCTTCATCGACCCGTCCACCGGCCGGCCCTACCCCTTCGCCACCGCCGTCACCTCCGGCCTCTCCGTCGGCACCCCCGGCTCCCCCGCCACCTGGGCGGAGGCCCTCCGCCGCTGGGGCACCCGCCCCCTCGCCCGCCTCCTCGGCCCGGCCATCGACCTCGCCGAGCACGGCTTCGTCGTCGACCAGACCTTCCACGACCAGACCAGCCAGAACGCCGCCCGGTTCGCCACGTTCCCGGCCACCGCCGCCCTCTACCTGCCCGGCGGCGCCCCCACCCCGGTCGGCTCCCGGCAGCGCAACCCCGATCTCGCCGCCACCTACCGCCAGTTGGCCCGCCGCGGCATAGGCTGGCTCTACCACGGCGCGCTCGCCCACGAGATCGCCGCGGCCTCAGCCAAGCCGCCGACCGCCGCCGGCGTCAGCGTCCTGCCCGGTCTGCTGCGCCCCGGCGACCTGGCCCGCTACCGCGTCCTGACGCCGGCGCCCACCCATGTCCGCCACGCCGGCCTGGACGTCTACTCGATGGGCAACTCCTCGTCCGGCGGCATCACCTCCGGGCTGGCCCTCAACATCCTGAAGAACTTCGACCTCGCCGCGATGTCCGAGGCGCAGTGGCTGCACCACTACCTGGAGGCGACCCGGCTCGCCTTCGCGGACCGCAACCGCTGGGTGGGCGACCCGGCCTACGTCACGGTGCCCACCGCGCAGCTGCTCTCCGACGCCTACGCCCGCTCCCGCGCCTGCCTGATCAACCCGGACAGGGCCAACCCCTCGCCGATCGCCCCGGGCGACCCCTACCACCCCTACGCCTGCGGCGAGGTGGCGAAGGGCCAGGCGGGCGAGCCCTACGAGGGGCGCTCGACGACCCACATGGTGGTGACGGACCGCTGGGGCAACACCGTCTCCTACACCTTCACCATCGAGCAGACCGGCGGCTCGGGCAGCGTGCTGCCGGGGCGCGGCTTCATCCTCAACAACGAGATGACCGACTTCGACTTCGCGCCGCTCTTCACCGGGGTGCCGGACCCCAACCTGCCGGCGCCCGGCAAGCGCCCGCGCTCGGCGATGTCGCCGACCATCCTCCTGGACAGCGGGAGGCCGCGGTACGCGGTGGGCTCCCCGGGCGGCGCCACCATCATCACCACCGTGCTGGAGATCCTGCTGCGCCGCCTCGACCTGGGCGAGGACCTGCTCTCCGCGGTGGCGGCGGTGCGCGTCTCGCAGCGCAACTCCAACCCGACGCAGAGCGAGCCGGCCTTCGACGGCTCCGCGGACGCCAAGGCGCTGCAGGCGCTCGGCGACACCTTCGACTCCAGCGCCGGCGAGATCGGCGCGGCCACCGCCCTGGAGTTCCTGGGCGGCGGCCTGGTCAAGGCCGTCGCCGAGCCCGTCCGCCGCGGCGGCGGCGCCGCGGCCGTCGTCCGGCCGGCCTGACGGCCTGACGGCCACCGACCGCCCCTCCGCCGACCGAGCCCCGGGTGGGGTGACGGGGGGAGGAGGGGCGGCGAACCGCTACCGACGCGATGCCGCAACGCTCAGCACCACCGCCACCCCCAGCAACGCAGCGAGCACCACACCCAGTTCAGCCAGGCCCCCGCCTGCCAGCGCCGCCGCCACCTGCGGCCCCACGCTCGACCCCAGGAACAGCACGAAGGTGAAGAGCGACACCGCCGTCCCGCGCCGCGCCTCCCCCGCGCGCCCGCCGACCGCCTCGTTGAGCCCGGCCGCCGCCAGCCCCGCACCCAGCACCACCAGGTTCAGCAGGACGGCGATCCCCGCGACCCCCACCGCGCCCCCGGCCACCCCGATCACCAGCACCGACACCCCCAGCAGCGCCGCCGCCCCCGCGGAGCGCACCACCGCCGGCACCCCGCGCAGCATGCCCGTCACGAACGGCACCGCGACCACGCCCGGCAGCGCCGCCGCCCGCAGTGCCAGCATCGTCGCCGGGTCGGACGCCACCCCCGCCAGCTGCAGCCCGGTGTAGAGGGCCACGAAGGCGAGCATCACCAGCGGCGTCGCCGCGTACAGCGGCGCCAGCCGGCGGTCCGTCAGCAGCCGCGGGATCGGCCGGTAGGCGTCCCTCAGCCGCGCCGCCGGCCCGGCGGACGGCGCGTCCGGCAGCATCACCGTCCGCAGCAGCACCGCCGCCAGCGCGAAGAGCGCCGCGAAGACCCAGAACACCGCCCGCCAGCCCAGCGATCCGCCGACCAGCTGGGCCACCAGCTGCCCCGCCACCGCGGCGGCCAGGAACCCGGCGATCACGGTCGCCAGCACCACCCCGCGGCGCCGCGGCTCGATCCGCTCCGCGATGTAGGCGAACGCGGCCGGCGCGAACGCCCCGGTGGTGATGCCCTGCAGCGCGCGCAGCGGGATCCCGGTGCCGGGCGAGCCGGCCGCCACCGCCACCAGCGCGGTGGTCGCCACCGTCGCCGCCGTCCCCCAGACGATCACCCGGCGCCGGCCGAGCCGCCCGGAGAGCGGCCCCCACAGCAGGAAGCCCACCGCGTAGCCGAACCCGAAGGCGCTGGCGATCCACGCCATGGTCGAGGCGCCGGTGTGCCACTCCCGTCCCATCACCCCCAGCAGCGGTATCGCCGCGTACAGCTGGCCGGTCGCCAGCATCGCCGTGAACGCGAACACCGCGATCGTCGGCACCGTCGGCGCCCACGCTTCACGCACCGCGTGACCTGTCCCCGTTGTCGTCTCCTTCGCCCGTGCGGGCGCAGTCGTCGTCATGGCAGGAGAATTTAGCCAACCAACCGATTGTTCGTCAACCAACCAGTTGGAGGGCGAATGCGGCTACACTCGACCCATGCCGAAGACGCCGCCGTCCACCGCCCGCCGCGACTCCACCGAGGCCACCCGGGAGGCCCTGCTCGCCGCGGCCCGCACCGAGTTCGCCGCCTACGGCATCGCCGGCGCCCGCGTCGACCGCATCGCCAAGGAGGCGGGCGTCAACAAGGAGCGGATCTACGGCCACTTCGGCAGCAAGGAGAAGCTCTTCGACGCCGTGATGGGACGCGTCCTGGAGGAGCTGGCCCAGATCCTCAGCAAGCCGGACGCCGACGTCGGCGCCTATGTCGCCCGCGTCTACGACCACCACCGGCAGAACCCCGAGCTGCTGCGGCTGATGCTGTGGGAGTCGCTGCACTACGGCGGCGCCCGCGCGGACGACGCCATCCCGGAGAAGCGCCGCGCCCACTACCGGGCGAAGCTGGAGCACCTGGCGCCGCAGATCGGGCGCTCGGCCGACGACCCGGAGGTCGGGCGGATGCTCATCACGCTGTGCGGGCTGGGCCTGTGGCCGGTGGCCGTCCCGCAGATGGGCCGGCTGCTGCTGGGCGACCGCGCGGACGACGTCGACGGGATGCGCGAGCACCTGGTCGCCGCCGCCCGCGCCGCCTTCCCCGAGCCGGAGTCGGCGCCGGAGCCGGAAGGCGACCCGCGGGTCAGCCGACCATCGGGAACGCCAGCCACTTCGGGTAGCTGAAGCCCTGGCCGCGCATCGCCGCCACCAGCGCCATGATCGCGTACACCAGGTAGACCACCCAGAGCGCCAGCAGCACGATCCAGGCGATGCCGATGGTGACGAAGCCCAGCACGCCGAGGACGACGTTGTAGATCATCCAGGTGATCCAGGCGTTGAGCTCGGTCGCCGCGTGCTGCCGGGCCAGCGGCGAGCGGTCCCGGTAGACGAGGTAGACGACGAGCGCCGGAACGAAGCCCAGCACCACCGAGCAGAGCGTCACCACCCAGGTGAGCACATGGGCGAGGGCCGCCGGCGTGGTCTGGTCGGGGCCGGGCCGCTCCATCTCCGCGCCCGTTCCGCCGTACGGCGCGGGCGGTGCCCCGAACGGCGGATACGGAGGGGGCGCGGGCGCCGACGGGCCCCAGGCGTCCGGGGACGACGCCTCCGGGGGCGCCCCGGCTGCCGCCCCGACGGGCGTTCCGCCGGCTGCCGCGCCGGGCGTCCCCTCGGACGCCCCGGCGGACGCATCGGGAGCGGCGGGCCGCTCCTGCCGCCACTCGGCACCGCTGCCCGGCTCGCCCGTGCCGCCCTCGGTGGGCCGCTTGTCGAAATCCACCATCACCGCATCACCGCATCCAGACCGGTCGTCCGACATTTCGCCCTAATAGGACAAAACCAGCCTAGATCGATGCGCTAGCCGACGCCGCCCCCGCCGAGCAGCCGCTCCACCGCCTCGCGCGCCTTGGCGTCCGAGTCGGCCCACGCCAGGACGGCCCCGGTGAGGGCGTCCACCCAGGCGTCCAGCGCCACCGGGGTGCGCGAGAGGACCACCCCGCGCACCTCCTTGCAGATCTCCCCCTCCGGGCGCGACCGCCCCAGGCGCAGCACCAGCCGCTGCTCCCCGAGCATCACCTCGAGGCGCTCCACCTTGCCCTCGCGGCCGGCCATCCGGTCGCTCAGACCGCGCTTGCGCTCCACCACCACCGCGCCGGGCGGCAGCGCATCGGCGAGCGTGACGCCCAGGACCCGCGCATAGGCCTCCAGGTCGGCCGCGTCCCGCCGCAGCGCCGCCGCCACCATCTCGAAATCCGGGCTCTCGGAAGGCATTCCGTCAGACATACCGTCAATCATCCAGGCTCAGCACCATCTGCGGCCGGTCGATGACATGGTCGGGACGGAGCGGGCGCACGGCCGTGCCGATCGCGAAGAACTCGGTGGTGTGGCCGCCCCAGCGGTGGTTGTGCGAGTTGAGCTGCACCCCGACGATGCCCTCGGCGTGCAGCGCCTCCGCCTCGGCCTGCATCCGCGCCATCGCCAGCTCCCGGGCGTCGTACAGCGCCTGGGTGAACTGCTCGATCTCCACGTTCTTGCCGATGTTGTTGAAGACCGAGCCCAGCTTCTGGTGGGCGATGTGGTAGACGCAGGTGCCCATCGTCATGCCCAGCGGGGCGTAGCCGGCCCGGATCAGCGTCCAGAAGTCCTGGCCCGACAGGTCGGAGGTGAACGGCTGGCCCTTGTTGTTGCGCCAGCTGCCGCCGCCGGGCGGGGCCTCGTCGGCCTTCACCGCGGTGCCGACGGCGATGAACTCGGCGACGTCCGAGCCGAACTCGCGCGCCTCGACCGTCAGCCGCACGCCCACGATGCCGTCCGCGCCCAGCTGCGCCGCCTCGGCCTCCATGCGGGTCATCGCCAGCTCGCGGGCGTGGTACATCGCCTGGCTGAGGGTGTCCAGCTCCTGGTTCTTGCCCCAGCGCCCGATCTGGATGCCCACGTGGTAGATGGAGCTGCCCAGCACCAGCCCGATGGGGCGGAAACCGGCCTCCCTCACCAGCAGGAACTCATTGACCGACAGATCGCTGGTGAAGATCGAGCCGGGGCGGCCGGGCTGCAGCTCGGCCAGCCGGCGCATGGCATCGGCGGGCAGCCCCTGCACCGCCGGATCCAGATTCGTCATCTTTGCGACATCCCCCTTAGCGGGTCTGGGACTTGAGCTTGAGCGGCATGATCGACAAGGTGCTGCGCGGCGCGGCCGAGGTGCGGAACGCGGCGATCGCCGTGCCCACCATCGACGCCTCGGCGATCCGGTCGTGCTTGTCGGACTCGTTGTTGGTCATGCGGTTGCGGAAGCACGCCTCCTCCCACACCCGCAGGTCGAAGTCGTCGAGGACGACCCCGTCCCCGCCGGTGGCGGACGCCTGCTGGTACAGCTGCTGGCGGGCGTCGTGCCGGACCTCGTTGACCAGCCGCGTCCACCCCTCGACCTCCTGGTTGGAGGCGAAGGCCCGGTTCTGGCTGCGGGTGGCCCAGTTGTCGTGCCGCACCCCGATGGAGAGGCCGAACAGCAGGTCGACGGGGATCCAGCCGGCGCCGACCAGCTTGGCGAAGGCCTGCCCGCCGACGTGCGAGGTGAACGGGCGCCGCACCGGCGCGGCGCCGACCGAGGCGCGCACCGCCGTCCCGATCACCTGGAACTCCAGCGCCTGCGGGCTCGCCGCGAACGGCGCCACCGTCAGCTGGGCGGCCACCACCCCGGCCCCGCCGAGCGCCAGCACCTCGGCGCGCATCCGCTCCAGGGCGCGGTGCCGGGCCTCCAGCAGCACCTGCACCAGCGGCGCGGACGGCCCGCCCCGCCCGGACAGCGCGACGGGGGCATCGCCCCCGCTGAAGACGCCGCCGCGGTAGGTGCAGTCGTGATAGCCCCAATAGCGGCCCGAGCGGCCGATGTTGAAGACGGCCGAGCCCATCACCTGGCCGACCGGCTCGAATCCCACGGACCGGATGGCCGCGAACTCACCGGTGGACAGCGCCGATCCCCAGGTGCCGGACTTCTGCACCTCGGCCATCCGCGCGGCGGCCGCCGGCGGCAGCCCCTGCCCGCCCCATTCCGACGTCATGACCCCAACTCCCCGTTCGGCAAGGATCCCCGCAGCGTACTCGGCTGCGCCGAACAAGGCACGACCGGGTGAGATGCCGAGGGCGCATGCACCGGGCCCGCCCCGGGCGGGGTGCCGGGGCGTGGGCGGCAACGGCGACCCACGGGCACGGTGAGCCGCCGTACCACCATCAGCCGAGGCTGGCCGTGCGCAACAGCGACCGAATCACCCGCATCGCCACGGACAACGTCGCGAGGTCGTACGACTCGGCGCCTTGAATATCCGTCAGCGTGGCCCGAGCCCTCTCGACGAGCGCGGCATTCCGCTCCGCCCACGCCTTGAACCGCCGCTCCGGGGTGTCCCCCTCCTGCCCGGAGCCCAGCACGTCCTGCGTCAGCGCCGCATGCGCCGCGTAGAGGTCCTCGCGGATGGACGCCCGCGCCATCGACTCCCAGCGGTCCGTCCGCGGCAGCTTGCCGATACCCTCCAGCAGCTCCGCGAAGTGCATCCGGTCGCCCAGGTCGAAGTAGACGTCGGCGACGTCCACGATGTCCCGGCCGGTGCGGTCGGCCACCTCGACCAGGTGCAGCCCGGCGAAGGACGCCGACAGCCCGGCGACCCGGGCCGCCATCGCGTCCGGCACGCCCGCGGCGGCCATCTCGTCGTAGACCGTCTGGTACCACTCCATGTCGACGCCGCGCAGCAGCTTCGGCAGCGCCGCGGCCAGGGTGCCCACCCGCTCCTTGAAGACGCCGATGGTCTCGGCGATGTCCAGGGGCTGGCGGCGGGCCAGCAGCAGCCAGCGGGTGGCCCGCTCCACCAGGCGCCGCGAGTGCAGCCGGATGCGGGTCTGGACGGCCGCGTCCACCTGGTTGTCCAGCGCCCGGGCCTCGTCCCACAGCTCGTCGATGCCGAAGATCTCGCGGGCCGCGGTGTGCGCCCGGGCGATCTCCTCGATCGAGGCGCCGGTCTCCTCCCGGAGCCGGAAGGTGAAGGTGGTGCCGCCCACGTTGACCATCCGGTTCACCAGCGCGGTGGTGATGATCTCGCGGCGCAGCGGGTGCTGGTCGATCTGCCCGCCGAAGGCGTCCCGCAGCTGCTCCGGGAAGTAGGCGTGCAGCGAGGAGCGCAGGTACTCCTCGTCGGGCAAGGCGGTGCCGAGCAGCTCCCGCTCCAGCACGATCTTGGTGTAGGCCAGGACGACGGCCAGCTCGGGCTGGGAGAGGCCCTGCCCGGCCTGCCGGCGCCGCTTCAGCTCGTCGTCGGCCGGGAGGAACTCGATCTCGCGGTCGAGGTTGCCGTCCGCGACCAGCTTGCGCAGGTAGCGGGCGTGCACCGGGAGCATCGACGGGGCCTGGGCGAGGGCGTTGGCCAGCGCGGTGTTCTGCGCGTAGTTGTTGGCCAGGACCAGGGTGCCGACCTCGTCGGTCATCCGGGCGAGCAGCTGGTTGCGCTGCTTGACCGTCATGTCGCCGTCGCCGACGACCCGGTTGAGCAGGATCTTGATGTTCACCTCGTGGTCGGAGGTGTCCACGCCGGCGGAGTTGTCGATGGCGTCGGTGTTCACCGAGCCGCCGCGGCCGCCGGTGCCGCCCGCGCCGTGCCGGGCGTACTCGATGCGGCCCAGCTGGGTGAGCCCCAGGTTGCCGCCCTCGCCGACGACCTTGGCGCGCACCTCGCGGCCGTCCACCCGGATCGCGTCGTTGGCCTTGTCGCCGACGTCGGTGTTCGCCTCCGTGGACGCCTTGACGTAGGTGCCGATGCCGCCGTTCCACAGCAGGTCCACCGGGGCCTTGAGGATGGCGTTCATCAGCTCGGCGGGCGTCATCCGGGAGGCCTTGTCGGGCAGCCCGAGGGCCTTCCGGGCCTGCGGGCTGACCTGGATCGACTTGGCGCTCCGCGGGAAGATCCCGCCGCCCTTGGAGATCAGGTCGGTGGTGTAGTCGGCCCAGGAGGAGCGCGGCAGGTCGAACATCCGGCGCCGCTCGGCGTAGGAGGCTGCCGCGTCCGGGTCGGGGTCGAGGAAGATGTGCCGGTGGTCGAAGGCGGCCACCAGCCGGATGTGCTCGCTCAGCAGCATGCCGTTGCCGAAGACGTCGCCCGACATGTCGCCGACGCCGACGACAGTGAAGTCCTCCGCCTGGGTGTCGTGGCCCAGTTCGCGGAAGTGCCGCTTGACCGACTCCCACGCGCCGCGGGCGGTGATGCCCATGCCCTTGTGGTCGTAGCCGGCGGAGCCGCCGGAGGCGAAGGCGTCGCCCAGCCAGAACCCGTACGACTCGGCGACCTCGTTGGCGATGTCGGAGAAGGTGGCGGTGCCCTTGTCGGCGGCGACCACCAGGTAGGTGTCGTCCTCGTCGTGGCGGACGACGCCCTCGGGCGGCACCACCTCGCCGCCCACCAGGTTGTCGGTGATGTCCAGCAGCCCGGAGATGAACGTCTTGTAGCCGGCGATGCCCTCGGCGAGCCAGGCCTCGCGGTCGGCGGCCGGGTCGGGCAGCCGCTTGCCGACGAAGCCGCCCTTGGCGCCCACCGGCACGATCACCGTGTTCTTCACCATCTGGGCCTTGACCAGGCCGAGGATCTCGGTGCGGAAGTCCTCCCGGCGGTCGGACCAGCGCAGCCCGCCGCGCGCCACCTTGCCGAACCGCAGGTGGACGCCCTCGACGCGCGGCGAGTACACCCAGATCTCGTAGGCGGGTCGCGGCGCCGGCAGGTCGGGGATGGCCTGCGGGTCGAACTTCATCGACACGTACTCGTGCGGCCGCCCGTCGGCGCCCGTCTGGAAGAAATTCGTCCGCAGCGTGGCCCGGATCAGCGACAGGTAGGAGCGCAGGATGCGGTCCTCGTCGAGGCTGGCGACCTGGTCGAGGGCGGCGTCCAGCTCCTCCAGCAGACCGTCCGTCACCTCCGAGCCGGCCGAGGCGTGGGCCGGCGACAGCCGCGCCTCGAAGAGGTTGACCAGCAGCCGGGTGGTGCGGACGTTGTCCAGGAGGGCGTCCTCCATGTAGTCCTGGCTGAAGGTGGAGCCGGCCTGCCGCAGGTACTTGGCGTAGGCGCGCAGCACCATCGCCTGACGCCAGGTCAGCCCGGCGCGCAGCACCAGCTTGTTGAAGCCGTCGTTCTCGGCGCGGCCCGTCCAGACCGCGGCGAAGGCCTCCTGGAAGCGGTCCCGCGCCTCGTCGGTGATGTCCTTCTCGGCCCGGGAGCGCAGCCCGAAGTCGTACACCCACGCCGACTGCCGCCCGGTCAGGCGCAGTTCGTAGGGGTGCTCGTCGAGGACCTCGACGCCCAGCTGCTGCAGGATCGGCAGCACATCGGTGAGGGAGACCGCCCCGCCGGTGCGGTAGATCTTGAAGCGGCGTTCCTGCGGGGAGGCGCCCACCGGCTGGTAGAGGCTGAGGGTGAACGATCCGTCCAGGTGCCCGTTGGGCTTGAGCGTCTCCAGCCGCAGCAGGTCGGCGACGGCGGCGCGCGGGCTGAAGTCGGCCTTGTAGCCCTCGGGGAAGGCCGGGGCGTAGATCCGGGACAGCTCCGCGGCCCGCTCCTCGCCGACCTCGGCGCGCAGCGCCTCGTTGAAGCCGTCCGTCCAGGAGCGGGCGGCCTCGGCGAGGCGCGCCTCGATGCGGTCCGCGTCCGGCTCGCCGAGTTCCTGCCCGGTGGGCACCCGCACCACGAAGTGCAGCCGGGTGAGCACCGATTCGGTGGAGCGGACGGTGTAGTCGATGGTGACGCCGCCGAGCTCCTCCATGAGGATGTCCATCAGCCGCAGCCGCACCCGGGTGGTGTAGCGGTCGCGCGGCAGGTAGACCAGCGCCGAGTAGTAGCGGCCGTAGGTCTCCTTGCGGAGGAAGAGCCGCAGCCGGCGCCGCTCCTGGAGGAACAGCACGGCGTTGGCGATGGAGAGCAGTTCCTCGGCCGGCGTCTGGAAGATCTCGTCGCGCGGGTAGGTCTCGAGGATCTGCAGCAGGTCGCGGCCGTCGTGGCTGTGCGGCGGGTAGCCGGCGGCGTCCAGCACCTCCTGGACGCGGCGGCGCACCACCGGCACCCGGGTGACGGACTCGGTGTAGGCGGTGGAGGAGAAGAGCCCGAGGAAGCGGCGCTCGCCGACCACGTTGCCGTCGGCGTCGAACTTCTTGACGCCCACGTAGTCGAGGTAGGACGGGCGGTGCACGGTGGCGCGGGAGTTGGCCTTGGTGAGGACGAGCAGCTTCTTCTCGTCGGCCTTGGCGCGGGCCTCCTTGGACATCCGGCCGAAGGACTCCGAGACCGGGTGGTTCATCGGCCGGTCGGCGCGCAGCACGCCGAGGCCGGTGCCGGGCACCGCCTTGAGGACCTTGCCGCCGTCCTCGTCGGCGAGCGCGTACTCGCGGAACCCGAGGAAGGTGAAGTGGTCGTCGGCGAGCCACTGCAGGAGCTCTATGGCCTCCGACACCTCCTCCTCGGGGAGCCCGGCGGGGTGCTCCAGGAAGAGGTCGCCGGCGATGCGCTGCGCGGCGTCGCGCATCTTCGTCCAGTCCTCGACGGACTCGCGGACGTCGGAGAGCACCCGGCGCAGATCCCGCTCGATCTGCTCCAGGTCCTCGCGGCCGGTCTCGCGGTCGATCTCGACGTGGATCCAGGACTCCACGACGGCGTCGGCGGGCAGGCCCTGATCGGACGGCGGGCTGCCGGGACGGTAGGCCATGCGGGCCTCGCCGGCGGCCGGGTCTCCGACGAACTCCAGCAGTCTTCCGGTGACATCGCGGCGGACGGTCACCTGCGGGTGGACCACCACGTGGATGGCGCGGTCCTGGCGGGAGAGCTCGTTGGTGACGGAGTCGACCAGGAACGGCATGTCGTCCGTGACGATCTCCACGACGGTGTGGTTGCACGTCCAGCCGCACTCGTCGACCGTCGGGGTGAAGACCCGGACGTTCGCGGTGCCCTGCGGCCGGTGGTCGGCCAGGCGGTAGTGGGAGACGGCCGCCCCGTACACGTCGACGGGATCGCGGTCGACGAGGTCCTCCGGGGCGGTGTGACGGTAGAACCGGCGGAGGAACGCGGAGAGCGCGTCGCCCTCCAGGCCCTCCGCGGCCTGGGTGCCCCCCGGCTGGCCGTTCGCGGCGACCTGCGCGGCCCTCTCGAGCACGTCCGCCTTCGCCTCGTCCAGCTTGCTCTGCATGGTGATCAATGCTCCTTGTCGCGCGCCTTTGCGTGACGTTGTAGCTGCGTGACGTTGTAGCTGCGTGACATGTGTAGGAACCAGCAGCCCCTCCACCCGCGTGCAGGGGCCATGACGCCAGCCAGGCTACTCGCCAGGGCATGATCGCCGACACCCGCCCGAGAGGCCTGTGGATAACTCACACCTGCCCAGGTCAGGGCGTGCGGATCGGCCGTTCGCCGACGGCTTTTCGCCGTCAGGGCGCGAGCAGCGCGTCGACCTCCTGCAGCCCGTACCAGAGCAGCTCGTGGCCCTCGGCGCCGTCGACGGTGAACCGGGCGTCCTCGTCGCCGTCCCGGGCCGCGGCCCAGGCCCCGGCCGCGGCGGTGACGTCCGCGGCGGCCGACGTCTCGTCGACGTGCACCGAGGCGGCCTTCGCCCACGGCACCGGGCCGCGGACGCTGACCGCGCCGAGCCCGGCCTCCGGATCGGCGGAGACGGCCTGCTCGGGGACGTCCACCGCGACCACCACGCGCCGCGGCGGGGCCGCCGGACCGCCCTCGGCGATCAGCCCCAGCGCCGCCTGCGCGGCCCGGGTGAGCGCCGCGTACTCCAGCTCCTCCAGGTCGTCGGAGACGTACCACTCGCGGAGCGCCGGGGTGACCGCGTGCGCCGCGATGCCGTCCCCGAAGCCCCCGGCCGCCTTCGCCTCGGCGAGGCCGCCCATCGTCATCGGGATGTATACACGCATCACGCGCTCACTGTAACGGCGCCCCACGGCCCTCCGCCGTCCCTCCGTCGTCCCTCAGCCCAGCTCCAGGCGGGTGCAGCGCCAGCTGCCGTCCCGGGCGTCGCGCTCCAGCCGGAAGGCGAGCGCGCGGGAGCGGGTGCGGCCCGCCACCCGCCCGCAGACCTCCAGCACGCCCTCGGCCGGCGAGCTGGGGTGCGGCGGCAGCAGCCGCGGATCGCCGCCGACGCTGCCGGCCAGGTCGCCGCGCTGCGCCAGCCGGGCGATCAGCGCCTGCACCTGGGGCGTGGTGAAGCGGGCGAGGTGGGTGGCCGGACGGCGCCGGCAGAGCACCTCCAGCAGATGCCGGGCGAAGCCGGTGGCGGCCCGCTGCCGGGCCCGGCGCAGCCGCTCCGCGTCGGAGAGCGCGGCGGCGCCGGCGGCAGCGGTGGTCGTGCTCGCGGCCGTGCTCGTGGTCGTGGTACGGGCGCGGGCGGCGGTCGGACGGTGCGTCATGAGCGTTCCCCCGTTGAGTGATGGCCGTCGTCGGTGCTCCGAGTGGTAGCGGGCGCCGCCGCCGCACGGCAAGGGCGTGCGGAACGCCGCCGTCCGGGTCGCGGAATTCACCTATCCGGGTGATCCGAGGGCTCCTGCTGACGACCGAGGGGCTGCTGTGGCCGACCGTCGGGGGTGGGGCGTGCGTGCGCGCCCCCTCCGGAACGGGCCTCCGGGATGCGTGCGGCGGCCGCGCCGGTTCACCCCTGGGAGGGGTTCGAGTGACGGGCGTCGCCCCCGGACCGGGAGCGCGGCGCACGGGCGGGAGGTTCGGAGATGACGGCGGATTCCAGGGAGCAGGCCGCGGCGGCACCGACCCGGCAGGGCTGCGGCGGGGACGCGCACCGCGCCCCCGGCGACCTCGAGAACCCCGGCGGCCGCGGGAGCCGCCGCCGCAGGCGCAGGGGCCTGGTGCTGGGCGGCGGCGGCCTGCTCGGGGCCGCCTGGACGATCGGCGCGCTCTGCGCGGTGCAGGAGGCGCTGGAGTGGGATCCGCGCGACGCCGAGGCGATCGTCGGCACCTCGGCCGGCTCGGTGGTGGGCGCCCTGCTGGCGGCCGGGATCGGCGCGGAGGAGCTGAGGGACCACCAGCGCGGCGTACGGCCCGCCACGGGCCCGCTGGCGGGCGTCCAGGTCGACTACGACACGATGACCGGCGGCGCGGTGCCGCGCGCGCCGCGCCCCGGGATCGGCTCCCCGGCGATGCTGCGCCGCACCGTGCGCCATCCGCGCAGCTACCCGCTGCAGACCACGGTCTCGGCGTTCCTGCCGCAGGGGCAGGGCGACATCCACCCGGTGGGCCGGCTGATCGAGGCCATCGGCGGCACCGGGGCGGGCTCGCCGCACCCCGGGCTGCGGCTGGTCGCGGTCGACTACACCACCGGCGAGCGGGTGGCCTTCGGCGATCCCGAGGCGCCGCCGGCCGGGGTGGCGGACGCGGTGAAGGCGTCCTGCGCGATCCCCGGCTGGTTCGCCCCGGTGGTGATCGGCGACCGCCCCTACGTGGACGGCGGCACCTGGTCGGCCACCAGCGTGGACCTGCTGGTCGGGGCGGGCCTCGACGAGGTGATCGTGCTGGCCCCGATGGCGTCCCGGGAGACGGACCGCCCGCGCACCGTGATGGGCCGCCTGGAGCGCCGCTACCGGCGGGCGGTGACGCGCCATCTGCTGCGCGAGGCGCGGGCGCTGCGCAGCACCGGCACCCGCGTCCAGCTCTTCGGCCCCGGCCCGGAGGACCTGGCGGAGATGGGCGCCAACATGATGGACCCCGCGCCCCGGCTCTCCGTCCTCGCCCGGGCCGCGGCCACCATGAAGGCCCAACTCACCACCGCCGGCCTGGCCACCGCCTGACCGGGCTTGGCGAAGGAGGGCACGCTTCCCGCGCCGCCCGGCACGCACATCCGCGGCGCTGCCCAAGCACGCACGCAAGAACCACGACGAACGCGCTCGGGCGCCCGGCAGCCGCACGCACCGAACGACGCGGGGAGGGGCCCCTCCCGGCCGAAGGCCGGGGGAGCACCCTGCTTCGCCAAATCCGCTTGGTGCCGGGGCCGGCTGCGTCCGCACGGGCCGACGACCCGCCCCGGCCCCGGGCGGGGTGCCGGGGCGGAGGGGCGGCGGGAACGCGCTACTTCTTGCGGCGCTTGCCGCCGCGCTGCGCCTTGCGCCGCTCGGCCCGCGTCGACGCCGCCGCCGCCGGCGCGTCGGCCACCGCGTCCTCGTCGACGAAGTCGCCCTCGACGACACCGCCCTCGCCGTCCACCGTCGGCGCCTGGTAGTGCAGCTGCTGCGGCCGCGAGCCGTCCAGGCCCTTGGCCTTGATCTCCGGCGCCGCGCCGCCCTGCGCGGGCACCGCGTCCTGCGGCGCGCCGTCCTCGACCGGCACCTCCTCGACCTGCTGCTCCACCTGGACGTCCAGGTTGAACAGGTAGCCGACGGACTCCTCCTTGATGCCGTCCATCATGGCCACGAACATGTCGTAGCCCTCCTTCTGGTACTCGACCAGCGGGTCCCGCTGCGAGTACGCGCGAAGGCCGATGCCCTCCTGGAGGTAGTCCATCTCGTAGAGGTGCTCGCGCCACTTGCGGTCCAGCACGCTCAGCACCACGCGCCGCTCCAGCTCCCGCATCACCGGCGCGCCCAGCTCCTCCTCGCGCGCCTCGTAGCGCGCGTGGATGTCCTCCTTGATGCGCTCGGCGAGGAACTCCGCGGTGAGCCCGGCGCGGTCGCCGACCTCCTCCTCCAGCTCCTCGATCGTCACGCCGACCGGGTAGAGCTGCTTGAAGGCGGACCAGAGCTTCTCCAGGTCCCACTCCTCGGCGAAGCCCTCGGAGCTGGCGCCGTCGATGTAGGCGTCCACGGTGTCGTCGACGAAGTGCCCGATCTGCTCGCCGAGGTCGGCGCCGTCCAGCACCTTGCGGCGCTCGTCGTAGATCACCTCGCGCTGGCGGTTGATCACGTCGTCGTACTTCAGGACGTTCTTGCGGATCTCGAAGTTCTGCTGCTCGACCTGGCCCTGCGCGGACTGGATGGCCCGGGTGACCATCTTCGACTCGATCGGCTGGTCCTCGGGGACGTTCGCCGCCGTCAGCACCCGCTCGACCAGGCCGGCCTTGAACAGCCGCATCAGGTCGTCGCCGAGGGAGAGGTAGAAGCGGGACTCGCCCGGGTCGCCCTGGCGGCCGGAGCGGCCGCGCAGCTGGTTGTCGATGCGCCGCGACTCGTGGCGCTCGGTGCCCAGCACGTACAGCCCGCCGGCGTCGGTGACCTCGTCGTGCTCGGCCTTCACCGCCGCCTTGGCCTTCTCCAGCGCCGCCGGCCACGCCGCCTCGTAGTCCTCCGGCGTCTCCGTCGGGCTCAGACCCGCCTGCGCCAACTCGGCGGTGGCGAGGAACTCGGGGTTGCCGCCGAGCTGGATGTCGGTGCCGCGGCCGGCCATGTTGGTGGCCACCGTGACCGCGCCCTTGCGGCCGGCCTGCGCGACCACCTGCGCCTCGCGCTCGTGGTACTTGGCGTTCAGCACCTCGTGCGGAACGCCCTTCTTGCGCAGCTGCTGCGAGAGGTACTCGGACTTCTCGACACTGGTGGTGCCCACCAGGATGGGCTGGCCCTTGCCGTGCTTGTCGACGATGTCGTCGACGACCGCGGCGAACTTCGCCTCTTCGGTCTTGTAGATCAGGTCGGCCCGGTCCAGGCGCGCCACCGGCTTGTTGGTGGGGATCGGCACCACGCCGAGCTTGTAGATCTGCTGGAACTCGGCGGCCTCGGTGAGGGCCGTACCGGTCATTCCGCTGAGCTTGTCGTAGAGGCGGAAGAAGTTCTGGAGGGTGATCGTGGCGAGGGTCTGGTTCTCGTCCTTGATGTCCACCCCCTCCTTGGCCTCGATCGCCTGGTGCATTCCCTCGTTGTAGCGGCGGCCGTCGAGAATACGGCCGGTGTGCTCGTCCACGATCATGACTTCGCCGTTCATGACGACGTAGTCCTTGTCCTTCTTGTAGAGCTCCTTGGCCTTGATCGCGTTGTTGAGGAAGCCCACCAGCGGGGTGTTCGTCGACTCGTAGAGGTTGTCGATGCCCAGCCAGTCCTCGACGCGCTGGACGCCGCGCTCCAGGATGCCGACGGTGCGCTTCTTCTCGTCGAACTCGTAGTCGAACTTGCGTTCCCGCTCGGGGTCCTTCTCCAGCAGCGACTTGGTGTCCTGCTTCTGCGGGATGCCCTCCAGCCGCTGCACCAGCCGCGCGAAGTCGGTGTACCACTTGGTGGCCTGGTCGGCCGGGCCGGAGATGATCAGCGGGGTGCGGGCCTCGTCGACGAGAATCGAGTCCACCTCGTCCACAATCGCGAAATTGTGGCCGCGCTGCACCAGTTCGTCCTTCGACCACGCCATGTTGTCGCGCAGATAGTCGAAACCGAACTCGTTGTTCGTGCCGTAGGTGATGTCGCACTCGTACTGCTCGCGGCGCTGGGCCGGGTTCATCGAGGCGAGGATCACGCCGACCTTCAGGCCGAGGAAGCGGTGCACCCGGCCCATCCACTCCGAGTCGCGCTCGGCGAGGTAGTCGTTGGTGGTGACGATGTGCACACCCTTGCCCGACAGCGCGTTGAGGTAGGCCGGCATCGTGCCGACCAGCGTCTTGCCCTCACCGGTCTTCATCTCGGCGATGTTGCCCAGGTGCAGGGCCGCGCCGCCCATCACCTGCACGTCGTAGGGGCGCAGGCCGAGCGTCCGCTTCGCGGCCTCGCGCACCGTGGCGAACGCCTCCGGCAGCAGGCTGTCGAGGTCCTCGCCGTCGGCGAACCGCTGCTGGTACTCCTTGGTCAGGCCCCGGAGTTCCTCGTCGGTCATCCCGACGTAGTCCTCTTCGATCTGATTCACCTGGGCCGCGATGCGGTTCAGCTTCCGGAGGATCTTTCCCTCGCCGGCGCGCAGGACTTTGTCGAGGACGGACACGCAGCGAACTCCTTGACGGGAACGGACGCCCGCGCAGGCTTTGCGCGGGCATGGCAGAACTGGGCCCAGTCTGCCGTACGGGCCATCGTAAGCGAGCGGAACCCGGCGGGGGGAGTGCCGTCAGCCGAACCAATCCACTCGTCACTCTTCGGGGGCGCGTTGCATACTCGCGCGATGGACACCACCGAGCTGCGCACCGCGCGCCTGCGCCTGCGTCCCTTCGTCTCCGCGGACGTGCCCGCGATCCACGCGGCCTGCCAGGACGCCGAGATCCAGCGCTGGACGACGGTCCCCAGCCCCTATGCGCTCTCGGACGCCGAGAACTTCGTGGAGACCCTCTGCCCCAAGCAGTGGGCCGAGAACACCGCGTTCACCTTCGGCGTGTTCACAGAGGATGCACAGCGGTCGCTGGTGGGGGCCATGGGGTTGATGGCGCACGAGCCCGGCCGACTGGAGATCGGCTTCTGGACGGCCGCCGAGCAGCGCGGCCGCGGCTACACCGCCGAGGCGGCGCGGGCCGTCTGCGACTGGGCCTTCACGGAGCTGCGCGCCTGGCGCGTCGAGTGGCTGGCGGTGGCCGGCAACCAGGGCTCCCGCGCGGTCGCCGAGAAGGCCGGCTTCGTCTTCGAGGGCACCCTGCGCGGCGGCCGCCTGCACCGCCGCACCCCCACCGACATGTGGATCGCCGGCCTGCTGCCGGGCGACCGCTCGCGCTGACCCGACGCCGGGCGGGGTGCCCGCGTCCGCGCCCCCGGGACGGACGGGGTGCCGGGGCGAGGGGACGGCCCGGTCAGGGGCCGACGGTCACCTCGGTGCGCACGTCGCCGCACCCCACCCACCGCGCCGCCTCCCGCAGCGCCACCCCGACCGCCTTCTCCGCACCGCGGCTGCGCAGCGTCACCCGCTTCGCCACCAGCGTCTCCCCCTCCCGACCCGGATCCACCCACCCCACCAACCGGCCCCCGCTCAGCACCGGCATCGCGAAGTACCCGTACACCCGCTTCGCCTTCGGCACGTACGCCTCCAACCGGTGCTCCACCCCGAACACCCGCGCCGCCCGCCGCCGGTCCCACAGCAGCGAGTCGAACGGCGAGAGCAGCACCGTCCGGCAGCGCCCCTCCGCCGGCCCCGCCGCCAGCGCCGCCGGATCCGCCCACGCCTCGCCCCAGCCCTCCACCCGGACCCGCTCCAGGCCGGACTCCGCGACCACGCCGTCCACCATCTGCCGGGGCAGCATCAGATGACGGGCCAGGTCGCCCGCCGTCGCCACCGCCAGCGCCTGCCCCGCGCGGGCGACCAGCGCACGCGCCCCCTCCTCGGAGCCGGTCCGCTCCGCCCGCGCCCGCAGCTCCTCGGGGATGGCCCGCTCCGCCAGGTCGTACACCCGGCGCCACCCCGTCCGGCGGGTGCAGACCACCTCGCCCAGGTCCAGCAGCCACTCCACGGCGATCTTCGTCTCGGACCAGTCGAACCACTCGCCGCCGTTCTTCGCGCCGCCCAACTCGCCGACCGTCAGCGGCCCCTCGGCACGCAGCTTGGCCCGCACCTCGTCGAGCACCTTCTTCGCGCCCGCCGCGTCCAGCCGGTGCCAGCGGAAGCCCTTCGCGGCGAACGCCCGCCGCCGGTGCCCGAAGTGCGGCCACAGCTCCATCGGCAGCACGCACGCCGCGTGCGACCAGTACTCGAACGCGGAGGCGCCGTCCCAGTACGCCTTCTCCACCGCCTTGCGGCCCACCGCGCCCAACCGGGCGTAGGCGACCAGCTCGTGGGAGCGCGCCAGCACCGAGATGGTGTCCAGCTGGACGGCGCCCAGCCGGCGCAGCATCCCGGGGACGCCGGCCCGGCGGTCGGCCGCGCCGAGCAGGCCCTGGGCGCGCAGCATCATCCGCCGCGCCTCGGCGGCGTCCAGTTCGAGGGAGACGGGTGAGACGGTAGCCATGCCCGCAGGCTAGCGACCTCGGCTGACAAGGTGTGTCAGCTATTGGATCTCGAGTATCTTCTCGCGCATCGCATAGACCACGGCCTCCATCCGGGAGTGCAGCTGCAGCTTCTCCAGGATGTTGCGGACATGGTTCTTCACGGTGTTCTCGCTGATGAACAGATCCTTGGCGATGTCCCGGTTGTTCATCCCGCGGGCCACCAGCTTCAGCACCTCGATCTCGCGGTCCGTCAGCCGCGGCGCCGGCACCAGCCGCCGCTCGTCGGTGCGCTGGATCATCGACTTGAACTCCGTCAGCAGCTTCGCCGCCATCGACGGGCTGATCTGCGACTGCCCGTCGGCCACCGCCCGGATCGCGGTGGACACCTCGTCGGTGGAGATCTCCTTCAGCAGGTAGCCCGTCGCCCCGGCCTTGATCGCCTCGTAGAGGTCGGCCTCCTCGTCGCTGATGGTCAGCATGATGATCCGCGCGCTGGGCACCGCCTCCTTGATCGAGGTGCACGCCTCGATCCCGGTGCGCCGCGGCATCCGCACATCCATCAGCACGATGTCCGGAAGCAGGTCGATCGCCCTGCTCACCGCCTCCGCGCCGTCCCCGGCCTCGCCGACGACAAGGATGTCCTCCTCCTGCTCCAGCACGATCTCCAGGCCGCGCCGGAACAGCGCGTGGTCGTCCACGATCAGGACGCGGATCGGTTCCGCGCCGGCCCCGTCACGGGCGGCGGCGTCCCCCACGGCATCTCCCCCTCGGGTTCGGTCGTTCGGGGGCCGTCCCTCATCTGACGGTCCACCAGGCAGGGCCCCATCGTTGCACAGCCGCCCGGCCCACAGGGCGGCGCCGGGCCCGATGCCGGGCCCGGCGCCGCACTCCAACACCGGATCGTTCAGCCGCCGTTGGCCTCGTGGTGGTTGTTGTGGCCGTTGTGTCCGTTGGTGCGCATCGCACCGCCCGCGCCGCCGGCGACGTCCGGCCGGCTGCCGTCGCACTTCAGGTGGATCACGCCGTAGTCGTAGGCGTGCCGCCGGTAGACGACGCTGGGCTGGCCGGTGTCGGCGTCCATGAACAGGTAGAAGTCGTGCCCGACCAGCTCCATCTCGTACAGGGCCTGGTCGAGGGCCATGGGCGTGGCCGCGTGGGTCTTCTCGCGGACCACCAGCGGCCCGTCGCCCTGCACCTGCAGCGGGCCGGCACTGCGGACCGCCGGCTCGGCGCCGGCCGCGTCCACCTCCTCGGGTGTGGCCACCGGCAGGTCCGCGGTCGCCTCGGCGACACTCTTCGGGGAGCGGCCCCCGGTGCGGTGCAGCTTCCTGCGGTCGGCCGCCCTGCGAAGCTGCTCCTCGAGCTTGTCCACCGCCAGATCCAGTGCCGCGTACGGGTCGGCCGCAGCGGCCTCGGCCCTGATCAGGGGGCCGCGGGTGCGGAGGGTGATCTCGACGCGGTCGGCGCGGTCCGCCTGGCGGGGATTCCGCTCCTTGGAGACCTCGACGTCGACGTCGATCACCTTGCCGTCCAGCTTCTGGATCTTGGTGAGCTTCTCGCTCACGTGCTTGCGGAACCGCTCGGGCACCTCGGTCTTGCGACCCTTGACGACGATGTCCACGCAGAACTCCGTTCCCTTGCACTCTGCCGCGCGAACCGCTGCGGGCCGGCACGGCCGGGTCGAGCTCGTCGGCGCCCCGGGCCTGGCGCCCCCGGCGCCGGAACTCGTACCGTCCTTCCTCCCCCGATATGGAGGTCGGAACCCCCATCAAACACCGATCCGGTGAATTTCGCGCTCCGGAGAAGGCGGTTGGCCGTCCGCGTGGTAGCCGACGGCCCCGGAACCGGAGGGACCTCCGGCCCCCGAGCGCTCCGGAACGGCCGCCACCACGGCCGCGGCCAGCACCTTTCCGCCGCCGGCCGCCACCGCCCGGGCCGCCTCCCGCAGCGTCGCCCCGGTGGTCACCAGGTCGTCGACGAGGACCACGGGGGCGCCCGGGGGCAGCACGCGCGCCCCTCGGGCACCGCGCACCGCGAACGCCCCGTCCACATTGCGGCGCCGCTCGGCCGCGCCGAGCTCGGACTGATCGGCGACCCTGCGGGCGTGGTGCAGCGCCGCGGCGACGGCCACCGGCCTGCCCCGGGCCCGCAGCGCGGCGGCCGCCGCGACGGCCATCCGCCGCACCGGATCGTGGCCGCGGGCCCGCACCGCGGCCCGCGCCGAGGGGACGGGCACCAGCAGGCACGGCCCCGCATCGGCCGCGCCGCCGGGCCCCGCCCGCACCGCGAGCGCCAGCGCCCCGCCCAGCGGCCGGGCCAGCGCGAGGGCGCGCCGCTCCTTGTGGGCGATGAGCAGCTCGCGCACCGGGCCGTCGTAGTCGGCCGCGGCATGGACGCGGACGCCCCCGGCGGCCGGTGCGACCCGCCGCACGGGACCGCAGAGCGCGAGGAAGCAGGACGGGCAGAGCGGCGCCGAACGGGCCCGGCCGCAGCCGGGGCAGGCGTCGGGCAGCAGCAGGGCGGTGGCTTCGCGCAGCAGGTTCACTCGGCTTCGCCTCGCAGCGTTCGTGGACCCCCGCCCGATGACCGCGGCGCTTGGTGACAGGTCCGAGGGGGCGCTCCCCGGGAATCGGGAGCACGGGCCCAGCCTGGCGCCGCGGCGGAACGCCGCCGGATCGGTTGCCCCGGGCTGTGGACAACTCCCGGGGCCCGGGGGCTCGCCCCGTCAGCCCGGATAGACCGGCGCCGTGCCGCCCGGCGTGGTGCGGTGCCAGATGCCGGAGACGTCCTGCCGGTACATCGTCCCGTCCTCGGAGTCCACCGCGGCCAGCACCTTCGGCACCTCCGAGGCGGCCACCGAGCGCACCCCGCCCGGCATCGCGCCCAGCGTCTGCGGCACCACCGCGCGCGAGCCGTCCGCGTCGACCGCGAAGACCTGCTGCAGCGTGCCGGTCTCCTGGCCGACCACCATCAGCTGGTTCGGCCCCGACCAGGCGATCGCGGAGATGCTGCCCAACTGGGTCGCCGCCGGACGCAGCTGATCCACCGCCAGCCCGGTGTGCTGCTCGGAGCCGGTCCGCACCACGCGGCCCACCAGCACCTGGGGGTCGCCCGAGCCCGAGGAGGAGCGCACCAGCAGCGCCAGCCGGGAGCCGTCCGCGGCCGCCCGCAGCGCCACGATCCGCCGCCCGCCCAGCTCCGGGACGCTCACCGCGATCGGCTTGGCGTCCGCGCCCGGCGAGGGGAAGACGTAGACCTGCGAGCCGTGCCCCGTCGAATCGGCGAACCACAGCTCGTTCCAGGCGTCCCAGCTGGGCGCCGTGAACCCGGCTCCGGACTTGCCCCGCGCGCCCGAGACGGCCACCTCGTGCAGATCGGCGTGCGCGTCCAGGTCGGCCAGGTACAGGCGGCGGCCGTCGGTGCTGACGGCGGCCGCCTCCTGCTCGTCGCGGCGCACCCCGACCGAGGCGAACTTCGCGTGCCCGGCGCCCAGCGGCCCGGGCACCGGCGTCGCGGAGCCCTGCGCCGGCAGCAGCGAGACGATCCGGCCGCTGGTGTCCACGTAGTACTGCGAGATGTCGCTGCCGTTCGCCGACGGGACGCCGGCCAGCGCGGAGGCGTAGCGCTTGGCGGCGCCGCCGCTGACCGTGCAGGCGGTGCCCTTGGAGCGGCCGTCGCTCAGCCGCACCACCGGGTCGGCGGAGTTGGTCAGGTCGGCCAGCGAGAGCGCGATCTGGGCGCCCATCAGCCGGCACGAGGAGCCGTCCTGCTCCAGCGGGGCTCCGCGCAGCACCACGTTGTAGGAGCCGTCGTCGGCGAGCGTCACCCGGTTCAGCCGCGTCCCCACCGGGAAGGCCGAGCGGGACATCGGGGCGAGCCAGTCGGACGGCCCGCGCAGCAGCGCCGCCACCGCGGCGGTGGCCGGGTCGTCCCGGCGCCGCAGGTATATCCGGTCGGCCACGGTCAGCGGGCGCCCCGGGGAGAGCTCGCGCAGCCCGCCGCCCTCGACGGCGGTGTAGTAGAAGAGGTTCGCCGGCCGGTAGATGCGCTGGAAGTCGTCGGAGGCGAGGACCAGGCCGTGCGGCATGGAGGCGATCCGCCACTGCTTGTCCTTGCCGCGCACCAGGTCGTACTTGAGCGTCACGTCGTGGCCGCTGCCGGCGAGCCCCTGGTAGGCGCCGTCGCTGTCCACCTGACCCACCAGCCGGCCGGTGATCTGCACGCGGTAGCGGTTGGTGGCGTCCGGGACGACGCTGTCGGCCGGGGACGGGGTGGGCGCGGAGTCCAGCACGGTCACCCCGGCGCCGGGCCGCCAGCTGTGGCGCTCGGCCGGGGTGAGGTAGTCCTTGGCCGCCGCGTACGCCGCGTCGTCGGCGGTGGTCGCCTCCAGGAAACCGGAGACCAGCGGCAGCGGCTCCTCGTTGGCGAGCGGCTTCTGACCCAGCACCCGCACCTGGGCGTTCTGGTCGGAGTTCTGCGACTGGTCGGCGCCCTGCACCGGCCCGCTGGAGGGCATGGTGGCGCAGCCCGCCGCGAGCAGCGCCAGCGCGACCGCCACGACGGCCGCCGCGGTCCGGCCGCTCCGGCCCCCGGCGGTCCCCGCGCCGGGCGGCGTCCCCCGATGGGTCACTCGGCGCCCTCCCTCTCCGTCTCGGCGTGCTCGGGCCCGGCGTGCTCGGCGGTGCCCGGGTCGTTGGCGCGCTGGGCGTGCGCGGGGGCGGGCCCCACCCGCCGGCTGACCGTGCCGCCCACCCCGGACGGGGAGACGGCGAGGCCGGCCGCCGACGGCAGCCCGTTGGCGGGGGTGGCCCACTCCGAGGAGCGGCGCTGCGCCGGGGGCGTCCCGGTCTGCCCGTGCGGCTCGGCACCGTCCGGCCGGGCGGCGCCGCCGCTGCGGCGGAACGGCACGCCGGCGGCGCGCACCCCGCGGTTGCGGGTGGAGTCCTCCGGCTCCAGCGGGAGCGGCGAGTGCACCACGTCCCCGCCGGCCTGCCGCGGCAGCGTCAGCCGGAACTGCGAGCCGCCGCCCGGCTCGCCCCAGGCCTGCAGCCAGCCGCCGTGCAGATGGGCGTCCTCCTGGGCGATGGACAGGCCCAGGCCGGTGCCGCCGGTGGTGCGGGCGCGCGCCGGGTCGGCGCGCCAGAAGCGGTTGAAGACCCGGGACGACTCGCCGGGCTTGAGGCCGACGCCGTGGTCGCGGACGGCGATGGCGACGGCGCCGTCCCCGGCGGCGAGGCGGATCACCACGTCCCGGCCCTCGCCGTGCTCGATGGCGTTGACGACCAGGTTGCGCAGGATCCGCTCGATGCGGCGCGGGTCGACCTCGGCGACGACCGGATGCCGGTCGCCCTCGGTGAGCACCCGGGTGTCCTTGTGCTGGGCGAGCGGGGCGGCGCTCTCGATCACCCGGCGGGCGATCTCGCGCAGGTCGACGGGCTCGGCGTCCAGGACGGCGGCGCCCGCGTCGAAGCGGCTGATCTCCAGCAGGTCGCCGAGCAGCGACTCGAAGCGGTCCAGCTGCTGCTGCAGCAGCTCGGCGGAGCGCTGCGTCATCGGGTCGAACTCGTCGCGCGACTCGTAGAGCAGGTCGGCAGCCATCCGCACGGTGGTCAGCGGGGTGCGCAGCTCGTGGGAGACGTCCGAGACGAAGCGGCGCTGCATCCGCGACAGCCCCTCCAGCTGGCGGATCTGGCTCTGCAGATGGGAGGCCATCTTGTTGAAGGACTCGCCGAGCAGGGCGATGTCGTCCTCGCCGGTGACCTTCATCCGCTCGTCGAGCTTGCCGCTGGCCAGCCGCTCCACGATCTTCGCGGCCATCCGGACGGGTGTGACGGCCTGCCGCACCACCAGCCAGGCGATGGCGCCCATCAGCACCACCACGAAGACGCCGGCGGTGGCGAGGGTGCCCTTGACCAGGCTGAGGGTCTTCTCCTCCTGGCCGAAGTTGAACAGGTAGTACAGCTGGTAGGCGTGCCCGTCGGTGTCGTACAGCTGCTTGCCGACGGCGAGGCCCGAGGTGGGCTGCCTGTTCTGGTCGGCGTCGTAGTACACCTTCGTGTACTGCCACTGGATGCGGGTGTTCTCGCGGACCTTGCTCTGGATGGCCCGGCTGATGCTGCGCGGGTCGACGCCCCCGCTGGCGCGCGGGGCGCGGGCGTTGCCGGGGTCGGAGGCCGCCGAGGTGGTGGTGCCGGCGTCGCTCAGCGCGACCACCGCGTACTGGCCCTGGCCGCTCACCGCGAGCTGCTCGACGAGGTTGTTCAGCCAGGTGCTGGAGGCGGCCGCGGTGCCGGTACCGGTGCCGGTCGGGTCCTGGGCGCCGTCCGGCTGCGCGGCGGCCCGCGGATCGCCGCTGGTCGAGGTCTGCGTCTGGGCAGCCTGGAACCCGCCGCGTGCCTGGCTGAACGCCGAGTCCCGCTTGGCGTCCAGAAGTCCGTTGCGCACCTGGCCGATCACCACGGCGCCGAGCATCAGCACGACACCGAGGGTCAGCACGAGCGTCGCCGCCACGACCCGGAACTGGATCGAGCGGCGGTAGAGCGACCTGGCTCTCAGAAAGGGGCGCCGCGCATGCCGTCCCAGGAAGGAGACGACGGAGAGCGTGGCGCGCGCCGATCCGGAGAGCCAGGAGAGGGCGGACCCGCCGCCCTCGGCCCCGCGGGCGGTCATCTCAGCCGGACCCGGCCTTGTAACCGACGCCGCGCACCGTCACCACGATCTCGGGCCGCTCCGGGTCCCGCTCGATCTTCGACCGCAGGCGCTGCACATGGACGTTGACCAGGCGGGTGTCCGCGGCGTGCCGGTAGCCCCACACCTGCTCCAGGAGCACCTCGCGGGTGAAGACCTGCCACGGCTTGCGGGCCAGGGCCACCAGGAGGTCGAACTCGAGCGGGGTGAGCGGTATGGCCTTGCCCTCGCGCTTCACCGAGTGGCCGGCCACGTCGATCACCAGGTCGCCGACGGCCAGCTGCTCGGGCGTCGGCTCCTCGGCGCGCCGCAGGCGCGCGCGGACCCGGGCGACCAGCTCCTTGGGCTTGAACGGCTTGACGACGTAGTCGTCGGCGCCGGACTCCAGGCCGACCACCACGTCCACGGTGTCGCTCTTGGCCGTCAGCATGACGATCGGCACACCGGACTCGGCCCGGATCTGCCGGCACACGTCGATGCCGTCCCGCCCGGGGAGCATCAGGTCGAGCAGCACCAGGTCGGGCTTGGTCTCCCGGAAGGCGGCGAGGGCCTTGTCGCCGTCGGCTACAAACGACGGCTCGAACCCCTCCCCGCGAAGCACGATGCCGAGCATCTCGGCCAGTGCGGTGTCGTCATCGACGATCAGGACGCGTCCCTTCATGGCTTCATCGTCTCATTACCCGTTCGTGACCTGATACGAAGACCGTCGATTGTTTCGTGACTCACGGGGGACAAAACGCCCATTTCGGTCACAATCGCCGCAATCAGCCCGGGCGGTGTGACGTCGAACGCAGGATTGAACGCCCCCGCACCCGCCGGCGCCACCCGCACCCCGCCGAATTCGGTCACCTCCGACGGCTGCCGCTGCTCCACCTCGATGCCCGCGCCGTCCGCCGTCCCGAAGTCGACCGTACTCACCGGCGCCACCACCACGAACGGCACCCCGTGATGCCGCGCCAGCACCGACAGGCCGTAGGTGCCGACCTTGTTCGCCGTCGAGCCGTCCGCCGCGATCCGGTCCGCCCCCACCAGCACCGCGTCCACCTCCCCAGCCGCGAAGAGCGCCCCCGCCGCGCCGTCCACCAGCACCGAGTACGGCATCCCGGAGCGCGCCGCCTCCCACGCCGTCAACCGCGCGCCCTGCAGCAGCGGACGCGTCTCGTCCACCCACAGCCTGCGCAGCCGGCCCGCCTCGTGCGCCTGCCGCACCACGCCCAGCGCCGTGCCCGCGCCGCCCGACACCAGCACGCCCGTGTTGCAGTGCGTCAGCAGCCGCCAGCCGCCCGCCGGAAGCAGCCCCTCCAGCAGCCCCAGGCCGTGGCTGGCCATCGCCGCGCTCGCCGCCGCGTCCTCCGCGTGCAGCAGCCGCGCCTCCGCCAGCGCCGCGCCGGCCGCCGCCCCGGTGCTCCCGTGCGCCGCGGCGGCCCGGTACACCCCCAGCACGCGCTCCACGCCCCACGCCAGGTTCACGGCCGTCGGACGCGCCCGCGCCAGCTCCAGTGCCGCGCCCTCCACGTCGTAGCCGCGGGCCGCCGCCAGCGCCACCCCGTACCCGCCGACGATCCCCAGCAGCGGAGCACCCCGCACCACCAACCGCTGCACCGCGTCCACCAGATCGGGGACATTGGCGCACACCGCCTCGGCCTCCTCGCGCGGCAGCCGCGTCTGGTCGAGCAGCACCACCACCGGCCCGCCGAAGGCCTCCGCGTCCCATCTCACCGGCGCCGGGATCCCGTCCACGCCTCCGCCGGGCTCACGACCCGTCATCGCATCCACACCCAGCACCGTACGGCCGCCCGCGGCACGGCAGAACCCGGCGGCGCCGCTGCGTGACACGATTGCCTCCCATCGCGCGGCCCGCCCGGGCCGACGCGCCCACGAGAAGCGAATCGACCCACCCCACCGAGGAGCCCCACCGATATGAGCTGGTCGCCGCAGCAGCCACCGCCCTCCCCCTGGCTCACCCCGCCGGGCGGCGGACAGGGCGGACGCTGGTTCGACGCGCCCAAGCCCGGCGTCATCCCGCTCCGACCGCTCCGCATGGGCGAGTTGTTCGAGGCCGCGGTCAGCACCATCCGCCTCTACTGGCGCTCCGTCCTCGGCTTCACGCTGCCCGTCGCGGTGATCGTGCAGGCCGCCGTCGCCGCCGTGGGCTGGTCGACCGAGCACGACGTCAACACCGTCTACAACCGGTTCAAGCATCTGTCGGAGACCACCCCGCCGCCCCCGGTGCACGACATCGTCGCGGCCCTCAAGGACGCCCTGCCCACCCTGCTGCTCAACCTCGGCCTCGCCCAACTGCTGTCGTTCCTCGGCATGCTGCTGGTGACCGCCGTCTGCACCCTCGTCATCGGACGGGCCGTCACCGGTGCACCCCTCACCCCGCGCCAGGCCTTCCGCGACGCCGGCCCCCGGCTGCCCCGGCTCGCCGGCCTCTCCCTCCTGGTGACGCTCATCCCGCTCGCCGCCCTGGCGGTGGGACTCCTCCCCACGGTGCTCACCGCCGCGCTCGGCGCCCCGGCCGCCGTCTCCGGCATCCTCGTCCTGCTGGTCTTCGCCGGCGCGGCCGCGGCGCTCTTCCTCGGCATCCGCCTCACCCTCGCGGGGCCGGCCCTGATGCTGGAGAAGCAGGGCATCGGCCACGCCCTCTCCCGCGCCATGCGCCTCGCCAAGGGCAGCTGGTGGCGCATCCTCGGCATTCAGCTGGTGGTCGCGCTCATCACGCTGATCGTCACCACGGTGATCTCGATGCCATTCAACACCCTGGGCAACATGCTCTTCTCCGCTCACGCCGCCAGCGGCTCCGCGACCAGCCTCGGCTACTACGTCGTCACCGGCATCGGCGGCGTCGTCGGCACGCTGCTCGTCTACCCGTTCAGCGCGTGTGTGACGGCGCTGCTCTACGTCGACCTGCGCATCCGCCGCGAGGGCCTCGACCTGGACCTCGCCAAGGCCGCCGGCATCAACCTCGCCCCCTGAGACCGAGGGGAAACGGGAACGCGAAGGAGCCCCCAACCCGAAAG